>JAZKGW010000010.1:19184-34181 GCA_040385685.1 Verrucomicrobiota bacterium | reverse complement strand
CGCCGCCACCTACGCCGGCTTCCAGGAAGTCCGCAAACGCTACGGCCAGGTCCCCGGCGGGATGTTTGGTGGCGATGAAAACTGCCGCCCTGGCTACGACGATCCGCGCCAGGCAGTGGAAACCTGCGGCATGGTCGAGCAGATGCTTTCAGATGAGATGCTCATGCAAATCACCGGCGATCCATTCTGGGCCGACCACTGCGAGGAGGTTGCCTTCAACTCCTATCCGGCGGCAGTCATGCCGGACTTCACTTCGCTGCGCTACCTAACCGCGCCTAACATGGTGGTCAGCGACGGCAGGAACCACGCGCCGGGCATCGACAACACCGGACCGTTTCTCATGATGAATCCGTTCAGCTCGCGCTGCTGCCAGCACAACCACTCGCACGGCTGGCCGTATTTCGCGAAAAATCTCTGGCTGGCCACTCCCGACAACGGCGTCTGCGCCGCGATGTACAGCGCCAGCGAAATTAGCCTGAAAGTGGCGGATCGCACCACCGTGCATTTCAGCGAGGACACCCGCTATCCGTTCGAAGACACGATCCGCTTCAAGTTCCGCGCCGACAAAGCGGTGGATTTCCCGATGTATCTGCGCATCCCCGCGTGGTGCAAAACAGCCAAGGTCACCATCAATGGCAAACCGGCCGAGGTCGATGCCAAGGCCGGAAAATATGTCCGCATCACCCGCGAGTGGACGACCGGCGACGTGGTGACACTACAACTCCCGATGGAGGTTTCGGTGAAAAAATGGACCGCCAACCACGACAGTGTCAGCGTAAACTACGGGCCACTAACATTCTCTCTCAAGATCGGAGAGCGTTATGATCGCCACGACAGCACCAAGACCGCCATCGGCGATTCGAGCTGGCAGAAGGGCGCGGATCCGTCGAAGTGGCCGTCCTTTGAAATCCACCCGACCACCCCGTGGAACTACGGCCTAGTGCTCGATCCCCAACGCCCTGAAAAGTCATTCACCGTGAAACAAGGCGCATGGCCGGCTAACAATTTCCCGTTCACCACCGAAGCCGCGCCGATCACGATTCAGGCGAAGGCGAAGCGGATTCCCGAATGGACGATCGACCGCCACGGCCTGTGCGCGGTGCTTCAAGACAGCCCGGCTGTCTCTAACCAACCCGAGGAAACCGTCACGCTGATCCCGATGGGTGCCGCGAGGCTGAGGATTTCCGCCTTTCCACAAATCGGCAATGGCCCGGACGCACACCGTTGGTCGGCACCCGCGGTTCCGCAAGCTCCGCTCCACAAGGCCAGCGCGTCGCATTGTTTCAGCAGCGACTCGGTGGACGCCATCCAAGATGGCATGGAGCCGGCCTCGTCCAACGACAAATCATTCCCTCGCCTCACCTGGTGGGACCATCGCGGCACGAACGAGTGGGCGCAGTATGATTTCCCTGCGGCCAAGGAACTATCAGAAGTCTCGGTCTACTGGTTCGACGACACGGGTACCGGCGAGTGCCGGGTGCCCAAGTCGTGGCGGCTGCTCTATCAGGAGGACGGCGCGTGGAAGCCAGTCCCGGATGCCATCGCTGAACCGGTCGCCAAGGACCGCTGGAACCATTTGAAGTTCAAATCGGTGAAAACCACGGCACTCAGGCTGGAGGTCGAACTTCAGCCGGAATTTTCCGGCGGCATCCTCGAATGGCGGTTGGATTCCCGGGGGAAGTGATCACTCTTCCGGCGCATCCTTCTTCACCGGAATGACCAGCGTCATTCCCTTCAGCAGGCGGCAGAACTCTTTCTTCGGCAGCACCGTCACCGTTCCCTCGCCCTTGGGATTGCCCTCCATCGTTTTGAATTCCACCTCATACCGGTCGAGCCGCACGATGCGGATGTATTTCGCGCCCTTTTGATAGATCTCGTCCTGGTAAAGTCTCATGGCGGAGGGTGGAGGACTCGTCTGATTCTGGCAAGCCAGCACATGGAGTGTCACTAAAAGCCCGGGCACTCGGGTAGGAAATCGGAGTTGGCTGTGACCGAACAAGGGGAGAACAGACCCGAAGAGAAATCTTGGCAAAATTGCCTGGATGAATACTCTTCTCATCGGTTGAAGAGAACATTTTAAAGTCCCTGGCGACCGGTCCCTTTGAACGGGCGCTTCACTCGCCCACCTCTGGCCATCCTCCAGGAGCCCAAACCCTAACCAAACCCTCGTTATGAACTCATTCCACTCAAATCTGATCCGCTCGTTCGGCATTTTGGCGATGCTCGTTTCGCCCGTTGCCGTACTTGCGGAACCTGAAAAGGACCTCACGGTGAAAACCGGCCATCGATATGTTTCGAACGTAACCGAATCCACGATCGACGCCATTGTCGCGCAGGACTATCGGATGTTTGACATTGAAGTGTTGAGTACTGTCCCGCACCGGTATGCAGCCACCTTCGTGAAGAACGACGCGCCATACGCCAAAACCTGGTGGTGGACCGCCAACAAGACGGGGGCACAATTAATCGATTTCTACGATGCCCGCAACGCGCGCATCATCGACCTTGAAGCCTATACGGTCAATGGCGTGAGGCGTTACGCGGCAACCATGGTTCAGAACACCGGTACTCAAGCGAAGGCGTGGTGGTGGTTCGCCGACAAGTCATGGGCCGAGATGAACGATCTGACCAAAACGCGCAACGCGCGGTTGATCGACATCGATGTGGAAGTGCGCAACGGGAACCGCTATTATTCAGGCGTAATGATCCGCAACAGCGGGGCCGACTTCAGATCATGGCGTGTTCTCAGCTTGGTCACCACGCAACAGATCAAGGATGCAATGTCCACCTATCAAATGCGCTTGGTCGACTTGGAGCGGATCTCCGCGGACAGGTTTGCGGCGATCATCGAGAAAGGCGACGGGCAAGCCTGGTGGTGGTTCACCAACAAGGACTTTGCGGAGACGACACGCCTGATCGGCCAGTTCGGCTCCCGTGTCATCGACATCGAACGCAGGATCGTTTCGGGCACGTCGCGGTTCGACATCGTGCTTCTCGACAACAACAACGATCTTGAGTGGCGAATTGGACAAATGCTCAGAAATGGTTCCAACGGCACACGGGGATTCATTCTCAAGGAGGTCGGCGGCCCGGTCCTCGGAACGATTCTCCCGGATTTCCCAACCTATCCAGCGAGCACGATCAAGGTTCTGGAGCACTATTACTGGTCCCGGAGAGTTGGTCTCGGACTTTCTCCGCTCACCAGCGTGCCGATCTATTCGAACCACACCAGCGACACCCATGTGGCGTCCGACGTGACCACCAACCAGACACTCACACTGACCACGCAACAAATGATGAGGCCGTCGAGCAATCAGTCGGCGAACGCGCTCCAGGAGTTCGCAGGCAACGGCAATGGAAGTGTCGGACGGAACACGATCAACAGTTTCAAGGAAACCACTCTTGGTCTCGATGATCGTCTTTATCTCTATCACAAGTTCGCGGCCGGGAACGTTTCAAACGACCCGTTCAACACCATGACCATGACGCGGATTGCCGGTTTGTATGAGGACTTCGCGGACAGCGTCGGACTCAATCTGACCGGATGGAGTTTCTTCCGGAACAACATGCTCAATGAATCGGGCGTGGGAGGCAGCGGCTTGGGAACCGCCGTGCGAAGTGTGATGCAACAGGAGGGAGCCACGCTCGGGATGACCAACGCAGAGATCACAGCGGTGTTCAACCAAGTGTTGCTGTGTTGGAAAGCCGGCAATGTGCCAAATTACCAATCCGCAGCCGGCTGGATTCGGCTTCCTTATAGAACCCGGAGCGGTGTGATCACCCGGGAATTCGTGCTCGGGGTTTTCCAGGACAACTTCACGACAAGCACCCTGCCTTCTCTGAGCGGGGGTATGTTTTCCGAGATCCTGCGCGACCAAATCCGTGGGGCTCTGGATACTTGGAAGTAGTCCGGGGTTCAGGACCGCCCGTTGCGTAAGGGGGCGGTCCTCAATGACACTCGATCAAGCGAAGTCCCCAGAGGGTCTCCTGGCGGAGGGTGGTGGACTTGCTTTGTGCTGGCAAGCCGACAGACAAATCTAAAGCTTCACCGCCTCGAGCGCAATGAACAGCGGGAACTCTTCGGCGGCGGCGTGTTCGGCCTTGCTGAACGGACCTGAGCCTTGGGAGCGTCGGTGGCTGTAGAGTTCCTCGCACGCGGTCACGGCCAGCCCGCCTTTTCCCATGGCGGTTAGAAGGTCGGCCAGCGGGCGATGATGGAAATGAGTGTGCTCGCCGGTCCCCTTCCCCGGATGGGTGGTGATCGGGATTTCCAGCGGCGTCGAGTAGCTGTCGAGGCGGCGGTATTGGATTTTTTGATCGGCGTCCCAGCCCCAGTGGGTTTTGCGGGGAATGCGGAAACACGGGTGCATGAATACCATCACCGCGCGGCCACCCGGCTTGAGGGCGCGGGCGAGATTGCAAAACAGGGCGACAATGTCCGGCACGTCGTGGACGGCCATGATGCAGGTGGCGGCATCGTGATAGCTGTTAGACCATGAGCCGGGCAGGCAGGCGTCGGCGACGATCAGGGAAACCCGCGGGTCGGCACCGTGGCGGGATTTCGCGGATTCGATCAGGCGCGGGCTGGCATCGACGCCGGTGAACTTGCCGATTTTCGCATCCAGCAGCGGCCGGATCAGCACACCCTGGCCGCAGCAGATGTCGATGATCGATTCGTCCGGTTGGGGATCGAGCATTCGCAGGGCGGCGGGGAGGATGACGTTCTGGTGATAGTCCGAGCCGGATTCGCCGACGAGTTTGTCGTACCAAGCGGCCACGGGATCCCAGCCGCGATCTTTCGAAGTCGGCTTGTTTCCCGGAGGTGGTCCGGGGTTGCGTCCCTTTTGCGGTTGGAACGGGCGGCGTGGTGGCGGCGGCATCCGCGGAAGATAGGCGGAGATTGCCCGGCCCCGCAAGCCCGGGTAGCCTCTGCCCCGATGTCCCGACGCGTTGTAGTTCCCGAGTTGCTCGATCACTTGCCTGCGGAGGATCCCGAGGCACGGCGCAGCCGGCGGGACCTGCGGCGGATCAACATCTTGATGGGAAACGAACGCTGGGTCTGCAGGACTGTTAGCCGGTTCCCGGACGAAGCGAACCGCGGCATCGTGGAGATCGGCGCGGGCGATGGGATTCTTTGCAGCAAGCTTGCAGCCCGGTTTCCGCAGGCCGCGGTGGCGGCTTACGACCTCGCACCGGTGCCCCTGGATTTGGCCGCGCGGGTCGAATGGCATCAGGGCGATCTATTCGAAATACCCGCACCCGACGGCGGCGGGGTGCTGGTGGCGAATTTGTTTCTGCATCATTTCGAGGGCGAAGCGCTAACAGCCTTGGGCCGTTGGTTGGGTAATTTCGAGGTGCTGGTCTTCAATGAACCGGACCGCGCGGCGATCCCCCATGCGCTCGGCGGCTTGCTGCATCCGTGGATCAACCGGGTGACGCGGCACGACATGCACGTCAGCATCCGGGCGGGTTTCGCGGCGGGGGAAATTTCCCGATTGCTGGGACTGGATCCCGGCCGCTGGCGGACCCGCGAAAGTTCCACATGGCGCGGGGCCAGACGCGTGGTAGTGTCGAGCACTTGAGGCGGGAAATCACCATTGCGGGCGGTGGGTTGGCGGGGTTGTCGCTGGCCGTGGGTTTGCGCCAGCACGGCGTGCCGGTGACGGTGCTCGAAGCGGGAAGCTATCCGCGCCACCGGGTTTGCGGGGAATTCATTTCCGGCGTGACTGCGGAGACACTAACCGCGCTGGGGATCGCCGGTGCTTTCGAAGACGCGCGCCGGCATCGGTCGCTCGGCTGGCATGAAAACGGGCGGGTGATCCATAGGGATCGGTTGGAGGATCCAGCGTTGGGCATTTCCCGCTATCTGTTGGACGAGCGGTTGTGGCGGCTTGCCGTGGAAGCGGGTGCGGATGTTAGGACGAGCGTGCGGGCACGGCCTGAGCCGCGGGACGGCCTGGTCTGGACGGCGGGAAGGCGACCGCGCAACGGTCCGTGGATCGGCCTCAAGACGCATGTGAAACATCTGCCGATGGCGGCGGATCTGGAAATGCACGCGGGGCGAAATGGCTATGCCGGCCTCGCGTGTGTGGAGGATGGGTGGACGAATGTGTGCGGCTTGTTCCGGATCGACCGGACGATTCACGCCAGTGGTGCGGAATTGTTAGCTGCCTACATCGAGGCAGGAGGAAACTCGCGACTCGCCGCCGCGTTGCGGGAGTGCGAGTGGCGGGAGGGATCGTTTTCGGCGGTGGCGGGATTTGAACTCGGACGTCAAAAGCCAATCCCCGGCTTGCTCACGCTGGGTGACGCGGAAAGCATGATTCCGCCATTCACGGGCAACGGGATGTCGATGGCGTTCCAAGCCGCCGAGTGCGCGATCGGGCCGCTCACCGCGTGGTCGTCGGGCGGGCTATCATGGCACGATGCGGCTAACACCGTGCGAGTCGCCGTGGGCCGGAAATTCAAGCGCAGGCTGGCCGTGGCAAGGGTGCTGCACCCGCTGCTGATGGAGGCAGGCGGCAGATCGCTGTTGCAAAGCCTGGCCCACGCGCGTCTGCTGCCGTTCCAACCGATGCTCGCTCTGATCCGCTAGATTCTCCTGAACATGTATCTCCGCTCCCTCGCCACGGCCGTCCCGCCCCGATCCTTCACCCAGGACGATTGTTGGAACGCGATGCAGCGGGGCAATTTCCTGGCGACCCTCAAACCGCGGTCCGTGGCGCTGATGGAAAAGATCTTCGCCAATGGCACTTCCGGAATTCACCGGCGGCACCTGGCGCTGGACTCAATCATCGCGCCCTTCGGCCAAGGCGCCGAAGCGCTGAACAACAACTTCGAGCGCGAGGCTCCGCCACTGGCCGGTGACGCATTGTCCGGCGCGTTGCGGAAAGCAGGTTTGGTCGCTGCGGACGTGGACGCGCTGTTTGTCTGCACCTGCACGGGCTACCTTTGCCCGGGCGTGTCGAGCCATCTGGCGGAACAAGCTGGCCTGCGCCACGACGTGTTTCTATCCGATCTGGTCGGCCAGGGTTGCGGCGCGGCGATCCCGATGCTGCGCGCGGCGCACGGATTTCTAGCAGCAAATCCGCAGGCGGTGGTGGCGACGGTGGCGGTGGAAATCTGTTCGGCGGCGTTCTTTGCCGACGATGATCCCGGCGTGCTGATCAGCCTCTGCCTGTTCGCTGACGGCGCAGCGGCCGCGATCTGGACGGCTGACGGAACCGCTGGCGACTGGCAGGCGGGACATTTCACCACCACCCATCGCCCGGCAGAGCGGGAGAAAGTTAGATTCGTGAATTCGGAGGGAAAACTGAAGAACCAACTGCACCGGGCGGTGCCGGCGTTGGCCGCTGAGGCGGTGGCGGAGTTGTTCGCGCTGCGCAAAGGCGAGCCGGATCAAGTGCTCGCCCACTCCGGTGGACGCGACGTGGTGGACGCGTTGGAAAGCGTGCTGCCTTTCGATTTGATAGAAACCCGCGGTGTGCTGCGGGACCACGGGAACATGAGCAGTCCTTCGGTGCTGTTCGCGCTGGAGCGCAGACTAATGGACAAGCAGCGGGCCGACCGGCGGCTGTGGTTGGCCGCGTTCGGCGCGGGGTTCTCGGCGCACGCGTGCGAGTTGTGGCGGTAACGGCTAACAGCATCTTTCCGCCACTTCGGCACGGTTCACTTCCTTCGGATCTGCCAGATTTCGACGATCTGGTTGCTTTCCGGGACGCGACTGCTGAATCGGTCGGTCTGGCCAAGGTAAACGGCCTGGGTCAATTGGCCGGGACGCTTGACTGATGAGATCAACTGCGCGGCGGCAGTGGCCCTATCAGACGACAGGGTGCGGTTGCTGTCGACGTTGCCGGTCTCCGACGCGTAACCGATTGCCAGGATCAGATCGCCATCCGGGACTTCCGCGACGAGGCCGCGCAGAGCATCTTCATCTACGGGTGGCAAGGCGCTGGAACCAGTGGCGAACTTGAGGGTTCGCCTGACATCCGCTCCGAGTTGCACGGCCAGACTGCTGTAGGCAGAAGCGATTTCAGAGTCCGATTTGCCTTCCAGCAACCGGAGGCTGCGGAACAATTCGACGGCAGCCGGCAGCAATTCGTTTTCCGAACTGGCGAAGAGTTTCGCCTTTGTTAGATCCCCCTCCAACTCTTTCACGCGGGCTTCGAAAAACAGCTTGGAGCGGAGCACTTCATCGTAGCGGCGCTTGAGATCGGCGTAATCCTCCGCCGAAACACCTGCGCTCTTCTGACGGGCGGCGGCGAGCTCGTCGGAAAGTGCGTCGCGCTGGGCCTTGAGGTTTGCCAGATCCGCGCGGAGGCGGTCAGCGTCCGAGCCGCCGATCAAGGCGCGGTTGAGGTCGCTCTGGAGACGGGCATTTTCAGCGAAAAGGCTCTGCCGGATTTTCTCGGAATCGAGGAGTTGCAGATTGCTGGCGCTGAGCAAACGGTCCTTCTCCTCGATCATCTGTTGGAAGCGGGCCGCCAGAGCCACCAGAGAATCGGCATCTTTCTTCAAGCGGCCGGCGATGTCTTCGATCGGCTCGGATGCCCCTTCGATCGGACTCAAACCCATTGCGATCCGTTGGCGGTTGAGCTCGGTCCGGCGCGCATCCACGTCCGCCTGAAGACTGGAGATACGGCCATCATCCGGGGCCGAACTGAAGGTGCCGCTCTTGAGGACCATCACGATCAGCACACCTAACAGCGCGATGATGACAAACGCCAGCGCGACGGCGGGCGGGAGATTGGGTTTCGAACTCGTCCCGGCACCCTGAGCTTCCTCGTTCCCGACCTCTTCATGATCCTCCTCTGACGATTTCAATTCCGACATGCCGGGAGGTTGCCCTCCCCGCGCCGCCGCTGTCAATCCGCCGGTTTGGTCAGCCCTCGGCAAGCAGGCGCAGGAAATCGACGGGTCGGTCGAAAAGATAATCTGGCTTGCTCGTGACCAGCGCGGCGCGGGAATTGAAACCCCAGGTGACGGCTGCGATCGGGACGCCGGCTTTTTGGGAAGCCTTCACATCGCGCAATTCATCGCCGATGTAGAGCAACTCGCCGGGCCGCAGCGAAAACGTCTTGAGAATGGCTTTGAGATGCTTGGACTTGCCAGTGAGCTTGGAGGTGGAGGAAATGAAATCGAACTGCTCGCGCAGGCCGTGGGTGCGCAGGAACAGATCGACGTTGGCGGTGGCGTTAGAAGTTAGGATTCCGAAACTGCGGACATGGCGGCGGAGTTCGACCAGCACTTCGCTCATTCCTTCGATCATCTGGAGGCGGGTGATATTCCCGCGCATCATGCCGGTGCCGCGGGCGATGAGAGTGGGGACGCGGCGCTTCGGGATATCGAGATGATCGAGCAAGGCACTGAGTGAAAGGTGCCGGAGGTGGTCGAGCTCATGCTCGGCGACTTCACGGATGCCGTATTCCGGAGCAAGCCGGTTGAAGATCAGGCGCGTCTCGCCCAAGGTATCGGCGATGGTGCCGTCGAAGTCGAAAACCAGTGTCTTATACGTCATCGGGGGACGTATTGAAACCACACGGCGGGATCTTAGACCAGCGGCAAATTCGGATGGATGTCACCATCCAAAGGCGAGCTTTCACCGGCGAGGTGGCGGATCAACGCCGCGAATGCGATCATCGCAGCATTGTCGGTGCAGAACGCCGGCGAGGCCACGGCGAGTTCCAGTCCCTCACGACCGCAGGCCTGTTGGAAAGCCGTGCGCAAGGCTTGGTTGAGACTGACTCCGCCTGATAGAGCGATCTGCCGGCGGCCGGTTTGTTCCGCGGCGCGCAGGGTTTTCTTCACCAGGATTTCGAGGACCGCCTGTTGGAATGAGGCGGCTAGATTGGCGACCGGCAGCGGACCGGTTTCCTTCTGGAGCGTGTAAAGCACCGCGGTCTTCAGCCCCGAAAAGGAAAAATCCAGATGCGGCTCGTGCACCATCGAGCGCGGAAAATCGTAGGCTTGCGGATCGCCGTCGCGCGCGGCTTTCTCAATCTCGGGTCCGCCCGGATACGGCAGCCCTAACATTTTGCCGACCTTGTCATAGGCCTCCCCCGCGGCATCGTCGCGGGTGCCGCCCAATTTCCGATAACGGCCGGGCGATTCGACATCCAGCAACAAGGTGTGACCGCCGGAAACAATCAGCGCGACATGCGGCGGAACGGCGGTTTGATCGATAAACGGCGAGAGCAGATGACCTTCGAGGTGGTTGATGCCGAGGAACGGCCGCCTTGCCGCGCAAGCCATGCCCTTGGCGGCCGTGCTGCCTATCAACAGCGAGGACGCCAGCCCCGGGCCGGTGGTGGCGGCAAAGCCATCGATATCTCCCATACTAACATCCGCATCGGCGAGCGCTTTCTCCACCAGGCCGCGCAAATGCAGCGAGTGATTGCGGGACGCGAGTTCGGGAACCACCCCGCCGTGCTCGCGGTGAAGAGCGATCTGCGAGGAAATCTCAGACGCCAGCACCACCGTCCGCTCGCCGACCGAGCCACGGACGATCGCGACCGCGGTTTCATCGCAGGAAGATTCGATCGCCAGGAGGGTTGCCACGCGCGGGTTCATAGCGGAAGTCGTCGGTATTGCCCGAGAAAAATGCCGGGGCGGGAAGATTTTACGGGTTACAGGATGCGGCGGCCACCCCATGATCGGCTCACTTCGAAGACTTGGCATGAACTTCCTGAACGAAATCCGTTGGCGGCCGACGATCGGCGACCCGAGTTTCATGGGCTGGTGCACGGTCTTCGCATACTGCTTGGGGGCGATCCTGGCGACGCGGGCCTGGTTCAAAACCGAGGACCGGATATGGCTATTCGTCGCGCTCGGGATGGCGGGGCTCAGCGTGAACAAGCAGCTCGATTTACAGTCGCTGTTTACCGATATCGGCCGGGTCGCTTCCTATCACGGCGGTTGGTTCGAGCAACGGCGGATCTATCAAAAATGGTTCGTGCTCGGCGTCATCGCCGGAGCCGGGATCTCCGGCAGTTGGTTCATCTGGCGTTACAACGCGTTCTGGGTGCGTCACAAACTGCTAACGGCTGGGGTCTTTTTCCTGCTGACCTTCATCGTCGTCCGCGCGATCTCGTTCCATCATGTCGATGCGTTTCTCAAGGACGAAGTGGGCGGCGTGAGAATGAACTGGGTCTTGGAGTTGGGTGGGATTTTCCTTATCAGCCTCGCGGCAGTTAGGGAGCTGTTGGGAAAAGCGAAGTGACTCCGCTCAACCCTCTTCCATCGTGTCGCCGACGACCTCCTCGGGGTCGATGTCGGCGCGTTCATACGAGGAAATCGCGGCCCGCACCATGGCCACGGCGCTCTCGCGTTCGTCGTGGATGACCTGCACACCGAGTTCCCTGAGCAGCTTGACCTCGCCCGGGAACTTCGCCCGGCCGAAAATGAAGATACCGCTGTTCCTTTCTCTAACGAGAGGAACCGCGATGCAAGTCGCGGTCACCGAGGGAAACGTAAACGCGACCAGGCGCGCCCGCTTGATACCGGCGAGGTCGAGCGCCTCGGAGTGGGTGGCGTCGGCGAACAGCACCGGTTGGCCATCGCTTTTCAGTTTTCGCACGGTGTCCGAGTTCAATTCCATCACCAGCGTGTCCACGCCGCAGCGTTTCAAGGCCTCGTTGAGCGCGCGACCGACTGGGCCGTAGCCGCAAATGATTGCATGGTCGGTGATCCCCTTGATTGCCTTGATCGGCGTCATCGATTCGGGGGGGAGCTTGTGGGAACCGAAAATCCCCTTGCCCTCCAGCCATTTGCCGAGAGGTCCGGCCCCGCGCATCATCGAGGGAACGACGGCCATCGTCACGGCGGTGCAGACGAGCAGCATCTGCTCGATGCCGGGGTCGTCGAACGGGCGGTAGCCCCCCGCCTTGCCGATGAGGACGAGCGAAAACTCGCCGGTGCTGGCCAGGCTGCCAGCCGCTAACAAAGCCGGCCGGCCGGGCAGCTTGATCCATTTGAGGACCGCAAATACGACCCCGCTTTTAAGGACCAGAATGATCAGACTTCCTATCAATACCCGGCCCCAGTCCGAGGCGATCGCCGATAGATCGATCAGCAGTCCCACCGAGATGAAGAAAATCGCCAGGAACAAATCCTTGAACGGCAGGATATCCGATAGAATGCGGTGGCTGTACATCGATTCGCTCACCACCAACCCCGCGGCGAAGGCACCGAGTGCGAGAGACAGATTCAACGCCCCGCCGGCGAACGCGACCCCGGCGCAAAGGCCGATCACCGTCAGCGTGAACAACTCGCGGCTGCGGGTGCGGGCGACCGCGTGCAGCAGCGGCGTCAGGCCGTAGCGACCTAACAACCACGCTCCGGCCAGGAACAGCCCGCCCTTGAGCAGGGCAGTCCCGATTTGTCCGGCCACCGCGCCTTCGCCCTGGCCATAAAGCGCGGGCATCACGAGGAAAAACACGATCACCAGGATGTCCTGGAACAAGGCGATGCCCAAACTCGCGCGGGCCCCCGGATTGTTATGCTGGCCCATGTCCTGGAACGACATCATCGACACCGCGGTGGAGCTCAAGGCGACGGCCACCCCCAGCACGATGCTGTCCGCCGCGGGAAACCCGAAGGCCCGGGCCAGCAATCCTACAATCCCGGCGGTGATGCCCACCTGCAGTCCCCCGCCGATCAGCGCGATGCGCCAAAGATGTTTGAACTCGCTGAGGGAGAACTCGATTCCGAGCGTGAACATCAGCAGGACCACGCCGATTTCCGCGAAATTCGTGATCACCGGATCGCCCTTGTCCAGACCGGTCACCCATAACAGACCGACATTGCCGATAAGGACACCGCTCAGCAAATAGCCGACTAGCAGACTTTGTTTGAATTTCACCAGAACCAGCGAGACCATGACGGCAAGCACCAGAACCAGGGTCAGCAGCGCAAACAGCGGCGAGATATTCGCCACTCCGCTAGCCAGTAAAAACCCAACGCCAATCATCACCGCGAGAATCCCGGGAAATCACCGGCTGGCAAAGGACAAAACCGTCAGGCAGCTCTAACAGGCCACATTGTGCCGTCCGCCGCCTGATAAACCCACTCGGCAGCGGCCCGTTTCACATAGCCGAGCGCATGGCGGATGCCACCGGCTGCGAGCGGGGAAACACTCGTCACCACGCCAGCGGAGTTCTCGAGCGGGCCGGGAACCACGGGAGCTTGCGCATCGAAAATGAAGCGAGTCAGCCGCCTGTTCACTTTGCCCGCGGACTTGATCCTGGAAATCACTTCCTGGCCGACGTAGCAGCCCTTGTGATAGGAAATGTCCGTTTCCTCCAACAATGCTTCCGGCGGGAGCATCCCCTCCACCAGTTCGCGGTCCCAAGCGGGTATGCCATTGGCAATCCGGAGTGCCTCCAGTTCGTCACCGTCCAGCAGCGGAAAATCAATCGTCTGACCTGCAGGAATCCACCAGTCGGTTCCGGTCACCCCGTAACGGTTCGACCCGCGGGCGATCACTCCGGGCGGCGGTTCCGGCATCGATCCGGTGAAATGACTCAGCGCATACCTGTTGGTTAGATCGGCGGTTTCCACGTCGTCCGCAATCAGATAGCGGGTCAGCCGCGCTTCGAGAGTCTCCGCCTGTCCGGCAAGTCCCGCGACCCACAACGCGCCGTCAAGAGCTTCCGTGACCGTGACGCGGAATTGCAGTTTCCCTTTGGCGTCGGTCACGCAGGAAGGCAGCGAGATTTTCCCACCCGCCACCCGGCGAACGTCCTGAGTGATCTGGCCGTTGAGATATCTAACTGCATCCGGCCCGCGGAATTCCAACAGGGCCGGCGTCCCGAGATCGATCCGACAGATTTCCCTCATTCCGGTTGCAGATAGGGTTTTGCCACGATCGAGAAATCCATATCTCCCTGCCCGTCGGCACTCAGCGCTTCCATACGCTTCGAAACAGCGGCAATCGCGGGTGTTTCCAAGTCCGCGGCTGCAGCGAGAGCAAGCATGTAGCGGCTGTCTTTCCCCATGTTGGAGAGCGAAAAGTGGGTCTCATAATTTCCCGCGGCCATCATCGGCAGCTTCATGCCGGCGAGCACGGAGGCGCTGGCATTTTCCGAAACCGCCTGGATCAGGCAATCGGCCGCAACCCCGTGGCGGGTGGCGATGGCGAGCGATTCGGCCAGCGCCTGCACGGTGCAGGCGGAAATGAGATTGGTGGCCAGCTTTACCACTGTCGCTGTGCCGACCTGGCCGCAATACAGTTGACCTCTGCCCGTGACGTTCAGATATGGCTCCAATTCCGTGGCCAGCGATGGATCTCCACCCGTATAGTATAACAACTGCGCGTTTTCAGAGGCGATCTTGCTTCCGGTGAACGGTGTGTCCAAAAACCGGCAGCCGCGGGCACGACAGACTTCATCCAACCACAGGGTCGTTTCCAAATCGATGGTCGCGTGATTCAAGATGACGTGGTCGGGTGTCAGCCATTTCTCTATTCGTCCGACCACATCGCGCACCGCAGCAACATCCTTCAGATAGATCGAGATCATGGAAACGCCCTCGATCGCGGCCTCCGGTGTCGCCGTTTCCCCAACGATTCCTTTCGGCGTGCGGTTCCAGCAAGTCACCTGCCACCCGGCGTCCAACAGCCGCGAGCACGCGCGCGAGCCAATAATGCCAAGCCCCAGAACAGCGGCCCGCTTCTCTGATAGGGCGGTCATGGTTGCTGCCGTTGCAACGCGAGTTCCACCAGCTTTGCCGCTTGCTTGCGGATCTCAGCCATCAGTTCCTGGGTAGGCTGCTTGCCGTCTTCGAGGGTCATTTCCGTCCGAAGCCCGGCGAGGACGTCGCGCATGGCAAGGTAGTTGGGCCGTTCGGAAATCCTCGGCTCCAAACCGGCGACCGACTCGGTGTAATAGTCCGCGATGTCCTCGCGCATCACCTTGCGGGCGCGCTCAACACTGAACTGTTTGTCCACGGCTACGGTGGAGACCTCGAGCGCACGAATCCATCCACCGAGCGAAATCAAGT
>JAZKGW010000010.1:0-19174 GCA_040385685.1 Verrucomicrobiota bacterium | reverse complement strand
ATGCCGACGGCCGGCCCGCGTGCGACGACTGCGTGCGCGAGGTCGGCGTCACGCAGGGACACAAGTTCCGTTTCCACATCGTGCTGGGTGGCCGTGAGTTCCTTCTTCATTTCCGCCACATCCTTCTTCTTTGCATTGTCTAACAATGCGGCCGCATGCCGGTTCACCCGGTCGCCCGCGCCGAGCGCCTTTCCATATCGGGTCAAATCCTTTGCCAGATCCTCGATCCCTTCCAATTGCTCCGCCTGCACCACCAGGAACCCGTCGGCAATTAGAAATCCCAGCTCGATCGCCAGATCCGCCCGGTCCTGCGGCATCCGCGGCGGCATTTTGCGGGCGACCTCCGCGATCGGCAACGGCATCAGGAATTGCAGGGTATCGAACAGTTTTGCAATCGAGGGAGCGGTGAATTCATTCACCGCCAGCTCTTCGCGCACGTGCGGATCATCGAGCAGATCCTTGGGGATGTCTCCCTTGCCCGGCACTTTTTCCTCCTGCGCCGCAAGCGGCAATACCAACATGGCGAAAGCCCCTAACAGGCATGTGCGACTGAGTTTCACGACAGAAGTCTGCCATCCCGCCCCGCGTTCGGCAACCGACAATTATCCGGCGGTGAATCTTCCGGCCCCGCGAATCCAGCGCGGAAGGCTGCCTGAAAATTTGATTTGCCAAGTGCTCCGCGCTGCCGCAATCTCCGCCCATTGGAACGACGGAGCGGTGTTTCGCGTCGCATTTCCGAAACTCCACTCGGGTTAACGCCCCCTGCCCTGCCGGGCCTTGGAAGCTTGTTCAAGCAAATCGAGCCGGTCAAACCCGCAGGAACGTTAGTTCCCTTCCTATTTCCGCTGGCCTGCGAGTGATCCACTCTCCGATCCGGCGGCCCTCTCATCACCCCAACCCCTATTTCCATTCCTCATGGCCGGTCACAACAAGTGGTCCAAGGTCAAACACATCAAAGCCAGGGTCGATGCCATCAAGGGCAGGGTCTTCAGCAAGTGCGCGCATGAAATCGCCCTCGCCGCCCGCGCCGGAGGCGGAGAGCCGGCTGCCAATGCCCGGCTCCGCACCGCGATCGACAACGCCAAGGCCGTTTCCATGCCCAAGGACAACATCGACCGCGCCATCAAGAAAGGCACCGGCGAACTCGGTGGCGAAATGATCCAGGAAATCTCCTACGAAGGCTACGGCCCCGCCGGCATTGCATTCATCATTGAAATGGCCACAGACAACCTCAACCGCGTCGCCGCTGATATCCGCCTGATTTTTTCGAAAAACGGTGGCAGCGTCGCCACGCCCGGCAGCGTTTCCTATCAGTTCGACCGCAAGGGAGAAATCCGCATCAACGCCGCGGACGTTCCCGATGACGACATCATGGATGCCGCCATCGAGGCCGGCGCCGACGACGTGCAAAGCGATGCCGAGGAACACCTGGTTCTAACCGCCGCGAACGAACTGGGCACCGTCGCCAACACCCTCCGCAACACCGGCCTGAAGCTGGTGTCGGAAAAGCTCGTTTCCATTCCCCAAACCCCATGTGTCGTCAGCGATCTAGCGATCGCCCGCCAAGTCCTCAAGCTGCATGATTTGCTCGATGACTACCCCGACACCTTGAACGTTTTCACCAATTTTGAAGTGGCCGATGAGATCCTCGACCAACTCGCGTCCTGAGCCACTTCCCCCCTGCCCCTTTCCCTTTTAACCGATTTCGGATGAGCAATAACAACGATCAGGATACGATTCCACAAACTCCAGCAGGCACTGCCGGTGACACCCCACCCGCCCGCAAACGGGCCGCAAGGAGCGTGGCAAGCCAACCCGCTGGCACCGACGGAGCCCCGCCGGCCAAGAAAGCAACTGCCAGAAAGGCCGCTGCTAAAAAAGTCGCCGCAAAAAAAGTTGCCCGGAAGTCCGCGCCCTCGTCCACCCCGGAATTGCCATTCATCGAGCCTCCGGTTTCAAAGCCGATCCCAGCTCCAGAGGACACGCCCGCACCTCGTCCTGCCAGACCATCGCGGGCGAAAAAAATCGCCTCCGAGCCTGCTTCGGCAGAAGCCCAAGCGCCAGTTTCCGATGAGGCTCCGCGTCGCTTCGGCCGGGTTCCTGGCGGCGGTCCCGTCACTCACCGGGAACCTGCGGAACCCCGCCCGCCGGCACCCGTTGCCTCGATTCCCTATCCGCAGCAGGTTGCTCCGCCACCGGATCGCGAAAACGCGCCACCAGCCGGCCCGCCGCGCGAACCCGAACGCCAGGACCGTCCGCCTCAGGAAGACCCGCAGCGGAATTTCCAACAACGCGATCCTCAACAGCGCGATCCCCAACAGCGCGACGGCCAGGGGCCACCCCGCGAAAGCCGCAGCAAAAAGCGCCGCGAGAAGCGAAAGCGCCGCAACAACGAGCGCCAGGAACAACAAGGACCCCGCGGCCAACAACACCAGCCTAACCGCCACCGCAACGAAGGCGGCGGCCAGCATGGCCCTGGCAATGATTTCGACGACCGCCGCCCGGTCCAACTCGACGGCCCGAAAATCGAGGCCGACGGGATGCTCGAGCTCGCGCCCAAAGGCTTCGGCTTTCTGCGGGTGCAAAAGAAGAATTTCGAACAAGCTCGCGACGACGTCTTTGTCACGCCCGAGATGATCCGCAAATACAACCTCCGGCTCGGCCAGTGGATCCACGGAGTCTATCAGGATGGCCCGCGCGGCCCGCAGCTTGTAGAGATCACGAAGATCAACGACATGACGCCCGAGGAAGCCGCCAAGCTTCCGCATTTCGACGAACTCAAGGCGATCAATCCGACCCGCCGGATCAGTTTCGAAACCACACCCGAGCGCTTCACCACCCGCGTCGTGGATATCATGGCACCCGTCGGCCGTGGCCAGCGGGGTCTCATTGTATCCCCGCCCCGCTCGGGAAAAACCACCCTCCTCCTCCACATGGCGGAAGCGATCCGGGAAAAATACGATGAGGCGATCCATCTCATGGTGGTGCTCGTCGATGAACGCCCGGAAGAAGTCACCGAGTTCCGCCGCGCCCTCCAAGGCGCGGAGATCTACGCCAGCTCCAACGACGAACAGGCCCGCAATCACACCCGTATCGCCGAGCTCGCCATCGAGCGCGCCAAGCGCCTGGTGGAGGCCGGAAAAGATGTGTTCCTGATCATGGATTCCATCACCCGCCTCGCCCGCGCCTACAATGGCAACATGAACACCCGTGGCCGCGGCACCGCTTCCGGCGGACTCACCATCGGCGCGCTCGAAGTGCCGCGCCGCTTGTTCGCCGCTGCCAGGAACACCCGCGGCGGAGGTTCGCTCACCATCATGGCCACCGCCCTGATCCAGACCAACTCCCGCGCCGACGAGGCAATCTACATGGAGTTCAAAGGCACCGGCAACATGGAGCTCGTCCTCGACCGCAAGATCGCGGAAAACTATATCTATCCGGCAGTTGATATCTTCAAGTCCGGCACCCGCCGCGAGGAGCTTTTGTTAGCCGACCATATGCTCCACAAGATCCACCTCATCCGCCGCGGCCTCTCCGGCCACCGTCCGGCCGAAGCGATGGAGCGCCTGCTGTTCTTCCTGAAGAAATTCCCGAACAACCCGCAGATGCTGATGGAAATCAAGGGATGATTCTGAAGGGTCGCGGCGTCTCTACGAGCGCCGCTGGCTGATTCGATTCAAGAAGGCGTGTTCGGCAATGGCTCCGAGCACGATGCCGATTGCATACGCCGGTAAATCCGGCCAGTTGAACGTCGAACCAAGGACCAGGTGACCGGGCCGGGTGGCGCGAATCGAGTCGAGCAATGGCGTGTGGTAGAGTTGCAAGAACTCGATCGCCCAGGCGAAGCACAGCGAGACCAAGGCGAGATGGAGCGTGGAGATCCGGTTGAAAAGAAATCCGAATCCGCAGAACACGACCAACGCCCACAGCGCATCACCACCGTATTTGGTCATGAACGGAGGGAGCGGCAGCAGGTGCGAACGCCAAATCAGACCTGCTACAATGACCATCAGGATCGTAAGTGCATACAACACACGGCTTCTGTCAACGGGACCAAAATCACGACTGATATTCATCATGCGCTCGAACCACCTCAAAATACCTGGATCACCTTCCCGGCAGAATGCCCGATACAAAAAGAATTCCAATCCAGAATAAAAAGATAACCAACACTCCGAATATCCGTCGAGTCCGTATTGTCGATCCTTTCCATGTCAATTCAACCTTCCTCCACAGACATCCAAGGCTTTCCAAATTCTTGCTTTGCAGTAACCAGATCGCAACCAGCAATGATCCAAGGGATACGGCAAACCAGAAGATAACATCCCCATAAATTCCCGAGCATTCCTCGAAAATGACATGGCTGAAATCATGACTGGCATGACCAACGTTCCAACTCATGCCGATAGCCCCGATCAAACCACAGACCACCACCCACACGGGAATTCGTTTTCGATGGAGTGTGCAATATCCGAGTAATCCTTCCGACATCAGAAGCAATACGGGTGCGACCAGTTGAGGCAATAGCAATTCCCCGTGCGCCTTCAACGAATATGGCACTCTAAAACTCTCGAAAAAACCCTGAGCCCCGATGAGAGGAAGAACGATACACGCCAGCGTGATTAGCATCGTAGCAAAGCAACACGCGCATCGGACCATCCGACAACGCCCTTCGCGAGATGACGGCCGTCCTTCGGAAAAACGATCCGCCTCCTCGGCTCCTTCGATTTCAGCGAGGTCCACGTGGGCACCTTGAGAACATGAGCTATCGCCCACAAGTCAGAAGTCTACAACCGTCCTATCCCCTCCGCCACAGCTTCCCCAACAGATCCATCACCCCCGCACTCTTCAGCCCGGGATCGACATACGCTTGGAGGCAATGGAAGAGGAAATAGTAGAAGCGGCAGCTTGCCCATATGCAGATGAGGAGCAGCGCGGTTTCCTGCCAGATCGGGAGATCCGCCAGCACTTGCAGGACTCCGGCGAGCACCGCGAGAAAAGCGAAGAGGATCCCTTTGGCGACGATCCAGCGTTTGTCGGTTAGGTCCGGTCCCATGGCGGGAGTTTCAATCGAATGGACGGGGCGTCCATCCTCCATGTTGGAATGCCGCGGATTTTTTCCACGGGGAAGCATTCGCGTTGCGTCCGGACGATACGCGGAGGAAATTCCCGCGAACGAAACGAATCATGACGAACGAACCCCAAGCGATCGAAGTCGAAGTGGTCGAAATCGATGGAGCCGCGCCACCGGCGAAAGTGGAAAGCCAGGAAGAAACTCCGCGGCAGTGGCAGGATTGGCAACAGTGGCAGGGCCGCATCCGCACGCTCGATAGCCGCTGGTGGCCGCTGTGGGTTTTTCTAGGAGTGATCGCCGTGGCGCTGTTGCTGACGGTGGGGCTGGTGATCGGGATCGTGTTTGTGATCTTCCGGATTCTGGGCGGGATCGTGCGGGCGATCTTTCGTTGAGAGCAAGAGGCAGGTTTGATCCGAACGGTGTCCGCGGAGGTTAGATCGATGTCGAATCCGCCATAGAGAGTGGCTGTTCCGGTACCGGTCTCTTGTTGCAAACGCCTTTGCCCCCTGCGGTCCTTCGGGAGCGAGAACCCCGGAAAGCCATAGGAATACCGCGTGATTTTCATCCCCAACCACGCCGTGTGAATTCTTCGGCTTGTTGTCAAATTACCCCCCTTGGGGTAGTGGACGGGAGTTTCACCGGATGGAATAAGTGCAGGGTAAACATAGAACTAATCATTTGTTCTGTTTTTAGAAAACCCGAAAAATCCCACGAATCTCATGAAACCCCGCCATCTGTTTTATTCCGCTCTGCCGACCACTCTGATCACGGTCGCCTGCTCCGTCCTCGCCGCCAATTCCGCTTCCGCCGCCAGCCAGACCTGGGACGGCGACAGCGGCGTCGATGCCAGCTGGGCCACCATCACGAACTGGGTAGGTGGTGCCGCCCCGGGCTCCATCACCACGACGTCCAACGATGTGGCCACTTTCAACTCCGCATTGTTCGGCGGCAACGTAGGCGGAGCGGCGAATCCGGTCGTCGTTGACCCCAACCGCCGCATCGGTTCGATCCTCTTCACCACGGCAAGCGTCGGCCCTTATGTCATCGGTGCCACCGGTGGCAATCTACTTCAACTTTCGGCGCAGAACGCGGGGACCAACTCGGTTTCCATCGCTGCCGACGTAACCACTTCGCAGACTCTGGCGGGTCCTCTCGACATGACCCAGCCGAGCAGCCAGAACAATAACTACGCTTTTATCAACAATTCCACCACCACTGGTGCGAACCTGATCATCTCTGGAAATATTGACGCCACCAACACCACGCGGACTTGGGGGTTCATTCTCGATGGAACAAACACCGGCAACAACATCATCAGTGGCAATATCAATAACGATGTAACCACCGCCAGTGGCCCCAATGCCCTTATAAAAAACGGCATTGGCACATGGATTCTCTCGGGTGCGAATTTTTTTGATGGAGCCCCAGCTACCACCGCGGGATTTGTAGTGAACGCTGGCACGCTTGTGCTCCAGAACAATCTTGCGCTCGGTAACACAACTAATGCGAAGATGTTTGTGAACGGCGGCGTGCTGGAACTCAATTCGAGCAGCGCGAATGGCAGCATCACTCTCGATAACGCGCTGACGTTGACCGTCGCGAATGGCGCGACGGTCCGCTCCGCCGGCACGAATACCACCAACTCGAGGATTGCGTTCGCAACGGGCGCTGGAGTGAGTTCCACGCTCTCGACAGTTGGGGCCGCGGATGTCTTCACCGTGGGCAATGCCGCAAACGACTTCAGTGGTGGCGCGGCCGACACCGTGGTGCACATTGCTGGCCCCGGAACGGTTTTACTCTCTCAAGCGAGCAACTATGCTGGCACCGTGTCACTTGATGCAGGCACCCTGAACCTCGGATCGGCGACAGCACTCGGCACGCAGGGCAATGTGAACGTTGCCGGCGGCGCGAACCTGCAAACCATGGCCAACAGCCCCACGCTGACCGTCCTCACGGGCTCGGGTTCGGTGAGCAACGGCACCGCGGGGACTTCCACGCTGACGGCGAACATCGCCAGTTTAAACACATTTTCAGGTCAACTGCAGGATGGCGTCGCCGGCACGCTCGCGCTTACCAAAAGCGGTGGAGGCACTCTGACCCTTTCGGGCACCAGTAACTACACCGGCGCGACCACGATCAGTACCGGAGTGTTGAATTTGACCGGCACTCTTGGCAGCACCGCGGTGAGCGGAGGCACGAGTGCAACCCTCTCCGGCAGCGGCACGATCGCAGGCGGGGTGGCCGTTGACAGCGGAGTTCGTATTGCACCCGGCGACGGCGGCAACGCGGCGATCGGCACCCTGACCGTTGGCACGCTCGACCTCAACTCGGGATCCCAGCTCGACTTCGGGATCACCAACGCCACGACACTCGACCAGGTCATTGTCACTACGGGCAGCGGCCTGATGGTCAATGGCGGCCAGTTGAACATCAATGGCGGGCTCAGCGCCTTCACGGCGATTGGAACCTACCCCCTGATTGCGCACACCGGTGCCGTGATCCCGAACCTCAATTCGCTCCTTACGGTCAATGGCCTGAACAAGTCCGTGACCAGGACCTACACATTCACCGACAGCGGTGGTTTCATCAACCTGGTGGTAGCAAATAGCGGCGTGGTGCAGACGTTCTGGAATGTGAATGCGGATGGCAACTGGAGCACCAATTCGAACTGGACTCCGGCGACGGCACCTAATGCAGTACAGGCGTTTGTAGGATTTGGCGGCGGAGGCACTGAGATTACCGCCGACCGCATTGTCACCGTGGACGGAACGTTCACCGCGGGTACGCTTGCGTTCGACGGTGCCGCGAATGGGAGAAGCTACACGCTGGCTGACGGCGGAGTCGCGAACATTGTGCTGGACAACGGCGCGGCGGGTTCCGGGGTGACGGACAGTTCGGGCAATCACACGATCAACTCACCGCTGACCCTAACGAGCAACGGAGCGACCTTCGCAGTCATCAATGTCGCCGACACATTGACCGTCGGGGGAGCCATCGGCGGCAGTGGCACTCCTTTGGTTAAGGCGGGGCTTGGCACCCTGGTGCTTGGCGGCACAAACACTTACTTCAACGGCACCGAGATTAACGGAGGCACGTTGGCGATTACCAACGCGGCCAGCCTGGGCGACCCCGCGAACATCACAACCATTAACGCCGGCACATTGCGGGCGGTGGCGGACATCGCCACCACCACCACGGAGACTTATCGAATCGGCGACCTTGGAAGCACGATCGCGGTGGCCCCCGGCGTGACCTACACGGTGAATGGTTTGGTCATCGATGGAGCAGTCGCCGGCACTCTCAACAAGGGTGACAGCGGCACGCTGGTCCTGACCAACACGAACACCTACACCGGCGGCACAGTGATCAATGCGGGCACAGTGCAGATCAATACTGCCGACAGTCTGGGCGCCGCGGCGGGCGCCGTGACGATCAACAACGCCACTCTCCAAGCGACGGCGAGCTTCACTGGGACCCGCAACGTTTCCTTGGGCAACGCGAATAGCGCGATTTCCGTGGATACTGGCTTTACCTACACGGTCAGCGGCCCGATCAGCGGCACCGGCACACTGAACAAGACCGGCGGCGGCACTTTGTCGCTCGGCAGCAATGCCAACACCTACACCGGCGGCACTGTGATCACCTCCGGCACCCTTGCAGTCAACAATACCTCGTTTGTGAACGGTACGGTGACCTTCATGGGCGGCACGTTGCAGAACAACTACGGCAACAATAACACCTACTTTTTGGGTAATCCGATCTCGGTCCCCACGGGCCAAGTCGGGACGATCAACATGAATAACCGGATGAACATCGGCGGCGCTGTGTCAGGGGGCGGTACGCTCAACGTCAATCTGAACACCACGGCTACCCGCGATGACCTCACCAACAGTTGGACTGGATTTACGGGGCAGGTCAATTTTGCCGGCAGCGGCACGGCCCGCCTGCTGAACAACGGCGGCACGTTCAACGTCAACAGCTTTGCCAACTCCTCGGTGGACGTCAGCGGAGGCGCCTTCTTGCAGTCCGTGACGAACAGCTCCGGAAACACCTACCTCTTTGGATCCCTCTCAGGCTCTTCGGCGACGGCAGGTTTCACGGGTGGCACC
Organism: Verrucomicrobiota bacterium; assembly: GCA_040385685.1. GTDB lineage: Bacteria > Verrucomicrobiota > Verrucomicrobiia > Verrucomicrobiales > Akkermansiaceae > Luteolibacter. The sequence continues at coordinate 9,991 of JAZKGW010000010.1, read as the reverse complement.
GCCGGCACGGCGACGTTGAGCGTTGGAGCGCTTAATGCCTCCACGACGTTTGCGGGACAGATCAACGGCAACACCGCATTGACCAAAGTGGGCACCGGCACCCTGACCCTTTCCGGGATCAATGGCTACACCGGCAGCACGAGCTTGCAAGGTGGTGCCTTGGTTCTGGCAGACAACGCGAGCCTCACCTTCAGACCCGGTGCCCCTGGCGTCACCAACTCTATTTCCGGCACGGGCGCTTTACCCCTAACCTTGGACGGAGATTTCAACTTGGATCTAACCAACCCTGCGGCTCTGGTAAATGGGGGCAGTTGGACCCTGGTCAATGTCGCCACCTTCCCCGCGAATCCATTCAGTGCGAGCTTCACGGTGACTACTGCTGGCTTCACCGAGGCTTCCGATGTCTGGACTAAAGTGGACGGTGGCAAAACGTGGACGTTTACCGAGTCCACCGGCGTGCTGTCGCTGTCCTTGGTCGGATACTACGTTTGGGGCGGCCCCTATGCGGGCGGTCAGGAACCAAGTGCCGACTTTGACAACGACGGTGTCTCCAATGGCGTCGAATACTTCATGAACATTACCACCCCCGGATTCACGGCCAATCCTGCCTTGGGTGGTGGCAACACCATTTCCTGGCCCAACGGCGGCAACCTCGTTCCGTCGGACTATGGCACGAAGTTCGTGGTCCAGACCTCCAACGATTTGGCGGTCTGGGAGGATGTGCCGGAGGGAGCCCTCGCCTCGAACGACGCCGTGCTGTCCTACACGCTGACGGGAACGGCTCCACGATTCGTCCGCCTGATGGTGAAGCCAACGCTCTAAGGGGAATCCGCCTCACCACAAGACCGCTCCTTCCGCCGATGCGGGAGGAGCGGTTTTTCTTTGGGCGGAATTCGGCTCACCGGCTCACGGCGATTTTTGGTGCTTTGCCGGTTGCACAGATTCGCTGGCGTGCCAAAGTCGGCCACGAAAACGAATGACAACTGATAACTTGCAAGAGCGGATCGCGGAAACGAGTGGCTGGATTCAGGCGGTAAAGCAGGAAATGGCGCAAGTCCTGGTGGGGCAGGAACGACTGGTGGACCGGTTGCTCATCGGGCTGCTGTGCAATGGCCACATCCTGCTCGAGGGCGTGCCGGGATTGGCCAAAACGCTGGCGGTGAAGGCGCTTTCCGGGTCGTTGCACGCGTCGTTCGCGCGGTTCCAATTCACCCCGGATTTGCTGCCGGCCGACCTTGTCGGGACGATGATCTATCACCCGCAGGAAATGAAATTCGAGCCCAAGCTGGGGCCGATTTTCAACAACCTGATCCTCGCCGATGAAATCAACCGCGCACCGGCCAAGGTCCAGTCCGCGCTGCTCGAAGCGATGCAGGAGCGGCAGGTGACGCTCGGCGACCGTTCATACCCCCTGCCCCAGCCGTTTTTGGTGCTGGCGACTCAAAACCCGATCGACCAGGAGGGCACCTATCAGTTGCCCGAGGCGCAGCTCGACCGGTTCCTGCTCAAAGTGACGGTCGGCTATCCGTCGAAGGACGAGGAGTTGGACATTCTCGATAGAATGGCCACCTCGACCCCTCCCTACCAAACGAAAACGGTGGCCACTCCCGAACAGGTCGCCGGCTCGAGGGAGTTGGTGAACCAGATTTACATCGACCCGGCGATTCGCAAATACATCGTCCAAATCATCCACACCACCCGTTTCCCGGGGCTGGTGGATGCGTCGTTGAAGAACCTCGTTCGCTCCGGCGCCTCGCCGCGGGGCACGATCAATCTCGCGCTAACAGCCCGGGCGCGCGCGTTCATGCAAGGCCGGGCGTTTGTCACCCCGCAGGACGTGAAAGACATGGCGCACGACGTCCTGCGCCACCGGATCCTTCTAACTTATGAAGCGGAGGCCGAGGAAATGACCACCGACTCGGTGATCGAGCGGATCATGAGCAAGGTCGCCGTGCCTTGAAGAAGTTGAGAGTCGATGGTTGAGAGTTGAGAGAAAGAAAAGAACGTGCTGACGGACGAACAGATCGAGGAAATGATGACGCGGGTGCGCAAGCTGGAGCTCAAGGCCCGGCGCTTGGTGCGCGAGTCATTTTCCGGCGAGTATCTATCATCGTTTCGCGGGCAGGGCTTGGACTTCGACGACTTCCGCGAATACCAGCACGGCGACGAGGTGCGGTTCATCGATTGGAACGTGACGGCGCGGATGAACACCCCGTACGTTAGAAAATTCCGCGAGGAGCGCGAGCTGTCAGTGATCCTCGCGGTGGATGTCTCGGGCTCGGCGGACTATGGCAGCGTCTCGCTGAGCAAGCGCGAGGTGGCGGCGGAGACGGCGGCGGTGCTGGGCTTCAGCGCGCTGCACAACGGCGACAAGGTGGGCCTGCTGATTTTTGCCAACGAGCCGATCCTGTTTGTCCCGCCGGAAAAAGGCAGCCGCCACCTGTTGCGGATGATCCGTGAAATCCTGGTGGCGAAACCCGATAAGCCAGGCACCTCGGTGGCGGAAGCCTGCGATTTCATGGTCCGCACCTTGCGCCGGAAATCGCTGGTGTTCCTGATCTCGGACTTTTTCTCGGACCCGCTGGACAAGCCCCTCGGCAAGCTGGCGAAGAAGCATGAGACCATCGCCTTGCGGGTGTTGGACCGGCTGGAATCCAAACTGCCCAAGGGCGGGATGGTGGTGATGATCGACCCCGAGACCGGCTTCGAAACGCTGGTCAACACCGGCAACCCGAACCTGCGGATGGGCTACGCCAAGCTGATGGCCAGACAACAGGAAGGTGTGGCGGCGATCTTCAAGAAGCACGGCATCGACACGGCGGACCTCCTCACCCACGGCGACACGCTGGCGGCACTCCACAAGCTTTTGAAAAAACGCGGGCGCAAACGCTCCGGATAGAAACGCGATGAACGAGAAATCCGGCAACTTCGAACTCCTGGAACCCGTCTCGCCGGAGTCCTTGATTCCCGACTCGTGGGTCGAGCCGTGGATGATCGCGGCGCTGGTCTTGTTAGCCATCACGCTGCTGGCTGTGGTGATTCTTAGGAAAAAGAAAACGCCGATGGTTGATCCGATTGCCGTGAGAAAGGCCGCCCACGCGGAAGCCGCCGCGGCCTTGGACAGGATCGGCGTGGTGCCGGCGCGGGAAGCCGCGGTGCAGTCGTCGCTGATCCTGCGGCGCTATCTATCAGTCGTGGCCGGCGATCCTGCGTTGTTCGAGACTCACGAGGAATACATTTCCCGCCATGATGCCTTGAAGAACTTTTCCGAAGAAGCCCGCGGCTCCACCAGCATCGGATTTGCCCGTCTGGCAGCGATGAAGTACGGGCCGGAAACTCCTGCCATGACTACCGACGAGGTCATCGCAGGATCACGCGCGTTGCTGGAAATCCTTCACCACGGAATCCGGGCATGAGCGCGTTTCTTGAGCACTTCCGATTTGCCCAGCCCGGCTGGCTGCTGTTATTGCTGCCGGCGTTATTGCTGTTAGCATTGCGCCGCGGCCGAGGTTCGGAGGCGGCGGTGGTGTTCCCGAATCTATCGGTTCTGGTCAGCCTGGGCCGGCGCGTGCGGCTTGTGGCGTGGAGCCTCGGACTGCCGCTTGCGTTCCTCGCCCTGATCTGCGCGATCCTCGCCATGGCCCGCCCGGTGTGGCGCAATGAATATCAGAGCCGCACGGCCAGCGGCATCGATATCATGCTCGCCTTCGACGTTTCGCTGTCGATGGACATCGACGATTTCAAGGACCAGGGCGTGCCGGTGAAGCGAATCGACGTGGCGAAAAAAGTGGTCGATGATTTCATCAGTCGCCGCCCGGAAGATCGGATCGGATTGGTAGCCTTCGCCGGAAGGCCGCGCGACGCCAGTCCGATCACCCTGGATCACCAATGGCTTAGAAATTCACTCAATGCGTTGAGACTCACCCGCGAAGGAGAAATGGGGACGATCGCGGAATCGGGCACGGCGATCGGATCGGCCTTGGCCGCCGCTGCGGTCCGCTTGGAAGCGCGCGACGCGAAAAGCAAGGTCATCGTCCTCACCACGGACGGGGCGAGCAACTCCGGTAAAATTTCTCCGCTCGAAGCTGCGGAGCACGCGAAGACGCTGGGAATCAAGATTTACACCGTCGCCATCGGCACCAAGGAAGGCCGCGTGGACCGCAGCATCATGACCTTTCCCTATCAGGAGTTTGATTTGCCCACGCTGCAGAAAATCGCGACCATGACCGGCGCCGAGCACTTCTGGGCGCAAGACCTGGCCGCGCTCAAGAGGACCTTCACCACCATCGACAACCTGGAAAAAACCGACGCAAAAAGCCTGACTGTGATCGATGACACCGAGCTGTTTCCTTGGTTCGTGGGTGTCACGCTGCTTGCGGCGCTGGCCGCGGCGGTGTACCAGTCCCTGAACCCTCCACCCTCCGCATGATCCGATGAACTTCGCCCACCCCGGCTGGCTTGCCTTGCTGATCCTGCTTCCTTTGCTAGGAATCGGCGCGGTGCTGACCGCGCGGATGCGGCAGAAGCAGTGGGCGGTTTTCGTGGCACCGCGGTTGCGCGGCGCCCTGCTCAAGCGCGGGAGTTCCCTGCCCCGCTGGCTCGCCTTGTTTTTCCTCCTAACCGCCTGCGCGGCGGTCATCGTCGCGCTCGCCCGGCCCCGCGGGGATGCCGGCACCAAGACGGAAAAAACGCTCGGCCGCAATGTCATGATCGCCCTCGACCTTTCCAAAAGCATGCGGGTCAGCGACGTGAAACCGGACCGGCTCAGCCAGGCCAAGGTCGTCATTTACGAGTTGTTGGAAGCCCTGCCTAACGAACGCATCGGCTTCATCGGGTTCGCAGGGACGCCCTATGTCTACGCCCCGCTGACCATCGACCACAGCGCCGTTAGAGAAATCACCGAACAGGTCGATGACACCTGGGCGCCGGTAGGTGGCTCGGACCTTTCCGCGGCCATCCATCTCGCCACCGAGACCTTGAAAAAGACCGGCCAGAAAAACAACGCGCTCGTTATTCTCAGCGACGGCGAGGAAATCCACGACGACGAGCGCGGGGGCGAGCTCGAATTGAGGATCGCCGAGGCCGAGCGGGCCGGCGTTTACGTGATCGCCATCGGTGTGGGCACCGAAGACGGCGGTTTCGTCCCGAATCCGGATTTCCCGAACGGCCAGATGGTGGATCGTTCGGGCCGCACCGTGATCAGCCGCCTGCAAACCGACACGCTCCGCAAACTGGCGGATGGAACCCACGGCCGCTTCAGTAACGCCGGTTCGGGCTTGGACATTCCGGAAATGGTGAAATCGGTGGTGGCCGGTTTGGACGCGTTTGAAATGGAGGGCCGCGAGCGGAAGATTTCCATCGAATTCTATCAGTGGCTGATGTTTCCCGCGATCTTGTTCCTCATCGTCTCGATCATCTCTGGAACCCGTTGGAAGGGCATCCAGACCGCGATCCTCATCGCCGGTGGATTTCTAACGATATCTAACGCCATGGCCGGCGACGCCGCCAATGCGAAGGACGCGCTGGCCGGGAAGCGCTACGAGGAAGCCCGCGATTCCTACCGCAAACTCGCCGGTGATGCGAGGCTCCGCGAAACAAAGGCCCGCTACCGCCTCGGTGAAGCGACCGCCGCCTACCGTGCCGGGGAGTTCCGGGAAGCCCGCACCGCATTCAGCCAGTCGTTGCTTTCCAGAGATTCCCAAGTCCAGGCAAGCGGCCACCTCGGCATGGGAAATTCCTTGTTTCAGCTTGGTTGGAAAGGCTTGTCTGGCGAAGCCTATCCCACGGACCCCGCTTCGGCGCCGGACCTCGATCGCTTTGACACCATCGTCAAGGAAGCCCTCGCGAAAATGCGTGAATCCGAAGCTCCCGAAGAAGGTGACACAAGCGGCTACGTGCAAATGGAGTCGCTGATCACTAACTGGGCGGACGCCGTCAGGCACTATGATTCCACGCTGACACTTTTCCCTTCGGACAAAGTCCCCGCCAAGAACCGGACGATGACGCTCACGTATCTCAGGCGGTTGGAGGAACTGCTGGACCAGGAAAAGCAGGACACCGAGCAATCGATGCCGCAACCCCAACCCGGGGAAGGCCCGCCGCAAAAAGGCGAAGGTGAACCGAAAGAGGGCGAAGGCGAGCCCAAGGAAGGCGAAGGCAAAGGCGATAAAAAACCCGGTGATCAGGGCGACGGTGAAAAGGATCCCGAAAAGAAGGACGGCGCGGGCGACGAAGGCGACAAAGACAAGGACGGCAAAAAGGGCAAGGACAAGGACAAGGATAAGAAAGAGGGCGACAAGGGCGGCGAAAATCCCAACGAGTCGCCCCAAGATCGCGCCCACCGGATTTTAAAGGAAAACGCGGATCTCGAAAAAGGCCCGCTCAGCCCCGGCCGCCGTGAATATCGGGGCCCGCAAAAAGATTGGTAACATCATGCACACTTGGCAACATTTCCTCCGGATTCTAACCACCCTCGCGGCTTGGGCCTTCCTCTGCACTCCCGGCCACGGTCAGACGACGTGCCGGCTCTCCACCGCATTCCTTGCCCGCGGCGAACAAGCGCTGCTGGAAGTGTCGATCTCCGGCGGCGAGCCGAACGCGATGCCGGAGATTCCCGCAGTCGCGAGGACCACGATCCAGACAACCGGCCGGGGCCCGCAGACGAGGATGCTGCCCGGCAGACGGCTGGAGTATGTGTTCGATTATGTCGTGACCAGCTATGACATCGGCCGCTATGTCATTCCGCCGATCGGAGTGATGGTCGAAGGCGTCAAGACTCTAACCGAGCCGCTGGAATTCGAGATTTTCAATCCCGATGAACTCCACTGGTCCGAGGTCCAGGCAGGCGGCAGAATCATCCGTTATGCCAGCTCGTTCCGGGTCATGAACGACAAGCCGTTCGAAAACGAATCCACTCCCACCGAGATCAAACTGTTCGTCCCCGAGGAAATGATCATCGAAGACTGGGGCATCCCCGATTTCGAACGGGACGGTGTGACGGCGTGGCGGTTCCAGCCCTCACCCCGGCCCAACCGGATCAACTTGTTAGGGAAGCGCTATCTGTCGGTGGCCTACCCGAGCACCATCACCCCGACGCGCACCGGCAAAATCGGAATTGGCCCCGCCAAGGTCCGTCTGACGACCCGGGAGACCGTCATGGATCCCTTCCCCCGCATGGTGAACCCGGAAGTTTACGTCGACGTGCCCAAGCTCGAACTCGACGCGAAGCCGCTGCCCGAAGGCGCGCCCGCGGGCTTTGAAAACGCCGTCGGCCGGTTCCGGCTAAGCGCCAGCACTTCCGTCACGGAGGTGCTGGAAGGCGACCCGATCACCGTGGACCTCGCAGTCAGTGGCAGCGGCAACCTCGACACCCTGCATCCGCCGAAGCTTGAAAATGCCGCCGGTTGGAAACTCTACGGAACCACCACCGACCAGCGCGGCGATGAGCGCCGCCAGCTATCCGGCAGTGTCATCTTTCACCAATCGCTGAGGCCCTTGGAAATGAAGCCGGAAATCCCGCCGTTCCGGCTGGTCTATTTCGACCCGAAGGACGAGGCCTACAAGACTCTAACCACCGAGCCGATCGCGCTGCAAATGCGTCCTAACACCTCGCCGGCCGGTAGCGGTGCCACAGTCACCCAGGTGCTGCCCATTCCGCTGGAGCGGATGACCGACATCCTCGCCGTCCTGCGTCCCGCCCAACTCACCTTGCCCGCAGGGGCCGCGCTGCCCGCCTGGCTCGGTCACGCCATCGGCGGCTTGTTAGCGCTCGGTCTCATCGTCAAGGCCCTTTGGATGCGCTACTCTCCGCGACTCAAAAACGATTCCATCCGCGACGCGAAACACCGGCAGCTTCGCGAGATTGGTAAAACCAAATCCACCGACGACATGGAGTTTCTCAAATCCGCCGGCAGCTTCATCGAGCGCTGGCTCGGTGCGAGTCCGGACCCGGCAATCCAAGCCGTGCTTGCCGAGCGCGATGCCGTCTGCTTCCGTGCTGAGAAACCCAAGACCGTGCTCGACCAAACCCGCCGCGACCAAATCCTCAGGCTGCTCCGCAAGGCCGCCCTAGCGATTTTTTTGAGCGCCACGATCGGCCTTGGCACTCCGGCCCGCGCGGATGTCGCAAGCCAGGCGTTGGAAGCCTACGAGGCCGCGAACTACGACGACGCGCTGAAGCTTTGGTTAGAGGCGGGTGACTACGAACAGCTATCCGCGGACACGCTCTATAACATCGGCAACGCCTGTTATCGCTCCGGCTCTCCCGGCCATGCTGCGCTCTACTATCGCCGCGCCCTCGTTCGCAATTCCGGCCATCAGGAAGCCCGCCAGAACCTCCGTTTCCTCGAGCGGAAATACGGAGCCATCACCGTCCAGCGCCCGGAATACCAATACGCGCTCGCCAAGTTTCCGCTCTCCGTCTGGAAATCAGCCTGCTGGACCGGCGTCTGGATTTGCAGCCTCGCCCTGTTGGTTTTTCCGGCCACCCGTCCCGGTGCGCGCCTCCGCGTCGCCGCAGTCGGGGCATTGGTGTTAGGCCCCCTTCTCGTTTCCGCGGGAGTCCTCGGCTGGCGCTATTTCCCCAACGACGCGGAGTTCGCACCGGTCGCCAGACAAGCTGTCATCATCACCGAAAAAGTGGCGCTCCACACCGACGCCGCCCGCACCGCACCCGAAGTCATCGACGCACCGCCCGGGTCGCTGTGCGAAATCATCAGCGAGTCCGGCCGCTGGGCCTACATCGCCTTCGCCACCAAAACCCGCGGCTGGGTGCCAATGGAATCCATCGAAAAAGTCATCCCGGAAAAGCCGCCCGCCCCGCCGAAATTCCGCAAACTCAAGGCCGACGGGAAGACGGCGTGAGGATTTCATCGTCCTCTGCGCGGGCTATTTGCGCGATTTGGGATCCAATTACTTCGAACACCCCCGAAATCCGTGCAAAATGCGCTCGATGGTGGGGATTCGTGCAAATTTTTTCAGTCAACTGCCCCACCGATTTCCCCTCGCCGTCCAAGCGTCAATTTCGCCCGTAAGGATTATTCCCGCCCCCGCGGCGATGTTTGCGCTATCACGCTCCCCCTGGTGACGGAGTTGCTAGAGCGACTTTCGGGACGGTGCCAGCGAGTGTGGCCAGCCTGAAGAAAAGGTTCCAGCGCCTGACAGCTCACCCGACGGGCCTCCTCACTAGCTGCTAGTTTGATTCTAGATCGCCGGTGTTTCGAGACTGCAAACTGATGCTTCGTGTGTTTGCAATATGGACCATTTGGGCAGGAAACAGGGATTGGCACTTTTATTGCGAGTTGTCTTCTGCGACCCATAACAATCAGGAAGCTGGCAAACTGGAGATCCAAAAGTCCGAGACGAAATGCCACCGAACCAGCCATCACCCCTCAAACTGCCGGCGTAACAACCGGCAATCAACCCCTAACCCATCTGCGCCATGAAACCCCATCAACTCCGGCTCTCCGGCAGTCGGGCTGGCAGAATTCTCCTGCACCTCTCCTGCATTGGCAGGCACGGACGCTGGCATTGGCATTTCCAAGGAATCGCCCGTGAATTCAGCCCCCGGACGGAGCCGCCGAAATTCTAACCGGGCTTACCGGGACCGGCCAAAACAAACACGGAACAGAGGGCTGGATTCGTGGCCATGGATTTCCACTCCATGAAATGAGCCCAAATCCGGACAAGAATGTGTGACCACTGCTAGATTCGAGCCGTATGGTTTACCAGAGGGCGGACGAGCAGAAAGGGGGCGGGATCTATCAGGATGCCTCTGAAGGCGCGGTGATGAAGGACCGCTCGGTCTGGCGGTCGATGTATGAGGAGATCGAGCCACACCCGATGCTGCCGACGGAGCGAAAATCCTTTGGCTCACGCGGCGCTGCGCCGACAGCACGTGGACACTCGGCGAACTCGGGATTTGACAACAGCTGGCGCGTCATGCGCGGGTGAAACGGCAGTCCAATGATGGACAAAAGATTTCGAGCGGTGT
>JAZKGW010000009.1:0-87654 GCA_040385685.1 Verrucomicrobiota bacterium | reverse complement strand
GAACTTGGATACCTTTCCAATCCGAACGATCAAGAGCTGCTCGTGAATCCCGAATATCAGCGCAAAGTCGCCAAATTGTTGGCCACAACTATCAACGACCTCTATTAGCTCAAGAGGCCGATGAGGATAGCCGGGCTTACATTCCTCGCGGTGGATGCCATCGGAAAAAGAGTCTTCGTATTGCCGCTGTCCCTTTACTGCCTGTCTTTTCTGATGGGAACGCTTATCATCATCCTTCCATCTTGGCCAGCCTACAACAGACGGAGAATTAATTGGGCCCGCCCGCGGGATCGCTTTAAAGTTCAGTCAAAAGAATGAAGAGTGACACAGCCATAGGGAACAGAGTGTTCATCGGATTACTTCTGTCCGGCGTGATTTTCTATTCCGTGTGGTGCGCTCGGATCTTCTGGGTTGCTCCAGGTATCAGCTTTCAGAAGGGCTTTCCAAACGAAGCAAGTCAGCGAATTCTCAACTGGCATGAGGCGAATCAATACTTCCTTCCGGAACAGTTCAGCCGCAAACGCTACTTCCAAGCACTGAAGAACCCGCGTGAGGGTGTGGCAAGCCCTGTCTCGGTTCGAAGAGTGACGGACGGGATGCTGATTGCCACACATGCGTCCAGGCCAGGAATTGCGGTTCGGTTTATTCGCGATAAAGACGACTGGAATTCATTTGAAGTGCAAACTGGCCCGTTGGTGCTACCTGGAGGACCTGAGCTCTCGGTGAGTGAGGGGAACAAACTTGGGAATATGTCTCTCCCTGATGCTCAGTCAACGGATTGACAGGCGGACTGGACAGCCGACAGGAAACAGTATGACTCGGAAGAAAGGCTTAATGTTCTTCGGAACGTTTATCGTTTTAAACGGTGTGTGGTTCGCATGGAGCGCACGACCATTTTGGGTTCGTCCCCCGGTCATTTATGGACCTACCGTTCCCAGCGATGTTCGGAACGTTGCGGAACAATGGCTTCGGGATAATCCCTATTATGGAAGAAGTGGGAGTTTTGATTTACAAAGGTATTTCGGATATCTCTGGAAGCCCTATGAGGCCGAGGTGGAACCGATCATCGTGGACTTCTGGGCATTTGATCAGGACCTGCTCACTATTCGCCGCAAACGAGGTCGGCAGATAATTGGCTTTCACCGTCACCCTGTGCATGGCTTAGCTCAGCAAAACAATGGTTGGTATGGACCGAGCATTCACTGATACGGGCAATTCAGGGTGAAGATCGGAAAGGGCGGTCATTGAGCTTCAGGGCTTGATGACCGCCTTTTTGTTTTTCTGGAGAGGTGCGTCCTTCTTGCTTTCCACAGGCCGCACCAAAAGCGGACGGACTCGCGGGCACCTGTCCAGGCAATCCATCTCCACACACGAATGATCCGGCTGCCTTCACTCGCTTAGGCGAATGCTTACGCGATGTCGAGCCAAAGACCAATTCCCAGCAAACCCCTGTCTCCGTAGAATCACTCCCGAATTTTATAAAGGACAAAGACAACAGTGCCCACATAGAACCAGCGCGTTCCAACCTTCCGCGCCGAATACAATCAGCGAGGCGGCAAGCGAACAAAGGCGATCCTCTAGTTCACTTTCACTGACATGTTACGGCCATTGATCCCCCTCTTTCTGCTAGCGCTGGTGCATCCCGCGATCTGCGACACTCGACCGTGGAGAAACACCGACGGCACCCGAACCGTTCAAGGTGAATTCGTCAAGTGGGACGCCTCCACGGTCACCATCCGCACTGATGGTGGAAAGGAGTTCACTATCGAGCTTTCCAAGCTCCACCAGGACGAGCGGAAGTGGCTGGACACTTTTCATTCTCTTGCGCCCCCCGCACCTGACCCATCTGCCTTTTTTGAGAACCTTACCTTTAAAGACACCCGCGAGACGACCTTGGCGAAGCTCAAGGCCAGCAAGACCGTGGAGATGACGTCGGACGAGACCTTCATCGGTCGCTCCGGCTTGAATGGGGTTTTCCGCACCCGCCAAAAGATAGCAGGTCTCGACGGGTTCCTTTATTTTGACTGGACCGAAGTCGGCAAGCTCAAAGAACTCAACCTCCAAACGGATACACGGCCTGCAACCGGCTACAAAACCGAATTGGAACCGGCCTGGAAGCAACTTATCGATCTTCTGGGCGCGCTCTACGGAAAACCAGAAATCAAGGGACCGCTGCCTGCAATCGCATCTGTAGCCGATGGTTCATTCGTCCCTTCACATTGCTGGAAGCTCCCAACCGGAGGCTCAGCACTCTTGGGGACCGCACGTGAAGGTCAGAAATATGAAGTCGTCGTCCGTTTCGCACAGAAAAGCCCGGATGTCGTGGCAATCCCCTGAAGGTCGCTTTGTTTAACTGGAGACGGTCGGCAACTTTAGAGCCATGGATATGCGTGCCCCGTTTTCTGCGTTGCCCTAACAGACAGCTGGGACAAGCTGCGGATCATCTTCTGGGAGTCGATCAGTCATCGTTAGGGCCCTTCGTCTCCAAGCGAAACGTAGCCCGCTCTCCGCTGCTGATGCGACCAAGGACGACTCCCCCGTCCTCGGCCACCCTGATGAACTCCCCTGCCCGGTCAGCCGCTTCGAAGCGAACCTTTCCTCCGTCCATCTTGATCATTTTGAAGGTGGCTTTGATGTCGAACGCCGTTTGATCCTGGGTGCCAGCCGGGCGTGTCGTCACGAAGATCTTCCCGCTTTCATGGTGTAGGTAAGCTCCGTTCGATTGAATTGACTCCAAGCTGACCAGATCGGGATTGGACAACCCGGGCACCACTCGGATCCGGTTGCCGATTTTGTGAGAAAGGACGCGGCCCGCTCGTGGAGCATTGAGGCGGATGGTGGGATCGGCGACTAGAATGAGTTTTACCTCGGCAGCCGCTTCTTTCTGACCTGCTACGGAGAGGTCTCCGGCCAATGTTAGAATATCCATGTCTGTAAGCTGGTCAATCGCCGCGTGGCTTTCTCCCAACGAATATACCTTTCCTCTTTCCCTCAGCGCCTTTGCCAGGAGGTCATCCACGGGTGTGCCGGTGATGAACAGTCCTTTTCCTGCCACGATCTGGGCAATGCATTTGGCAACCTCAGCTTTCTTTTCGTTTTCCAAGCCTGCGAGGATCTTTCTCACCTCCGCCCGAAAGGTCACGTCATCCGCGATTTCCTGCGCAAAACTCTTCCACGCCAGAGACTTCAACGATGCGGGAATCTCAGCAAACACGCCCAACTGAGCGAGGAATAAAAAAAGAAGCGCAACGCTGCAAAGCAAGCTTTTCATGGGGATGGGGTGGTTAGTCACGAGAGGGGACGCCAATAAGCAACTCCTAATCCAGCCACTGGGATCGCGAGACGCTAACGGACGCCATAGACACTTCAAGCAATAAAGGGTGATACCTCCGCTTCTCGTTCGCCCACAGCTAGCTTCGTTGGTTTATCTGGAGACGGTCGGCAGCTCCAGGTTCGGGATGATCGGGTCCCTTCAAAAGATCTCGGCATCGTCCATTAACCTGTGGCTTCCGCTATTTCGCCCTCTGCCCCGATTTCCGAAGCCCACTCTTGGACCGTGCTCGCCAGCTTGTCCATGTGCACGTCCTTGAAGCTGATCCGACTTCCGTCCCGCCGCGTAAAATGCTTGTAGTCGCCTCTCGGGATTTCTGTTTCGGGGCGCTCGTTTTCAGGGTAGTGGAGGAGATAGGCAGCAGACTGAGTTCCCCGTGTCAAAGTCACCTCGAAAGTTCGTTTCATGATGCTGATAGGATTGCACGGCTCTGTCGTTTTGCTAGGTGATAACGCCCACCCGCTGTGATTTGCCCCAATGGCTCCTACCACTGGGCGCATAGCAAAGTTCTGACGCCCTGATCAATCGCCTCAAAGGTCAGAGGCCAGCTTTGAGCGCCTTGAATTTCTCCCGGGCCTTGGCTAGCTCACCCTCAAGTTTTTCGATCTGGTTGGCCACCGCAGTAAGCTCCTTGATCTTGGCAGAAAAACTGGATGTCTGCCCAGTCGCTCGCTTTACCGCTTTGGAGACTGCTTCGCTACCAGGGAGATGGTCGACAATCGTTTCGCCTAATCCTTTGATCCATGAGGACAGGGAGATCGGGGAAATCCCGTAATGCTTCACAGCAGCACTCTTGCCACCGCGTCCTTTCTCCTGGTCATGCTTCCTAACGAACTCAATGATTTGTCTCTTCTCGTCGGAGGTGTAACGTTTCCTTCTAGCGACCTTGGTTTTGGCTGTCTTGGCTGTCTTGGTAGTTTTGGCACTCATCGGATCACTGATATCGTCCGCTCGGTCTGGACGCAAGGGAATTTCCAGTAACGGAACCTGACGCATTGCTGAATCATGGCTTTGCCTCTACGGTGGAATTCGTTATCACTGACTTGCCATAAACCAGACAAACATTCCGTAGGCAGGCATTGTTTACAAACGACGTAAAAAAGAGCACTCCCCCCGACTGTCTTTTCTACAAATTGGCCGCCATGCATTCCGAACACACTCGGTTTGATGGCGGCCATTTTTGTTTCCTGGCTACGCTTCGGTCTGGTAGATGAAGCCATTTACCGGTAACGAGACCTGCCTGCCACAGTCTCCATTTGGGGACTCGTTTCTGTTAGATTGCGGGAATCCTGGTATCTTATTGTCCCGCCTGCCTTGTCACGGAATTTATATCGAAGTGGGGCAGGTGTCGGGAGCGTGACATCCGGAGGTCAGACTCCCAACCCGGACGCGTGCCATCAATCAGGCGGCGAATTACGTCCGGACCAAAGAACTCCAGCAGGTCGGCAGCAATACGGCGTTTCAACAACAGGGCTGCGCTGTCTTTCAGTCCACATCGTTTGCCTGCCTCCCGCATGTTCCCACCTTCCAACAGAACCGTGATGGCAATGCTGTGTCGGGGTGAATGCGATGCGAGGAAGGAATGCCAATCGAGGTTACGAGCAGCTTCCTCTCCAGGATCAGGCTCGTGACCGTGATAATCGTTGGACACCACGACGTCGTGCAGAGTTCCAGGTTCGCCGGACTCAAACTCGACCTCACCGTCCAGCCATTCGTAGCGGGCATTGCCATCGATCTGACAACCCGGAGACATTGCGTCGGTGCGTCCACTGGAGTAGCTTCTGCGGCCGCTACGGGCAGCCTTCGCGGCATAATACGATACATTTCCGGCGGTGATGGACTTTCCAGCTTTCTCCGCCGAGTCCATCATCCGGACTGCCATCAACGTCGCGTCCTGAATAATCTCCTCATCGTCCTCACAGCCGATCTTGGGAATCGACCGTGCGGCATTTCGCAGACGTGGCACGACTTCAGTAACCAGCATTTCTTCCATCATTGGGCTCATGTTGTTCTTTCGGTTTGTTTTGAAAGGCAACGACACGACCCACCCCCACACAGGAGTCTGCCGCGCGACTGCCAAGGTGGGTGCTGCGGCCCGCGGTATGGCGGAGGCGCGGAGAGATTAAGGATTGCCGTTCTTTGGAACGACAATAGGCCTCTAACGAGCCGGGTGAATTTGCTTCACATAGTAGCCGACATATCCTGCGGGCCCTTGACGGGGCTTCTAGCAGCCTTAGCGAGCCATTCTTCGGTGCAAGCGGTCGTCACCTCATAGCCACAGCTCTAGAAGTCAGAATACGGTCCATTTGCGGAGACGAATTGGGCATTATCTCCGAAGTAAAATGGCGAGAGCCAACACCCCGATTCCTCCCACACTCATAGGGAGCCAAAAGGTGCTGAAGAGCTGGAAGCAAAGGGCAACGACCGCGACGACCGCAAAGCAGTGGAAATAGATTGGCGGGTTCATGGTCGTTAGAGGCGTAGGCGAAATCCAGTTGCCAGGACTACGGCGACACCAATTAGCGAGTATCCAATTGTACGAAGTCCATCCCCCACGGGTTTCATGTCAGCCACACCAGGTTTGACGCTATCCGTGCAGGAGATCATCAGGAGTGCTAGAGCTGCGGTGAAGAAAGGCTTTATACGGCGTATTCTTCCAGTTGTTGGATGGGAGGTTGATGGCTTGTTGGAATGTGAAATAGGATTAATGTCCATGGTAGTGGTTTGGTTTGAAATGAAGAGGCCGCATCCACCCTGACACGAAAAGACCCGGCACTGGAAAGTGACGGGTCCGTTGTCGGAATGCATGACGAGCAGGAAGTGATTCGATCGCGGTCAGGGAGACGCACGATTCATTTCCTCAAACTCATATAGCACGTATTTGCCTCATATTGCCGCCGACTGTCTCTTGGCTGCCTCGTCTAGCCGGTTCTTCACAAACTTCGCAGTAGGCCCAGAAATCGCCCAAAACCGAGAAGAAATCGCAACGATCGTTCTCCGGTGCGAAAGGGCAATCTCTGCGATCGGCGTTTGATTCAACCATTCGCCTAGCAGCACATTCTCTTCTTCCGCGGTCCATTTTTCACCAGACCTTGAAGTCTCTTGCGCTTGAGAAATTGAAGCAAAGACACGGGTGCCGATCTCGCTTTGGTTCTTCTGGGGGTCAGCAACTACGGGGATGCCTTCGGAACGAACCTTTTCAGATAAATAAAGATATCGCCTGTATTGTCGCTCAGTCATGCCCGGTTATAGTGAGAACTCGTTAGAAGGTCAAGCGCGTTTTGACATAACACTCTGTATTGATATACCCCAACCAGGAAAGTTATCCCCGATTCTCAGAATATCCTTCCTCTTTGGGTAACCCCTGTGGTATTATTATCACGCATGAAATATAAAAATAATCCAACTCAATCAATCTTCCGTCAGATCCAAGCTTACGGATTTAACAACTTCGTCGAGGCTACCGAGACATACTTGAAAGTTCTCGATCCTGAATCAGCCGAGTATGTCATTCTGGAATATTTGCTCACATCGGCAGTAGGACAGGAGAACGCTAAAAATTGGGCAACCATCAACCGACACCTCAAGGCCAGAAATATCAAGATGACCAAGAACAGATGGCAGACGGATTACCTACAACGGTCGCGTAGAAGTAGGCATTACGTCGGATCCAGCCATGCGGGGTATTTCATTTTCGGAAAACAATCTGACGTTGAAGCCACCGTAAAATTCTATCTCCAACGTATCGCCAAGGAAGAGGAACATCTGCGTTCGCTTATATTCGCCGCTTCCAAGGCCAACTTCCCTGCTCCACAAATTGACTCGCCTAAAGAAGAACAATCGGATCCTATTGGCCCTGACACCCAAGAACCGTCATCGGAATCGAGCCATGAGATTTAACTCGAACTTTTCCACTTGCCCAAACCAGCACAGAAATAATTCTACATGCGTATGAAGTCCCTTCTTGTTCTTTCAATCATATTCCTAACCGTGATTTGCTCTCCGCCAAGTCACGCGCAGGCCCCTCCCACGGACAAGCTTGAAAAGTGCGCGGAGGCAATGGCGAGGGAAGGCGAAGCGGTCTCACAAGAAGCTTCGTGGTTCATAGGCTATCAGAACGGATTTCTTGGTGCTCTCCCTGCTCAGCCATTCTTTAGCCGACAAGCGGAACCAGAGACATTCAAGTATGTGGCTACGGAAGCAATGCGGTCCCCACAAAAGGCCGCCGAGTCCCTGCACCAATTCATTGCAAAATATAAGCCTGCCGGGTTTCAGAGTAACGGTGAGCAAGATACCCTGGTCATGACGGCATGGTTTCTGTCGAATTGCAAGGGGTCTGACGGCGCTGCAAAAATGAAAGCAGTCCTAGCGCTTCATGCGGCTTATGGGTTCACCACTGCCATTGAGGAGTTCAGTAACGCGGCTATCAGGCAGGCAATGCTAGAGAAGGGACCACAGATCAGAGAGACATTGCATAGGGGGATCGACGCGTTTGAGAAGGACGCCAAGAAAACGGACGCCACTCCACCCTAAGCCAGCAATCAGGTGCGTGAGTGCCCCGGGGAAAGACGAACCCTAGCCTTCGCGGGAATACTCTTAGGGTAAGCTAGGATAGTGGCCTTCTTGACGACTTAACTTGGGGGAAGGAGTGTGGCCGCCATCAAAGTTGTCCCGTATACCCCAACCAGCCATCCCATGAAAACCATCCCTGCGCCTCCTGCCTATCCGACGACGCCCCCCTCCCAACTCCCCTTCCCTTCCCCTAAAGCAATCCTTTGGCTGCCAGGTGGAGTTCCCTTGTCCGAACCAAGCGAGTGGAACCATTACCAAGTGGATAGGGCCGACGTTCGCAACACAGTCACCCGTCCTAGCCTTGTCGGCCGGTAATTGTGACCGCGTGGCTGAAGTATTCAAAGTGGACCGTCCGAGAGATTTGGTGCCAACACAGCCCTGACGTTTTACTCGACCCTCAGCCATACGTCCCAAAATCCTGAACTGCGTTCCATTCCCGGCCAAGTTGAGCGCCTGAACTTCCACACCGGCTCATTGGCCAGGAATTCGGACTCATTGAACGGACAACGGTTCCTGCTTTGCTTGGACAATGGCTGGAGCGATTGCGGACCAGTCCTCCCTCGCCACTCATAGACGAAGGCGACGTGCTGCCAGTCGCCCACCCTGCAGTCCCTCACGTCCCGACACCCTGGCTTTAGATTTTCGACCATAAGCTATTCGGTGCGGACCCAGACATCGGAAAAGCCTGATTCGGCCCAGTCTGAAGGAAGAGTCATCTTTTGGAACTCATGGACGGGAAGATCTGGGCGGAAGGTCTGTTCGTCGTAGGGATTCCGCGTGTATTCGCCTCGCTCCAATGGCTGGAACCTCTGAACCCCGGTGGCAGTGAACCAACGGAACACGAAGCACGCCTCCACACCGCCACCTATTGGGCAGTTACTCAGGCCAAAAGATGACTCTATCGCGGTCTCGGGCATGTGTTCATATGAACTGTTCTTGCCGTGATCGTCAAATCAGAATTCTCAGAGTCCCTCCGATTGGGTCGGAATTTTGCGAAAGACAGTGGGTTCTTGCCCCTGGTTTTAAGACTCGATCACGTCTAGCGCTTATTTGATGGGGCCTGGAACGTGAGACCCAGGCATTCGTGTCTGGGGTTTTGAGACCAGGACAGCCGACTGCCTAACAAGGGCTAAGAATGCATCGATCGACGAATTGAGACACCTCCAGAATTGCTGTTAGTTCTGGGAAAAATTGAGACCGTGGAGTTGAGAAGGAGCGCGCGGTTGGAGTCCTTCGGGCACTCGGGAAAAGTCTTTGGAACGCGACGATGCTCAGAGAGGCTCCAGTCTGCCTTAAGTTTTTTGGGCAAACTTTTAGGCAAAGACCGTTTCCGGGCACGAAAAAGGGAGCCGTTTAGGCTCCCTAAGTCACTCACCATCAACCATCAGTGCTCGAAAGAGGACTCGAACCTCCACAGGTTACCCTACTAGATCCTTAGTCTAGCGCGTCTACCAATTCCGCCATCCGAGCATCCGGTTGGGTGGGCGCACTTGTTAAGGTCCGCCCCCCGGGTTTGCAAGAGAATCTTCGAAAAAATTCGGCGACACGCATTCAATCTGCTTAGGACTTGATTGGTTGGCTCCAAACGAAAGCATGAGGCCGTCAATTGCCATGGAATCCATTCGCGCCGAGTCAGTCGTCAAAACCTTCGGAACTACCCTCGCCCTCGACGGGATCTCCCTTCAGATCGAACCCGGTGAACTGTTTTTCCTGCTAGGTGCCTCGGGCTGTGGAAAAACCACCCTGCTGCGCTGCATCGCCGGCTTGGAAACCCCGACGAGCGGCTCGATTTTTTTCGGCGAACGCGATGTGACAAACATGCCGCCGCACAAGCGCGAGGCGGCGATGGTTTTTCAAAGCTACGCGTTGTGGCCGCACCTCACGGTCGGGCAGAACATCGCATTCGGGCTGGAGGAACGGCGCGTGCCGAAGCCGGAGATCAAGCGGCGCGTCGCGGAGGTGCTGGAAATGGTCCAACTTCCGGGCTACGGCGACCGCTCGATCGACCAGATGTCCGGTGGCCAGCAACAGCGCGTTTCGCTGGCCCGCGCGCTGGTCGTCAAACCGAAGTGTCTGCTGCTGGATGAACCGCTGTCCAATCTTGATGCCCAGCTCCGCGTCGAGATGCGCCGCGAGATCCGGCGGATCGTGAAAGACAACGGGCTGACTGGCATCTACGTCACCCACGATCAGGAGGAAGCGCTCGCGATGGCTGACCGGATGGCGGTACTGACCCGCGGGAAAATCGGGCAGATCGGCACGCCGGAGCAAATTTACCGTGCGCCGCGAAGTGCTTACGTGGCGAATTTCATCGGTGAGACAAACTTGATCCATGGTGAAGCCATTGAAACCCGCGACGGATTCACGCTGGCGACGACCGAGGCGGGGCCGCTCGTCGGCCGCGTGACCGACCCGGATTGGTCGCCCGCGCGCGGTGAGAAAGTCCGGCTTTCCATCCGCCCGGAAGCGTGGCGCCTGCACAAGGAAAGCGGCGACAACGAGGTCACCGGGATCATCGTTGACCGCAGTTACCTCGGCCAGCGCATTCAGTATTGGATCGAAACGGCGGCTGGCCGCCAACAGGTCGTCGAGATGAACCCGCATATCATTCATGAACCTGGCGATGAAAAACTCGTTCTTCACGCCCGCCATGATGACGTGGTGATCTTGAAACCCTAACAGCGGATGAAGACGAGAGCCTGGATCATTTTCGGACTGCTGGCACTTATCGTGGCACTGCCCATGGTGTTGCGCCGCCAAACGGTGACGACGAGCTCGCGCGACGCCGATGACAGCCTGATCATCCTGAGTCCGCACAACGAATCGATTCGCCAGGAATTCGGCGAGGCCTTCGCGGCGCATTGGAAGAAAACGACCGGTCGCTCGATCCACATCGACTGGCGGACACCGGGCGGCACGTCTGAAATCCGCATGGTGCTCGATGCCGGCTTCAAGGCGGCGGCGGAAACGAAGCGCGAGGGCATCGGCGTGGATCTATTTTTCGGCGGCGGCGAGCCGGACTTTGCCGAGCAGGCCAAAAAGGGCCGCTTTGTCCCGCTGCGGGTGTTCGAGTCGCAGCCGGAACTGTTCGCAAAGGGCGGCCCGATTCCCGAGACCTTCACGGGCGAACGCTACTACCCTGCGGATCACACTTGGGTCAGCGTTTGCGTCTCGCAGTTCGGAATCTGTTATAACCCCGCGGTCCTCAAGCGGCTGCAAGTCCCCCACCCCGCCGCTTGGAACGACCTTGCGGATCCGAAGTATGCCGGGACACTCGCTTTGGCCGATCCGACGAAAAGTGGGTCAGTGGCACGCACATTTGAGTTGCTGGTCCAAGGTGAAATGCAGCGGGCGATTGCGGTGTCCGGCGCGGATCGGCAGGTCGCCATGGACTCCGGATGGACGGCGGGTCTCCAACTGATCCAGCGGATGTCGGCCAACGCCCGCTATTTCACCGACAGCGCGCCCAAGGTTCCGCAGGATGTCGGCCAGGGAAACGCCTCCGCGGGGATGTGCATCGATTTCTACGGCCGTTCGTATGCCGAGGATCTCACTTCGGAATCCGGCGAGCCGCGGGTCGTGTGGATCGCCCCGGTCGGTGGTACAACCTTGAGCGGCGACCCGATCGCCGTGCTCACGGGAGCCCCGCATCCCAAGGTGGCGCAGGATTTCGTGGAATTTTGCCTCAGCCCGGCAGCGCAGACCCTGTGGCTCGGCAAACCCGGCACCCCCGGCGGGCCGAAAGATCGCGCACTCCATCGCACGCCGATCCGCCGGGATATTTATACCCTGGAGAATCTCGCGAACTCGACGATGCCGGACGCGAATCCCTACGGTGACCGGGGAAATTTCGTCTATCAGCGCGAGCTGACCGGCGCGTCGTTCAACACGCTGCGGCAGCTTGTCAAAATCATGTGCATCGACTCGCACGAGGAAATGAAGTCTGCCTGGCTCGCCCTCCGCGACACGGGAATGCCCGCCGATGCCCTAGCCGTTTTCTCCGATGTCTCGATCATGAATTATGCGAAAGCCGGTCACGGCGATCCCGTCCTCGACGGCCCGGACGCACTCAAGGCCGCCGACCGCGCCGCCGAAATCGGCGAATGGTTCCGCGCGAACTACCGCAGGGCGGAAGCGATGGCCCGGCAAAAAAACAAACCGTAGCGGCGGAGCCTCCTCCCTGACGGTGAAATTCACGCGCGCACCTGCTAGAATGTCACGTTTTTCTTCAGATCATAGCCGCCGGTCACCTCGGTGCTCACTCCACCAGCTGGGTCGTAGACGATGTATTTCCACTGGATTTTGGTGAAGGCGAGCGTGACCCCCTCGGTGAGTGCGCCGGTGTTCTCGTTGGCGCCGGTCTTCACGCTGGAGACGAGCACATCGGTGAGGGTGATCTTGAAAAAGTCGGTCAATTTTTCGCCGCCGGTGTTTGCAACGGTGATTTCGGCGTTTGCCAGATGCTTGCCCGAAGCGCAATACACGAAAAGCAGCGGGGATGTCTTGTCGACCATCTTGGTGACCGTGATTTCAGAAACTTTCGGTCTGCCGACGGACGCACCACTGCCGCTAGTGCTGACGATGTTCTGAATGGCCGAGGAAAAGGCGATCGCATTGATCTCGCCCTCGTGCCCCACATCGGTGGAATCGCCCTTGATGCCTTTGATTTTCAGAAACAGCCGGAGGTCCTGGGCAAACGCCGCCGAGGTGCTGAACAGACAGACGGATGCCACGGAGGCGCAAGCGCAAAGACGCAGCGCGCGCCGAAGGATGCCACTGTGGAGGAAGGTGAGTTTCGGATTCATGGTGTTGTTCGTTGGGGGTTGTGACGCCGCAGTGGAGTTAGGCGCACGGAGCGGCGTGCCTTCCCGTGCTTCTCCACAGAGGCACGAAATGACCCGGTTGGCGAGCGGGCAATTGCGCGGGAGAGGGCAAAGAAGGGATAACGCCAGGGACCCGCTTTTCGTGGGGGCTCATGAAACCTATTCCCGGGCACCGTTGCGGCTCGGCGTTGAAATTCACGAATGAACTGCGAAGGACGGCTTGAATCGCCGGGGCGGTTTCCACATCATCGCGTCGAGGAAGGTATGGATTCGCGGAGCTGGCGGGAAACTGCCGAAGAATTGCGGAGAGATCGAACCTAATGTCGGAAGGTCATTTATCACGGACGGTCATAGGAAGCCGCTACAAACTGTTATGAAACGCGGCAACGCCATCATCATCTCGATCCTCGTCAGCGTGCTGTTCGCAGTGTTTTTCATCTATCCGGCCGGGATGGTGGTGAAACAGGCTTTCGAAGGCACGCGGGCAGACGGTTCACATTTTTTCACACTGGATTTCTTCGCCTCCGTTTTCCGCAATCCGATTTACCGCGAAGGGCTGTGGAACGCGTTCGCGCTGGGAATCGCCAGCACACTGGCGACCTTGGCGATCGCGTTTCCTTTGGCGCTGATCGGTCACCGTTATGACTTTTTCGGCAAACCGGCGTTAGGCGTGTTGGTTCTCGCGCCGATGATCCTGCCGCCCTTCGTCGGCGCGGTGGGAGTCAAACAAATGTTAGGTGTGAACGGTGCTTTCAACGCCCTGCTTATCAAGTCCGGCCTGATGGACGCGGATCTGCCCTACGACTGGCTCGCTCATGGCCGCTTCGCGGGGATCGTGCTGATGAACGCGCTGCATCTCTATCCGATTCTCTACATGAACATCGCCGCGGCGTTGGCGAACCTCGATCCGGCGATGGAACAAGCCGCGGAAAACCTTGGCTGCCCGCCGTGGAAACGGTTCTTCCGGATCACCTTGCCGCTTGCGATGCCCGGCGTGTTTGCCGGCGCTTCCATCGTTTTCATCTGGGCCTTCACCGAGCTCGGCGTGCCGCTGGTCTTCGACTACGCGCGGGTGGCTCCGGTACAGATTTTCGACGGGATCAAAGGTTTGGACAAGAACCCGATTCCCTATGCACTGACCGCGGTGCTCCTAATCGTTGCCGCTGGCGTGTTTGCCTTATCGAAGTTGGTCATGGGGCGCTCGCCGCTCGGAACCGCCCCGCGGCCGAAGGGCCGAACCTCCTCATTGCGCCTGAGTGGCTGGAAATCAGCAGCGTGCAGCTTGTTTTTCTTCGGCGTGTTTGCGTTGGCGACGATTCCTCATTTGGGTGTGTTGCTGCTTTCCTTTGCCGGCCGGTGGTATGGCACGGTCCTTCCCGACGAGCTGACGATGCGCCATTACATCGAGGCTCTGGGAAATGGACTGGTCGTGCCATCGATCCAAAACAGCCTGATGTATGCCGGTTGCGCCACGTTGGTCGCCTTGGTCATTGGCCTCTCGGTCGCCTGGGTGGTCGTGCGGTCGGACTTGAAGTTCCGTAACGTCCTGGATGCGGTGGTGATGTTGCCGCTGGCGGTGCCCGGCCTGGTGATGGCCTTCGGTTACCTCGCGCTGTCACAGGAGGGAAAAGCCTTTCATTTCCTCGTCGGTGCCGGTGGCAGCCCGTTCCTGTTGATCGTGGTCGCCTATGCCTTTCGCCGGCTTCCTTACATCGTTAGATCGGCCGTCGCTGGCCTTCAACAGAGCAATCCCACCTTGGAGGAAGCCGCGAAATCCCTCGGTGCCACGCCGCTGCGCACGTTGCGCCGGGTGGCCATTCCGCTCATCGGTGCGAACCTCGCGGCGGGGTCGATCCTTGCGTTTGCCTTTGCCATGCTGGAGGTCAGCGACAGTTTGATCCTGGCCCAACAAGCCCAGCATTACCCGATCACCAAGGCGATTTACACCTTGCTCAGCACCCTTGGCAATGGCACCGAACTCGCCGCTGCGCTCGGCGTGTGGGCGATGGTATTTCTCTCGGTCGCGATCATGGGAGCCGCCGTCCTCGGCGGCAAACGAGGTGGCTTGTTCAAGGTCTAAGCCAACGATTTCATGACCTCGGACAGGATCTCGAAGGATCGCAGGCGGGCCGCATGATCAAAGATCAGGGCGGTGGCGATGATCTCGTCGGCGGCAGTTTCCTGGATCAGTTCCGTCACCTGACGTCGGATTGTCTCCGCGGTGCCGACCAGCGAGTAGCGCGTCATCCGCCGCACATGCTGCTCTTCCGAAAGGGACCAGCGGAGTCTCATGTCCGCCACCGGCGACTGGAGCTGTCCTGGCTGCCCGCGGATCAGATTGAGAAACTGCTGTTGCAACGAGGTGAAGAGCACCCGCGCCTCCTCGTCGGTGTCCGCGGCAAAGACATTCACCGCGACCATGGCGTGGGGTTTCGCGTTCGCTGCCGAGGCTTTGAAATCCCGCCGATAGAGAGCCAGCGCCGTTTCCAGATAATCCGGCGCGAAATGCGACGCGAACGCGAATGGCAGCCCCATCTCCGCCGCCAGTCGGGCTCCGAAATCACTCGACCCCAGCAGATAAAGCGGAACCTCCAAACCCGCACCCGGGACCGCGCGCACGAGTTGATCTTTCAGCGCGGGATGGAAATACCCCTGCAACTCCATGACATCCTGCGGAAAACTGTCACCGCTGCCACCCGAAATTCGCCGTAGGGCGCGGGCGGTAATCTGATCGCCGCCCGGAGCCCGTCCCAACCCCAGATCGATCCGTCCCGGAAAAAGCGATTCCAGGGTACCGAACTGCTCGGCGATCGCCAGCGGCGCATGATTCGGCAGCATGATGCCACCCGACCCCACCCGGATGGTCGATGTGCCTCCCGCGAGGTGGGCGATCACCACCGACGTCGCGGCGCTCGCGATGCCCGGCATGTTGTGATGCTCTGCCACCCAGTAGCGATGAAATCCCCATTTCTCGGCATGTCGCGCGAGGTCCAACGAGTTTTGAAGCGCTTGGCCGGCATCCCCTCCCGCAACGATCGGAACGAGGTCCAGCACTGAAAATGGAATCATGGCCGAAGCTAGCGCGACTCACTCCAAACGCAAACCGCGGCACCTCTGCCTAGAACTTCCGGCTCAGCGACCGGGACGCCGGATCCCCGAAACGCCAAGGCAACTCCCTTGCCTTCGAGATCCCGATCCGTTCGCCGACACACACCTCCACCGGCTCCCCCCGGGTGATCCCGCAACCATCGATTTTCAAAAAACTCGCGCCGTGGGAACTGCCGTCAATGCCGAAGGCGCGGGTCAGTTTTCCCGGCCCGGCTCCCAACAAATGATCCGCCACCCCTGCCCGCCGGCCCCGAATCCGCTCGATTCCCGACACCGGTTCCAGCGCCCGGAACAGCACAAAACCCGAACCTTCGTCGCTCTTGACGAGGACATTGAACAACCAATGCACCCCGTAATTGAGATAGACATAGGCATCTCCGGCCCGGTGTTGCTCCACGAATGCCCGGGCACTCGGGCGGCTCCAAGTATGACACGCCGGGTCGTCGACCGAAAGATAGGCCTCGGTTTCCACGATCCGCCCGATGCAGCCGTTCCATAAAAAATGCGAACCGATCAGCTCCCGGGCACAGGTCACCGGGTCTCGTTCGAAGAATGTCGGCGCGAGTCGTTCCATCGGAAAATCCTTTTGTCCATCACCACACCTCTAACCAACAAGGCGAAAAAATCACAGGAAATCGCTGGCAAATGCATTGCTCTTCGTATAGTAGCTACATGGTATGAATTTCAAAAAATGAATTCATGTATTAACAAATGAAAGCGAATCCTGATCAACCCGCAGGCCCCCGCCTCAAGGCCGCCCCCACGGCCAAACACTATACGAAATCCCACAAGGCCTCAGCCGTTGGTCCCCCCGCAAGACGCAAGACCTGGTTCAGTAGCTACGATGAGGAATGGGCAGCCTTCCTCGCCGAAAGCGCCATGAGAAAGTCGCGCCCCGGAATCAATAGTGAGGATCCCGAGGCTCTCCCCCGCGTTTGGAACATCCCTCACGTCTAATCCCTGACCCACCCGGGACTGTCACGGTCCCGAATCATTCGACCCAAGGAGGGCGATCTTCGGATCGCCCTCCTTTTTCATGTCCTGATCATCGGCGGGTTGTTTTTGACGAATTTCGAACTTCCCCAGCCGGAGTCAGGCCATTTTACTGGGCGCATGTCCGCGAAAATCGCCCTCAAACCCAACGTCCAGCTTGGTGTCGTCACAACCCATTTCAAATTCGTCGGTGGCATCGTCCCCGACGAGAACGGCAAATTCCCCCGCGATGCCGACGGCGGCCTGCGGGTGCTCTCGGAAATGAAGAAGCTGTGCGAGGTCTCCCCCGTGAAGATGACCATCACCCAGATCCCGTTTTTCGCCTCCGCCGATCCGGTGGAAGTCGCGGAAATCATCAACGGGCTCAAGGCGATGGACCTGGAAGTCCATTTCATCGTCATGGTCGGCGGCGCGAATCCGATGAATCCCGCGGATGAGGATGCCGTCGTGGCGCAGTTGGTGAAGGCTTTCGACGCGGCCAAAACTCACGGCATCCGCCACGTTTCCTCAACCTCCATCGAGGAATGGATGAGCGCGGACGAACCTCGCATCGGTCCGGAATTCGACGAAGCGATCGCGCAAAACGTGAAAGTCCACATGCGGGTTTATCAGGAGGCCGGGCTCGAAGGCTCTTGCGTGGAGAACTGGCACATCGAGTTTCTCCGGCCCGGCGAGTTCAAGACCTTCACCAACATCGACCGCGGCTGGGCTTTCGTCAGTGCGGCCAACAAGGCGCTCGGCAAAAAGTTTTTCAAGCTCCTCGTCGATGCCGCGCATTGCGGCGACTCCGGCCTGTCCATCGCGGAAAACAAGGCGCTCATCGCCCAGATCGGCGCGGCCGGGGAGTTCGGCGTTTTCCACGCCTCAGCCCCGACCACGCGCGGCTGCTTGTCCACTGACGACGGCTGGATCAGCGCGCTGCTAACCGCCGCCGCCAAGACCGGCGAGCTGAAGCACGTGTTCGTCGAGGTTTTCGACCACACCGATCCGGCGCTCGAATTGGTCCGCCAGCTGGACTCTGGCCACGGCATCGATACCCGTGATGGCCGCAGTTACACCGAGGTCACCGCCGACGGACTGGGCGACATCGCCCGCCGCCTTAACAACCTGGCCGCCCGCGGATTTCTCAACGCCTGAGCCGCCATGCAACAGGTCCACGGCGAACCGTCGTTTCACCTCGCGACCCCGGAACTCGATCTCGATATCACGGCTCGTGGAGGTCAGCTCGCGCCGGTGGTGTTCCATCTTCCCGGTCGCGATGTGGCTCCCTATTCGCTCGCGCCTTGGGAGCCGGCGGAGTTCCCGGAAATCCCACCGCTGCTGTCCGTCTTACGCGGGGATTTCCTGTGCTTTCCGTTCGGTGCCCAGGCTAACGGCCCACCCCACGGCGAGACGGCGAACTGCGTGTGGACGCAGGTCGATTCTGATAGCCGTTCGCTGCGCTTCCTGATGGAGACGACGGACACGGGAGCAACGGTGGTCAAAACGATCACCACGCGTGAAGGTCAACATGCGATTTACTTCAATTACGAAATCTCCGGAGCTGATGGGGATTTCAGTTATGGAAATCATCCGATCCTGGATTTCTCCGGTCTCCCCGAAGGTGCCGGTCGCGTGACGACAAGTCCGTTCCACTGGGCCTCGGTGTTTCCCGGGCCGTTCTCGAATCCGGCTGCCGGCGAAACCCAGGCACTGGCGGAAGGAGCGGCTTTCACCGACCTCCGCGAAGTCAAACTAGCAGCCGGCGGGACTACGGATCTAACTCGCTATCCATGTCGCGTCGGAAACGAGGATCTGGTGATGGTGGCGCACCTGCCTGCCACGGCCCAACAGCCCTTCGCCTGGTCGGCCGCGGTGCTGGATGGCTATGTCTGGTTTTCCCTGAAGAATCCGGCGGACTTTCCAGCGACCATTTTGTGGATTTCCAATGCCGGACGCACCGCACCGCCATGGAACGGTCGCCACCTCGGACGCATGGGAATCGAGGATGTGTGCTCGCATTTCGCCGAAGGCGTTGACCGGTCGCGACTGGATTTACTGGGGAAACAGGGAGTAGCGACGACCCGGAATTTCCGAAAGGATGAGGCCATCACGCTGCGAAACATCCACGCGGTGGCCATCGTCCCCGAGGATTTCGGTGCGGTTTGCAGCATCGTTCCCGATGGTGAAAACGCGGTGGCCATCACGGGCGAATCGGGCGTGAAATTCGTCGTCCCGCTGGAATGGTGGTTTGTCACCTGAGCTTCTAACACTGCAATTTACTCCGATCACTCCCGTATCCATCCGACCCGATTTCCTATGAGCGTTCCTCTAACCACTGCCGACCTGTCCACCACCTCGAAGAATCTCAAAGCCCTGATCGACGGGCACCTGGAGGACACCGGCGGGCTTTTGCGGCTTTCTGGCAAGTGGCCGGCTTACTCGAACTTCCGTCCTGAGGTGAATCCGGACGCTCCTGCCATGTGTGCTAACAAGAATTAGTAATCTTCGCTCTCAACCCTCAACCATAAACCCTCAACTTCTTCATGAAACTTCACAACGCCATGTGGCCCGGTCTCGTCGGCAAAGAACCCGGCACCGACCACCCTCCCATCTCGCTCGAACACATGCTCGAACTCACCGTCGCCGCCGAGGTCAACGGGCGCAAGTTCGATGGGATCGACTCCTTCCTGTTCCACCCGCACACCGATCCCGATGCCTCGGAATCGGATCTCCGGAAAATCGCCGATCTCATCGCCGGTCACGGTCTCAAGGTCGGCTCGCTCGTCGCGCCGGTCTGGCCTGGCACCGTGGGAGACGCCGCCATGGGTGATGCCGAGGCCCGCGCGAAATTCGTGCTCGCTGTCGAGAAGGCCTGCCGCATCGCGAAGATTTTCAACGAACACGGCGTGCGCGAATACGGCGTCATCCGCATCGACTCCGCCAGCTCTGTTAGCGACTGGGCCAAGGACCCTGCCGGAAATACCAGACTCATCGCCGAGACCTTCCGCGAAGCCGGAAAAGTCGCCGAGCAACACGGCGAACGCCTCGCCGCCGAAGGCGAAATCTGCTGGGGCGGCATGCACTCTTGGAAGGCTATGCTTGATACGCTGGAAGCCACCGGCATGAAAGGCACCGTCGGTTTCCAAGCCGACCTCGCCCACACCTATCTCTATCTGATGGGCTACAACGCGCCCGAAGCCGCACTGCTCAAGGAAGGTTACAGCGAAGACGAATTCTGGGCTGCCTACAAAACGATGACCGATGCCCTTCGCCCTTGGACCATCGATTTCCACGTCGCCCAAAACGACGGCTCCGTGCACGGCACCGGTTCCCATGACAAGACCGGCCGCCATTGCCTCGCCGACGATCCTAACGGCAAACTCGACATCGCCAAGTGCTCCACCTTCTGGCTCAAGGACGCCGCCGAACGCGGCATCAAGCACATCTGCTGGGATGGCTGCATGTTCCCCAACGAAGTGCTTGAAAAGGCCGAAACCTGGGAACACATCCTCAAGGCCATGGTCGAAGTCGAGGAAGCGCTCTGAGGCTACCCCAACCGTTTGCAACCCGCCGCCCCGACCCATGGGTTGGCGGGTTGCATCTATCAGTTACTTGACTTGACGAGTCCCCGCGAGTCGGGACCATTCACTTTTTCCACTCCAATACCTAAACTTCAGGATCCAATTGCCATGGCTGCTTCCCCTTCAATTCTCGCGGATAAACTGCACGAGTATCCACAACACGATGTCATCGATGGAGGATCGGCTTCGATTCTCGATGACTGCCTCAATCAGAACGACGGTGTGCTGCAACTTCTGCACCGCTATGCCGGCCGCACGTTTTGCACGCCTGGAAAGCGCCTTCGCCTGGATGAGAAATCTTACTACCCCGACTACATGGGAGGCACCGGTCTCGATGAAGTCTGGATGTGCTGCACCGTGCCCATCGTCACAGGTGTCATCGATACCCGCACGGGAAAGGCCCCCTTTCGTGAAGGAGAAGCACACGTCCTCACGCCCGGCGGGCAAGTCATCTCCCTTCAGGATTTGATTGAGACCGATCCGGAAGCCATCATGGGAGAGAAAGTCACCGCTTTTGCGAAATCCTTGTTCGGCAAGGCCACCTGGCCGATCGTGTCCAAGAAGTTCGACAATCTGAACCCCATTCCCCACCACCTTCACTGGGCGAAGTGGGAAGTTTACGACATCAATTCCTTCGACAATCCCGGAGTCAGTCCGTCGCATTATCACACCACGGCCATGGGCCTCTATCCGTTCGTGACGAAGGAACAGTTCCTCGCCTGCATGAAGCGTTGGGGGCAAGGCGACTACAACGGCGTGCGGCACTTGTCCCCGCACACGATGATGCAACTGGATAACGGATTCGTGATGCCGAATGGCGTGCTGCACTCACCCACGGACCTTTGCACGCACGAGTTGCACGTGACGATGGACGAGCATTTCCTCGCCGAGGACCTGACACTGGATGGACGGATCGGAGCAGCCGATGCGTTTTACGCGTGCCGGGAACAGGACTATCCGAAGGACAAGCACGAAGACTGGGAATACCTGGTGGACACCTTCGACTTCAAAGCAAATCAGGATCCGGACTTCGTGGCGAAGAATTCGCGCCCGGCCATCACCGCCGAAGAATTTTCCGGCGACGGAGTGGACGCAAAGTGGATTGTTTACGGTGATTTCCTCGGCGATCAGAAAGCCTCCATTCTCCGTCTCACCCTTGCACCCGGTGCCAAGACGAATTTCCACCCGGAGAGCCCCGCCCTGTTCCACACCAACCGCGGACACGGCCGGGTTGGTAAGCTCGAAGTGCGATATCACCAGGACATGAAGCTTGGCGAAATCTATCCCGAGATCGGTTTCATCACCCAAGCCGCGCTCAACCGCGGCGGCGTGGAAATCGAGAACACCGGCACTGAAACGCTCGTCCTGACCTTCGACTTCCCCCAACACGCGCACTCTCAAACACCCGGCCTCCCTTCATAACTCATTCAATATCATGAAAAAACCAATCCGCATCGGCCTCATCGGCTATGGCTTCATGGGCCGCACCCATTCGAACGCCTACTCTCAGCTGGCCCATTTCTTCGACACCGAACACGTTCCCGTCCGCCAAGCCGTCTGCGGTCGTGATAAGGAAAAGGTCGCCGCCTTCGCCGAAAAATGGGGCTACGCCTCCTACGAAACCGACTGGCGCGAACTCGTGAAGCGCGAGGACATCGACGCCGTGGACATCTGCACTCCTAACGACTCCCATGCCGAGATCGCCCTCGCCTGCATCGCCAATGGCAAGATGATCCTCTGCGAAAAGCCGCTCGCCCTCAACGGCGCGCAGGGCGAAACAATGGTCGAAGCCGTGGAGAAATCCGGCCTGCCCAATCTCGTTTGGTATAACTATCGGTTTCTACCCGCCGTCACCCACGCCAAGAACATCGTCGATGCCGGCGAGCTTGGCCGCATCTTCCACTACCGCGCGAATTTCCTTCAGGACTGGACCATCTCCGAAGAACTGCCGCAAGGCGGCGCAGGACTGTGGCGGCTCGACGCTGCGGCCGCGGGCTCGGGCGTGACCGGGGATTTGTTGGCTCACTGCATCGACACCGCACGCTGGATCAACGGCGAGATCGTTTCCGTTAGCGCGATGACCGAGACCTTCATCAAGGAGCGTGTCCACACCGCCACCGGCGAAAAGCAAGCCGTCACCATCGACGATGCCTGCGCCTTCCTCGCCCGTTTTGAAAACGGCTCGCTCGCCATCTTCGAGTCCACCCGCTACGCCCGCGGCCACAAGGCGCTCTACACCTTTGAGATCAACGGCGAGAAGAAATCCCTGTCATGGGATCTTCATGACCTCAATCACCTCTCGTATTTCGACCATGGCGTCCCCGGCGACCGCCGCGGTTGGAGCAGCGTCCACTGCACCGACGGCGACCATCCCTACTCCGGCAACTGGTGGGTGCCCGGCCTGTGCCTCGGCTACGAACATTCATTCACCCACGAACTGGCGGAGTTTTTCAAATCGCTCGACGATCCGTCCGCGGAGAAACGCTATCCCGATTTCCGCCACGCGCTCGGCACCCAATACGTCTGCGACGCCGTGCTGGAATCAGCCCGCACGAAGCAGTGGGTCGAGGTGAAGAAGGCCTGAGAGGCGCGCCCGGGCTCTCCGCTTCTACTCTTGATTGATTAGAATCGTCATCATGGCGCTCACCGCCTGGATGATATCATTGGACGTCATCTGCTCGCGCATCGCCTCCGGATTGCGGGATCCAGATGAGTCGCTTTGACTTTCACGGGGATCCGCCTTCGACGCGGCAAGCCGGTAAACCGGGCCCGACAAAGGCTTGGGTAGAGCGAGCTCCAACTCTAACACCAGATTCCACAGACCGGGGAGATCGGTGACTTTGTCAAGCGAGTCGCTGCCAGGATCCAGCCTGAACAAGGCCAATGACGCTTCGTCACGTTCCTTCGGCGACAGGTCTGCTCCTGCCAGATCGGCAATCTTCTTCCACGCGTTGATATACTCCGGATCAAGCGCGACCGCACGGCGGAATTGAACAATCGCCTCCGCAGCGCGCCCCTGCGATTCGCGCAGGTATCCGAGCAGATAGAACACCTGGGCGCGATCCGGCATTTCCTTGGCGAGCCTCGTGAACACGCGATCCGCGACGCCTTGGGATTCATCCCTGCGGAAGATCCCCTCACAACCGAAACAATGGCTCTCCACCCGGCCGAAACTCGATGGCATCAACTCGAACGCCCGCTGATAGTGTTTCTCCGCGTTCACCGCGTCGCCAATTTCGCTGTAGCGAAGCGCCAACCGCGACTGGATGCAATAAGCGTCGGCAAAGTGATCGAGCGCCTCCTGATACATCTTCACCGCTCGCGTCGTTAGCCCTGCACCCCACCAGTCATCCGCGTCCTCGGAAATCCGGATCGCCTCAACCGCGCCGCGCATGATCTTGGCTTGCTCCGCATCGCCCTTTTTCTCGAGCACTTCCGCCAGCACCGAGTAGGCCCGCATGCGGTCGCCCTTGCCCTGCTCGCCATCGCTGGGATCGATGGCAATGGCGGCCCGGATCGTCTTCTCCGCCTCGTCCACCCGACCCGCATCGAGTTGCACTTTCGCCTTCCAAACGAGCGGGCGTTCCTCGAAACGGTTAGTGGCGTAAACCTTGTCCAGCAGCATCTCCACATCGGGAGATCCCAAGGTCAGCAGGAGTTGGTAAACCGCATCATTGCCTGAATCCCGCTGCAACACCCGCTGGACCAACTGCAGCGCGATGTCCTTTTTTCCGACTTTCGCCAGTGCTTCCGCCGCCATGAGTTGCAGGGGGAATGAATCAAAGCGCACGTCCGCCAATTTGCCCAAATCGTCGGTGCCCCAGAAATCGCAACCGTCTAGCAGCCTGACGATTTCCTCCCCCTTCCCTGCCTGACGGTATATATAAACCAGCGACGCCAGAGCGGATCGCACCTCATAGCTTGATCTGTCGCTGCCGCTGCGGAGTTTCAACAACCGGCCGGCCACCACCTTTTCCGCTTCCGCGCCACGGCCATTCTCCACCAATGCAGTGACAAGCTCGTCAATATCCGACGAACTCCATGAGTTGGGACGCACCGAGTTCACCTGTGCCAAAGCAGCAGCCAGGCCCTCGTTCACCCATTCCGGCTTTTTCAACAAACGTCCGAGGTCCGTTAGTTTCAAAGCGAACCGGACGTAGCCCTCGACCAGTTCTTCCGCAGTCCCAGGCGGCTTGGTTAGATTCCTCAGGAGCTCCGGAGTGACATCCACTCCCAAAGCTGCCAGACGCTTTTGGATCGCGGTTTTCTCGACATCTCCCATCGCCGCCACCTCTCCGGGGCCGGCCTTGATCCTTGCCCGCATCATTTCCACCGCGGGTTCGATCTCATCGGCGGCCAGATGGGAATCCAGGAGATGTTCCTCCGTCGCCAGTTGGAGAAATGCATTCCCCGGCATTCTAGCCAGCGTCGCCCGCAAGAAGGCGATGGCTTCCGGCGTCGCGTTTTCCTGGGCTGCCAGGCTGAAATAATTCTCCCAATACGGCAGTTCGGGAACAGCTGTCAGCAGATCTGCCAAAAACGACCGCGTTTTTCTAACTGCGGCGCTGTCGGCAGAGTCAATCGAAGGGATCTCACCGGCGCTGGAATTACGGTGTTGGCTGGCAATTTCACGGAACAGGAGCTTGCGGGCTTCCTGGGTTTTATCCGCCGCGATCAGGGAAATGATATAATATCCGGCCGCTTGATGGCGATCCGAACGTTCCTCATCCTTGGGAAAGCGCTTCCAGATCTTTTCATAAAGCGGCGCGTCCGCCGGAGATCTGACGAGACGCCACTGCGGCTTTCCCAAGATTCCTGGATTCGCCATCACTAGCTTCGCCGCCAGTTTCGAAGTCGGTTCATCGGAAAAACTGAGTTCCGCATCACACTTCAGAGCCTGCGTCAGCAAGGCTTCCGCATCGGGGGTCACTCCCGCCAGTGGGGGCACGCTCAGATAAACCGATCGTTCTCCCTTTTCCTTCTCCTGCATCTCCAATTCCTTGCGGAATGCCGCGATCTCATCGACGGCCTTGCCAACCCGCCGCGACAATTCACCCGACAGTTTGTCCAATTCCGACGCGCGTCCGGATTCCCCTTGCTGGAGCCATGCGTCATTGTCCGCCAAGGCTGCCCGCACGTTTGCCAGCACCTCCGGCACTTCTCCCGGCTTTCCGCGCAGCGTCCAAAGCAGCAGTTTCAGCGCCGCGTTCTTACCATCCTTGGCCGGTTGGCGTGCGCCGATCTCGGTAGCCAGCGCCTCCCATGCCGGCGTCGCAGGCAGCGCTTCGATGAGTGAATCCAAGTCCAGGCGAGCGTTGTAGTCCTGGGCATAGAGACTCTCCCTGGGGATTTTCACGAAAGCATCGAACAGCTCCAACCACTTTCGCGCCGCCACTTCAGGGGCGAGATTGCGCGACTCCACTTTGAACAATGCGATCTGTTTTTTCAACGAGCCCGCAGGATCCAGCGACTCCCCCTCACCCGCCCGCAACCGCTCCAACACCTTGGTGGCACCCTCGTATTCCTGTGCGTGCGCCGATTCCAACAGGATCAAACAAACAGCCAGGCAGAAACAACGTGGGTTCATGGTAACTGATAGCTAAGCCGCCGGTCTTTCGTTAGGCAAGAACCTAAATGAAGCGACGCCGGGCTCCGGCCAGTGCGTCACTCGTCCGCGCGATAGCGATCTCCCTCAAGCACCACCGCCCGGCCGAGCTTGCCGGACAATTCACAGGCATCTAGCAGCAACTGGGTTTTCAGGGAAATTTCCGGCCAGCGGGAGTCCAGCGTTTCCTCGCGCACTTCTCTGGCGAAGCACGCGAACATCCGCGCGGCCGTGCTCATCCCAGCTTCTCGCGGGCGGGTCACGCGATGGAAACCGATCTCCCAGTCGGTGTCGTTGTCATCCACGGGCACGATGAAATCCGCCATCCGGATGTTGCCCTTGGTCCCGCTAACATTCAGCCACTTTTGATCCGGTGACAAAAACGAGCAATAGAACGATGCCGTGGCGCCGTGGGGAAAATCCAGCTCGCCGGAGAACTCCATGATGGCGGCACTCCCGGCAGATCCTAACACCCGACCGCAAACCCGATGCGGCAGTTCCCAGTTCATCGCCCACAGCGAAGCGCGCAGGCAATACCAACCGAGATCACCGAGGCAACCGGTCGGCTCCAGACCCGTCTGGCCGCGGATATCACCCGAGGCGAAATCATCCCCACCGCGGAAACTGAACGATGAAGAAATCCGTTTCACCTCCCCCACCGTTTCGCCGTCGTCGAGGATTTCGCGCAGGCGGGCGAACCGCGGATCGTGCATGAACATCACGCCGTCCATGAAGCGCACTCCGTGGAGATCGCAGCACGCGATCATCTCCCGCAGGTCGCCCGCGCTAACAGCGCAGGGCTTTTCACACAGCACGTGCTTGCCGGCCTCCCCCGCGCGGATCACCCACTCCTTGCGGACACCGGTCGGCAAGGGAATGTAAACCGCCTCGACCTCAGGGCTCGCCAGCAACGATTCGTAGCTGCCGTGCGAGGTTGGTCTAACCGGCCAAGGGGCCTCCGCTTGCATTTCGTCGATGAATGCTTCCGCCTTGGTCAAATCCCGGCTGGCCACCGCCACCACGGTGGCCGCACCGCTCTCGCGCATCGCGGGCCAGTTGCGGCGGACGATTCTCGCGGTGCTGAGGATGCCCCAGCGGAGCGGCTTGGAAGTGGGGAGCGGAGCCATGGCCGTCAGGATGGGTGTTTGGGCCAGTTAGGAAAACAAAAAAGGCGGACCACCATGGTCCGCCTCGATCCGACTTCCTAACCGGTGACTCTTATGGCTCCGCCGACCGGATCAACTCGCTGAACTTCTTGCGCTCGGAGGGCTGGAGGGCTTTCCACGGGAATTGCGTGATCTGCGGGCCGTCCTTCGCCAGCCGGTGGTTGAGCACCTGGGTCGTTAGAAACGCCGCGCGGTATCCCGGAGCCAGTTTCGCGGGATCGAGATTCAAGGGGTCCAGAGTCTCCGCGGCCTTGGCAGCCTGCCCGTCGCAAAGATAGGCGGTGGCGAGCACGCATTGGATCGGCAATTCTTTCTGGAAGGCCTTGGCCAAGGGTTCCATCGCCTTGATGATCGTCTTGGCGTCGGCCAGATTGTTGAGGCAGGCGAGGTAGGCATACTGGGTGAGCAACACCGGATTTCCCGACTCGAACGACAGATAGATCGCGCAGATTTCGATCAGGGTGTTCTCGCGTCCTTGCTGGGCGAGCGAATTAAGCAGCACCTTGAGATCCGCATAAAGGGGCAACGGTCCAAGTCCGAGGCGGATGGCTTCCACCATCGCGAGTTCTGCCTGCTCCCGCATCCCCGCTCCTTCGGCGATCCTGTAAAGGGTGAGGTACGCGGTGGAGCGCTGGCTCGATTTTGCCTCGCCCATCGCCGCGCTCCAATGTTGGGCGAGTCCCGGCAAATCGCCGGTCTTCGCCGCCGCAAGCGCGCGGTGCGCCAGTTCCTCATACCTGGGCATCGTGCTGCCGTGCGCATCCAACAACGCAATGGCCTGCTCTCCCGCGCCAGTCTGCTCCGTCGCCTCCAGCAGCGGGACAAACAACCCGGGATGCTCCGCCACCCGCTCACCGGGGAAGGTCTCCAACAGAAGTTGATGGAGCCCGAGATCCCCCAGAAACTTCGCCACGGCTTCCGGCTCGCGGTCTTTCCAGCGGGTGATGGCGGATTCCAGGATCGCGGCCCGGCCGGAATAGTTGGCGGCATAGTCGAGCCGGGCGAGCATCAGCGCCGGACGGGCGGTGTCACCAGCCGAAGGCCTTTCCAACAGCTTGCGGACAGGCTCCAGCGTGGATCCCTGCAAACTCACCGCCGGGATTGACTCCAGCAGGTCCAGCCAATCGTCCATCTCCGGCCCGCCGTCAGGAAAAGCTCCGGCGATCAGGCGCTGGGCTTCATCGTAGCCCTGTTTTTTTCCGCTGCCTATCAGCACCCGGGTCAGGCGCCGGTCCACCGCCCCGGCCCGCGCCGCCGGCGGCACTTCGAGCAACACCGACGCCGCTTCGCTGAAGCGCTTTTCTGCGATCAACCGGTCCGCGAACAAAACCGCGAACTGCGGTTCTTGGCGGGTCGTGACCGGCAGCATGGTCCATGCCTGACCTACCAAGCCCAACGGCGCCTCCGCGGAGATTCCGCGAAATCCATTGAGGCGGTCCTCGTTGGAGCCCTGGGGATGCGCCATCAGCGCCCGGGCAATATCGCTGTGCCGGGGATCGCGCAGGGATGCGGTCGATTTTTCGAGAATGCGGAATGCCTCAATCCGCGGATCGCCCGCCCGCAGCACGGTCAGCGAAAGGTCGCGGGCCTCGTCCATGCGGACCTCTGACACGGCCTTGCGCGCCGCCACCAGATTGCGATCCAGGCGCCACGATTTGAACACGCGGTAGGCCGGCTTCAGTGCGAAAAACCCGAGTGCGGCCACCACCCCGGTCAGGACGAGGAAACGGAGGAAGGGATGGACGTTCGCCCAGCGATCCCAGACGGTATTGATCAAATTTCGAATCATCAGGAGAGAATACGGATGTCTTCCTTAGCGCTGTTGCACGGTTCTAACGACCGTGCGGCGGGTGGGCGCGGCCAATTTGCCCGAAAGAATGTAAAAGGCCAGTCCGCTGATCACGAACGCGAGCAGCCCGAGCGAATCGTGAGCCCGGTGGAATGCTTCCTGCCCATGCTCGAAGCGGATCTGCGCCAGGGCATAGGTTCGACCCATGTTCACTACAAATGCCACCCCGCAGGCGCAGGCCAACAAGGTGAGCGCCCGCGCCGCCGGCAGCCGCTGGAGCTCCGCGAAAAACCAGGTGGCCATCACGAAGCTCTGGAACGAGCGCACCCCGCTGCAGCCATCGGTCACTTCGACCGTTAGATCGTGCAGGCGCAGACGGTCGCCTAACACTTCGACGGGCTTGCCGCACAATTGGAAAACCTCCGCCACCGCCGTCACCACCCACTGCGTCAGTTGATGGACGATCCCGCTTTCCACCGCGCTCGGCCACGGCAAGGCCGACATCCACAGCAAGGTGATCCAAATGAATCCCGCCGAGACCCGCCAGCCGCGGGAAGCCGCGATCAGGCCGTGGCCCGCGACCGCCGCCGTCGCACCCAACAAAACGATCGGCAGCCTCCACGACGGGTCGGCCCAGCCTAACACCCGCAGCGCCAGGATCCAAGGCAGCAGCACCGCGGCCAGCGCCAGCACCACTCGCACCGGCGGCAGCTTCACCTCTCCCTCGAGATCGTTCCAGCGGCGGATCATCAGCCACATCGCCGCCGGCGGCACGAACCAGCCGTAATCGTAATACTCGCCATGCCCCCACGCATAGGACGCAGCGATCATCGCTGGCGCCCACAATGCCATCACTCCGATCAGGGGAAGCCAGTGGGAGTCATTCCGAAGCGTCATGGAGGCGGTCATTCAACGAGGCCAACGGGAAGCGGGGGCGGAAGCAATCCGGTCCACACCACGGCCGGGCGACCTGATGGTAAATCGCCGTGGAGCGCCGTCCAGTCCGAAAAACAGGCAATGCCGGTTGGCGCGTCCGAAAGCCGTTAGTGAATGGTTGACGACATCGCCGCAGCGGACGCAGAGGACATTGAGCAGATAGTTTTTTGCCGTGTGACAAAAAAGGCGGCCGCAGGACGGGATCGCCCCGCCCCACGTCATCCGCATCTTCCGAAAAAACGAACCTAACAACTACTAACAGTTGACGCCTCCAACCAGGCGCCCAGGGCGCTCCGTAGAAAAACGCCCACTGACAGCACTGACAGCACTGACACCCGGGGCAGCGCTCCGGACATCTGCTCCAGACCAGCCATGCCGGAGTATAACAGGCCGGGATGAGCCGGCAAAGGGAATTCCCCCCCCGCGCCCGGAGAGACGGTTGAATCTTCGCCGCCCTGCCCAAAAGTGCCCGATGAACTTCCCGCCAATGGCCTGCACCGGCAAGATTACCTGGAGACCTACCTCCGCATGACCAAGGAACTCAAAGCCACGCAGCAGGCGGAGGGTTACTGGACCCGTAGCATCCTCGCTCCGGGACACGCTCCGGGGCCGGAAACCAGCGAAACGGCTTTCTTCACCTACGGCTATCTGCGGGGTATCAATCAGGGCCTACTGGACAAGTGACCTATGTTCCCGCAGCGCGGAAGAGCTGGATCTATCTGATCGGGACTTCAGGATCGCCGCATGCTCCGTGCCCGAAATCCCGAGGACGTCCCCCGAGTTATCTGCAGCCGCCCCCTTGCCAAACTCTGAGAACGGGACGCCCGCCTCAGCCGTCTCTTCACCCGCACGCGCTTGCGGAGTTCCGATGAAGAGATAAAGGACAAGGAAGACGGATCGGTGGAATTTTGTCAGCATTGCTCGTTGGTATGATGACGAGTCCATGTGCTGATTCCTGTTATAGTGGCAGCGCGCAAGTTTTTCCAACACGTGCTGCATGCTCCCGGGATCACCTCCTATCGCCGGTCACCGGAGGGAAAATCGATGTCTATAGGCCGGCCAGCTCTTCCGATTTTCCGACAGGAACCGCTCGGAAAAGGGAACGCAGGATCCGTCTCCGCTACGCTGATCCCTTGCCCAATGGCGGTTGAAATTCTCCATTTCGAACGATAGGTAAAAAAATGAATACTACGATCCTTCCGACAGCCGGTGTTCTCGCGCCCCTTGGCAGGGGCCGCCATGAAACCTACAGATTTCATGGCGGCCGGTGTTGCCGCGTCCTGCGCTTGGGCATGTCGTGCGGACGGGTTCGCGTGGGGAAATGGATGAGGAGCGCGCCGGGCAAAACAGGTTGTCACGCTTCGCCGGCGAGGTCCGCGACAGAGACGGTTGTGGGTGGCCTCGGCCGGATAGAATTCGTCGTCGCGGATCCCTCTGGTAGCGGCCCGTCGGAACGCCTCGGCGGCGAACTCGCGCCGCGTTGGGTCCGACCAGTCCTCGCAATCGTCCGGGTGCAGGCCGGGGTGCAGCCAGCAGAGCGCCCACCACGCTTCAAGGAAGGTGGTGGTGCTCGTTTCCCAGAGGTGAGTGTGCTGCCCGCGGCGGCGCAGGCGCAGGTGACGATGTAGCCGTCGTCCTTGGGAACAACCGCGGCATGATGGACTTTGTCGGATGAGCCCTCGCAGGAATGGAGGGATGCGGATTGGATGATGGTTGGATTCATGGTTTTCAACCCGCTTGGGGTTGTTGGTCCATGGGCTGGTGGGAAAGAAATGGGCCGCCATCGAAAGTCGTTCTCTCGATGGCGGCCCGGTGTTGCCCCGTCCTGCGCTTGGGCGTGTCGTGCGGACGGGCTTGCCTCTGCGGTCCTTGCCGAAAATGCGGTTGATGAATTCAGTTCAGGTCCCCCACCCGCCTGCGTTGCTGGCGTGGCGGGGTGTTGCGGGTGGCGGCCTCGCGGGCGCGGCCTTTCGCCCAATGGCGGAGGCTGGCGATTTGACCATCCATCAGTTGCGCCAAAGGAACGATGTCGGCAATCGCCTTGACGATGTCCTCGGCGGTCGGCTCCTTGCTTTTCGCAAACGACTCGTGGAGGGCGGCGACATAGATCGCCTCGATCTCGGCACCGGTGTGCTGCTCGGTCGCCCGGGCCAGCACCACGGTGTCGCAGTCGGTTTCGCGCCGGCCGTATTTCCTGATGACGATGTCCCAGATCTGGGCACGTTCGAGCGCGTCGGGCAGATCGACGAAGAACAACTCATCGAAGCGACCTTTGCGCAGGAACTCGGGCGGCAGCTTGCTGACATCGTTGGCGGTGGCGACGACGAACACCGGCTTTTCCTTTTCCTGCATCCAGGACAAGAAACTGCCGAATACCCGGGAGGACGTGCCGCCATCGGTGCTGCCGCTGCTTTGACTGCCGGAAAATCCCTTCTCGATCTCGTCGATCCAAAGGACGCACGGGGCGATGGCCTCCGCGGTTTGGATGACAGCACGGAGGTTGGCTTCCGACTGGCCGACGATGCCGCCGAAGACACGCCCCATATCGAGGCGCAGCAACGGCATGCCGAACGCGGTAGCGGTGGCTTTCGCTGTTAGGGATTTGCCGGTCCCGGGGATACCGACAATCAGTAAGCCTTTGGGTGCCGGGATGCCGTAGGCCCTCGCCGCCAGCGAAAACGCGCCGCTGCGTTCCACCAGCCATTCCTTGAGCAGGCCGAGGCCGCCGATGTCGTCGAGGGATGGTTTGGTTTCGATCACCTCCACCAGGCCGTTGCGCTTGAGCGCGCGGGCTTTCTCGCGGGAGATGATCCGGTGGTCGAGTCCGCCACTTTCCGCCACTGATAGGGCGAAGACGTTCTCCGCCTCGATGGTGGTGAGCCCGAGCGCCGCATTGAGGATGCCCTGGCGGATCACCTCGCTGTCGAGTTTCAGACCCGCGGAGGCGATGATCCCGTCGAGGACGACGGTCAGTTGCGAGGCGTCCGGCAATTCGAAATCCAAACGGGTGATCTCGTGCTCGAGTTCCACGGGAAGCTTGAGGCGGCAGCCTAGCAGGATGATGGCATGGCCGCCGGTCTTGGCAACCCGCAGCAGGTCTTTCAACCGGCGGACCAGCACCGGATCGGTCTGATCCAGGTGGAGCTGGAGGTCGCGCATGACGACGACATGGCGGATCTCTTCCTGGGAAAACAACCGCTCGATCATTTCGAGGGCATCCAGTGGATCGGGGCAGTCGTTGAGCCGATTTTCGGTGGTATCGACGAGGCCTTCGGATGAGGACCACGCGTGGAGATGGTGGCCGGCGGTGGTGCAGGCGGCGGCGATTTCGGCCTCCGCGCGCGCCTCCTCGGCGGTGACGATGGCGAGCCCGGCGTAGCCGGCCCGCAGGTAGGTGGTGAGTTGGTTTTGCATGGGTAAAGTTTGTTCGTTTGAAGTTTTCAGTGTTCAGGAAAGAGAAAGACCCCGGTCTCTCAGAGGAGATCCGGGGTCGGGTTGGGTTCGGAGGGAGTATGGGCAGTCAGTTCAGCTGTGCCATGACTTCGGCCCGCCGCTTGCCGCCCGCTGTCAGGCCGTTGGCTGGGACATCAGCAGGGGGACCTTCACCAGGATCGAGTCCGGTCTCCGTCGCGTGAACGACGCGGAACTGGTGAACCTGGCCAAAGTCCTGCGCTGCGGGGTCGCCGATCTGCTGGAGGAAGCGACGGTTCGCAAGGCGGTCGCCATCGCCCGTCACGTGGATACCGAGAGCTGACGATCAGGACTGCCTGATGGCTGGAGATTCTCATGTTCCCAGCGCAGGCATTCGGATCGCGAGGCGTGGGAAAACAGCACTTTGCCGGTGTCGGCATCGTGGACGTCCCACTCCTGGTTTTCGTCGTTGAAGCGGATGTCCGTGGCCCGGACGACATGGAGCCGTCCGAGCTGTTGGAGATCGATTGCTTCGGTGTAAAGGCAGCCGATAAGGCCGGCCGGGGTGAAGCGGAGGGTCGATTTCATGGATCGCCTCCACCGAGGGTTTGCTGGTTCTGATGGGATAGAGGCCGGCTGAAGTAATCGGACTTGCGGCGGCTCGAAATCTTCGTGCCGAGCGCCTCCTCGATTGCCTTGGTCGCGGCCTCGCAACCGCTGCCTTTGAAGCCGTAAGCCTCGACGGTGACATCGCCGGTGGGC
This sequence comes from Verrucomicrobiota bacterium, assembly GCA_040385685.1. Taxonomy (GTDB): domain Bacteria; phylum Verrucomicrobiota; class Verrucomicrobiia; order Verrucomicrobiales; family Akkermansiaceae; genus Luteolibacter. The sequence continues at coordinate 53,595 of JAZKGW010000009.1, read as the reverse complement.
GATACCTTGACGCGGATCTGGCGGCTCACAGCGAACCTCCCTCTAACGTGAGCAGGATCGAGCCATCGGCTTCGGTCCGGCGGGTGGTGCGGAGTCCGCGGCTATGGGCCGCGCGGATGGTGCGGTGGACGCCGTAGGATTGGAGGAGCCGGCCGTAGCCGGCACCGACTTCCCTGGCGACATGACCGTCCCACCAGTCGGTGGTCAGGCCGTAGCTGCCGTCGTTTTCCGCAGAGGGATCGACGGCGATGTCATAAGGGCCTTTCAGCTTGATGACATACGGGGCCGGGCGGCTAACGCCGGCGTAGCCCCGGCAGAAGGAATCGGGAAGGGTTGAAGGGTTGAAGGGTTGAAGGGCTGAAGGGCTGAAGGGCTGAAGGGCTGAAGGGCTATGTGTCGTCTCAGGCGGTCAGACCTTAAAGGTTCGGCGCAATAGGAAACGGCGGGTGATTTTGCCGGTGGAAAACGGACGCGGGGGGTGCAGCGGGATTTCGATGTGGAGGACGTTGTCCCTGATGGTGGTTCATGGAGGGAAGATAGGGCCGCTGGTGGATGTTGGAGCCTTTCAGTTCCAAAAGGTCGAAGGCATGAAATGTGTCGCCGATCGCCTCGCCGTCGATGAGGACGTCGACCGGGAAGTTCCTCCACGGCATGGCGGATGGAATAGTTGTAGGTGTAAATGTCAGTTGGAGCTTCCGGCGTTCCTGGCAACTCCGTGCGGGTGGCCCGATTGCCATTTGCATCGTAACTGTAGCGAACCTTGAATGGGTGAGCGACGCCGGGCCGGCTTCGACGCCGTCCATTCAAATACCGACAATTTGGTTGGTGTTGAATCTCCCGCAGGAATGAGCATGCAAAGGGTAGGAGCGCTTCGAGAATGACGCCGGCCGCGGACCAATCGACAAAATCGCCCGAACGTTCGCGAGTGAGGGAAACTCCGAGCCGGACGGCAGGCGATCCGCTTGCGTCACCAAGGCACTAAATGGAAAAGTGGCCGGAAAATGGCCGAAAGCCCCCATTAGGGCTCGAAAACGGGAGACTTTTGTTCTCCATAAGTCACTGCCGATCCATATGGCGCGCGCGACAGTACTCGAACATGAACAGAGTTGCCCCCACTAGAATCAGAATCTCGGGCGTATAAGTTTGGAGAGGAAGCCGCCCGGGACAAGGATTGATCTTTTCGGGTGTCAACATCGGGCGCGATCCAACAGCGGGCAGAGGCCGCCGGCTGATTCGGCAAGTATTTGGCAAGTGACCAATTTTTCAGTTAGGTCGTCAGAGGCAGATCGATCTACACAAATACTTAAACACAAATATGTTTGAAAAAGTGGCCCGAGACGGATTTGAACCGCCGACACGTGAATTTTCAATTACTTTTTCGTCGGGGACAACCCGGCACGGTTTGGGGAAATCCTGCGGTTGGTTGAAACCGCCACCCTCAACGACTGGTCCGCCCTCCTCTGGCATGAGGGCCGATTCTACGAATCCGGCGAAGACCCCGACTTGGAGATCCTCGATCGCGTTGGGGGCGGAGACTCGTTCGCCGCCGGGATACAATTCGGCTTCCTGGAATTCAACGATCCGCAAAAGGCAGTGGAATTCGGCGAAGGCCACGGCGCGCTCGCATCTACCACACCCGGTGACACCTCGATGGCCACCCGCAAGGAGGTCGAAAAGCAAATTGGCGGCGGGGGTGCCCGCGTCGTGCGCTGAGAAAACTAACCCGTAACACAAATACAATCATGCAAGACCAACTCTCAGACTTCGGACTGATAGGTAATCGACGACGCCTCAAGCATATCTAACACGATACTCCTGCGAGCATCCGTCTGCACATTGACATGTAGATTCAGTTTGCAGATTGGCTGCCCCCGGCATCAAGGATGTTCAGAATCTCGGGTGGTGCCGTGCTGACTGATGTTGCGTAAGGGCTGGCTTCCATGGGGACAAAGACGCACTTGGCTGAGTGCTGTGACAAGTGGGATGGGCTCGGAGATGACAGTTTAGGTTTGCGAACACACGCCATCTCCCAAATTTACTTATTCTCAACCCAGAGCCTCTCCGCTTCCGCAGCCGTTATTTCGTGAGCTTCCGTTGGGTCAGCTAGAAAGTGCTCCAGCGATTCAAACCATGATTCACCCCATTCTCCGGATTCTGGAGTTTTCACCAAAGGAGGGTTGTCCGGTTCGAATTTCCAGACGCCTTGATAGAACATGAAATAGCGGCACGGGTTCATGGCGAGGCATAAATTGATGATGATGACAAGTCAGTCCGGTCCCACGTCAGGCACAGAGAAGTCCGATTGGATAGCCCAGTCAGCGCGCGACTTTGATCCGATAAAAGTTTCGCTGTTGCTCGGTGCCAACCGGATCGGTCAGCGACAGCCGGCGAAATCCTATCGCCGCGTCCGAGGGCTCGATCACCTGCATGGCCGGCAATGGCGTCCAGGAGTTTAGGTCCGTGGATTTCAGAAGAATGATGGAAAGGAATTCGTCCACCCTAACGTCCGCGGTGAGCTGCACGTCCGATCCAACAGGCGGGGCCGTCTTTAGTCCGCCCGGCACCCCATACTCCAGTCCGTTCGAGATGCCATCTCCGTCACCGTCCAAGTTGAACGCGGAGTTTGCGGCATTTGGCGCAAGGCCACTGGCGATCGCCCACGCGCGATAGGCGTCCACGGCTTCCGCCTCGGCGGAAATCGCGCCTTCCACCGAACTGCCTGAAACGCCGGACACCACGTAAAAATAGCGGCTGTCCGGGTCGCTGATTGCATCCGTATACGAATTTGTCAGCACGCTTCCGGCCACTTCCTGGTAGGGACCGCCCGTTGTGGTGGATCGCTTCACCTTGTAGGATGCGGCCCCTGCAACCGGTGACCAATCGAGGATGGAGGAAGTCGCATTCCGCCGTGCCTGCATATTCGTTGGAGCAGCCGGTCCCGGGGTCGCGGCATAGAATTCCACTTCGGACACGTTTCCAAAGCCTCCATTCGGCGACAGATAGCGCACATAGCGGAATGACTGCGTGGAAGTCACGGGCATGAGGTGATAGACGTTCAACGATGGCTGGATCACCACCGAATAGAGCGTAACGGCGTCGCTGAAGTTCGCTTGGTTCGCACCTTGGAAAATGCCTCCTAACATCCGGTCGGGCTCGCTGGTGCGCGGGTAGTAGCGGATCGCGGATATATTCTTTGCCGTGCCGAGATCGAGGCCTACCCACGCGCCGTTCGCGTTCGCTGTCGGGGCATCGAAATAAGTGGCCACATTGCCGTCGAGGGCCTTCTCCCGTGTATTTCCGTTACTAAAGGTCCCTGTGGTCCCGATGATCGTACCGGTGAGCTTGTTCGCCCAGTCGACAGTTACCGGCATGGTCACGGGGGTCAGTTGCTGAACAAGAAACGCACTGTGGGTCTCCAAGGCTTTCAGATCAATGTCAGCGGGAGTGGGAGAGGTCCATCGGTTCCGCGTGATATTGAGGTCGGTGCGCCGCATGGCCCAGGCGGCGGCGCATTGGGCCCTCATCCACGGCCAGTAGGTTGGCCACAGCTTGTTTTGGTTCAAGCTGGCAAGACGGGCCACGCCCCGGACCAGTTGCTCGGCACCGAAATAGCCGTTGTTCACGTTATTGGCGTCCATGATCGGTTGCCGGTTGACCATGTAATTGGCCGCGAGGATGGCGTCATCCAGGTACTGTTGATTGCCGGTGACCTCATAAAGGCCGCACGCGGATTGAACGAACAAGCCGCTGTTATAGACGTTGTTCGATATCAAACGTGTCCAGCCGTTTTCTTCGGCATCGTTGAGGTAGGCGATACCTTCGATAAGCTGTCCCATCTGAAGTCCATCAACCGACGCCTTCTCGGGAGTGTTGATGAACAGGTTTTCGTGGACCCAGTCGTAGATGATCTCGCACTTTTCAATATAGGCGATGTCTCCGGTGATCTTATACAGCTCAAGGCCTCCAATGATCTGCGGGCAATTGCTCAAGACGGTCTTGGAGTTGCCCACGGGCATCTTCTGCCAGATCCCGTCGCCGAAGGTATCATCTCGCCCCCGGGTCCAGACCGCGTTCCAGGCGGAGATGGCAGTCTCACGGGCCAGGGGATTGCCGGTGATCGGATAGCCCTTGGACAGGGCGATCACTTCCCACTGGATATCGTCGTTCCAGTTCTGCCATGTGAGGGTGTTGCCCTCCTGTTTCAGGAACGTGTTCTGCAACTTATAGATCAGCCGCTCATGATCGGGGCTCGGGGTGTGGTTGTAGGCATCCGTGACCGTCCAGTGCATGAAAGCCTGCTGCCAGGCCCAAGCCCAATAGCGGTCCACAATGCTCTCGGTAATGAAGGTCGCGCCGCGCTCATCGACGCGTTTGTAGGTGGCCAGCCAAGCTTCGAAAGCGGCGTCCGCCTGGGTCATCACCACGACATCCGTATGCTTCGCCTCGCTGGTGGCCGATCCGAAGCTGTTCGACACGACCACGTCGTAATCCCCCGTATCTCCGACGACCAGGTTGGTGATCGTCAGGCTGGTGGTATCCGCGCCACTGATGTTGCCACCGTTGATTAGATCCACTCCGTTTCTGCGCCAGCGATAGGTCATGGTATTGGCGCTCTGGGCTTCCACGTGGAGTTGCAAGGTGCCGCCGGTGTAGAGGCGGTGGTCGAGCGGTGGGGTCAGGATTTGCGGGGCCTTGCCGAGCTGGATGAGCTGGATCCCGTTGAGCGGGGAACGAAAACTCAGGTTGTCGGTGTTTGCGGCGATGGTGATCGCGCCACCCACGGGCACGACATTGTTGATGCGGATGTAGTGGCCCGGAGCCAGCGTGGAGGGATATTCATTGGAATTTGTCGGGACGGTAGTGCCTTGAACGATATTCCACAGAGCGCTGCGACCGTCTTTGGTGGCGGTGTAATAGGTAGTGCCGTTAATGGTATAATTCGCCAGGTATTGGCCCGCGGCGGCCGGCCGGATTTCCTCCCCGCCGGTGTACAGATAGATGTCGTACGCCGTCCGGGTCAGTCCGCTGATCACATTGGTCGCAGGCTCGTTCCGGGCGGCATCCTGATAGCCATATAGAAGGGAGAAATTTCCGCCATCCGGGTAAACTCCGCTTTTCCATTCACGGTCGCCGCCGGAACCGCTGATGGTCAGCGTGGCGGAAGCCGATCCGTCACTCGAAAGGATGCTGCCGGTGGTGAAGGAGCCGTTGTCGATGTTGTTCCAGTTCGGCATCGGCACCACGCCGGCCGTGGTATTGACGGGATAAGTCGTATTTCCGAGAAACTTGATGCCGAACCGTTGGGGCGTGTAAACAGTGGCGGCAGACGTAGGGGTGAAGATCGCTACCGCGAAATTCGATTTTTGCGCACCGACCCCGGCATTGGGGACAAATGTTTGAGTCAGAGTGACCGATCCGGCGCTCAACCCCGCCACATATCCGGCGGTCGCCACCGTGGTCGCGAAACCCGCATCCGAAACCGTGGTCGCCGTGCCACCGGTGCCGGTGATGGTGACCGTGCCGAGGTTGGAAAATACGGAACTCACGGTCGCCCATGAGCCGGCCGCCACCCCACTGGCATTCACGCTCAAACTCGTCACTCCGGTGGTGCTGCTGCCGGTATTCACGCTGCGGGTGATTGGAGCGATGTCGGTGTCCACACCGGTGAGCGTGTAGGCGGTCACCCATTTATCGCTGACGCCGGCCCCCAGGGTTCCGGTAATGTTGGCCGTGCCGGGCAGAGGATTGTAGAGGTGATAGATGGCGATACTGCGCAGGGCGGAGGGCGTGTAGGCCGTCTGAACTTCGCGGACCAACGTTTGGCCGTTCCATGTCAGTGTGGTGGGTTCGGGGAGACTGGCTCCCTTGTCTTCCAGTATGACCACCAGGACTCCGGCACCCGCTGTCACCGTTAACGGCAGGCTCAATGCGGTTCCCGTCGAGTGCGTGATCGTCAGCGGGCTGCCGTCTTGAATGGCAATCTGGGCCTGCGCAGCCGTGTTCAGCAAAAAAACGGCAAGGCCAATTCGCGCTGCTGAAAACAGCAGGAGCGCCTGATTTCCCGAACGCTTCAGATGCTTGTGGTCAATGGATGAGGCGAATGACATTCGATAGGGTTTCTCTCTGCGATTGGGGTGCAAACTTGCGCGGATCCTGCGATTCGCAATTTTTTCGCGATATCAACAAATGGGTTTCAAGTATAGGGACCACCGTGGGTCGGGCGCAGACTCTATAGCCTGCCCAAGTGGGCGACTAGCTGCACAAGTGGAGAGAATTTACCGATGAGGCAGTCTTGCCATCCGCGACCGCCCCGCATTACTGCTCGCGGTCACATTCCTTTTTAAAACTCGCGCGGAGAGGTGCCAGGCCAAATTTTTGATCGCTATCATACCATTCGCCGAACGTGCCGTGTTTGGTTTCGTCGAGCGCCTCTTTCACCTTGTCGGCGGCTGAGATTGCGGCCTCAAGGTGGCGCTTCATCTTGGGGCGATCCGCCTGCGCCTGATAGGCCAGCGTGGTTTCATGGAGAAGGGCGTTAAGGGCCGCCATGATCTTAGCCCGAACCAGGAGGTTGTCGTTAAAGAGCAATCGTCCCGGCCCTGTAGATGGCAGGGCGGCGGTCGCGCGGGCTACGACCGTGGCGAATTCCGTCCCGGACTCCGCGGTTCCGCGGAGCAGCGCGTCGAGCTGGTTCCTATCTCCCGGCTGCGGTTCGACGCGGAAATAGCCGACGCTGCCTGTGTTTGAATTGTCGAGCGGATGTCCTTCTAGCGGATTCGGCCGGCTGACGTTCGCGGCAATGTCCTTGAGCAGCATCTCGGTGGCCCGCGCGTAGCGCATGTCCTGAAAAATATACTGCCTATCGAAGCCAGGAATGTCGGGCTGCTTTTGCCTCCAGAAGGATTGATAGTAGTCACGATACAGCGCAGCGAGGTCGGCCGCGTGATCCGCTCCATAATACCGGGTGCAAAAATTTCGGAGAAACGCGTCGGCTTCGAACTCTTTGAACCGCCACATCATTTCCGCATTGGCGGATAGTTCGGCGAGATGCTCGCGGTTGTTGCCGGCATTCACCACCGTGAAGGCGAGCGGCTCTGTGCCGGCGGCTTCGACAATTCGGTAATTCGCCGCCATTTTCCATGGTCCCTCCGCGGGTGCCAGGTGGGAACCGGTCGAGGTGAACTGGAAGTTCAGGTAGTAGCCGAGCTGGCGACCGGGCACGGGCTTGAGGTTGCGCACGAATTCCGTCGGAAAGTGATCGCGCCGCGCGGCGACGAAGTTCCAGATGAGCGAGGGTTCGGCGGGCGGGTGCAGCAGCCCGGCAGTTAGAAGCGTCGTTCCCTCATTGTAAAAAGTCGTGCGGAGATTCGGCGACGGGTCGCCCGTGACTTCCTTCACGATCGCCACCTGAGCCTGCAACATCTCGTTGATCACATGCGCCCGATCCGCCGGTTCGGTCGGGGCATCCTTGAAGGTTTCCCAAAATGGGATGTCGCGGGAGCCTCGGAAAACGACCGTCCATACGACTTCAAGGCCGGCTCGCTTCGCGGTCTCGACATGATAGCGCCAGAACGTTTTCAGATTCTCAACGTTCCGGACCGAGAGCGGTGGCACCTCCTTGCCCTCGTGTTTCCAGAAGTTCTCCCAGCTCGATAGACCCGACCCCAGCGGCGACGTGTGGTGGTGCGTGATGACCAGACCGCGGGCGTGGGCTTTGGCAGCATCGGCACGGACCGCATAGCGCGGGGCGTCCTGCTTCAGGTCTGCGACGCCGCCTAACTCGAACGTGTTGTATTTCAGCCGGAGCACGGTTTCGATCATCGCGTGATCGTTTTCCGGGGTTCGCTTTTGCCACGGCTCAAGGAAGTCAGAGTCGTTGTTGAGCCATGCCCGCCAGCGCACATGAGCGGGTGGGTAAATCCGGTTAGTGCCGGCAGGAATTTCAATCGCCTCGCGCCGAGTCGGAATCCAGTCCGCCCAATACCAAAGCGGCGGAATGTTGAGGAACTCGTCCGAAAACGAATAGATGGCGTAAATCGCGCCGCGTGGATCCGCGCCCTCAAGCACGACGCAATTCTGTCCGTCGATCTCTCGTGAATGAATCCCATGGGCCTCGCGACCCGTGACAGCCGCTTCATGCCAGGCGGACTGGGTCGAACCATCGGTTAGGATCACAATGGCCGGGCGACCGTGTAAATCCTTCGTCTCCTCAATGATGGGCGATGGCTTGCCGAGAACCTTTTCCAAGTCACGCTGCAAATCCGCCACCGCCATTCTCACTGACGATGGAGTTCCAGGCAGGACAAGCAGGGGCACGCCAGGGGAAAGGCGGGCATCGCCGGTTGCCGCGCTGCACGGAGCAGCGAGTGCGGAAAAACAGATAAACACGCCCATTCCGAGCAATGCGGTTAGGTAGCAAGAACCGGATTTCATCAAGGTTGGGTAGTCATGGTTTTCAAACCGCCAATCGCCGTTGGGCGTGACACCCAACATCTGTGCGAACACTAGCGGCCGGCGGATTTCGCCAAGGACGTTACAAGCTTGGCCAGTTCTTCGTTGATCAGCGCATCCACGGAGATTTTCCGCCTGGCGGCGATCTTCTCGAGTTGTTGCGATTGGCGCAGGGTAAGATTCGTTTTCGCGGTAATGTTCGAGGTGTTAGGAACATCAAGCCACGCTTCCCTCGCTTTGGCGAGTTCGGTGGCGTTTAAACCGAGTCCCTTGAGCACACCGACGGCCATCATCAGGTTGCCGGCGGAGGCCATGTGGACGCCATCGGTGGTCATGTAGTTGCCTTTGGAAGGGCGGGTTTTGGCAGCTTCCCCAATCGCCGCCTGCATCTCGGCGTTGAGATCCGCTAACAGGCATTTCTTCTCCGTAGCCAGAGCCCGGAGGAATTCGTTGTAGGCGACGAGCCGCTGATTCTCGGCATTCGATTGATCCTCGCGAATCATGGTCGAGGTCAGGATCATGACCTTGATCCCGGCGGCCTGGGCCTGGTCGACGATGGCGGCGATGTTCTTTTTGTAATCCTCCAGCGACACGCCTTTGTCGCCATGCCAGACATCGTTGACGCCGCAGCTCAAAGTCATCCACTGCGGATTCTTGCTCAATACATCACGATCCAAACGTTCCAGCATTTGGTTGGATTTATGGCCGCTGATCCCGGCACCGATGATTTCGATTTTCACGGAATTGGCGGCGAGGCCGCTGCCGACCAACTGCACGTAACCGCCGGGGCTGTTCTGGCCTCCTTGGGTGATCGAGTCGCCCAGAAAAGCGACTTTTTCGCCGGGTTTGATAGGGATTTCCGCGTGCAACAGGCAGACGGCGGCGGAGAACAGGGTGGCAAGGATGGTAGTGTGTTTCATGGGGAAAGATCCGTTTACGAGTGTTCAGGGATGGTTTTGTGCAGAAGGTTCGACTTTAGGGGGTCGCGTCCGGCACCGCGAACTTGCGCTAACATCACCTAGCGGAAAAGCAGCGTGACAAACTCGCTCAGGTAATGTCGCCAATTTGCCCAGACGTGGCCGCCGGGAGTCTCTATCGACAGGTAGTTGATTCCGTAGCGATCCAGCATCTTCTGTGCGCCCTGTGCGCCCGCCTTTGCGATTTCATCGGGCAGATTTTAGTTAGATCCGTAAAAATTACTGCGGCTTCACACCTGCAGGTGCCGGAGGTTGAGCGCCGGAGATGGCAATTACCATGCCCGGATCCGACTTGTCGCCCTTGTCCGCTTTCTCCAGACCGATGCGTTTGATCAGGCTCCCCGGCAGGGTGATGCTGTTGTCCTTGATGGTGACTTGCGAAGTGATGTCCTTCGCCTGCATGTCCAGGATGTCCTGAGCCAGGATCTTACGGCCTGTCATTGGCTCATCAAAGGTCAGGGTGAGTGATTTGTAATGGCCGAAGATTCCGATAGGACCCGTCAGTTTGCCTGCCTCAAGCGTGATATCAGCCAAGGGTGTGCCATACTTCCGGTCCTCGGGCCTGGCACAGATGGTCCGTCCCAAGGTGGCCACGGTGAGCGCGCCATTGGGATTGCGGGATGCGATCACGAACGGAGCTTCCGTGGAATCCACCTTCACCGTGGGCAGTGGCAGACCGCGACTGATTCTGGCAGGCGCGGAGTTTCTGGACCATTTGCCAGCCTTTGTGGTCGCCCAGCCTTCACGCTCTTGGAAACACCAACTGTCGTTCAATTTCGTTTCGTCGATATTGACCTTGCCATCCACCGCGAACGGCGGGGCCACCCGATGCCACAACACACCGCGCTCGATTTCATTGAGGGAGCGTTTCACATCGCGGGTGACGGGAGGGAAGGCAAAATCCTGTTTGCCGTCGGGTAGATCACCCGCAAACGGATGCCGCATGACCCCGATGGCACAGCCGAGGGCCGCGCCGATGACGGGCTCGTCCTCACAATTGATCAGGGCTTTGGCACCCGGCTCGGCAACCTGTTTGATGCCGTCGCAAACCCGGTTCAGTGTCACCGGAATCGCGGTGATCACCTCGACATCGTAGGTTCGATAGACGTCAGAGAAGGGAACGCAGCTCAAGATCATGGCCTGCTCGACCCAAATGTTAGGAGCATATTTTTGTCCCCATTCGGTGAGTTCCCGTCTCCATTTCGCACTCTTTGAATTCGTGCCCCAGTCCACCTTCAGATAGCCCCAGCCTGCCGCCTCCATCCATTTCAAACGCTCCGCGAAGAAGTCGTGATCGCTCGTGTCCTTGGCGGCCTTGGATTTGTTTGCGGCTATCCAACCCCCGACCGCACGCCAGCCTTTCGCCTTCACGGCATCGTTGAGCTTCTTGAACTTTTCCTGCTCGGTTCCTGTCGAGGCATAGTTGGGGAAGCGAACCGGATTCAGAAGGTCCGTGCCGTAGTCGTAGTTTTTGAAATCCACATCCCAGGAATCATCCATGACGAAATAGAGATCGCCACGGATACGGGGAAACAGGTCAACCCAGCCCTGGTATTTTTTAGAGCCGAACATGTTCTCCTCCGTCATCGCGTCGCGGAGTTTCCCTTTGGCGTAACTCAAGACGTAGCCTTGGATGTTCCAAGTGCAGAAATAGTTGGGTGCTTTTCCGGGATTGGTCGGAATCAAATTTTCCGCTTTCAGTGGTTGTTGCATGACTCCGCCAAGAACCAATAGCGATGAAGTCAGGTAAACGAGGGTGCCTTTCATGAATGGATAGAATGATAAAGAGGATTCACCCGCAACCTCTCGTGGAGCGTCCGGAACTAGGAGGATCCGGTTATATTGAGAGAATGGGTTGCTCCGGACGTGAGACTGCTTAGCTGAGCTGGCAGGGTCAACGCGACAGGCGAGCCTCCGGGATTTCTCTCCAATTGGAGAGGTTATAGTCCTGAAATGCAACCGGGATTGACGCTCGCGATACGCGTCCGCAGTTTCCCGGATCGTTGTCGCAACGGAATCAGAACTCATGACGCCGGATACTCACATCCGACTTCCCCAGCTCCAAAACTATTAATGACAACTTCCCCAAAACAGCTCGGAAATCTGCGCTGCGCAAAATCGGTGGTCGATCTCCCCCCATCGAAAATTCGCATCGCCGTCGGTCTGATCGCCGCGTGCCTAGGCATCACCGCCAATGCGGGGGAATTCGCCAGTCCAAACCTCACGCAAGAAGGCACCTTGAAGCCACTCAGCGTGGAGGAAAGCATGAAGCTGATCCAGGTCCCTAAAGGTTTCAAAATCGAACTCGTGGCTTCCGAGCCCATGGTGCAGGAGCCTGTTTGCTTCGCCTTCGATCCGGATGGCGCGCTCTATGTCTGCGAATGGCTTACCTACATGCAGGATCAGTACGCCACGGGCCAATTCGAGCCGCGAAGCCGTGTGGTGAAACTGGAGGACACCGATGGAGACGGCAAAATGGACAAGCGGACGGTGTTTGCGGATTCCTTGATGCTGCCCCGGTCCATCATCGCCCTGCATGACCGCGTTCTGGTGAGAATGTCTAACGACAGCACGATCTGGGCGTTCTACGATGACGACAAAAATGGCGTCTCAGACCGCAAGGAGATCGCCGTCCAAGGCAGCCGCGTCGGCGGAAACATCGAGCATCAAGACAACTCCCTGCTGTGGAATGCGGACAACCGGATTTACGAAACCGGTCGCGTGCTTCGTTTCAAGGATGGCAAACTCCACGCCGAACGTGACATCCAGCGCTACGGCCAATGGGGACTCGCCCGTGACGATGTCGGCAGGATTTTCGCCAGCCACAACAATCATCCGATCAAGGATTGGCTCTGCCTTGGAGGTTATTCACCCGTCAATCCTCCGTCCGATGGCGCGATCAAGAAAGCGAATTTTATTTGCGAAGTCGATGACGCCACCGACCCGGGTCGGGAAGTGACCGCCACCGGCGGCCAGTCGATGTTGCGCAGCACCCAGTTCGGACGTTGGTATGGTTCTTACGTGATCCCCGATCCCGTTCGCCGGATGGTGAAAATCCTCACCTTCGAGGAAAAAGGGGGCTTGCCGAAAGCCGTGCCTCATCCTGATTTCAAAGACACTGAATTCATCCGCAGTCCGGATACGTATTTCAGACCCGTGTGGACCGACATGGGGCCGGATGGCGGTTTGTACATGGCGGACATGTCCCGCGGGATCGTTCAGGAGGCCGAGTGGTTCCCAACCGAACGCACGAAGAATCCGAAACCTGCCTGGCTCGCCCGCTACCACCGCGCGAAAGAATGGAACATGCTCGGCGTGAACCGGCGCGGACGTATCTATCGGCTCGTCCCGGAAAACAAGGCATTGCTCGATCCCCGCCCGCAGTTTTCGAAAAAAACGAGCGCCGAATTGGTCCCATACCTCGGCCACCGCAACGGCTGGTGGCGGGATACCGCGCACAAGCTGATCGTCTGCCGCGAAGATGCTGAGGCGACGCCCGCGCTCCGCAAGACGCTCGTTGAAGGCAATGGCTTTGCCCGCATGCTGGCCTTGAGGTCCTTGCAGGCTTTCGGAAGCCTGACGCCGGCGGAAGTCGGCATCGCTCTCAAGGACAAAGACGAAAATGTTAGAACCACCGCCGTTGCGATTGCGGAAACGATGGTTGCGAAGGAACCGCGGCTAGAAAATCTCCTGGCCGGGTTGGTGCAGGACTCTTCGTCCACCGTCCTTAGCCAGCTCTACGTCACATTGAAGAAGATCCACACCCCTTCCTCGGCGAAAACACTTGGGGAACTCGTAATCAAAAATCCTAACAACGGCTCGATCGCCCTCCTGAAAAAAGCCAGTGAAAAGCTACCGCGCCATCTGGAAAATTACCGCGACGGCTACACTCTCTACGCGGGTCTTTGCACCGAATGCCATGGTGATGGTGAAAACGGCCTGAAAGTCGACGGAGCCCTGATGGCACCGCTGTTTGCCAAAAACGACCGCGTGAAAGATGGGGAATACATGGTCCGCGTGATGTTGAAAGGTCTCCAAGGCCCTTTAGGGGAAGGAGAAACCTATGCCGCTGGGATCATGCCGCAGTTGGGAGGAATGTACAAAGACGACCAACTCGCCGCTCTCGCCAATTATATCGGATTCCGCTGGGGCAACTGGAAAGCCCCGCTCAAGATGGAAGATGTGGCCAAGTGGAGAGCTGATTCAAAGACCCGCCTGAACCCTTACACCTCCGAAGAACTGAGAGGACAATAGTAATCACCCGATGTGTCGAAGTTCGGCCAGGTGAATGTTGAATTACCGCTGAAGGATCGGGGAATTGCGTATCACGACATCGGACACGTCTTGAAATTTTGACGCGGCGACTCCATCAGCCAGTTGTGCCTTGAGATTGTCGATTTCCAGCCCTTTCTCATCCACGCATTGAATGGAGGGCTGGAAATCGTCCGCCGTAGAACTGAAAGTGATGTTCGCTAGTTCCAATCCTTCGACGTGTCGCGCGGACAATCCGCAATCAGCCATTACCTCGATCGGTTCTCCGGAGGCATGCATTATTGCGTCACCGGCGGAAAGGGCGAGCATGGGCTGTGCCGTCCTTCCGCAATCCGTTGCTGAACCAGTCTCTTTTCTCCTCACTGCCCATTACTGACGCCAGCCAACCGTTTGTGCCACTCCGCCAGCTTGGCGGCCGGTATTTTGATGACGGCGCGGTCATACGTCATCAGGCCATTGCACTCATCCTCCACGTCGGTCGTCTGCGTGTAGACACCGGCGGAAACGCCCTTGCTCTTGAGATCCGCCAGAAGGTCCACCGTCTTTTCGTAGCGGCTGAATAGTTCCTCCTTGGTTTTGGAAATTTTGCCATACCCCCAGTTCTGTCTCTTCTCGTCCCAGATATGTCCCGGCTCCAGCCAGCCGAGGCCGCCATATTCACCGACCACTTTGACGTAATCGTTGAACCGTTCCTGTTCGAACGGAAACGAAGGATTCGGATAGCTGTGAAAGTCCGCCACATCTCCGACGGGCCAGAAATTTCCGCCGCTGGCGGTGTTCACCAGCCGGGTCGGATCGTAGGCGTCCACCCACTCGCCCACCTTGAGGGTGCGATGCTGGCCCGACGCTTCGTTGAACGGCACCCACACGGCGATGCAGGACTGGTTGTGCAACTCATCCATCATTGCCTTCATCTCCCTCATCCATTGCGCGTGGTCGGCATCAGACCATTCCGCTTCCGGAGGATTTGGCGCGAGGCGGGTCCACTTGGGGCTCAGGGACGTGCCGTCCGATGTTTTGCCCAGACAAGCCACCTGATCCTGCCAGATCAACATGCCGATGCGATCACAATGGGCGTAATAGCGGCGGGGTTCCACCTTGATGTGCTTGCGGATCATGTTGAAGCCCGCCTCCTTGAGAAACTCAATATCCGCACGCATCGCAGCGTCGGAAGGTGGCGTGAGCAACCCATCAGGCCACCAGCCTTGGTCAAGCGGGCCGAAGTGGAAAATCTCCTCGCCGTTCAGGGTGAAGCGCCAGTTGCCATTCGCGTCGCGTCGTTTCCCTACCTCGCGGATCCCCGCGTAGGACTTCACGGACTCCACCACCTCGTCCTTCGCATTGAGCAGTTCGATTTGCAGGTCGTAAAGATCCGGATGCGCGGGCGACCAGAGCTTGGCGTCGGCAATCGCAAGTTTCAATTCACCGGAGCCTTCCACCGCCGCTACTTTTTTACCCTTGAGCCAAGCTGTCGCCCGCACCTTGCCGTTGGTCATCCCGCCAGCCACGCCGGGCTTCACCGTGATGGTGGCCGGAGTAATTGCCGTAGTCAGTTTTACGTCCTTCAAATAGCTGCTAGGCACTTCCTCCAGCCAGACGGTCTGCCAGATACCCGACACGGCATTATAAAAGATGCCTCCGGGCTTCAGCGTTTGTTTGCCTATCAATTGAATGCCTCCGGTTTCATCCCACACACGCACGGTGATTTCATTGTCGCCCTTCTTCGCGGCCTTGGTGATGTCTAAACTGAAAGCCGTGTTCCCTCCGATGTGCTCGCCGACCAGTTGGCCGTTCACCCAGACCGCGGCCTGATGATCCACCGCTTCGAAATTCAGCAGGAAGCGGTGGCCGCTCTGGGGTTGCAACGTCACCCCGCGCCGATACCACAGCGCCTGATCCGGCAGGAACGGCTTGCCGACGCCCGACAAGCTGGACTCAATCGCGAAGGGCACCAGGATTTTCCCGGACCAATCCGTAGGTTGGGCCGCTGTCTTCTGCGTGACAGCGTAATCCCATAAACCATTCAGGTTCGCCCAGTTTTTCCGCTCGAACTGAGGGCGGGGATACTCCAACCAAACATTTTGCGGCGTAACGTCGCGCGCCCATCGCGTCATCATTTTCCCGGAAACAGGTTGCCAGTCGGAGGCGGCGACGGGGAGGACGGGCAACGAAAGCAGTGCGAGAGCGCTGCTCCGAATCAATCGGGCGGTGACAGAATGCATGTGGATCAGGTATTGGAAATTGACTCGCCGTGCAGACCTTGCAGGCGAGCATGCGGCTGCATGAAAGGTTCATCACTTCAGCACGGGGGAATTCCGTATGACCACATCGGACACTTCCTCAAATTTTGACGGGGCAACGCCTTCCGCCAGTTGCGCCTTGAGATTGTCGATTTCCAGCCCTTTCACATTCACGCATTGGATGGCGGGCCGGAATTCATCCTTGAGAAAACTGAAGGTGACGTTCGCCAGCTCCAATCCGTTGACGTGCCGCGCGAACAATCCGTAGGCCGGCATCACGTCGGTCGGTTCCGGATAACCCCGTCCCAGTTCCTTGGGAATCAAGTTCGCCTGCTCCTTGGTGCCGCCGCCTTCGTAAACAATCCGGATATTCTGCAATCTCAGGCCTTCCAGAGGTTGCTCCGGCAGACCCGCGATGTGAATGCCGCTCGTGCGAGTCGCCCCGGTGATGATCACGTCGGAAATCAGAATGTTCCTCATCCGGCTGACGCTCTCACGGTCCGGCGTGCGGTTGCGTTTCCCGGTCGTGATGTAGATCGGGTATCTCGCGATATCCATCATGGTGAGATTGCTGATCGTGATGTTCTCCATGATGCCTCCATCGACCTCTTCAAGGGCGAGGCCCCAGCAATTGCGGAACGTGCAGTTGCTGATGGTGCAGTTGCGGAAGCCGCCGCTCGCTTCGGTGCCGAACTTGAGGCGACCCTGTCCCCAGCGATCCGGCTGCAGTGTGCCGTCCAGCAGCGTGCCTTCCTTGAAGCCCGTCACCTGGCAGTTCGTGATCGTTAGATTCTCGGTGATCACCGTCCGGCCCAGTGCGCAGGTGCTCTTGATGCAAAGCCCGTCGTCGCCCGGCGCATTGATGCGGCAGTTGGAAACCACCGTGTTGCGGCAGCAGTCAATGTCGATGCCGTCGCGATTGGTGTCCATGGTCACATTGTCCACGGTTAGGTTGTCGCAACCGGTAACAAGAATCGCGAAATGGCCGCCATGGGCCATCGTCACGTCGCGGATCAGGACATTCCTGCAAAGCTTAAGCGCGATGGCCTTGTTACCAAGTCGCACGGGCGGGTAGGTCTTGGTCCTCGGTTTCAGGAAATCATTGTAGCCGCACATTTCGTCGAGAACGCCGGAATCCTTGGTCAATCCGCCGCCATGAATCGTGCCGAGACCGGTGATGAAAACGTTGGTCAGATTCTCGCCCCAGATAAGGCTGTTGCGAAAGTAAGTGTGTCCGCCGTCCTGATAGGCGATTCCCGGAAACTCCTCGGTTTCGTCATAGGCATTCATGCTCTGTGGCGCGCCGAGAATGGTGGCCCCCGCATCGAGCTTCAGATGGATATTGCTCTTCATGCGGATCGAACCGCTCAAATAAGTTCCCGCAGGCACCAGCACTGTTCCGCCACCGGCGGCAGCGGCCGCCTCGATCGCCTTATTGATGGCCGGGCTGTCCAGTGTCTTTCCGTCACCGGTCGCGCCGTATTCGCGGACACTGTAGTGGGTTCTTGCGGGCAATTCAGCGGCAACCAGCAGCTGGCTTGTGGCAGCAAGCAGGATGATGGAACCACGGGTAATCATTGTTAGGTATTTCATGAATTGTAAGTTTTGCATGTGGAGTCGGTTCAAACTGTTGATTTGGAGAGTGTTTCCCTTGTCCACAGACTGCTCATTTTGAAATCGACTAGCTGATGATCTCCTTAATCGGTCCGCCGTGTTCGACGAGACGCGAAACGGTGCCGAGGGACGGGACTTCCATCTTGGTATGATCGATCCCGAGCTGCCGGAGAATCGTGGCGTGGAGGTCGCTGTAGTAGTGGGGGCTTTCCACGGCCTTGTAGCCGACCTCGTCCGTCGCGCCGTGGACCACCCCGCCCTTGATGCCGCCACCGGCGAGCCAGCAACTGTAACCTTTCGGGTTGTGATCGCGGCCGGTGGTGTTTTGCGACCAGGGCGTGCGGCCGAATTCGCTGGTCCAGACGACCATGGTTTCGTCGAGCATGCCGCGCAGTTTGAGGTCCCTGATGAGGCCGGCGATCGGCTTGTCGGTGGCACGGCAGAGCGGCTCATGGGTTTTCATGTCGCCGTGGGCATCCCAGCCGCCGTTGCCGCCGCCGGAGTTGCAGATTTGGATGAAGCGGACACCGCGTTCGGAGAGTCGGCGGGCGAGGAGAAGCTGTTTGCCGAATTCCGCGGTCTCCGGGCGGTCGATGCCATACAGCTCCTTCACGTGGTCCGGCTCGCGCGAGAAATCGACGGCCTCCGGAGCCGACATCTGCATGCTGGCGGCAAGTTCGTAAGCCTTGGCGCGGGCTTGGATGTCGGAATTGACCGCATAGCGTTGGCGGAATTCCTGGTTCATCTCATGGAGCACCTGCGCCTGCCGGTCGCGTTCTGCACTGGAACTGCCCTTGGGCAGATGCAGGTTTGGAATCGGGATTTCACCGGCTTGGAAAGGCGTGGCAGCGACCGATGCGCCGAGGTAGCCGCCGGTGAGTTGGACCGGTGAGGACGGCCGGCCGATGTTGACGAAGGTTGGCAGGTTCCGATTCACGGAGCCCAGCGCGTAGGAAATCCAACTGCCGAATGTGGGATGCTCGAACGCGCGGCCGCGGTGGCCGGTGCAGGTTTCGATGACGGCGGGAAAGTGGTTAGATTCGTGGCACCACATCGAGCGGACGACCGAGATATCATCAATGACCCCGCCGACATGCGGAAACCAATCGGACACCGGGATGCCGGATTTCCCATAGCGGGTGAACGTCCGCAGGCAGGGAATGACCGGACGTTTCATCGCTGCCTGATTGTCGCCGAAGCCGATGGCGTCGATGAACTTGCCGGCATGGTCGTTGCCCTTTGGGTCAAAGGTATCGATATGGCTGACCCCGCCGCACATGAACAGGAAGATGACGGACTTCGCCTTGGGTTGGAAATGAGGACCTAGGATCGCGTCCTTGATTTCGCCCTCCTGCGCCCATAGGCCGCCAAGCGCGGTCCCAAGAAATCCACCGCCTGCTTGGAAGAGGAAGTTCCGGCGCGAAATGCGTCCGCAAGGAAATGGGTTACCGGACATAGGTGAATTCATCGAGGTTGAAGATGAGCCAGGAAAGCTGCTTGAGGCGCTCGGGGTTGTTCTCAAGGTAGGCGGCCGCACGGTCGATTTCCGGCGGGCTCGGAGGGCGGGCGATGGTCAGGCGGTAGGCCAGATCGATCGCGCGGTTCAAATCGCCGCTGGACTCGTTTTTCAAGCGGGCGGCAAGTTCGGTGGTCGCGGTTTCGATCTCCGGGCTGTTCATGAGAAACAGCGATTGCGGCGCGGTGACCGTCTGGGTCCGGACCGGGCACGGAACACGTCCGTCGTCCACATCGAAAGACTGGAGGAAGCCGGGCGTCACATCGCGGCTCGGCGCATAGCCACGGATCATGTAGGCGGCACGGCGTTTCGTGGAAACCGTGACTTTCGAGGCCTCTTCTCCGCCGCGCCGTCCTTGTCCGCCGCCGCTTGGATCGAAGGAACGGCCGCCGACCTGCAAATCGAGACTGCCAGCCGCAGCGTGGATGGAGTCCCAGACCGGTTCAGCTTCCAGGCGCTGCAGCCTGAAGTGCCAGAGAAAGGTGTCATCCGGATCGATCTTCTGGTTCGCGAGGGATTCCGCCGGCACTTCGGAACTCATTCGATAGGCCTGCGAGGTCACCATCACCCGATTCATCTGCTTCATGCTGTAGCCCTGCTTCACAAATTCCGAAGCCAGCCAGTCGAGCAATGCCGGATGCGAGGGGCCATCGGATTGAAAGCCGAAGTCGCTCGGAAGCTTCTGCAGCCCAAGACCGAAATGCCACTGCCAGAGGCGGTTGACCGCCACGCGGGCGAAGAGCGGGTTGGAGGGATTTGTCAGCCAATCCGCGAACGCCTCGATCCGCCCGTCGCGGAAATCATATTCGCCGTTGGCGAAGGGCCAGCCCGGTTTGACCTCGTTCTGAAGCTCGGGACGGGTCGGATCACCGCTGGTGAGGAGATAGCTTTTCAACTGCTCGCGGCCGCGGTCCACATCAACCGTGTTGAATGCGGGTAGTTCTGGAGCGCTGATCCCCCGCCCTGCCTCATCGACCCGTTTTTTCAAATCGCGATACGTGCCGATCGCCTCGGCAGGCAGCGCTTCCTCGATCTTGTCATTGTCGATGCGGAGAATCGGAAAGTAGTCATCGGCGATTTTTTGCTCCTCCACGGTCCGCTCCTTCTCGGATTTGCGGATGATCACCTGCACTTCGGGGGGGAGCATCGCGATCCGTTCCTCGCGGAGCTTCGTCTTGTGGGGATCGAGGAATGCGGCGAGTTCCTTCTCGAACGGCGCGCGCTTTTTCTGCGTCTCCTCCATCGCCTTTCCGGCGGTAACGAGATCCTGGGCGCTCGCGAGATTCACTTTTTTAAGCACCAGCGGATCGAACAACGCCTTCATCGAATAATAATCGACCTGCGAGACGGGATCGAACTTGTGATCATGGCACTTCGCGCAACCGACGGTCAGCCCCATGAATGCCGTCGAAACCGTATCCACCGCGTTGACGGCGAGATCCTGAGGATCCGCCCCCACGCCCCGGGACAGGAATCCAAGCGCGAAAATATCACCCGGCCTCGGTTCCTTGCGCGACCGGAAACCGGTGTCCGACATCTGGGTCCTTTCATTGACGCGGCGGCCGGTCAGTTGGAGCTGCACGAAATCGTCATAGGGAAGATCGTCACGGAGCGCGTTGATAACCCAGTCGCGCCAGAGGTGAATCCCCGATCCCGGCCCCATCTTTTCATCCACATCCGCATAACGCAGGACATCCAGCCAATGCCGTGCGTATCGCACCGCGTGTTGCTCGCTGGCCAGAAGCCCGTCCACCACCCTTTCATAAGCATCCGGCGAGGTGTCCGCGAGGAAGGCTTCCTGCTCCGCGGGCGATGGTGGCAGTCCGGTAAGATCAAGATGAACACGGCGCAGCAAGGTGAGCTTGTCCGCAGGACCCACCGCCTTGAGCCCCTTGGCGGCGCGTTCCGCTTCGAGAAACCGGTCGATCGGATTCGTCAGGGCCGCCTCGCCTTCCGGGACCGCCGGACGAATCACGGGTGCCAGCGACCATAAGAGTTCTTTGGCGATGACGGCTTGAGATGAGCTCGCGACGGCGGCCACGGCGGCCAGCACACAGGTCATGCGGCGCGACCTCACGCGGAATGGAGCCAGTTTCACCTTTGAAATCCTCATCATGATCAAGATTGGAATCCATCAGAACGGAGCTGGAGAAATCATACTTTCGACTGATCCCGAAAACTCCCCAAATGGATAGCAACCACGACCTATTATTCAGACAAGCGCTTGGATAGAATCGCCGGATTACTATAGGATCCCACGATTTCCTTCCGTAAAGCGGGGATTCCATCCACTGAAACCACCGCGACGTATGGTTTGCTCATGTCGGTGACATTGAGTTCCAGCAGGATCGTTTCCGTTTTGCTTTCGGCTAGTTCGATCTGATTGCCGCTAAACCCCGAATTCGCGTTGAAGGCCTTCAATCCGATCGAGTGTTTGCCAGTTCCATTGAGAGTCAAGGTTACGGCCACGACGCCCTTGTCCGATTGCACGGATTCGATCTGCAATTCCAGATCCTTGCCGGAATCCTGTTTGGGCGATGTATAAGCCGACACCGCACCCAAGAAGCGGCTCACCGGTTCCATCCAGATTTCCTTAAAAGTGGCGCTGACTGTGGCCGGCCAATACGGTTGGTCGCCTGATCGGCTGTCCATTCCGACGGGCAACGAACCTACGATGTCCTTCAGGCAGTAGGCATACTGGGGTGCAAAATCATAGCCTTCGCCATACATGAGGCTTTGTCCGAATGGATTGGCCCCGAGAACCCACTCCAGTTGTTTTCCGACCAGCTTCATGCCATCCGCGTCATTCCGCAACTTGGCGGCTTCCGCGAGTGGCCAGGTGTTGGACAGTTGGATATTTGTATTGCCATGAAACAAGGAGTCGCTCCAGATCGGAAACGTCCGTAATACATAGTCTTCGTTGAGTCGGGTGCCGTCGTTGAACTGCTGCAAGCTGGTCGCCCGGCGTTTCTCGTCCTTGTCGCCCATGATCTCCGCTTTGCTCCAAACCGAATTCGGCAACAGGTTATAGGGAGCTGCGATCTGACTGCCCCGCTTCATGAAGAACTCGCTGTATAAAACGGCCGAGCCATACCAATCCATCCAGTCTTCATGCTGCGGGAGATCCTCGCACAGCATCGCCAGTGCGATCATCGGAGCCTCTTCGAACGCGGTATGCTTGTTGTGGATGACCTTGTCGCGTTTCGTATCGCTGTAAAAATAGCCGGTGATCGGGATCCCCTTCACAAAACTTTGTTCCTGACACTGCATCAGCAATTTCCCGAAAATGGTCGCTTGTTTCTTATACTTATCTTCGCCGGTCATCCGGTGCATCAGCAACGATGAAGTGACTCCCCACGCAGCCTCCTCCATCGAAGCCTGATCCCAGTTAGCGCGTGAAGCCACTCCGGCCTGCCAGTCATCGATTGCCGCGGCACGAGCTTCGGCCGCCAGCCCGGGATCTGATTTCTCCAGCATTCCGGCAGCCTTAATCTCTACCGCCGCCGCGAGGAAGTTTTCCCATGGGATGTTCTCGGCGGGAACCACCACATCGTCCACCGTGCCGATTTCGTTATCGGTGAACATGCGCATGCGGCACCAATGAATGTGAAACCCGTCGCCGAACCGCGTTTTTAACAGATACTGCAATCCCCAGACGATCTCGGAGCGCATCCTGTCAGTCACTTCGGTGGCATCCTTGCGCTCCTGCAGAACGTCGAGGTTGCGCAGCATGGCAAACGTCGCCATCGAAGTCCGCCAGATTCCTTGAGAAAGGTCGCCCGCATCGTGGTAGCCGCCATTGATCACTTTTTTCACATCTCCGCGGAACCCCTGCCAATCCATGTGGCACGCTTTGTGAAGACCGGGCACGTCATGGCCGCAGCGTTCGCAATAGTAAAAGTTCACCGCCTTGAAAACCGGCTGCAACCAAATGTTTTCGTTGATCGGAAACGGATTCGATACGAGACGACCACAGCGAATTCGATAGATCCCTTCCGTCCGAAACTCGGAGAAGTCGAGATGCTGAAACGACCCGTTCTTGTTTTCAAGGATTCCGACCTTGCCGGAAAACACCACTTTGTCCGCTTGATCGATCAACTGGAACTGGTCGCCGCCGCCGCTGCCGACCATCGCGATTTTCGAATCCCCGGGCCGGTAGCCGACATGACTGAACGAGAATTTTTCGGGTGAGACCGTCCACCCTTCATAGGGATCCGTCACCACACGCTGGATCTCCAACCGGTCGATGTCATACGTAACGATCGGGTCTTCACCGGGATTGTTGCCGGTGAGCTCGCGGGTGAGGCTGAACATCGTTACCTTATCGCGCTGAAGATGGGGCATCTCGAAAAGCACGTGGTTCCACATGCCCGGTTTGAGGTCGTTGGAGTAATGGCTGCTTGCGGTGCTCAAGGCGTTACCCACGTTCCCCTCGTTCTTGATTTCCAGGTTGATATTGTGCCGAGGCAACGACGTCGGGTGCACGTAGATCCAGTAAGCAATCCTGTTGTACGACGACCAATCCTGAGGCTTGTCAAACCGCAGTTGCACCGATGAAGAGCCCGCCTGGCCCGATTTCGAGAACGTCTGCGAGCCCCACTTGCTTTGGTTTTCGGGCAATCCCAAATACGCGGTATCGCGGATCGAGGTGCGGAAGCGGAGCGACTGCTTGCCGTCCTTGGCGCGGTCTTGGGTATAACTCATTTCACCAATGCTGGTGACCTTCCACCTCCCCTCACCTTCCATGTCATCAATCACCATGGAATCGAGAACCGGCTTCTTCTCCCATTTCGCCATCAGGGAATTCTCTTCGGCTGCTGCCAGCGGATAGGCGGCAAACCCTCCTGAATCCTTCTGCGCATGGCAGAGCGAAGCAGGGAACAACAATGCCAACAACATGGAGTTCTTCATGATGCTATAAATGCCGGGGCTGGAATGAAGGACGGAGTCAATGCTCGGATTCACCGGGATTTTCCGGGATTCCGGGATCGTCCAGGATCTGCACGGCGGTGGCATCCCCGAGGGTCTTCCAATCTTGCAACACCCAGACTACTTCCTTCTCCGGGGTGACTTCGATAAGTTGTGGGCCCACGCCACCTTTGCCGCGCGAGGTGAAAATGGTGTTGCCGTTGGCGAGGCGGGTGCAGGTCTGCGGAGCGGAGGTGAACTGGTATTCCGCCGGCAGATCTTTGATACAATTGAACTCCCAGATCGTTTCACCCTTGGAATTGACTTCGCGGGTGAGGCTGTCTTTTTCGTTAGTGATGAGCGTATTGCCGTTCCTGAGCCGAATGGCAGCCCATGGCTTGGCGATGTCATACTTCCAGATCTCCTTAAAATCCTTGTCGTACTCCACCACACGGTCGAGTCCGAGAAAGGAAATCAGATAGGTTCCCTGAGCGGTGACGCGGGCCCGGCGGAATTGCCCGTGAACACCGCGCGACTCTTCATGCGGAAGCACATGATCCACCTCGACGACTCCGGTTTTGATATTGATGACCTTCAACTTGGGCGGCAGACCATTTTCCACGAACATGACCTTGTCCAATCCGATGGGCTGGCAGGCGTGGATTTCCGTTTGCTTGGCATCTTTGGAAGTAACGGCATCGTAGCGCCAGAGGACCTTCTTGTCCGGAGTGATCACGGCAACGTATTGCATCCGGGAAAACAGAATGTTGCCATTGGACATCATCCAGATGTCGTCAAGTTCCGGGCGAGGACCGGTGGCGTAGGTCCAGATGACCTTGCCATCCTTGACGAGGAACATCTTGTTATAGTTCTCCCCGACATAAAGCATCGGGTGCTGTGCTAGGCCTTTGCCGGGCAGGCCCGTGGCGACAAACCCATCCGCCTTCAGCTCAGGAACCGCGATTTCGCTCGGGGCGAATGCGGGCACCTCGGGTGCCGTGAAGAGGTGGAGAACGTCCATACACGGCGTCGCCGCCGAGCTTTGGGCTGTTCCAACCCCTGAGGCGAGCAGGCCGATGGATGAGAAAAGTGCCAGTGAGGAGCGGAGTTTTGGATTCATGTTATACATGTTTTAAGGTTGGTTAAATCAAAGGAAGGATGTTTGAATGATGAGTTCGGGATGTCGTAGCGCGTTTACGCTATTTGACCGTAAGCAACTTGTCCTCCTTCGGGTTCGCTTCCACGTGGATGTCCTTGTATTCGGAAGTCCCGCCGCCGTGGCGGAACATGCCGATGGGACCGGGAATGATCCGCTGTTCCGGGTTGGTCCGCTCGCCGGGTTGAGGATGCGTGTAGCGGACGATCTCGACGCCATCCACCGCGGCACGCATGGTGCCTTTCTCCAGGTCGCACAACATTTCGGTCAAATGCCAACTAGCGGAATCCCTCGGCGCCGGCGTCAAGGTTTCGTGTTTCAGGTCCTTGTGCTGGGGCGGATGATAGTCCCACATGCCTCCGAACGGCGGCATGAACTGAAGCCAGCCCGCGTTGTCGATCATCGGCTGGGCGGGATTTGTCGGGCGGTTGCCCCAGAATAGGATCCCCAGGTGATCGCCCTTCACGGGATTCATCCGCGACGTGAAGATCAGGCGGAAGCTGCCATAATCCGCCTTCGTGTAGGCGAGACGTGAGGAGCCGCCCACGCCGCGCATCGCTCCGTCCACGATGGACCACGTCGAGGGATCGGCCTCCCAGCCATCAAAGGATTTCCCATCGAAAATCTTCACGCAGCCCGCGTAGCTCGGTGCGGGAGCGGCCGCGGCTTCGGGGGGAGCCGGCTTGTTTTCATCGGCAGCCTGCGCAAGGGATGCGCCACACGTGAGCAGGGGGAAAAGCAGAATTCCCGGAGTAATGTTAGTTTTCATAATTGGATTTTGTTCGATAAAGGTTCAAGCAGTTGACGGAAACGCCGGTGGTCACGGCCACCGGGAAAATCCCCGTGCTCAGTTAGTGTTCCGATTGGCCCGGAATCTCGGGGATGCCTGGATCGTCCAGGATTTGCACGGCGGTGACTCCGTTGATGTGTTTCCACTCCTGCATCACCCAGACGACTTTCTTGTCAGGCGTCACTTCGATGAGCTGCGGTCCTTTGCCACCTTGGCCGCGGGAGGCGAAAATGGTGTTGCCGTTGGCCAGCCGCGTGCAGGTCTGCGGCGCGGAGGTGAATTGATACTCCGCCGGAAGATCGGTTTTACTGTTGAACTCCCAAAGCGTTTCGCCCTTGCGATTCACCTCGCGGGTGACGCTGTCCGTCTCGTCCGTGATCAGCGTGTTGCCATTCTTCAGCCGTATCGCGGCCCACGGCTTGGTGCTCTTGTATCTCCAGATCTCCTTGAAGTCCTTGTCGAACTCCGCCACGTAGCCGAGGTTGAGAAAGGCGATGAGATAGGTTCCTACCGCCGTCACGCGGGCCCGTCGGCAATGCGGGTGAATTCCCCCCGCTCCCAAGGCCGCGTTGTAAGGAAGCACCTGGTCCACCTCGACGGCTCCGGTCTTGATGTTGATGACCTTCAACTTGGGCGGCAGACCGCTTTCCACGAACATCACCTTGTCCAGGCCGATGGGCTGACAGGCGTGGATCTCCGTATGCTTGTCACCGCCGGGAACATGGCAATCGTAACGCCACAGGACCTTTTTGTCCGGAGTGATCATGGCGACGTATTCCATCCGGGAGAAAAGGATGTTGCCGTTGGAAAGCATCCACACGTCGTCGTATTCGAAGCTCGTCCCGGTCTGATAGGTCCAGATGATCTTGCCCTCGTTGATGAGGAACATCTTGTCGTAGTTCTCACCCACCAGCAGCATCGGGTGCTGCGCCAGGCCCTTGCCCGGCAGATTGGGCGGCGTGATTCCCTGCGACCACGAGCCGACGGGCGCTTCCGTCTCGCCGGGCCCCATGGCCGGCACGTTGGCCGCGGTGAAAAGCGGCAGAACGTCCATGCTCGGGGTCGTCGCCGAGGTCTTTGTTGGAACGGTCAAGGCAGCGGCCAGGCCGATGGCTGAGAAAACTGCCAATGATGGGCGGGTTTTGGAGATCATGTTTCAGTGGTTTTTTAAGTTCGGATCAGATCGAGTTACTTCTGAAAAATAGGCGAGTTGCGGATGACGGCATCCGGCACATCTTCAAATTTCCAGCCCACGACGCCGTCGGCCAGCTTCGCCTTGAGGTTGTCGATCTCCAGGCCTTTGACATCCACGCATTGGATGGAGTGGCGGTAGTCTTCCTTCTCGAAGGTGAACTTCATGTTGGCGAGTTCCAGCCCCTTGACGTGGCGCGCGAACAATCCGTAAGCGGGCATGATGTTGTGCTGTCTGGGTTCGGGATAGCCGGTGCCGAGTTCCATCGGGACGTTCCCGGCGTGTTCCTTGGTGCCGCCACCTTTGCAGATCAGCCGGATGTTTTCCAGACGAAGACCTTCGATGGGTTGCTCGGGCAGGCCCATGATTTGGATGCCGCTGATGGGATCAGCTCCGCTGGCGACCACATTGGAAATCAGGACGTTCTTCATGCGGCTGACGGTCTTAAGGTCGGGCGTGCGGTTGCGTTTGCCGGTCACGATGTAGATCGCGTAGGTCTGCGCATCCATCATCGCGAGATTGCTGATGGTGATGTTCTCCATGATGCCACCATCGACGATTTCGAGCGCGAGTCCGCGGCAACCGCGGAACGTGCTGTTGGAAACGGTGCAGTTGCGGAAGCCGCCGCTCGACTCGGTGCCGAACTTGATGCGGCCGTTGCCGTTTTTAACTGGAACCATCGTGCCGTCCATCAAGGTGCCCTCCTTGAAACCGGAGACCTGGCAGTTCGTGATCGTTAGATTTTCGGTGATCACGGTCCGGCCAAGCGCGTAGGTGCTCTTCGGGCAGATCGCGTCGTCGCCGGGCGCATTGACGCGGCAGTTGGAGACCACCACGTTGCGGCAGCAGTCGATGTCGATGCCATCGCGGTTGGTGTCGATGGTCAGGTTGTCCATCGTCATGTTGTCGCAACCGGTGGTTAGAATCGCGAAGTGTCCTCCGTGAAGGATGGTCACGTCCCGGATGAGAACGTTCCGGCAGAGCTTGAGAGCGATGGCCTTGTTGCCGAGGCGCAGAGGTTTGAATTCTCCCTTGCTGGCTTTTTCTGGGGTCTCCCAGGTATCGTGGCCGATCATCTTGTTCAGGATGTCATCGTTTCGCTCCAAGCCGCCGCCGTGGATCGTGCCGTTTCCGGTGATCGATACATTCGTCAGGTCTTCACCCCAAATGAGGCTGTTGCGGAAAAAGGTGTGGCCGCCGTCCTGCCAGCCACCACCGGTGTATGGCTCGGTTTCATCATAGGCGTTCATGTTCTGCGGTGCACCCCGAATGGTAGCGCCGGCGTCGATGAGCAGGTTGATGTTGCTCTTCATCCGGATCGATCCGCTGAGGTAGGTTCCTGCTGTTAGCAGCACCGTTCCACCGCCGGCTTGCGCGGCCGCTTCGATGGCCCGGTTGATGGCGGGGCTGTCCAAGGTTTTTCCGTCACCGGTGGCGCCGTAGTCCCGGACGTTGAAGCTGTTTTTGGCGGGCAATCCGGCAGCACTCAGCATCTGGCAGGTCGAAACAAGGAGGATGACAAAACTTCGTTTGGAGAAACTTAGGGAATTCATGGTTTTTGGAAGACGGTCTATTTGAAGAGCAAGCCAGCGGATCCCGAATGGTGTGACAATTCACAACACCGCGATTCAATCGACGCTTCGACGATACGAGCTTGGTTCTGACGCTTATCAGCGGGAAGAAATCCCTCAATAAACTCTACATCTGTGTAGTTGTGCGCCATTGCGCGGGCATGGAATCCAGACAAAGCTCCCAAGCGTTCCTGAGGCCCCCTCTGATCAAATCCAAAATATCAACCGGATGACCCATCTCACAAACTCCGTCCGTCGCGTCCAAATTTCCACCTACACCGCCGTCATACTGGGATCGGTGTTTCTAAATCTGCATCCATGCACGAGCATCCTCCAAGCTGCTGAAATCGACCGAGCGTTGATCCTGACGCCGCCCGCCCCCGAAACGCCCCGAGTCAACGGCCCCAACGTGTTCGGCGTGCGACCGGGCTCGCCATTTTTGTATACCATTCCGGCGACCGGAAAGGCACCACTGGAGTATGCGGTGGCCGGACTGCCGGCGGGTCTGCAAGTGGACGCGCGGACCGGCAGAATCACGGGTGTCCTCAAGGAAAAGGGCACCCATACGGTCACCTTGGGAGCGAGGAACGCGCTGGGTTCATCGACCAAGTCTTTCAAAATCGTCGTGGGCGATCAGATCGCCCTAACACCGCCGATGGGCTGGAGCAGTTGGAACTGCTGGGGTGCCTCCGTAAGCCAGGAAAAAGTGCTCAGCTCGGCCAAGGTGATGGTGGAAAGAGGATTGCAAGCGCACGGTTGGACCTACGTAAATATCGACGACGGCTGGCAGGGGAAACGCGGCGGAAAACTCAACGCGATCCAACCCAACTCAAAGTTTCCTGACATGGCCGGGCTCGGCAAGGACCTCCACGCAATGGGCCTGAAATTCGGCATCTATTCGTCGCCATGGGAGGGAACTTACGCAGGCTTCATCGGTTCGTCATCGCCTAACAAGGACGGCACTTACGAGTGGATCAAGGCAGGTGATCACACCGAATTTTACCGCATTGGCAAGGAGGCGCAATTGCCGCGTGAAAAGAGGGTCAGCATCCGGAAGTTCGGGAAATTCCCGTTCGTCACCAATGATGTGGCCCAGTGGTCGGAGTGGGAGGTTGATTATCTCAAGTATGACTGGCATCCGCTCGACCTTCCGCACGTGGAGGAAATGACCGACGCGCTGCGCAAGAGCGAACGCGACATCGTCTATAGTTTGTCAAACGGCGCCGACCACAAATTCGCGCAGGACTATCAGCGGCTGTCGAATTTGTGGCGAACCACCGGCGATATCCACGACAACTGGGAGAGCCTGAAAAAGATCGGGTTTTCTCAGGACAAATGGGCGCCCTATGGCGGACCGGGACACTGGAATGATCCTGACATGATGATCCTCGGAATGGTCGGCATTGATGAGGCAATGCATCCGACGCGACTCACGCCTGACGAACAATACACCCACGTTTCGCTCTGGTGCCTGCTATCCGCCCCCTTGCTGATCGGCTGCGACCTGGCGCAGTTGGACGACTTTACCTACAGTCTCCTAACGAATGACGAGGTGCTGGCGGTCGATCAGGATGCCCTGGGCAAATCCGCCACGCGGGTCAACGGCAAGGGCGACCTGGCCGTCTATGCCAAGACTTTGGAAGACGGATCGATGGCCGTGGGCCTGTTCAACCTTGGACCTAACGAAGCGACCGTCACCGCCCGCTGGGAAGACCTCAAGCTCGACAAGGACCAGCAAATGGTGGTGCGCGATCTGTGGAGACAGAAGGACCAGGGAAAGTTCGCCGGAACATTCCAAGCCAAGGTGGCATCTCATGGGGTCGTGTTGGTGAGACTGGGCATGGCCAAACCATGACCGCCCATTGTGGGAATCCGTTTTCCGGCAGTTGAATGTTAGCACCTGGTAGATTAATCAGGGTTTGCTATTTCAAGCACCGCCATTTCAGCTTGGTCGGAGGCGCGAAAATCGCGCTTGAGTCCACGTTCTCGACACCAGGGTCGAAAACAAATTTTTCCCCGTCCTTCTTGCCGGCCATGACAATTCAAAGACTCCAACTTCAAATTCCCAACGCCGCAGGCCCTGATGCCGTAGGCGCTGGCCATGCCCGAAAAGATCTTACTCCCCCCGGTCGGATGAGTTTAAAAAGTTTCTTTAGATGCGGCGGCGACGAAGCAGGCCAACACCCAGCAACAGGCCGGCCAATGCACTGGTGGGCTCGGGCACTGCCGAAAAGGACGTCCAGTTCAGAGTAGCAGTGGACCCGTTGAAGGTGAACTGCCCCACTCCCGCCACCGTGCCGTCCGCGGCAAGTCCGCCTGTCGCACTGAACGAGCTGAACACGGAACTCAACAAAGCCGGAGCTCCGCTGCCCGTAAAGATGTTGGTCCAACTTTTGTCGGAGGTCCAGAAGGCATCGGTAAGCGCGTTGCCGCCGAGGACTACCTTGAAGATCGCAGCCCCACCGGACACCGCGCCATTCGCCACCACCGTGTCGTAGGTGCCTGTCGCTCCATCCGCCACGACCCCGGGATCGGTTGTGGATGCAGCGCTCAAATCCCACTCGAAGATCGAGCCGGCTCCATAACTAAGCGTGCTTGAGAAAATCTGGCTGCCGACGCCATTGCTGACTCCAGCAACCCCTACTGCATGGGTTCCTGCCGCACCGCCGTTTGCCTCGAAGATGGTGGTCGCTCCGCCAATCGTCCCTCCTCCACCCAAAGTCGGAGTGCCGGTGGCCGAAATCCCTCCCACAGTCACGGCGGTGTTGGCAAGACTGCCAGCACTGCCAATGAGGAACATGCCACCATTCACTTGAGTGGCGCCGGTGTAGGTGTTCGCGCCCGTTAGTATCAGGGTGCCGACGTCCGCTTTAGTCAATCCTCCGGCGGCGTTGCCAAAATCATTGGATTGATCGCGCAGCGGTGCGGAGATCGTCAGGTCGGCGTTCAGGTCGCCCGTGGCATTCGCCACGGTGAAGATTGTGTTAGTATTTAAATGAATGCCTCCAGTGGTCGCACTCGGATTCGTCGCGGACATCGTGGAACCGGACGCACCTCCTACCGTCACATTGCCGCGCAACGCAAAAGCTTGGTAAGTGCCGGTTTCAGTAACGTTGTTGCTGGTGACCGCCGCACCGTTCAAGTTTAGTGCTCCAACCGTCGTATAGCGGGTGGTGCTGAGCGTCCCGCCGTTCACGGTGATCGCAGGCAGCGTGCCGACGTTTGCGTTGTTGCCGAACCAGTTGTTCACCGTGCCGGAGAGTGTCGCCCCCGAACTGACGGTGATCGTTTTGCCCGCGTTCGCAAGGCCGAGCGCACTCGTGCTCCCGGTATTGGAGGCGCTGACTCCAATGTTCAATGTCCCGTTGCTGACGAGGACGGAACCCGCAAAGGTATTCGCACCAGTTAGAGTGGTTGTTCCAGTTCCTGTCTTCGTCACTGCGATGATGCCGGAGCCCCCGCCAATCACAGTCGAAGCAGCCACTGCAATGTTGTTATTAAAAGTCACTGCTTGCGTGCCAGATGATCCGGAGGTGACACTGCCAGCCAGAGTAAATGTGGCACCACCGTTGTTTAGGGCAGACACGATTAGATTCTGGTTCAGGGTGATAGTTCCAGACAGAGTGGCAGAGCTTGCGGCGTTACCGGTGCCAATTGTGTAGGTGCCTGTCGTGGCCGCATTACTCGCGCCCACCGTAATGTTTCGCGTGAGGGTGGTAGCCCCATTTACGGAAAGAAAAGGGTTCAGGTTGTTGTCAATCGAGTTGGCATTGCCCAAGGCGATCGCCGAAGTCGCAGTGCCAAGCGCTGTAGCGTTACTGACCACCACGCTTCCATCCTCAATGGTGGTTGTCCCCGTGTAAATGCCTGCGCCCCCGATTGAGAGCGAGGCGGTGCCGGTCTTGGTGAAACCGAAACCGCTTCCGCCATCGCTCACACTCGCCAGGTTAAGGGTCGCCGTGGTAGGATTGAAGATGGCGTTGCCGGTCAGGGTAGTTGCTCCGAAGGTAAGTTGGTAGGCATTCGAACCTGTTACATTGAGAGTATTTCCGATGCTTAATGTTCCCAGCGCGATGGTCTTGTTCGTGGAAGTCGTCCCAGGCCTGTCCACATCGATGGTCGTGTTGCCGCCGACATTGACGTTGTTACTGAAGGTGATTGTCTGAGTGCTCGTATCGACCGCACCGCTGGCGCGGAGTTCAAGAGTGCCTCCGTTCAACCTCAACGAGCTGGTCCCGAACGGGCTGGTCGGGGTCAAACTCGTCAACGCCGTGGTGCCTTGCAAGGTGCCCGCTGTCAGCGTCGTGTAGCCGTTGTAGGTGTTTGCGCCGGTGAGCGTCAGCCTGCCGGAACCGATCTTTGTCACGCCATTGAAGGTGCCTGCGATGATGCCGTTGACGGCGGCATCGTTGCCGTTGGTGTCAAAAGTGGCGCCATTTGTGCCCAAAGTGATTCCGCGGTTCGCTGTGAGCGAAATGTTAGCCGCGCCAAACTGCAAGGTGCCGCCATTGATGGTCAGTTGATCGGCGGTGAGCGCCGCCACCGTGCCAAAGCTGGCATCGGCTGCGATATTCAATGTGCCGCCCACCAGGTAGGTCTTCCCGGTGTAAGTGTTCGTGGTATTCGACAGCGTCAGGAGACCCGCGCCAGCCTTGGTCAGCACCGAGGAGTCCACTCCGTTGTTGGAGATGGTGGAAGCAATGGTCAGGCCGTTTGCCGTGTTGTTTTGAAAAATAAACAGTGCGTCATTGGAACCGCTGGCCTGCAAGGTGCCACCGGTGATTGTCGTCAGATTGTCACCTACCGCTGAAGTAACGAGAATACCCCCTTTAGCGACAGTCAGACTGCCGCCCGTTGCGTCAATCGTTCTCTCTGCGGCACTATTGAAGCGCACAGTGTCGGCTGAGAGTGCCGCGCCCGCGACATCGGTGACGATGTCGGCATTGTCGCTGACGGTGGTCCCCGTGCTGTCGGTGTAGCTGGCAACGGTGGAAAGGCCCACGAGGCCCGTGGTGGCATCTCGCGCCAGCCAGTCGTTGCCTCCTACGACACCAAGAACACCCGCAGTGGTGGTAGCCAGCGTGTT
The DNA here is from genome assembly GCA_040385685.1 of Verrucomicrobiota bacterium. GTDB lineage: Bacteria > Verrucomicrobiota > Verrucomicrobiia > Verrucomicrobiales > Akkermansiaceae > Luteolibacter. The sequence goes on along the minus strand of JAZKGW010000009.1, from coordinate 19,822 downwards.
CGCGCCGCCGAGAGTGGAGTTGGTGTTGGCGATACCGCCGGTGCCGAGATTCAATACGCTGCCCGCACTCCGAGTGATTGCGTTGAGTGTGAGAGTCGCAGTGCCGCTTGGCCGGTTGATCGCGCTTTCGCCCGCAATCAAGTTGGTGGAAGTCACGGCCTGGGCGAACGTTCCGCCGCTCAGGTGAATATTGCCGCCAGCCAGTGTAAGCACCCCGGCAATCTTCGAGGTGTCGTTCGTGGAGTAATCCAGAATCAGCGTGCCGCCATAGACTCCCGTGCCTATGACTCCCGCGGTGCCCGCGGTGCCTGTGTAGGTGTTCGTAGCGGAAAGCGTCCACGTGCCTGAATCCACTTTCGCAACGCTGGTACCAGTACCGGTGCTAATGACACCGCTGATGTTGCCTATGCCGGCACCGCCCAAAAAGAGGGTGCGGCCGCTATTGGTGACGGAGATGGCACCCGTGAGGTTAAGTGTGCTTCCGCTGTCCACGCGCACCAGACTGCCGCCGGCACCGCTGGTGAGGCCGATCGTTCCGCTCAACGTGTTAATGCCCGAGATGCTCCGGATCGCACCTGGAGCAGCGATGGTCAAGTCTGTGAGAGCGTTCACTGCCACCCCGGTGCCTTGCCCGGCAATCACCACATTCTCGGCGACACTGATGCCTCCTTGCAATTGTAGCGACCCCGCTGATCCGACGGTCGTGTTGGCGGCCGTCGTGCCCAGCGCCGAGCCGTTCGTGATAAGCAGCACGCCTGCAGTGACATTGGTAAGGCCGGTGTAGCCATTCGCCACAGTGAGGGTTAGCGTGCCCGCGCCATTCTTGGTCAGTGTTCCTGCTCCGGAGATGGCACCTGACAAGGTCTGGTTGGCCGAGCTATTGTAACTGAAGGTTCCCGCATTGGAGATAGTTCCCGCATAGTAACCTGCGCCCAATTGACCCGCTCCCGTGATCGACAGCGTGCCGGCAGAAATAGTCGTGTCACCGGTGTAAGTATTTGCGCCGCTGAGGATGACAGTTCCACCGCCTGTCTTAGTGATGCTTCGCGCTCCACCGCTTTCACTGATGATTCCGGAAAGGGTCAGATTGGTCCCCGTTATGTTGATGGTGAGACTGTCCGCCAAGATCACCGGCGCGGAAATGAGATCGCTGGCGTTGCCGGTATTCGTCTTGTTTAACTGCGCACCAAGACCTCCATTGTTGAAAATCAGGCTCGCCCCGCCGCTTGCCGCAATCGTAAGGGGCTGAAAAGTCGTCGCCAAGTCTCCGATGTTTAGGGTGCCCAGCGTACGGGACGTGGTGTCGATGGTAGCGGTCTTGCCAGCGGTGGCGTAGTTGATGTTAAAATTGCCTATGGCACCAATCCCATCGGCAATGCCTCCGGTCCAGTTACCAGCGGTGCTCCAGTTCCCGTTAAGGTCATTCCAAGTGCCGTCGGTGGCGAACGCCGATGGCGCGCAAAGCGACGCAGCGACCGCAATCCCGAGAGGGAGAAACTTGGTGGAGAGACGGAGAAACGGATTGTTTTCACGGGGGTTCATCGTGGGGTTTTGAGTGGGGTTTTGAAATGACAACAAGCTCGGGACCGGAGGTTGCTCATTGCGTAAGCGGGCGGGGATGGACGATCAAAAACACTTGTCTGCACGTTCAAGAGCAAGCCCTCTAATCTAACCTCTACAGATGGAGAGGGCATGGCAATGAAGCGGAACTGCGGTTTGATCGTCGTTGAGTTACTGACAAAGCGAGTCCTCGTAACCGATGAAGCGTCCAGATAGGTGTCTGCTACTTTAGCTGGGTCGCACGTGCGGAAATCGCACTGGTGTCGACGTTCCCGACGCTGGGATCGAATAAAAACTTCTGCCGTTTGCTTCCTCCTTTGTCGTGGAAGTTCAGGGATTTCAGCTTCAGGCCATTCACTCCGCGGGCCCAGATGCCGTAGGCGTTGGCCATGCCGTTCTTATTGGCGTCGGGATAGGCGCCTTTCATGGGACTGAGCTCACCGCCGGCTTCCGTGCCGTAATTGTGAACGGTGATGTTGCTGAGCGTGACGTTCCTGATCTTGTTCGGTTCGCCGGGCTGCCAGTTGAAAATGATCGGCTGGATCGCCCGAAGGCAATTGACGTCTTCTATCAGGATATTTTCCAACGTGCCGATGTCGCCCTTGGCCTTGGACTGCCGGTTCTGAAGTGCGATGAAGATCGGACTGTAACAACTGTTGATCCGGAAGTTCCGGCAGATGATATCGCGGACGCTGTGGTGGTCGTTACTTTCGAGGCAAATGGCGGCAATGCAGTCGTTAGACGGCACCGGATTCCCCTCCCCCGGGTTCGAGTGCTTGTTCACGACGATGTTTTCGGCCACGACATCATAGACATCAGCCAAGGTGTTGGTGCCGATCTTGAAGGCGTTGCAGGTGGTGGCCAGGACGCAGTCGCGCATCCGGATGTCGTGGCAGGGAAAGCCGGCGGTGCTTGCCTTCAGACAAAGCGCGTCGTCGCCGACTTCAATGTCGCAATTGGAGACCCGGACATGCTCGCAACCTTCGATGTCCAGGCCATCGGAAGAGCCGAGCAGATTGTCAAAACCCTTGCCGCGGATTGTTAGGAAATCAATGGTGAGGTTCTTCGATCGTTGGAAATCCACGCCGAAGGTGGGGATATTGCTGATCTTGAGGTTGCGCAGCGTGATGTCGGATGAATCCTCAAACTGGATGCCCCGGCCGGGTTGCACGCCCTTGTTGCGCTTGTAAACCAAGCCGCCGCCGTCGATGCCTCCGCCGCCCTCGATGCTCACGTTGCGCACGCCTTTTCCATGGATGATATGGCTTCTGTTTTTCAGCCAGACCCCCTCGGTGTTGGCTTGCAGCAAGGCATCCTTCGCAAGATTCAGGGTCATGTCTGATTTCAACCTCAGACCGTTGTTCAAAAGATACTTTCCCGGCGGTATCAGCAGGGTGTCGCCGGGACTGCAGGCATCGATGGCTTTTTGGATGTGGTCGGTGGCATAGGCCGCCCCGGATTTGTCAGCTCCATAGTCGCGAACCACATCCAGTGTCTTGCTCCACAACAACGATGTCTGGCCCAAGAGCGCCACACATACACCGACAGCCGCAATGCGATTGCTTTTCATGGGCTTCGGTGGTGCTGGGATTTCTTCCAGTCTCCAAGGAGGAACTCGCCGCAGGCAAATTCCTCTCCATTTGTGCAGCGATGGAGCAGCTCCCAAGTTCGGGCAATTTGCCTGGAAGTTCACACGCCGCAAGGTCCGTGTTTCCGATCAATCCGCCCCCGAAGACCTATCAAGTCGGAACGCGTACCGCCCGCAGATTTCACGGCTCAAAGACAATCTGAGCGCCGTCCCGGACGCTCTCCCCTGCTGAATTGTGAAAACTGTCCATTTGGAGAGGTTAGATCAGCCGGCTTGATTTTCGATAGATTCCGGAGGTTTTGTCATTCACCCATTTCCGACCGACCACGCTGTTAGTGTGGTTGTCGACCGTTTGAAATTACAAAGCGAACCCAAAAAAAACCACAATGAATCCTCGTAAAAACAACCCGTTTCTTCGTAACCACACCAACCGCGTCTCCAAATTCCTGGTGGCAGGATTGATTGCCGCCGGCATCTCCGCTCACTCAGCACGGGCGGCCACGCTGACTTGGGATGCCAATGCCGCCGGTGCTGGCCAGACCGACGGGGCACCGGGAGCATTTTTAGGCTGGCAGAGTCCCGACCAGTGGTGGAATGGGGCAGCCAACGTGACTTGGACACCCGGCGACGATGCGGTGTTCGGCAATGGCGGCGCAGGTGGCGCGGTCCCCACGGGCGCGACCACGGTGAATTCCCTCACGTTCAACGGCTTTACGGGCACTTACAACGTGGGAACCAACATCTCAACATTAACCCTCACGACCGGTAGCATCACCGTTAACGCCAATGCTGCTAACGCCACCGTCAGTTCTCCCATCGCTCTGGGCGGACGGCGTATTCACGGTCAACAACGCAATCGCCCTTAACGGCCTTAATTTGGCCGCCCCCGTGAGCGGCGGTTTCAATATCACCAAGAAAGGCCCAGGGTCGCTGTCCATCTCGACTGCAAATACTTACACCGGGACGACCACGATCGAGGATGGAGTCATCGTGGCAAGCAATGCCACGGCGCTTGGCACTTCAACCACCCCGATCGCCGTGGGCAACGCCGCCTCGATCACCAACAATCTGAACCCGTTTTTTTCCGTCAATGGCGGAACCACCATCGCGCGGAATATCACGGTGGGAGCGAACGGTGATCCCACGACAGGCACTTTTGCCATCGGCACCGGCAATGCGGGCAGCACTGCTGTCATCGGGGGAACGGTCACGCTGAACCAGAATCTGATTGTTTCCGCCACCAATACCGCCGGTGGCGGCGGGGGACTCAATCTCACTGCTGCCGTGACCTCCGGCTCGGCACTCCCGTGAACGGTGACCTTCAACAACTTCAAGCAAGTTACGGCCAGTGGTGTGATTGGTGGTGGTACCGGCACCATCGCGGTGACGAAGATCAATACTGGCACCCTTACGTTTAGCGGCGCTACAGCGAGTACTTACACGGGTGACACCACCCTGAATGCGGGCTCGACCTTGGTGAATTTCGCCAATATGGCCACGCCGACCAATCTGATCAACAGCGCGTCCGCCCTCAAACTGGGTGGAGCCACCCTCACCGTTCAAGGCAAGATCGGTGCTGCTGTCGCCAGCAGTCAAACTTTCAACGGGACCACGCTGAATGCCGGCACCAGCCAGATCCTTGTGAACCCCAACAACGCAGCCAGCACCACCGTGAACCTCGGTGCGCTCAACACCACCGCCGCTGGCGGCATCCTCGTGGTGGGCAAACCTGCTGGCAATACGGCCACGGGCACGATAGCGATCAATACCACGACGCCTCCCGATGCCACCGGAACCTATGGCGGGCGTGTCCTTTTCTTCAACGGCACTGCCAATACCGGCTACGACTGGGCAACCACGGTTTCCGCCGGCCCACCCTACACGCTCTCCGCGTACACGGTCTATTCACCCTTGGAAACGGGGGCGTCGCCGGATACATTGAATTCCAGAATCACCGCCAGTCAGACGTTGAGCGGACCACGGGTTACGAACTCCCTCAAGATTGAAAATCCCGCCGCCGATCAAATTCTGGATCTGGGAGCCAATCTCCTGACTCTCACCAACGGCGGGTTGTTGTTCACGGGGACGAATGCGACGACCATCGCGGGCGCGGGTGCGCCTGGCTTGACCGCGGGCAACGGCAGCGGCGCCTACGATCTGACGGTCTATCAATTCAGCACTGGCGCGCTGACGATCGGCGCTGTGATCGGTGACAATAGCGGCAACGCCGTCTCCTTGCTGAAAGCGGGCTCGGGCCCATTGATCCTGACTGGTGCAAACACTTACACCGGTGTGACGACGATCCGAACCGGCACCTTGCAGCTCGGCGATGCCGGCGAGACGGGATCGCTCTCCCCGAGCGGCACCATCCTCAACAACGTAAATCTGACGATCAATCGCAGTAACGCGGTGGCGCAGGGTACGGACTTCAGCAGCGCGCCGATCACCGGCACGGGATCTTTCACCCAGGCCGGGTTCGGCGGCACGACGACGCTCACCGCGGCAAATACCTTTGCCGGAGCGACGACGATCAGCGCCGGCAGCTTGGAGCTCGGTAATGGCGGGGCCACGGGATCGCTCGCAACGACCAGCAACATCACCAACAACGGGAACCTGACGATCAACCGCAATAACGCGGTCGCCCAAGGCACCGATTTCGGTCCGGGAGCTATTGGCGGCTTCGGATCGTTCACCCAAGCGGGGTCCGGCACGACGACATTCACCGCCAACAACACCTACACCGGGGCAACGGTCATCAATGGCGGCACGCTCACTTTGACCAATGGCAACAACGCCGGTGGCGCTCTCTCCGGAACGCCCACAATCACGGTGAATTCCGGCGGCACCCTGGTGCTCATGAACCAAGACACCTTGGGCTATACCGTCGGCAAGGAAGCCTTGGTCATCAACAGCGGCGGGCAAGTTCTCAACAACTCCATCGGGGCTCAACGCGACACCCTGGCAAACACTGTGACAATGACAGGCGGGATTCTGGGTGGCACGAGCGCGGGCGATGCGGCCGGCTTGTTTTCGTTCTTCGCAGGGGCTGGAAACGTGGCGGTGTTCGCCACTTCCGACGCCAGCGGCACGGCTGCGCTCATCAACGCCTCCAAAGTGGCCTTGCAAGGTGCCAATCAAATTATCTTCGTCACGCGCGGCGAGACAGCCCCGGCGGCGGATTTGATCATCAGCTCTCAAATCGGGCAATTGGGCGGCAACTTTGGATTCAGCAAGACCGGCGATGGCGTTCTTTCCCTCACCGGCGCGAATACCTACACCGGTGGCACGACAGTGAATGAAGGCACGTTGACGGTGGGCGCCGGCGGCACCTTGGGCGCAACGACAAGCCCTCTCACGGTTAATAACCTGAACACCGAAGCGGGAACCAACGTGGTTCTCAATCTCGCAACTGCAGCGGATACGACCGTCGGTTCCCTGAGCGGTGCCATCGGTATTCCGAGCAGCCTCACGAATACCGCGACGATCAACAACGGCGGAACCGGACGGAATTTCATCGTCAACCAAACCGCCGATGGCACCTTCGACGGTGTGATCGCCGGTGCCGGTAATTTCACTCTCGGCAGTCTCAGCACATCGGCCCTGAGCCTCAACGGTGCCAACACCTACACCGGCGATACCACCGTCAACGCGGGCCGCCTCCGCGTGAATGGCACTTCCATTGCCAACAGCGGAAAGCTCGTAATCAATGGAGGCACCGTGGAGCCCACCGGCATCGAAGTCGTGGACACGCTCTTCTTCGGAGCCGCCCCGCAGGCGGGGGGCACTACTTACGGCGCGACCGGTTCCGGCGCAGCGATCATTGACGACGTTCATTTCTTCGGCACGGCCGGGGTCGTCAGTGTCACTACCACGGGTATTGGTCCCTCGGGCTATGCCGGATGGGCATCCGCCAACGCCCCGGGGCAAACGAAGGATCTGGATCATGACAACGACGGCGTGGACAACGGCATCGAGTACTTCATGGGTATCACCGGAAGCGGTTTCACCGCGTCTCCGGCTTTGTCCGGAAACACTGTGACTTGGACCAAGGGGGGAAGCTATGTCGGGGTTTACGGCACCGATTACCTGGTCCAAACCTCGACCGATTTGGTCATCTGGGAGACGGTGCCTCTAGTAACCAATCCTTTGTTGGGCACGGTCACGGACAGCGCGGGTTCGGTGAGCTACACACCGCCAACTGGCCAAACCAAGCGCTTCGGACGCCTGGTGGTGAACAACTGATCCTCTCCGGAACAAGGATTCCCTTCTTCCGGTTTCAGATTTCCTGAATTATTGGGTTTATTCAGGCAAGATAAAGTGGCGGTCCGGTGGGTTTCCGGGCCGCCACCCTTTTTTCTAACGGGGACTGGCAGCACCCAGTTCAACCCTTCATGCAAAACTCTCCATTCGGGCATAGGGTCCCATTTGACAGCCTTTCATCACTATAGAAACTCACGCCAGATGTATCGATTTTCTCTAACTGCAATCTTCCGGACATGCGCGCCCGTTCGCTACTGTCCGATCCTTGGCGGCGCGATCCTCGCTCTCGCCCATTCCACTTCGTTCGCCGGCGAGACATGGCTTGATGAATTCGAAGTGCGGGAAATCACCAGCGGCTACTCCAATTCGCGTCCTAACAAATCCATGTCGGACAAACCGTTCTCCGTCGGAGGTGTTGTCTTCAAACGCGGGGCCGGAGTCCACGCGCCGAGCGCCGGCTCGTTCATGGCCGATGGGAAATCCCCGCTGCGATTCAAGGCCAAGGTGGGTGCCGACGATTCCGCCGATGGCACTGGCAGCGTGGTGTTCCAGATTTTCGGCGACGACAAGAAACTCTACGACAGCGGTCTGATCCGCAAAGGTGATGCGGCGAAGGACGTGGACGTGGACCTGATAGGACACAAGCAGATCGACCTGCGCGTCACCGATGGTGGCAACGGAATGAATTTCGATCACGCAGATTGGTGCGACGCCCGCTTCATTTATGCGGAGGCTGCACCGCAACTGGTTCCGCGCTGGTCGCTGACACTGCCCCATTTCACCGGCGATGCCCCCGCAGCACCGGCCAAGGCCACGACATTCACCAGTCCTAACGGGAAAGTGGCCGCCAGTGTGGGCGTTTCCGACGGCCGCTTGGTTCTGGCCGTCCAGCGCGATGGTAAAACCGTACTCGATCCATCACCACTCGGCATCACTGTGGATGGAATGGATCTGGGTGCGAACGTCGATCTAGGTGCAACCGAGACCTACACTACGGACAGCACCTACCCTGATCCCCGCGGGCCGGGCTCGCTGCATGATCAATGCAAAGGAGTGAAAATGAATCTGCACTCCAAGAGCGCAGCCACCTCGTGGGTTCTCGATATCCGCGCTTACGACGACGGTGTGGCGTGGCGCTATCTCGTTCCCGGCAACGGCACTCGCAAGGTGACGGGCGAGGCCACTTCATTCGTGCTGCCGGAGGGCGTTACCTATTGGAGCAATCACAACACGAATAACTACGAGGCCAACTACCTCTCCTTCACCGCAAAGGGCAGCAACGCCTCCCGACCGGTGACCATGCCCCTAACTGCCGAACTGCCTGACGGCGGGTTCGCCTGCATCACCGAGGCGGACATCCTAAACTACAGCGGAATGACTCTCGGCCCGCGCGGCCGCATTCTAACTGGCATCTTCGAGGACGACTCGAAGGGCTGGAACCTTGAGGAAAACATTGCAACGCCCTGGCGCATCGTCATTGCAGTGGACAGCCTCGACGCGCTGGTCAACCAAAGCATCGTTTACAACGTCGCGCCGCCGCCCGATTCCAAGCTGTTTCCCAAAGGCAAGGATACGGATTGGATCAAACCGGGCCGCTCCTTCTGGACTTGGGGCTTCGGCCAATGGGACACGGCGAAATGGGAACTCATTCAAGGTTTCGTTGACGACGCCGCCTCCCTGAACTGCCAATATTATGTGATCGATGATCCATGGCGCGAAAAGAAGATGGGTTGGCACCGGAACGGCAAGGACGAGTGGGCCAGCCTCAAGGAAGTCTGCGACTATGCGGCGAAGAAAAACGTGAAGATCATGGTGTGGGAACACTGGGAACGCATCCGCGATCTGGCAGCCCGGGAGAAATTCTTCCGCAATGTTTCCGAGGCCGGCGCCGTCGGTGTGAAGCTCGACTTCATGGACAGCGAGAGCCAGGACCGTCTGGAGTTTTTCAAATCCAGCCTCGAAATTGCGGCCCGCTACAAGGTCATGATCAACTTCCACGGCGCTAACAAACCCGCCGGTGAAGAGCGCACCTGGCCCCACTGGATGACCCGCGAGGCGATCTTTGGCATGGAGCAGGGCGGAAACATCCAGCGCCAACACCTCACCGCGCTGCCATTCACCCGCTTCGTCACCGGTCCCGCGGACTTTACACCGACCGTATTCCGTTCCGGTCCGATGGGGAAAACGACCGCCGGTTCGCAACTCGCGACCGCGGTCGAATACAGCTCGCCGGTCCACCATTGGGCCGACAGCGCGAAGTCCTACAACGCGCAGGCCCCGGAGGTGCTGGAGTTCATCCGTAACAAGCCGGCCGTGTGGGATGAAACCAAAGTCCTGCCCGGCAGCAAGATCGGTGAAGCCGCGTTGATGGCGCGCCGCTCCGGGGACACCTGGTATGTCGCCGCGATCAACGGCACCGATGAAGACATGGTTCGCGAGATCAAACCCGAATTTATAGCAGCCGGCAAGTGGAGCGCGGTTTCCTTCTCGGACGTGCCCGGCGAGAAGACCAAGCTCACGGTGGCCAAGTCCTCCATCACCCGCGACACCCCGATCAGCGCCCGCATGGAACCGGGTGGCGGATTCGTCATGAAAATCAGCCCCGCCCGCTGATTTAGCAATTACCTATTTCTTTCTGAAGACTCATCATTACCAAAAGCAAACTCCCTTCAAATCCATGAAATACTTACTTACCCCCATCCTACTGACTTGCTTCTGCGGCCTCACGCTGGCCGCCGACGGATCGGCACCCGAACAAAACGTGATCAGCGCCGAGGAAAAGGCCGCTGGCTGGCAGTTGCTGTGGGATGGCAAAACGAACAACGGCTGGCGCGGCATCAAGAGCGAAGAGTTTCCGAAAGGCGGCTGGGTAATCAAGGACGGTCTGCTGACCATCATGGAATCGGGCGGCGGAGAATCGGCAGCAGCCGGAGACATCATCACCAAAGACAAGTTTTCCAACTTCGAGCTGAGCGTGGATTTCAGGATCACACCGGGCGCTAACAGCGGCATCAAGACCTTCGTGGACCCCGGGCTCAACAAAGGCGACGGATCTGCCATCGGGCCGGAGTTCCAGATCCTCGACGACGTGCGGCATCCGGACGCGAAGCTTGGCCGCGACGGGAACCGGACGATCGGCTCGCTCTACGACATGCTCACCGCGCCCAAGGACAAAAAGGTGAACCCGGTGGGCGAGTGGAACAACGCGCGCATCGTTTCGAACATCAAGCAGCTTACTTACTATCTGAACGGCGTGAAGACCGTCGATATCCAGCGCGGCTCGAAGGAGTGGAAGGATCTGGTGGAAAAGAGCAAATACAAGAAGTGGCCCGCTTTCGGCGAACTGCCGGAAGGCCACATCCTGCTGCAGGACCACGGCAACCGCGTTTCTTTCCGCAATCTGAAAATTCGCGACCTAACCAAGCCGTAACCTGCCCACTTCCATTTCAAAAGACTCTCTTAAAAAAACATCTAACATGATCCAACGCCGCCATTTCCTGAAAACCGCCCTCGGCAGCACCGCCGTCGTCGCGATGCCGAGCATTTTCCCCGGTTCGCTGTTCGCCGCGGACTCGCCGAACAAACGAATCCAGGTTGCCCAGATCGGATGCGGCCGGATGGGCACGGAGGACATGATTGGCACGATGAAGGCGGGTATCGGCCGGGTGGTCGCCGTGTGCGATCTGGACAGCGTCCGCCTCGGCATTGCCAAGAAAAAGGTGGAGGATTTCTACCAGAAAAAGGGCGAACGGAACGTGGTCGTGAAGACCTACTCCAACCATTTGGAGGTCCTCGCCGATCCCGAGATCGACGCGGTGGTCGTAAGTACACCGGACCATTGGCACGGCCTGGTTGCGACGGCCGCAGCACTTGCCGGAAAGCATGTCTATTGCCAGAAGCCGCTGACTTATAACATCGCCGAGTCCATCGCCCTGCGCGCGGCGGTGCGCTCGAAGAAAGTGATCCTGCAAACGGGATCGCAACAGCGTTCGGAAGGGCCTTTCCCGGCTTTCCGCACGGCCAGCGAAGCCGTTAGGAACGGACGCCTTGGCAAACTGAAAACGCTGAAGATCGGCGTGGGTCTGGACAAGATCAAAGGCCAGGCACCTGCGGGAATGCCGGTGCCCGCAACTTTCAACTTCGACCGCTGGCTGGGACCGGCGCCGCAGCAGGACTACATGGAAGCGCGCTGCCACTCGCAGAAAGACGTGGGAGCACGCCCGGGCTGGATCACCACCGAGGATTTCGGTCTGGGAATGATCACCAACTGGGGTGCGCACCACATCGACATCGCGCAATGGGCGATGGGCCAGGAGTTGGGAGGTCCTTCCAAGATCAATGCGAAGGCGGATTTCATGAGGGCCGACGTATGGACGGTGCACAGCACCTATCACATCGAGCTGGAGTTCCCCGAAGGCGTGCAGGTAATCCTGGACAACAGCTTCGAGAACGGCATCCGGTTCGAAGGCGATGAAGGCTGGATTTTCTGCGCTCGCGGCTCGGGCAAGGTGACCTCCAGCGACGGCGATTCCGGTAACAAGAATGAGAAGGACAATTCCTTGCGCGCCAGCAAGGACACACTCCTCGCACCCCTGACCTCAAGCGAGGGCAAACGCTGGCCGAAAAGTCCGAATCACTATCAGAACTGGCTTGAAGCGATCATCGCTAACAAAGACCCCATCGCGCCGGTGGATCAGGCGGCGAAGAGCCTGCAAACCTGCGCGGCGGCATGGATCGGCATGAAGCTCGGCCGGCCGCTGATGTGGGACGTGGCGAAGGAGGCGTTCGTGAACGACGAGGAAGCGAACGCGTTGAGAAGCCGCAAGCCGAGAAAGGCCGAATACGACATCGACGCTCTGGTGAAGGGGAAGATTTGAATCCGGGGCCGGTCCGCAGCCACGCACGCCCCCGTTCATCCTGATAGACGTTCCGGCAGATGCCGAGCCTGCCCTCGCACCGCCCCGGGCAAATCGCCGGTCGTTAGTTTAAATTCGTGGGAATCCGCCTCCATCCGGGAACGGCACAAATTGGTTGATGAAGAAGAGCGGGCCCACGTCAGCCACCCTGATAGCCCGAACTAACAGAAATGAATCTGATCGCCTGTGAAACCGAGCCCGGGAGATGGAACTTGGAAGGAATGGATCCCGCCCCTGGAAATCCAGAGACTGTCCATCTGTAGAGGTTAGATGAGCCAGCTTGATTCCGGCAGGAGGGAGAGGTTTGTTAACGGCCCGCGACCGCTGGACACCCCATTGTGCGAAGCCCGTCCTCGGCCCTTTACGATATTTGCAACAAACCTAACGAAATCAGTATTCCCATGAATCCAAAAAACAACAACCCGTTTCTCCGGCCCTCCAGCAAGTCCCTCCCCCTCAGCCTCATGCTCGCGGTCGTCGCGCCGCTTTGCTCGTCACTGGCGTTTGCCGCCGACGGCACCTGGGCTCAAGCGTCGACGTCGGGAAACTGGAGCGACGCTACCAAATGGGTTGGGGGCACGATCGCCAATATCGCCGATGGGGTTAGCGCTACGGGCAACTTTAACGAGAACTACGGCACCGCTGACAAAGTCATCACGATAGACAGCACGTCCCGCACCTTGGGCACCCTGAACATTGGAGACCCGGGGACAACATTTCGGAAAGTTACGATTGCGGCGAGCGGCGGAGCTAGTCTGACTTTCGACAAGGCCGGCACTGGAGCGTTGTTATCCAAGACGACTGCCACCAACACGACGGCCGACGAGATCTCCGCGCCGGTGACCTTGGCGGACAATCTAACCATTCACATGACGGATATCACCGCAGGGAGCAATCTAAGGCTGACCGGGGTCGTCAGTGAAAGCGGAACGCGAAACATCCTCAAGACTGGCGCTGGCGCTGCGGAGCTCTCAAACGCAAATACCTACACGGGGACGACAACGATTGAGAATGGAACTTTAGCTCCGAGCGGTAACACGGCCTTTGGCACTGGTATCTCGGCGGTAGCCTTAGGCAATGCCAACACGATCACCAACAGCCTGAGCCCGACGCTTCTTGTGGGGGGCACGGCCATTTTGTCGCGAGACGTCACGGTTGGCGCGACCGATGCGGCGCAAGTTTCAGGTATCTACACCATTGGTACCGGCAACCAGAACTCGTCTTCCCAGCTCAATGGAATCGTTACTTTGAATCAGGACTTGATCGTTCGGGGCACGGCCCTCAACGGTGGCATATTCACTCTTGCCGGCATCGTCACCTCAGGTACATCCCTCGCGCGGACGGTTACTTTTAACCACACCGGTTCGGCTACCGGTGGATTACTGGTTTCCAGTGTCATTGGCGGGGGCACTGGCACCATCGCAGTGACGAAGATCGGAGCCGGAATGACCAGGCTCACCGGCGCGAACACCTACACGGGCGCAACATTGATTAGTGCCGGCACTTTGCAAATCGGCAATGGTGGCACGACGGGCTCGCTGTCGGCTAGCAGTGCGATCACCAACGATGCTACGCTCGCCTTTGATCGCAGTGACACCGTCACCCAAGGCACCGACTTCGCCTCTACGATTGGCGGTGCCGGCGCGGTGAGAAAATCGGGCACGGGAACCCTCGTTCTTAACGGCGCAAATACCTACGCGGGTGGCACGACGGTGAATGGAGGCATTCTCACGGTAGCTACGGGTGGCGACCTGGGCGCGACGAGCGGACCTCTTACGGTCAGCAACCCGAACACATTGGCGGCCACCGACGTGGTTCTCAACCTGGCAACGGGAGTGCATACGACGGTCGGCAACCTGAGCGGGACCATCGCCGCCGCCACCCCGGCAGCCCCCGCCAATACAGCGACGATCAACAACGGCGGCATCGGAACAAATTTCATCGTCAACCAAACCGCCGCCCTCACCTACGCCGGCGTGATCGCAGGCGCTGGAAACCTCGTCCTCGGCAGTTCGAGCACAAACTCACTGAGTCTGGGCGGAACAAATACCTACACGGGGACGACAACAATCGAGAGTGGAACGATCGTGGCAACGAATGCGGCAGCCCTTGGCAATGCAACTTCGGCAATTGCCCTGGGCAGTGTCGACTCGATCAACGGCAACCTGAGTCCGACGCTTCAGGTGAATGGCAATACCGTCGTCGTTGCTCGGGACGTCACGGTCGGCGCGAGCAATGCGGAAACGGTCGGTACTTACACGATCGGTACCGGCAATGCCGCAAGCAGTTCCACACTTACTGGAACTGTAACCCTGAACCAGAACTTGACGGTTTCCGCCATCAACCCAGCTAATACGAATGGTGTATTTACTCTTGAGGGCACCGTCACCTCCGGCTCGACCGGCACACAAACAGTGACTTTCAACACCACCCATCCAATGACAATCACTTCTGTTATTGGCGGGGGCACCGGCACCATCGCGGTGACGAAGATCGGAACGGGAGCCGCCACCTTCAGCGGCGCCAATACCTACACCGGTCCCACCGCGGTGAACGTGGGAAGGATGAATGTGACTGGATCACTCGGCAACACAGCGGTGAGTGTGGCCGGTGGCGCCACCCTTGGCGGGAACGGCGATATCGGAGGTTCCGTTACCATCGCGGACAACGGCATCCAAGTGTTGGCATTGGCCGACTCGCCGGCCAACCAGATTGCGATTCAACGCGACATTGCCGGCAGTTTGGCGCTCGAGGGTGCGGATCACAAAATCGTTCTGACCGCGGCTGCCATACCGGCAGTAGGAACCTACGTCCTCGTGAAAGCCACCGGGGGCATCACCGGTCTCATCGACCAAGCCGACGTCACTTTGCCCGTGGGGGTCGCCGGAACCGTGGCCATCGTGGGTAATGAAATTCAGCTCACCGTTACCCCCTCCGGCTATTCCGGCTGGGCAGCTACCAACGCGGGCGGCCAAACGAAGGATCTGGATTTTGACAACGATGGCGTGGCGAACGGCATTGAATACTTCATGGGACTTCTGCTCGGGAACGGTTTCACCGCCAGTCCGGCCCTCACCGGAGGCACCGTGACTTGGACCAAGGGGGGGAGCTATATCGGCGTCTACGGCACCGATTTCCTCGTGCAATCCTCGACCGATCTGGTCACCTGGCAGACGGTGCCTGTCGGAACCGATCCTTTGTTGGGCACGGTCACGAACAGCGCGGGTTCAGTGAGCTACACACCGCCGACTGGCCAAACAAAGCGCTTCGGACGTCTGGTGGTGAATAACTGATCCTTTCGGGAGAAGGATTTCCTCCCGGTTGAAATTTCCTGAATTAATGGGTTTCTTCAGGAAAAGAGACGGTGGCGGCCCGGTGGGTTTCCGGGCCGCCATCCTTTTATCAACGTCGATCTTCCTTGGCTGTTTCTCAATCTCCATTCCTGACTCCGGAGACTTCGATCCACGGGTGATGCAGATTACGTCGATCCAGAGGCCCGGATCATTAGCATTCTTATCGAAGCTCGGTCCGGAATGAATGTTGGCTTAAAGATGCTCCACTTACTCCGTCGGGCCTCGAAATTTCAAAGCCGCTTCCGTTCTCGAATGAACATGCAGCTTTGTATAGATGTGCCTCAAGTGCCAGCGGATGGCATCGATGGAGACGTGCAATCTCCCGGCAATTTCCTTGTTGTTGAGGCCGAAGGCCACAAGTTCCAGCACACTTTTTTCACGCGAACTGAGATTTTCCACCTCCTCTGACATTGACGTCTGGTTCCGGAAATACCCGATCACCTTGCGTGCGATTTCACTGCTCATGGGAACCCCACCGTTCCCCACGTCGCGAATGGCGCTGAGCACGAGTTCGGGAGCGGAGCGTTTCAAAAGATAGCCCGAAGCACCGGCGCGCAACGCCGCGAAAATGCGGTCAGGATCTTCATAGACCGTCACCATGATCACCAGAACCTCGGGCAGGAGCTTTTTCAGCCGTCCGACGCATTCGATGCCGGACATGGATGGAAGCTCTATGTCCATGAGAACCACCTCCGGCTTGTGGTTCGGCAACACACGCAATGCTTCCTCCGCGGTGTCGCAGGTCGCCACACAGACACATTGCTTCGAAAGTTCAATGATCGTCTTGAATGCTTCGCGCGTCGGTTTGCTGTCTTCAACAATGGCTACCTTGATCATATCTGGGTTCTTTTTAGTGAAATTTCAAATTGGACGATTGTCCCCTCCTCCGGCCTGCTTTCGATGGTGCAAGTGCCGCCAAGGGTTCTGATTCTCTCTTGCATATTCAGGAGTCCATCGCTTCCGGGCAAATTAACCGATTGGTCAAATCCCGATCCATCGTCGGCAAGAGAAATCTTGAGATTGCCCATCGCGACTTCGATGGTGAGATACACGGTCTGTGCTCCCGAGTGTCGGACGATGTTGTTGAGTGCCTCCTTGAAGGCAAGAAAGATTTCATGACGCGTCCGTGAATCAAGCGGATCCTTGGTGATCGCCTCGTCGATGGTGAGACGGCATTCCAAGCCAGCCAGTTTCAGGAAACGCTCGGCATACAACGAAAAATATCCGGCTAAATCGGCGACCGAATCATAGCGTGGATTTACTGCCCAGACAATTTCATCAAGGCCTGTCACCAAGGTGCAGCACAAATCGCTGAGCTGATCCAGATAGCCCTCCTTCTGCTCCTCCGTAACCTCCGGATTCTTTATCAGGGAGCTCAACAGACCCGCGACGGTGATGCCTGAACCCAGTTCATCATGCAAATCCTTCGCCATTCGGCTCCGCTCCTTCTCCATGGCACGATGGCGTTCGATCATTTCCCGCTCTTCGATTTCCACTGCCAATTCGTTTGTGCGCCGGGTAACGGTACGCCGAAGGAGCGTGACCCAGGAAGCTGCCAGGATGAGTCCGATTGAAAGGAGGGAGATCACCGCGATCGTGTGTCGTTTCGTCCACCAAGGTCCGTGCTTGACGATCACAATGTTCCCCGGGTCAGAGAGCCGCATTTCGAAAGGGTCTGAATTCGCCGAAGCCCGGTCAGCGGTGGCACTGATATAAACTCCAGTCAGCCTGAGGACACTGTCCAGCTCAATGCTCTGCGGCACGGACCTATCAGAACGAATGGTCGCCACGAAACGATTGGATCCCGCCCGCATTTCCAGCGAGCGTTCTTCCTGACGCACGGTATCGCTGAGCAATGTCGCTTCGATCTCCACCAGCGTTGAGTCCAGCCGGCTATCGGGCAAGTTCCAGTATGGAACCTTGGCTGCTACGGGCAATGTCGAGTGTCCGACCTTGCGGGCCCTGGCGTCTAGCAATTCGGGGGACGGCCCGCCTAACTGGGGGAATCCCGAGACCTCCACTTCGTCACCGGGCAGAAGCTTCTGTTCCTGCCCCGCGATTCCGCGGAATCCACTGGTTCCGTCGAAAAGAAAAAGCTCCGGCGGCTTGGTATAAAGCAATTGCCCCTTGATCCTCACCCGCCTGAGCGCAGAGGGATGGGAAGTGAACAACAGCAAATCCGAAGCCCGGGTCAGCGGCTCCGAAAAGGGTGCCCCGGATGCGGGTTCACTGGCCGACATACTTGCATTTCCCAACATCAATACGGCGGATTGGACACTGCCCGTCTGCGTATCCCAAATCGCGCGATAAACACCCCGCAGCTTCACCACCCTCCCCGCGAGAGATGCGCGTTCCTGTGCCGACATGCCGGTGGTTGGCAATGGATAGAGCCAGGTGTCATCCTTGATGATTGCTTTGCCACCGCGGGTCAGCAGTTTGATTTCGGAATTCGAAACCTCGATGACCACACCCTCAATTTCCACCATTTCGGCATCAAGACTGCCACTTGCCAATTGCTGCTGGGTCGGCTGCACCGCCATCGGCAGCGGGGCGCTGCCGATACAGGTCGCACGAGTCGCATGGATCACCGGCGCGAAATCACCCGGCCCCGTCCGGCCTTCGATTTTCCAAAGTTCCATCGGATGCGGGGAATTCCCCGGCTTGGGTGATCGGTGGTGGATGAATACTCCGCCTGTAGCATCCTGCAACACCAGGCTCCTATCGGTCACCATCGTCACCACACCTTGAATCTCCACCCGATAGGGCTGCGCTGCTTCATCGCGCTGGAGTTGCCGTATTTCGACCACCTGGCTGAGAACCTTTTCCTTGCCCTGCCCATCGGATAGAATCTGGAGCTGAGCCTTGTCGAGCGCCACCAATCCCAAGTCCCTTTTTAGCCCCACAACGCGCACGCGTTTGTGCAGCAGGGCGACGGGATCCAGTCCCGTATCATCCGCCACGATCACGTGGAATGTCCTGGAATTTCCCGTAACATCCAGTTCGAGGCAGTCGCCGACCTTCGCGGCGAAATTCACCGAGCCTTCAAACGTCACCCATCGGCTGACCGTCCCGGCATCGAGCGCGCTCGCAAGGGATTCGGGCGTGAAGGAGCGGGTTTTACCTTCCGGTTCGATGTCACACGTGACAGCGGCATCAGCCACGAACAGGCGTGCTCCGTCGTCCGAGGTCATGTGAAACGTGTAGCGGCCGGTCTTGGGAACCTGCAGGAAGCCGGCGAAAACGAGCGCCACCATCTCGCGACGCGACCTAACACCGACATCGGGATCCGGGACCACTCCCCGCGCCCTGGGTTCCAGCAGGGAAAAATCAGGCAGCATCAACATGCCGTCGACCTCATACGACTTATATTCCAATCCGGGCTTGAGTTCGCCCTGAACCCCATTGCCGTGCCACAGCGATTTCACCGGCACTTTCTGACGGGGAACGCCTTCCCCTTGATATTCGAGATTGAGCGTGGCACCGGCATTTCCATTGAACCACTCGACACGCAGCGGATGCAAACCTTCCCGCAGGAACACCGATCCCGAGGCTGACAACTTGGCATGGTTTCCGTCGATATCCACCAACGGAGCCGTCCCCAACTGGATCGCAAATGGTCCTCGGCTAACCAGGCAATTGGTGGCCTTGATCATGACGGCGTCTCCCGGACGCAAGCCCGGCGGGAGCGACGGCAGTTCAAGCAGATCGGTGAAGGTCCCATCATCCAGCACGACCAGACCAAGACGGTCGTTGGAGGCGCAGACGATGCCTTGGAGCCGGAAAGTCAGAGCGGCCCACTCACTACCCGACACCGTTTCTCGCAATTGGGCGAGCGACATGTTTGGACCGACGACATCCTTCGTCGGATCCGCTGAAACTCCTACTGAAACGCCGATCCATACTGAGAGAACTAGCAGCAGTGCCGTGATTCTTTTGCGACGTAGATCGGATTCCATGACTTTGAATTGCTAGGATGCCGAAACGTTCGTTAGAGAAGGGCAGCAGCGGCGCATGGTGCAGACTAAACCCGGGCAAGCGGGAAACGGCAGCAAAAAGCTTTTGGCCGCCCTCCAAAGAGCAAGCCCGGTCAGGTCGGCATCAACGGGCTTTAACCTTCCCTGCCGGCTTCTGATCGACGAGGATCC
>JAZKGW010000008.1:0-52808 GCA_040385685.1 Verrucomicrobiota bacterium | reverse complement strand
CGGAGACTCCGGCAGGGAAACCGAGAATTCGTGACCGCGTGCGGTGAGCAGCGGATGGACCGTTTCGGTCGCAGCGCTGAGGACCTCTCCCAGATCGATGTCCGTGTTGCGGAGCTCCAGCTTGCCGCGGGTGATGCGGGAAACGTCGATGAGGTCGTCGATCAGCCGGACCATTTGCGCCGTCTGCCGCTCGATCACGCCGATGACCGGTGCCGCCTTGTCCGGCTGGTCCATCACCTGTTTCAGCACCTCCACGCCGGTGCGGATCGGTGCGAGCGGATTGCGGAGTTCATGTGCCAGCGTCGCCAGGAACTCATCCTTCTTCCGCCCCGCGTCCCTCAGCGCCTCCTCCGCCCGCAGCCTGTCCGTGATGTCGATCGCGATCCCGCCCACCAGCGGCCCCGCGGCCCCCGGTCCCTGGATCGGAAACTTCGTCACCAGCGATGAATGCAGCTCCCCATCCCCGTGCCGCAGCGTCTCCACAAACTGCAATCCCTCCGCCTGCTGTCCCGCCAACCGGTCATTCTCCATGAACATCCTCGCCGTGTCTTCCGGTAGAATCGCCGTATCCGTAAACCCGTACAATTCTTCCCCCTTCGTCTGGAAAGCCTTCATCGCCGCTTCATTCGCGTAAACATAGCGCCCCTCCGCGTCCTTGATCCACGCCAGCCCCGGCAGCGACTGCATGAAACGGAAAAACCGCTGTTCGATCGCCCCCCGCTCCTCCGCCGCCACCCGCGCCGCCGACGCCTGGTTCGAGATACTCCGCGCAGCCCACCACAGAAACCCCAGCAAAACCGCGATCTCCAGCAATGTCCGGATTGCCGTCCCGAACGCATCATCATACCACCCCGCATCCACCCCCAGGATTCGGCTCCACCCCAGCACCACCGGGATCCCCACCATCGGCAGGAACAACCGCCGCGCCACCACCCCGCCAGCATCCCGTTTCATCAGGAACGCCGTGATCGCGCACTCCTCCACCGCCGCCACCAGACCCACCCCCAGCGCCGCCACGATGGTGCTCGTCTGGAACGCGATCCCTGTATAGCGGGCGATGCCGAAAAGCTGGCTCGCCCCGAACCAGTAACCCACAATCGACAGCGAAGCGATCGCCACCGGCAGCAGCGCCATGACCGCCGTGCGACGGCGGCAGCGTGCCGAACCCGTCGTCCCGGCCAGCGCCAGTCCCAGCAGCAGGAACGACAACGAAGCGGGCACCCCGATCCGCATCGGCGACACGCTCACATTCTGCCCCCATTCCGCCTCAAACAGCAGCGTATCAATCCCCAGGTTCTTCCCCGTCATGTGCTCCCACAGGGTCAGTCCGCCCAGCACGATGGCCACCGATGCCGCGCAGCGGATCAGCCAGCGCGCCCACGGCCGCTCCAGCCCCGCGCCCAGCAGCACGAGCAGCCCGGACCCGCACGCCAATGCGCACACCGCGGCGTTCGGAAACATGGAAATATTCGCTCCCGGCCAGTCCGTCAGCCGCGGCAACCCTTTCGCCCAGCCGACTAACGTCACCACGCCCCCCAGGACCGCATAAATCGCCGCCGTTGCCGCCAGTCTCCGCGGAAAGGACCGCATCCCCTCGCTCAGGGGGATCCGTTCCTCGGAATTCGCGTCCATTTCTCCGGTCTTCATGGTGATTCGAAACAATCCTTCCGTTTCACCTCCCGGCTCCCCGGCGGTCAGGCAAATTCTCGACTACATGAACCACTCCGCCAATCCCAGTCAAGGTCATTTCCAGCCGCCGCGTTCTGGAGCGCGGGACTCGAGGGGGGGGCAAACTTTTGGCAAACTCCAACCTTGCCGCGCCGCCTCAATAAGGAGTGGCGACCTTATTGTCGCCTCTTCTCCATCAACCGGACACGAAGAAGGGACAATAAGGTCCCTGCTCCTTATTCCACCGCCAGCGCCCTCGCCCCTTGCCATAGGGTGAAAGTTCCCTCCCGCATCTTCACCGGATTCCGGCGGATATACCGCACCCCGTTCGCGAAATGCGTGGCATCCCGGATCAAGGTGTCACGGTAGTTCTTCTGCCAGATGCTGCCCCGGCCGATGCGGCGGGCTGACGTTCCTTTCCACGCTTTCACCAGTGTTTCGATCCCGATTATTGGGGTGAATATCAGGTGCAGGTGATTCGGCATGATCACCCACGCGTGATGCTCCACCAATTCACCTTGGAAATGCATGAGCACGTCCTCCACCGTCTTCCGGAAGTGTCGTTCGCTGAGCAAGCAGGAACCCGCACCTTCATCCAGCCAGTGTTCCAGCTTCCATGTGAAGCGTTGGTGGTATTCCTTTTCCTGCTCCGGCTTCCACGGCTTCGGATGACGGACGCGCCAGATTGCAAGTTCCTCTTTCCATTGGCGGAGTTTGTTAGCAGGCATCGCGTCACCCAGCCTGAACGTGACGAACTGCATGACCTCGCCCTGTTGCCAATGCGGCAACTTCGACCCGTGTTTCTGGATCTCACCGGATTCATCCAGAAAATCGGCCATGAGTTCTAATAGTGAGCGACAACCTCACTGTCCAGATAAGGAGTCGCGACCTTATTGTCGCCTCTTCCTCTTCCCCGCACTCGAAGAAGGGACAATAAGGTCCCTGCTCCCTATATCTCCAGCTTCGGCAGTCCATTTACCACCTTCATCGTCTCCAGCCCCACCGTGACCACCCGCAGGAACAGCTCCAGCGGATACCTGGGGTTGCCCATGGTTGCGGTGGCCCAGAGGTTGGCGTCGTTGGTGATGCCGCTGTCCTTGTCGGTGGTGACGGACTGGCGTTCCATGACCCATTCCAGGCCGTGCCAGGACCGTCCCGCGCAGGTCTCCTCTGATCACTGATCACTGCTCACTCGGCACTTCCTCACCTCCGTCCAATCATCCGCCAACGCCTCCTTGGCCCGGCAAAGCCTACGCGAAGACGGCCGCCTGCTTCAGCACCAGCGCGATCGCCCCTCTGATAGTAGCCGCGGCGTCTCGCCGCAGGCCTTGCCAGGAGCGTCTCGCTCCGGGCCTTTCTCACCTCTTCCTGAAAACTGAACACTGAAAGCCAGCGGAGCGATAGCGACTCAGCCGATACCGGCGAAGCCGCTCCCCGCTTGGACCCTAGTCAAAACTAGCAACTCTTATCGTCTTCTCTAATCACTGCTCACTCGGCCGACCTGCGATTCTCCTCTCAAACGATGGCTACCGAGAGAATCCGAAGACGGAATCAGGCTTTCGGATCACACTGGGATCCTTGCGGAAATCCTATCAAGGTTTGCGCACTGATCCCGGTTCCGGGGTTACCCTCTGGATCAACCGACTCACGGCAAGATCAAGGCTGTCTTCGGTGTCCACCCGTAGCTTTTCGATCACTGCGCTGAGATGTTTGCGGATGCGAGTCTGATCAGCCTTGGCGATTTCCTCAGACTCAGAAGTTGCATTACCGAAGGTGA
The DNA here is from genome assembly GCA_040385685.1 of Verrucomicrobiota bacterium. GTDB lineage: Bacteria > Verrucomicrobiota > Verrucomicrobiia > Verrucomicrobiales > Akkermansiaceae > Luteolibacter. The sequence goes on along the minus strand of JAZKGW010000008.1, from coordinate 49,363 downwards.
CCGCGTGGATCCGATGAGTGGTTTCGGTTTCGCCAGGAGGCCGGTTGTAAGCTCCCCCTTTTGACTGTTCCGATTCCGGCAGGCAGTCATTGCAGCTCAAGTAGCTGTAGCCCGGTTGGATCAGAGCGCATTCCTCAAGGGTAAGGCCAGAGTGCAGCACCCACTCCATCAGGGGGCCGTCAGCCAGTGCTATCAAACGTATATGATTGTTACCGGACGCATACCCGACAAGCTTGCTCGCAAACTCCCGGTAGGACTTTCCGATGGCAGCTTGTCGTTGCTCGGCTTCTCGGAGGCGTGCCACGGTTCCGGGATCCGGAAGCCTACCCATCACGGAATACCCCCATGTCGCCCGGTTGTTTGAGTTCATGAAGGTTGCATATTGGAAGTCCGGCACCTCGGAAGAGCCGACCAGGTAGGCAACCGCGCAGAGCCTGCCGTGCCGGTCTATCAGACAGGGTGTGCGGTTACCCTCGACATCATGGTTGTGTGGAAACATTCCGGACTTCACATAGCTCTCCAAGTCGGCCAAACGGGCCACCCTTGCCTCCCGCAACTGCTTCTTCAATCCACTTCTCACCTCTTCGGGCGTTTGGCGGCAGCCTGTAGCGGCTCCGACCGCCAGCAAGACCAACCCCCACCACAAAAGAATGAGCCAATTCTTAATAACAGGCGAACCTGACTCGACGGACTTCGGACTTCCTATCATCTTGATTTTTCTTAGTCACATCGTGGAACTCTGTCAACAGGGGTCTTCTGGTAGAAATCCGCATCTCCTAACATCTGCCTTGTCCGGTCACGGCTTTGATCCAGCCCCCGTCGCCCCCCTACGGGCACGGCGCGAATAACGCCTGTCGATGTCCCCGTTTAATTCTGATCCCTCGGCACTCATTCCCCCTCCACTATCAATCCCCACCGCGGATCTCACCGGCCCGGAAGGCAAACTCCGCCGCGTGGTTTCCAAAATTTTATGGAGAGTGGTACTTCGGCCCACCTGCATTAAGAATTTGAACAGGAGGAAGCAGAGCAAGCGGAGAGTAAACCTATTTCTCTGCTACCTCTGCTTCCTCCTGTTCGATTTCTTGTCCGGTGTGTCCGAGTGGCTCGAAACAGGATAAGTCCCCCGCCGCGTGGCTTCCCAAAATGCGAACCACGAAAAGCACGAAGACCCACGAAAACTAAAATGCTATGGCTGGCCCGGAGGAAATTAAACCAATCTCCTGTTAGGATTTGATCTCCGCGCTACGCATCTTGATCCCGGACGGGATCGCAGATGTTAGCCCCGGGTCGAGGCCGTATTCGGGCCGAACACCAGGGGACATGATTGGATGAGGTCTTCAACCGCGGCAGCGGGTCGCGGAAGCCGTGGAGACCCCTGACGCATCCGACGATTCTGGCACGCCTTTCAGGGTGCAAATTCCTTGGAAACAGGTACCCGGGATGGTCGTCGCTATCGCTCCTCGACCCCGGGCTACCGTCTGTAATCCCCCTCGGGATAAAGAGAGCAGACCTAATTCCTCCGCTGCCTCCGCTTCCTCCTGTTCGATTTCTTGAATCCATACCCTCGGGCCGATTGTCAAAAAGCCGTTTCCGAAACCCTCCCTCGGGTCCCTCGAAGATTTGAACAGGAGGTAACGGAGCAAACGGAGAGCAAACCTACTTCTCCGCCGCCTCCGCTACCTCCTGTTCGATCTCTTGGATCCATACCCTTGGGACCGCTTATCAAAAGCTGTTTCTAAAACCCTCTGTCGGGTCCCTCAAAGATTTGGACAGGAGCAAGCAGAGCAAGCGGAGAGCAGACCTGTTCCTCCCTTGCCTCCGTTTCCTCCTGTTCGATTTCTTGGTTCTAAAAAAGCCTTCAGGTTGATTGTCGAAAGCTGTTTCCGAAACTTTCCGTCAGAGCCCTCCAAGATTTGGACAGGAGGTAACGGAGCAAACGGAGAGCAAACTTATTTCTCCGCTGCCTCCGCTTCCTCCTGTTCGATTTCTTGGACCTCATTCCTCCCTTGCCTCCGTTTCCTCCTGTTCGACTTCTTCCCCAGTGTATCCAAGTGGCAATAGGATATGTCCCCGGGCGAAGTAGTCCGCCGCGACAGGGTTGATAGGTGAATGCCCTATCCTGAGGCAGCAGGGTTTAGTAGAAGTGACAGGAACCGCGCAAGTATTTTGCAAGATGGCTCACTTACAATCGTGGTAAGTTGCACTATCAGAACCCGGGCATGGAGACGGGAGGCACGCCCGGATCCCTTTACTTCAAGGGGAAACCGCCCCCTTGAGGCCATCGGCACGCTGATTGCAAAGGAGCAGGAACCGCAATGCGGATCCAACCTAACACGCAATCATGAAAACCATCCAACGAACTCTCCTCCTCTCTCTGGTGCCCCTGCTCACTCCGTTGACCGCCTACGCGGATCACCACGAGGGACACACACTCAACACCCCTGTTCCGGGCACCAAGGGTAAAGCCGATTCGTGGCGCGCTTCCCAGGTGATGGGCCTGAACGTCAAGAATGCCGGCGATGAAACAATCGGCGAAGTCAAGGACCTGGTGCTGGATCTGAAATCCGGCGATGTCCTGGCCGTTGTCATTTCCTCTGGTGGCTTCCTCGGCATGGCCGACACCCTCAGCGCGGTGCCCGTGTCCGTCCTCCGCTACGACGCGAACACCAAGGCATTCAAAACCAAGCTCACCAAGGAGCAGCTTGGCAAGGCCCCTAACTTCAAATCCACCGCATGGCCGGATTATAACGATGCCGTCAACACCGACGCCCTGCGCTCCTACCGGGATTCCATCGGCGGCGACGTCACCGCCCCTGACAACACCGCTCAGAATGAGAAGGCGAAAAACAAGGATGTGATGATCCCCACCGATCAGGGCAGCAGCGAAAAGGATGTACAGATCACCAAGGACATCCGCTCAGGCATCATGGCCACGGATCTGTCGTTCAACGCCAAGAACATCAAGATCATCACCAAAGATCAGTATGTCGTCCTGAAGGGAGTGGTGGATAACCACGCGGAACATGAGTCGATCCTCAAGATCGCCCGCAATCACGCCAACTCTGCCAAGATCACCGACGAACTTGAAATGAAATCCAAATAACCGAAACCTCTCCCTTAGAAACACCAACCTACAAACACAATGAGCCACAAATCAGTATACGCAATCGCCACCTCGGAAGGTCAAGCAGTCCGGATCGTCGACGATCTAACCGACGCGGGATTCTCCTCGGACGACATCTCCGCCCTTTTCCCTGACAAGGAAAGCACCCACGAATTCTCGCATGAGAAAAACACCAAGGCTCCTGAAGGGGCCGTGACCGGCGCAGCCACCGGTGGTGTGCTTGGCGGAACCCTCGGCCTGTTGGCAGGCATCGGCGCACTGGCGATTCCAGGCGTAGGACCATTGATCGCCGCCGGCCCGCTTCTGGCCGCACTCAGCGGGGCTGCGGCTGGTGCCACCGTCGGTGGCATCGCCGGTGCCTTGATCGGCCTCGGAATTCCGGAGCTGGAAGCAAAGCGCTATGAAAACCGCATCTCTGAGGGAAACATCCTCATTTCCGTTCACGCAGCGGACGGTGAAGAAGTATCCCGCGCCAAGGACATCCTTGAAAGGGCCGGTGCGGAAGACATCTCCGTCACATCCATTGACGAAGAGGCTCCTATCAAGTCCTGATCAGGAATGAATACTTGGTGTTGCAATCATACGTTCCCCATTCATCGGGGCCATAACATACCGTGATGAAGTGGATGATAGAAGTTGCACCACGAAGTTCCCGAGTGTAGTTGAGGCATCCCCGGACTGACCCCGGGGATGCCCAAACCCAAAAAACGCGGATCTCTAAAAGGGTTCCGCGTTTTTCATTCTCTGTCTTCGGCGCTCAGCTAACGCCAGGCCCGCGAAAGCGCGTAGTTAGACATTACTGGTTCTTCTTCCGTCCCAGCGGGACAGTGGAAATTTGCCGGTGCGTGAGCCACCGGATGTTGATCCCCAAATTATTCCAGCCCCGGCCGGGCGGCGGAAGGGATGCGAGGTTCGGCGATGTTGGAAGACGGTTCCAGCGCCCCTGCCGGGGCGCATGGATGTTTTATATCGCGGTCCGGTGGCTGACGCCGACCGGCTAATTTCCGGCTACCCCTCCGGGGCAATAGATCCGGTACTCACGCCACATCCGCCCCCCTCCGGGGCAACGGAACCAGGTGCCATTCGACGGAATCCCTTGAGATCTATCCAGCGCGTCTTGATTCTAGCAGCCGAGGCCATATGCACGGCGTTCTGAATTCAGAACTGGCAAACCGGACTATTCAAGTGTCCGTTAGCGGATGCTGAAGAAGCTGAAACAACACTGGCGCGAATTCCGCGAAGGACGTCCCGGCCACCGGTTTCAAGACCGTCACGAGCGGAATCGTGAAGACCGTTCGAGCGGATCGACGTGGTCCCGGTTTCTCAAGCCCTTCGCCGCCATCCTGTTGATCGGGGCCGGCGTGGTGTTCTGCGCGATCCCCGGGCCGGGATTGCCGTTACTCCTAATCGGTGCGGGATTGCTTGCTGACGTCTCCCTCCTGGTGGCCCGCGCCTTGGATTGGACGGAAGCCCAGATCCGCGCTGTCCTCTCCCCCCTCCACCGCTGGTGGTCGGGAGCTTCCGCCACGGCAAAAAGCATTGTGGTGATCTTGATGCTGCTGCTCGCCAGCGGGGCCGCTTACGGCGTATTCCGGGTCGTCACGGGAGGCGGGCTCACGCTCTGAACGGTTCCGCGGATGGTCTTCGATTCCGAGTGTCATTTTGACTCAAGGACGGCTCATCCCATGTGTCAGAATTACCCATTGATTCATCCGACCTCACGGAGAATATTCTTGCAGTGATCTGGTTATCAACCATGACCAAATCACGAGGGTTTGGCAAAAATTCTGCATAAAGATCGTCGGGCGCTGACTCCGCCTCGGGAATGTCGGGGTTCGAGACAAGGTGCCTGCCAGTCGGACTGGTAAGCCACGGCGGATCGCCGGGCCGGCTGGATAACAAACCGCATCCGCCGTTAGAAAACATCCCTATGAATACATTGACTCGTTGGAACCCATTGCGGGAACTGGAGGATTTCCAGAACCGTCTGGTTAACGCGTTCAGCCCCACCTCCGCGCGCCATGGTAGTGGCCAGGACTCGCTGGCCCTGGCCGAATGGATGCCGCTGGTGGACATTGCTGAGGACGATCAGGAATACCTCATCACCGTCGAGTTACCCGACGTGAACAAGGAGGACGTGAAGGTCACGCTGGAAAACGGCGTGCTCACCGTCACCGGAGAACGCAAGTTCGAGAAGGAGGAAAGCCACAAGAAATGGCATCGCGTCGAGCGCTCCTACGGAAGCTTCGCGCGCAGCTTTGCCCTGCCCGACGACGGCGATCCGGCAAAGGTGAACGCGGAGTTCAAGGACGGAATCCTCAAGGTCAGCGTGACCAAGAGCGAGAAAGCGCGGCCAAAGCAAATCGAAGTGAAGGTGAACTAACAACCCGCGCGGGGCGGGAGCGAAGGTGATCTATCACCCAGTCCCCCGCCCCGCACCAAAATCCGGATCGGCGGGATGGCCGCCGGCCCGGTGCCACTTCAACTATCAACCCATAAACTAAAGGAGGAACCATCATGAAAACATCCAATAGAAATCGAAGCTCGGCCGCAGTGTTGGCGCTGGGCGCGATCCTGATTACCGCATGGACGCCTTGTGCGATCGCGGCCGAAACTGCGGAGAAGAATGACCAGGGATTCATCGAGAAGATGGATCAATGGCAGGACAAGATGTCGGAGAAATTCCGGGACACCTGGAAGAGTCTTCGAAGTGACGCGAAGCAGGAATCGGTCGCCACGGCATCGGTCGATCTGCGCGAAGACAAGGACAACTACACGTTGCGGCTGAATCTGCCTAACCGTGATCTGACCAAGGTGGGCATCACCCTCGTTGGCGACACGTTGCGGATCATCGCGCCCGCATCGGACAACGCCGGCCGGTATGAGCAAACCGTCTCGCTGGCAGGCGCGGACGCTCGCGTGGAACCGAAGATCGAACGCAAACCGGAGGACGACATGATTGTCATCACCGTGCAGAAGGGGCCGATGATGGCGGAAAAGAAACCATCGCTCACGCTTCCGGACCCGGAGTTGTTACCGTTCACGGATTGGGATCACGACATCTTCGCCCGGATGGACAAGATGCGCCGCGAGATGGACGGCGTCTTCGAGAATGCGTTCAGCGAGTTTCGCACCGCCCCCGAATACAATGGCTTCTTTGACGAGCCCCGCTTCGGATCGTCCCTCGACCTCAAGGAACAAGAGGATCGCTACACCATTCGTGCCTATCTGCCGGATCGCAGCATGCAGAACGTCAACGTCACCGTCGAGGATCGCACGCTCAAGATCGAAGCCACCGAACAGACGACCACGAGGAAACAGGGCGATATCGGTAATCTGCACAGCACAAGCAAGGCCGCATTCTCCCAGCTCGTCACGCTTCCCGGACCGGTCCAGAGCGACCATATGAAGGTCGACAAACATGAGGGCATGTTGGTGATCACTTTGCCCAAGGCGAAATGAGCACCTACCGGGCGTCGTCCAACAAGGCGAGCCATCCCTCCCCCAGCGCTCGCCCATTTCGGCTGCCGCCGAAACGGGCGGGCGCAACTTCATAAGGAGTGGCAACCTTATCGTCGCCTCTTCCTCTTTCCTGTAACCGAAGATGCGACAACAAGGCCCCTGCTCCAGCAGTCGGCCTTGGGGGACCGGACGCGCTGCCCACGCGTCCGGCTTTTTCTGCATTAGTCAGCGACTGCGGATACCTCGAGGAAGTTACCGCTTCTCGGTCGTTTCCTTCTTTTCAGTGGTTGTGCCGTTAGGCGTAATCTTTGTTTCGGTCTCAGTCTTTTTCTCGGTGGTGGTGGGGACCTCCTTGATAATGGTCGTCTCCTTTTCCCCGGGGGGATTGATGGTGGTGCTCTTCTGCTCGCAGGAAAAGCACAGCGAAGCCAGAACTGCAGTAATAATGTAGGTTTTCATGGTTATCTTGGTTAGGTGAACACATTGTGGAAGACATTTTCCCTCAATGCGTTTCATACCCGTAATGCACGTGATGCAGCCTGTCCACCTGCGCTGTTGGCATTTGTTCGAAAATCCTTCGGGGTGTGCTCCCGGCACCTTCCACGGGTGTCCGCTACTATGTCGCCGGCAGCAATGTCGTCGCCGTGGACTCGGAATACCGCGTGGTGGACTCGGTCCAGATCCCGTCGATCAAGCTCAGCATCGAATGATTGAGCCATCAGAGGCTGCGGCCGTTAGCCGTGTCTGAAACAAAAAAGAGCGACGCAACCCTGCGCCGCTCTTTTTTTGCCCACAGATTCGGCCATGCCCCGCCTCCCGTTGCGGAGAAGACAAGAGATCCGGCATTCCATCTCCCCTGCCTCACGCGAAAGCCACCCGCGGTCGTTTTGCAATGGGCGGTGGCCTTTTTGCAATCAGTCCACGCCAAGGTATGCGGGTGTTTTCCTTGTGGTTTCGATACGTTCCGCTTGAGCACGCTTCCTGCAAAAAGCCTTCGAAGCCTGCTAATTGCCGGCGGCAGACCGACCAACTAACCCACGTCCACGAACCTGTGATTCATCGACTCTCCACAGCCGGTCCCGTTGCGTCGAGCCTTCGCCAAAAAACCTGACCATGGACCCGCTCGCACTCCAACAGATCTCGGTATCGATCGGCTTGGGAATGCTGCTCGGTCTCCAGCGCGAGCGCACCGAGCGGTCCATCGGTGGCATTCGCACCTTTCCCATCATTTCCCTGCTGGGAACGGTGTGTGCCATGATCGGTGCCACTAACGGCACTTGGATCGTGCCCGCCGGGCTACTGGCGCTGGCCGCCCTGGTCGTCACCGCCCATCTGGCGAGGAACAACGGTTCGGACGGCGGTGCCGGTCTCACCACCGAGCTCGCCGCGCTGCTGGTTTACCTGCTGGGCGTGCTGATCGTCAGCGTGGACATGGCGCTCGCGGCGGTGTTGGGAGGATCCATGGCGCTGCTGCTGCATTTCAAGGCTCCGCTTCACCGGTTTGCGCAAGCCATCGGCGAACGGGACATGCATGCCATCATCCAGTTCGTCCTGATTTCCCTGGTGATCCTGCCAGTGCTTCCTAACACCGGTTACGGGCCCTACGGCGTTCTCAACCCCTTCAAGATCTGGCTCATGGTCGTCCTCATCGTGGGGCTGGGGCTGAGCGGCTATGTGGCTTATAAGATCTTCGGCGCGCGCGCCGGCACCATTCTCGGCGGCATCATCGGCGGCTTGATTTCGAGTACGGCGACTACCGTGACATTCGCGCGGAAGGCCGCCGCCGAGCAAGCCCTCGCACCGCTCGGCGCGCTGGTGATTATGATCGCCTCCTGCATCTCGCTGGTGCGGGTGCTGATAGAAACAGGCATTGCCGCGCCCCGTTCTTTTGCGGCCCTCGCGCCGCCGTTGGGCGTGATGCTGGCTGCCTGCTGCGTCATCGCCGGCGGATTGTTTTTCTTGAGCCGGAACGAATCATCGGAAATGCCCGAGCAGAAGAACCCGGCCGAGTTCAAGCCGGCGTTCGTTTTCGCAGCCCTCTATGCCCTGGTGCTCATGGCGGTGGCATTCGCCAAGGATCACTTCGGCGAACGCGGACTCTACGTCGTCGCGGCCTTCTCAGGTCTGACAGATATGGATGCCATCACCCTCTCCAGCGCCCAACTCGCGGAACGTGGCGAAGTCAGTCACTCTTCCGCATGGCGAGCCATTCTCACGGCAGCGATGGCGAATTTCGTTTTCAAATTCGGTGTCGTCGCGGCCTTGGGTTCGCGCCCGCTGATCCTGCGGGTCGGTGCCTCCTTCGCGCTGGCATTGACCGCTGCCGGGTCCATCCTCTGGCTCTGGCCTTCCTGAGCGGTTCATGCATTCCGGCCAAGCGATTTTTCTGAAAAAAGTCGGTTGCATGCCTCCCATCCTGTGAAACCTTCACACAAGAGCCGGACGAGCCGAATCGATTGGATCAGGATCTAATAGCCTGAATTCAAAAATGATCTCGGAACATCGCCCGGCTCACTTGTGCTTGGGCTTCTCACTTGAACGGTCGTTGTCCAAAGAGAGTTCACCGCCAAGGCGCAAAGGCCGCCAAGGATCGCACAGTGGCGTCGGTCTGCGACCGTCTCTAACTGCCCCCCATCACTGTCCACTCGTGACTTCATTTCAGAAGAAACCACGAAGGGCACCAAGGTTCACGAAAAAGAGTTGGAGCTCTCCACGCGCATTTAGTGCCTTTTTGTGCTTTTCGTGGTTCTCTTCGGTTGGCCTCCTACTTGCATCTCACCCGTGAGGCGTCCGCAACCACTCCAGCGCCGCCTCCTTCTCCCCATAGCCGAACCCTCTCACCTCCGCATTCACGAAATGGCTCGCCAGCTTTGGCGCGATCTCCGCCAGCATGCTATCGCTCGCCACCGCGATCTTCCCGATCTTCCGATGGTGATCGCGCACGAACCGCAGATGGCTGGCAAATCCCCCGAAATCCTTCCACCCCGGAAACTCCTTCGCGTGGACCAGAATCCCTTTCAGCCTTTCCGTGCGCTCCAGATGCGCGTCCACCGCAGCCGTCAGGTCGCGAAAATCGTCTTCCGAAAGCGGTCCCATCGGCTCGATTACCACCAGATTGTCGTCTTCCAGGATTTGATACGTGAGCATGATTTTGGGATGGGTGGGGATTTCTATCGACCGGCGAGTTTGGGGGAAACAGGCCGCGTAGAATACATCCGCATGCTCCGCGTCGCAAAAGGAGATTCCAGAGGAAATGCCCGCTCTTCAAAGAGTGTCCACCGCAAAGGGCGCAAAGATCCCAAAGGTCCGACAACCCGATCCCGCTTCTTTGTGATCCCTGCGTTCCTTGCGGTTAGAAGTCCCCTCTTCAAAGTGGCTGTGGGCACCTCGCCCCACACTCTCTTCTCTGCTCTCTTCTCTGAACACTGAAAACTGAACACTAGCAAACTCGTCCGTTAGACTTCGCTACTTCAGAAGCTCGCTATCGCTCACCCGGCACTACTTTCTCTCCTCTGCTCACTGATCACTCGGCACTTCTCCCACCTCATTCAAGCGCCTGCGGATCCACGCCACGATCTCGGCAGCCACGCCGTCATCGTTATACATCGAGCTATGCCGCAGTTCGATCCGCCCTTTCTTCAAGATTCCCGAACTGGGAGCGGCATGCTGGGTGACTGACGTTTCACGTCCCTGCGGCACAATGCTTGCTCCGATTCTTGCAAACCAATTGTCGCGGAATCCCTCTCCTCCGAACGCCCCGCTGTGGGACCGCACGATCCTCGGATGGACCACCATCAGCACCTGCCAAAACACCGCCACCGCGAGCACTGTGAGCCCGGCCTTCACGGCCGCGGGAAATAACAGCAAGCAGATTTCCTTGAACGGCAAACCGCCGTGCAGCAGCTCACCCATCTGGCCCCACAAGCTGTAAACCAGCGCCAGGATGAAGATCCCCCAGGCCATCCTCTTTTTCCACGCCCGGTAGGGTAGCTCGGAGAGGTCGCGGGTCGCTTGCAGCCACCATCCCGCCTCATCGCCTGCCACGTGGATGCACAGCATCGGTACCGGACGTTCCGGCAGTTTCAGCCGGGTGATGATCCGCGCCTGCTGCCCGGCCGCCCAATCCATCGCCCGCGGGAACTTCCGATAGACGGAAAACGCGCATCCCAGCACGCTGCAGCAAAAATAACCGACACTCAGCCAATCGAGCACCGCGTGCCAATCCTCGGAGATATACTTCTTCAGCAGTTCCTCCAGTGGCAAAACGAGCAGCATCCCCACAAACAGAACCACGAACAACGAGTAAAGGAACCAGGCAAACCGGAAAAAGGATGCGCTGGCCCTCAAGTTCCGGGGTTCGCAGGTGATGAACGGCGTTCCCATCGTGATGATCCCCGCGGGAGCGGGGCCATCGGCGGTCAAGGCATACAACGCCACATTGCCGCCGTGGCTGTGCGAAATGACAAAGTTGGGAATCCCCGCATCCGCCAAGGAAGCCGCTTCCTGGAAATCTGCGAATTCAACTGCCGCCATCAAACGGGCCTCATGGGTGTTTTTCCCGCTCCAGTTGAACGAGCGGCATTCCACCTGATCCGGAAACGCCGCCAACAGCGCTTTCCGCAGCGCTGAATCCTCCTTGTTCGCCCAACCGGCTCCCGGGGCGAATGTCCCGTGGATGAGAGTGATTACAAATGGATGCGTCATCCGCCCGTCTATTAGATCTCCGTCCTCTTCCGCACCAGCGCAATCACAACTGTAGCGTCCGGTCTATGACCGTCGCACCTCCGCCCGCGCTTCAGCCGCTCTTCACTGCTGACTCGGCACTTCTTCCCGCCCCGCCGCCTCACCGTTAGTGGGGGCCGTCCTTTCGCAACATGCATGAAAGGTCCGCAAATCGCATTTCCCATCGGGGTCGGGATCTCCTTCCCAGGATTTACAAGCCTTGATCCTCAGTGATTTATCAAAAGGCTCTTTTGGGAATTCCACCTGCTGACAAATCAGCTCCCGCTATTCCGCGGGTAAGAACTTCCATCCATGAAACCAACTTCTCCGCTACAGATTCTCTCCAACCAACTCGTGCAGCTTCACTGCATGGAAACCCATATTGCCAGGGAACTGCCGATTCTTGCAGGGAGCGCGCTCAATGCCTCCCTGCGCAGATGGTTGTCGCGCCGCGCCATGGCCGCGCGCGCCCGCCGCGACCGGCTGCAAGATCTGGTGGAACTTCACGCTCATCCATTCCCCACCAAGACACCCGACTCTATCAGGGGCATTCTGGCAGAAGGAAACCGGGATCTCGCGCGGATCCACCATCCTTGTTCCCGGGATGTTGCGGTGATCGAGCACTGCATCCGCATCGAGCAGCATGCCATCACAGCCTATGGGATTGCCGTGCCACTGACCGATCGCATCGGATTCCCTCGCAGCAGCGACAAGCTGAAGCCTCTCTTGGGTGATCTGGAAACAGCCCGCCTCACCTTCAAGATTCTCGAAGCGGAAGTGTTCTCGATTGCCGCCTCCCACCCACACACCTGCGAAGTGGAGCCACGTTCATCGAATCCCGCCAAAAAACGGAACGAGTTGAATCGCGATGTGGTGGAACCTCTCGAAGTGGCCTGTTAGCGGAAAAGATCACGGATGGAGGAACTCGGTGCGGTATTGCGCGGCAAGATTGGCAGCCTTCAGTTTGAGTTCCTCCTGCTCTGCCGGCTTCAACGGTTCAGGCACGGCCTTGCGGCTCTTGGCGGGTACACCCACGGATAAAAAGAACTCTTCCACTCCCGCCGGTGAGCAAAAACACAGCATGCGCGCAGGTTGTTCGGAAACGTTGCGGAAGTGATGAGGAGCATTGGCAGGAATGTTCGCCGTTTCACCCATCTTCAGAATCGTTTGGGCACCGCGGAAGGTGACCTCGACCTCTCCCTCCAGCACGGTGAACATTTCCTCGAAATCGTGGCGATGTGGCGGTGGCCCACCTCCGGGAGGCACGAACATATCGATCAGGCAATACCGGCCGGCGGTTTGTCCTCCCGAGATCAGAATCGTGTAGGTGTCTCCCGCCAGACTGACAAAGGGAAGAGTCGCATCCTGGTCAGGCCGCGCAACGACGAGAGCGCGCTGCGGATCATCCGGAGGAAGTGGAGGGCTTGGAGAATTCATGGCGGTTATTGGTAGCTCGCCTCAATCATGGCCGATTAGCAATCGTCTTCAAGGCGAAGAATTACCTCGCGATTCTGGTCATTCGCCCGATTCGCTGGCGGTCCGGAGCGGCGGGACGAGAGACTCTAACCGCAAGGAACGCGGAGCCCACGAGGAATAAGATTCCTGGATCCCGGACCTTGGTGTTTTTTTGTCCCCTCTGCGGTGGAATCCACTCAGAGAAGGGTTGTGGCGTCGAGCTGCTTGCGGATGGCTGCGATCATCTTGTCTTCAAACTCCTTGGCCTTCCGTTCATGCAGACCCGCCAGGGCGATGTGTTCGTTCGCCTTGGCGGGACCGGCCGAGGCCAAAGCCTCGCGGTAACACTGCAGGCTCGCCCGTTGCTCCCGGAACATTCCCCGTTCGCTGTCGGCGATGTCCTTGCCCCAGAGCCGGCGCAGGCGGAGGAATTCCTCGGTGACGTCCCGCGGGACGCGCTGTTTGTTGAAATTCTGCCGCAGCAGTGGCTCCTCGCCACGCTCGAGGTGGGTGATCGCCCCGTCGTAGGTGAGCACCCCTTGGTCGATGATCTGAATGTAGCCCCGCCTCTGCAAGGCTTGGGAGGTGCTCCAAGTTGCCATGCCGTTCACCTGCCGGCTCATGGTGTCGAAGGGGACGAACAACGCTTTCTCATACACCCAGGTGAGGGCGACGGCGTCGATGATCTGTTTTGCAAGGCCAGTGTGTTTGCGGGCGGAGCGGTCGAGATGGGTGATTCCGGCACTGAAGGCAGGTCCGTTGACGGGGCCATCGCCCTTGATGTTCTGAAGCAGAACCCGGTTGTGTTCGCGCGTGGCGAAGGAAATCGCCTCGAAGGCGGCGACGATTTCCGGTTTCGCCACAGAGGCAACCTTCACTTGGTCCGCCATTGAGCCGCTGGTCTCGCGGGTCTCCTTTGCCGCTCCCGCTTTGCGGAGCTTGTCGCAGGACGTCAGGAGGGAGAGGGCAATCAGAATGGCAGAAGTCTGGCGGATCATCGTCCCCGAGCGGTATCACCCGCCCCTCCGGGCCCCAAGGAAAAAAGCTTAACTATTCTTTAATCTCAAGCATCTCTCTCGGTCAAAGCACGGCAAGCCATGCGGCGTGACGCCCCCTCGAAATGACCAGCCGTTCCAGCTGTGCTCCCGATATGGGTTTTAAGAGCCCTGAGAGCCAAAACGGACTGGCAGTGACCCAATTACCACAGGATTCCATTTCCTCAACCGGGAAAACACTCTCTGCTGCTCGGATCACTGATTTTTCTTCGGCCGTGTTGGTTAGGCTTCGATTCTGCAGAAGCTCACTCCGCACTCTCGGCGCTTCCTTTTCCCCTCACTTCGGCCGCGGCGATTTCGCGTCGTGCCCGGGCGTTTCCGTTCCTCTGGCGCGGGCGCTTGCACGCGTATCCAGGTGACGTGGGCAGCTATTTCGCCTCGACGCGGAAGAAGGCGGCGTTGTCCGGTGACGTGAACTCAAACTCCAGCTTGCCCGCGGCGTTGATGGTGGTGGCGGTGCCGGGACCGTTCATCGGGAAAGCGAGGAAAGGCGCGGTGAGGTTGGGTGACTTCTGCACGCCCAGGGTCAGCTTGAACTTGTCGGTGGCCGGATCCTTCGTCAGCAGCGGCACGCCGACATTGAGGGCCTGCACCTGCGTTGGGTTATAGAGGTTCGCAGTGTTCGCATTCGCATTCAAAGTGTTGACCAGCGCGGCTTGGTTCACCTGCCAGTCGAATCCCAGCGCCGACAGCAGGGATTCCGCCGCGTCGTTCATCCCATCGCCATCGCCATCCACGGTGAAGGAAAGCATGATGCCAGTGAGCGCGAGCGTGAACGGATTCTCATCCGGGTCACCGCTTGCGATGGAGAGTGTCGCGGTCTTCACTCCCGAGGATGTGGGCGAAAAACGCAGGATGAACGCGGCGGAGGCCCCGGCTGCCAGCGAGGTGGGTGGCGCGGTGAACAGCGTGAACAGCCCTGCATCCGGCCCGCTGATGCTGGCGGCGATGGCGGTGAGGGCACTGCTGCCGGTATTGCGGACGGTGATATTCAGATCCTTGGTTTGGCCGGTGACGGTCACGCAGGCCAAGGTGCCGCTGCCATTGTTCACAGGTGTCCCTGTCGGGGCTTCCAGCGCGATGTCCGCAAATGAAACTACCGCACTGGTGCTTGGAATGCCGTTGGTGAATACCGTGGCAAGCGCATAGCCGGAAAACGCAGCAACCGGCAATGACCTCACGGAGGTGGCCGAGACGTTTACCGACGGATCATAGGAAAGAAAGGTGCATTGCTCATTGTCGAGACGGCGCAGTTGGAGCACCGGATGATTTGTCGGTGAATCCTGCCCGCCATTGCCACTGGACCCGGTGGAGAGGCCGAGGAATCCCGTGCCTGTGAGCACCAGCTTGCCGGAAGCATCCAAGGACGCGGAGCCAATGACCGGTTGCGATGCGCCTGAAAAACCAAGTCCTGTGTCATAGAATTCCGTACTGGCGAGAGGGCCGGTGGGGGTTTTATAGCCCCCCGCGACGAGCACCTTGCCGTTGCGCAGCAGCGTCGCGGTGTGATCAGAGCGAGCGGTGGCGAGCGAGTTGGTGGGGGCCCATGTGCCGGTGGCAGGATCGTAGAGTTCCGCAATCGCGAGATAGCCGGTGCCGTAGCCCCCCTCCACGAGCACCTTGCCGTTGGGCAGCAGCGTCGCGGTGCACGAATCGTGGGCTGTGACGAGCGATCCCGTGACGGCCCAAGTGCCAGCGACCGGATCGTAAAGTTGCGCACTGGCGAGCCTGCCGCTACTTCCCCATCCTCCTGCGACGAGAACCTTGCCGTTGGGCAGCAGCGTCGCAGAGTGAAAACTGCGGGCGGTGAGCGAGCCGGTGGCGGTCCAGGTGCCGATGGCCGGATCGTAGAGTTCCGCATTAGAGATAGAAGAGGAGCCGTCGATGTTAATTCCCCCCGCGACGAGCACCTTGCCGTTGGGCAGCAGCGTCGCGGTGTGATAGTGGTGACCGTTGGCGAGTGGGCCGGTGGCCATCCAAGTGCCGGTGGTGGGATCGTAGAGTTCCGTACTCAAGACAAAGATATGGTTCCCCCGCCCCCCCGAGACGAGCACCTTGCCGGTGGGCAGCAGCGTCGCGGTGTGAAGATAGCGGTCGGCGGTGAGCGGGGCGGTGGCGGTCCAAGTTCCAGTGACGGGATCGTAGAGTTCCACACTGGCGAGAGCGCCGCTGGTGTTGCCCCCCCCCCGCAACGAGCACCTTGCCATTGGGCAACAGCGTTGCGGTGTGACTCACACGGGGGATGGCGAGCGAACCGGTGGGGGCCCAGGTGTCGGTGGCGGGATCGTAGAGTTCCGCACTGGCGAGAGCGCCGTTGTTGTTTCCCCCCGCGACGAGCAGCTTGCCGTTGGTCAGCAGCGTCGCGGTGTGATACCGGCGGGCGTTGGCGAGCGTGCCGCCGGGGGCCCAGGCGCCGACGGCGGGATCGTAGAGTTCCGTACTGGCGAGATAGATGTTGCTGCTGCCGGTGTAGCCCCCCGCGACGAGCAGCGTGCCGTTGGCCAGCAGCGTCGCGGTGTGACCATAGCGGGCGGTGGAGATCCCGCCGGCAACAGCGGCCCAGTTGCCTAAACCGCCGTTGCCGGCGGGATCGTAGAGTTCCGCACTGGCGATAGCGCCGTTGCCGTTGAAGCCCCCCGCGACGAGCACCTGGCCGTTGGGCAGCAACGTCGCGGTGTTTAAATAACGGGCAGTGATGAGCGAGCCGCTGGCGGTCCACGTGCCGAAGGCAGGATCGTAAAGTTCCGCACTGGTGAGAAAGCCGCCGTTGTTTCCCCCAGCGATAAGCACCTTGCCGTTAGGCAGCAGCGTCGCGGTGTGATAATGGCGGGAACCGTTGGCAAGCAAGCCGGTGGCGCTCCAGGTGTTGTTGGCGGGATCGTAGAGTGCCGAAGTGTGGAGATAACCGTCGGTGCCGTTGAAGCCCCCTGCGACGAGCACCTTGCCGTTGGGCAGCAGCGTCGCGGTGTGCCCAAAGCGGGCGGGGACGATCGAGGCTGTGGTGGCCCAGGCACCGGCACCGCTGTTGGCGGCGGGATCGTAGAGTTCCACGCTGGCGAGAGCGCCGCTGCCGTTGATGCCCCCCGTGACGAGCACCATCCCGTTGGGCAGCAGCGTCGCGGTGTGAGCACGGCGGGCGTTGATGAGCGCGCCGGTGGGGGTCCAGGCACCGGCACCATTGTTGGCGGCGGGATCGTAGAGTTCCGCACTGGCGAGAGGGTTGCTGGCGCCGCCGCTGTTGATGCCCCCCGCGACGAGCACCTTGCCGTTAGGCAGCAGCGTCGCGGTGTGAAATTGGCGGGCGGTGGCGAGCGAGCCGGTGGCGCTCCAGTTGCCGGTGGCGGGATCGTAGAGTTCCGCACTGGCGGCCCAAGTGCTGCCGTTGTAGCCCCCTGCCACGAGCACTTTGCCGTTGGGCAGCAGCGTCGCCGTGTGGGCATAGCGCGCGGTGGCAAGCGGGCGGCCAGCCGCAAACACCGCGGCTGCCTGGGAGATGGAAAGCATGACGCAAATCCACATGCCAACCATGACGGCGAGCCTGGTGACGAGCGGGGTAACGATTGTGGTGACGAGCTTGGGCATGGCAGTGGGGGGTGGAAGTTAGGGGGATTTTTGAAACGCGAGGCGGGTGTCTCCTCACCTCGGCGCACCATTGGCCGACTTGATCGTCACCGACGCGGTAGATGGCCTTTCGTCCCGGATCCATCCGCCACTCGGAAATCAACCGCCGTTGGGCCGTCGCACCGTGGAGCTTTAGGGGGACACTTAAACCACTCCCAGCAAACTGAGGTCCACCTAATCGGAGTCAAGATGGAAAGGCATCCTTAAAGCATCCGAAGCTTCCCTACTTCTTCGAAGTTCGATTTTGGGCGTCTGATATTGAATGTTCGCTGTGGAGAATCTCCTTAAGCGCCTCCAGGCCGATGGGTTTTACCAAGTGACCGTCGCAGCCAGCGGCCTTTGATTCATCGCGGTCCGATTCCTTCCCCCATCCCGTTAGGGCGATGATTCGAATCGTTTTCCCCCACCCGCAGGCGCGGATGCGCCGCGTCGCTTCGTAGCCACTGAGGCCGGGCATTCCCACATCCATGAAGATCACGTCCGGCCGGAATTGCCCGGCCACCTCAACCGCTTCCAATCCATCATGAGCCGTTCTAACGTCGTTGCCTTGGATTTCCAGCAAGGTGGCCAGACTTAGCGCTGCATCCCGGCTATCATCCACCACCATCACCCGGAGCTTGGTGGGTGGCGGCCGGTCCGAGCCCGCTTCGGGAGAGGGTGGAGCACTTTCCCTCGCAGTGACTGGCAGGCGCACGGTGAAGGTGCTGCCGGCATTCTCTCCGGGGCTCGCTACATCGATCCTCGCGCCATGGAGTTCCACCAGTCCTTTGACCAAGGCCAGCCCGATGCCCAAGCCGCTGCTCCTGCGCCCGATACTCTGGTCGATTTGGGAAAACATCCCGAAAATCGATGACAAGGACTCTGCAGGGATACCCATCCCGCTATCTTGGACCGAGATGGCAATCTCATCTCCCACCCACTCGATCCGCAGACTGATGTGTCCGCCGGGAGGCGTATACTTGGCACTGTTGATCAGCAGGTTCGAAATGACTTGGGCCAGCCGGGTACTGTCAACGGTGAGATAAATCGGTTCCGCGGGTATGGAGATGGTCAGCTGGTGAGCCGCACTGTCGATGATCGGGCTGGCTGTTTCGACCGCGGCGTCCACCACTTCTTTCAGATTCACCCGCGCCAGCCGGAGTTCCATCTTCCCAGTGCTGAGACGGGAGATATCCAGCAAGTCGTCGATGAGCCGCACCATGTGGGTGACTTGCCGTTCCATGATGGCGCGGGTCGTGAGGATCATAGGCGAATCTCCCGCCGCCTGCCGGATGATATCGAGTCCTGTCAAAATGGGTGCCAGAGGATTCCGCAGCTCGTGGGCAAGCAGGGCCAGGAATTCATCCTTCCGCCGGTCCGCCTCCGAGAGCTCATCGGCCAGCAGGCGGTACCGCTCCTCACTCGCCTTCAAATCACTTTCCGCCCGCATCCGCTCGGTGAGATCGATTCCTTGGGCCATAATCCCGGTGATCGTTCCCTCTGCATCGCGCAGCGGTTGGTAGACGAAATCGAGGAAGCGCTCCTCCGGGGGACTGCCCGGAGTGCGCTGGAGCAGGATCGATATCCCCCTTCCAGAGTATGGCTCACCCGTTCGATAGACCTCATCCAGGAGTTCGTAGAAGCCTTGGCCCTCCACTTCGGGAACCGCCTCCCGCACCGGCTTGCCGATGAGATCGCGCTTTCCCACGATCTCATAATAGCGATCATTCGCCCGTTCGAAAATGTGCTCCGGCCCGTAGAGCACGCACATGAAAGACGGAGCGCGCTGAAATACCTCCGACAAGCGGTTCTTCTCCGCGTCCAGCTCCCGGACCAGCAGTTCACTGGAAGTTTCGGCCTGCTTGCGGGCAGTGATGTCCCGGGTGGACCCGGCGACCGCTTCGATCACGCCGCTGGAGTCGAATACCGGGGTGAAAATGTATTCGTAATGGCGGGTGCCGAACGCACTCGTGTAAGGCGTCTCGTCGCGGACTTGTTGTCCCTTTGCAATCACCTCATCGATCTGATCTTGCAGTCGCCCCGCAAGGTCAGGCGGATAGCCAAGCTCGTAAAAATTCAGACCGACCGCTTCGGGGAGGGACTTCTGCCACAGGTCCAGGAGAGCGGCATTTACAAACGTAAAACGGCCTTGAAGATCGAACACGTAAACGAAATCAACCGTGTTAGAGAGGGCTGTCTCATAAACTTGGAGCAACCGCGTCGTCGGCAGTTCCGCGTCGCGTGAGGGCGCGGGTGATGCCAGACCGCCTACGGGCCCGGTGTTGCCATTGCGTTTGTCATCCGGGCAATGATCGCTCTCGTTCATCCGGCAGGAGACTGATTTTGAATCGACTCACCCTCAAGCACCAATCGTGATGCCGCTGACCTCGATGTTCGCAGTGCGAGTTCCCGCCGGTGCGCTGGCTTTTCCGTCAGGGTCATCAGGCCCCTCTGGCGCGCTCCCACAACGCGCATACCACCGAAGTGATCACAGCGCCCACCATGGCGATTAGAACGGCAGGGTCGGTGAAGTGATCCATTGTCGGGACATCTCAAAATCACCCGGGGCATGGCAAGATCGTTTTTTGCCAAAAAAATCCCGGGCGCGGCTAAGCTGCGCCCGGGAACTTTTATGCAATGCGGTGAGCGATCAATGATCGCCACGATGCGAGGCCTTCCACGCGGCGACTTCCGCGGCAGTGATGGCACCATCACTGTTGGCATCGAAGCGCTTCAGGAATGGAGCAAAGCGGCGGGCCGCGATCTCCTGATGGACGGCGAGGGCTTCCGCCACATTCACCGTTCCGTCGTCATTGGTATCGTATTTGTCCAAGAACGACTCCAGACGATCCTCCGTTTTTTCGTCGGCCGCCGCCTGCAGTTCAACCGCTGAGAGCGAACCGTCGTCGTCGCTGTCGTAGTCCTCAAGCAATTCGTCCAAGCAGCGGGGCTCGGTGGTGTAGTCGGCGGGCGTGATCGCCCCATCGTCGTTGGTGTCGTATTTTTCCAAGAGGCGTTCCAGCCAATCGTCCGATAGGAAATCGAACACCTGCCTCGCTTCCTCGGTGGTCACACTTCCATCGTCATTCAAGTCATACTTTTCCAGGAAGGCGTCCTGCATCCGCTGGGTCCGCTCCGCACCGGCGGCGAGGATTTCAGCAGCGGACAGGATGTTGTCCTGATTGGTGTCGTAAAGCGACAGCGGCGGCGGCAGCTTGGTCGCGGCAGGCGGACCTTTCGCGAAAGCGGCCGGAGTCAGGCTGAGGCAGGCACCTAGTGTTACCAAGGGGGTGATGAGGCGGTTGTTCAGTTTCATATTGGTTTTTGGTTTGTGTGGTTGAAACCGCGGCATGGCTGCGGTTGCCGAGACCCCTTCCCCGCTTTGAAGCCCGCGTCAACCGGACATCTCTCCCCTTGTTGCCGATTTCGGTGATCTCTTAAATACAGCTCAGGCAATCACTTATGGACAATCGCATCTATCTGGCTAAGGGCTGCGACCCATCAAATGACCATTTGACAAAGCCCGCGTGAGGCCGATTTTTTGTGGGGCCCACGCTCTGTCAACTTCGTCCGGGGGGGCTTTTTTGGGGATCGGGTGGAACCGTTTTGTTGGTATGCTCGAAGCCCTTCCAGACTAAACCCTGGAAGGGCTTTTTTCACTCTAATCGAGGAGGAGCGTGACGCTGCCAGCCACAGCCACGCGGCGGATGAGCGAGTTCTTGATTCCGTGCGGACGCGCGGCAAAGTATACACTGACGCCATGAGTAACGAACATCGATGGGATGAATTGGCCGACCTGGTGGGAACGGCCTATCACGAACTGGAGCTGTACATTGCCACGCGGGACCTGCGGCTTGCCGTCGCGAAGCCCTTCGAGCGGGAAGCGATTTTTGAAGAAGGCACTTTGCGGGTCCGTGCGGTGGCGGATGCCATGGAAACGCTCAAGCAATACGACTTGAAGAATCTGACCGCCAGCCAGGGCGCGGCCCCAAACGAGGACTGACGGGTGGCGCGGGGATCGAGTCCATCGAAGATTTGAACAGGAGCAAGCAGAGCAAGCGGAGAGCAGACCAATTCCTCCGCTGCCTCCGCTTCCTCCTGTTCAATTTCTTGAATCCAAACCCTCCGGGGAGTAGCGGATCTTAAACCGCAGTTTCAGACGGATCGTCGTTAGAGGTGATAGAAGAGCCGGGGTTGCGAGTAATCGTTAGGAATGAAAAGCACGCTTCCGGTCCGTTGCGACCGCGCCGCTCCGGTATCCATCACCGGGGCATGGAGGGCACCCTTTCTGTTGCTCTGTTTCTGGCTGCTGGTCTGTCAACTGCCTTGCCACGGCGATGAACCGAAGCCTGCTTATCCACGGCTGGGCGATTGCGTGGCGGGCGATTCGCTGACGTGGCGGTCGCTGTCCCGGCAATCCAACCAAGGAAACCCTTGGGGCGATTGTGGGGTTTCGGTTTATCAACGGGTAAGGGAAGCCAACATCAAGGATCTCCGGGTATTCCTGGCGAAGACGTGGCACAGCAGTTCGTATCTCACGCGGAAGAACGACCGCGGCGACCAACTCCTTCATTGTGCCCTCGATCCCCGCGGACACCCCGATGAGATCCGCACGCCGGAGCTGGATAACGCCAGGCTGGAAATGGTCGGGTTGCTCATCAAAATGGGGGCGGACGTGAATGCGCCCAATGACCGCCGTGAAACACCGCTCCAGTTGGCGGTGCTGGACGGCAACGAAGCGATCGTCCGCAGGCTGTTGAAGGAGGGAGCGGTGCTCAATGGGAGCTACGCGCCCGGTGAGCACCCGGTCCAGCTGGCGGTCGCCCGGGGGGATATACCGGTCACCGCCCTGCTGATGGATGCCGGGGCTGATATCAATCCGGAAAAATATGAGGTCGATTTGGGAGACCCGCCGTTTGAATTGGCGGTCCGCAATGCCAACCTGCCTATGGTGGAATACCTGTTGGAACGGATGGCGAAGGGCGGAGTGAAGCCGGAATGGGCAATGTGGTCGCTGTCGGATCCCTTGGTGAAGCATCCCTTGCCGGTCCCGATTCCGGAATCACGCGCAAAGGATGCGGTTGATCGTTTGACTCTTGCCCGGATGTTGCTCAAGGCGGGGGCCAGTCCGAACAACGTGCATGCTGCAGCCGCAGGCAATCACACCGAGATCGCCAAGTTGCTCCTCGATGCAGGCGGTGACCCGAATGTCCCTAACGAGTCGCTGTCGATGGAACAAGGACGCACTCCCCTGCACGATGCGTCATGCCACGCCAATTTGGAAATCGTCAACGCGCTGCTCGCCAAGGGAGCCACCGTTTTCGCCTCCTCCAATGCCAGGCGCTTCCAGGCCCTTCACTATGCCATCCGCCCGATCTCAACCCTTTCGATGGGCTTGCAGAATCCATGGCAGGCCAGCGATGCGCAACGGGTGGAAGTCGCCAGGGCGCTGCTCAAAGCGGGGGCCAATCCCAAGGCGCTGGCCAACGACAAGTGGACGCCATTGCATGAAGCGGCGTCTGCGGGAAACTTGGAAATGGTCAGGCTGTTGCTGGATGCGGGGGCGGATCCGAATGCCGTGAACGAGCGCGGGATCCGACCGCTGCATCTCGACGCGTTCCCAAACGGTCTGGCGATCGCCAAACTGCTGATCGAACGTGGGGCCGCCACCGATGTGGGATTGGTTCCGGAGATTGGGATCATCCATCGTGCGGCGAGCCGTGGGGACATCGACCTCGTGGCATTCTATCTGGAAAAGGGTGTGCGCGTGGACCTAACCGCCGGCGGTTTCCGCTACCAGCCGGTTCACGATGCCGCGGAAGCCGGCCAAGTCGAGATGGTGGAATTCCTGCTCGGACATGGGGCGAAAATCGATGCACCCACTTTACCAGGATGCAACCGCTCCATCTGGCGGCAGGCAGCGGCTGGCTCAAACTGGTGCGGGTCCTCCTCGATCGCGGAGCGGATCGGAACGCCAAGAACAGTCACGGCAAAACACCGATCGACTGGGCGAAGGCCCAAGGGCAAGCCGCGTGCGTGGCCGAGATGGAAAACTACGAGCCCAGGCCGACACCTGGCAAATAGCCATCGGGAACCCTCGCGCGTGCCATAAATCGAAGTTCATCACGACACATCTTGTTAGTTTCGGGCAGACGGAGCCCGGTGAGAGATGTGGATTGCCGACCGCTAGATCTATCTGCTAATTGCCAGATCGCCACAGGGCCAGCCAATTCCGGCCCCCAAAATCTAACACACCCCCCAGTAACACAGAAAGAAAACACCAGCGTGCACGCCCTGCTCTACGCGGTCGCCTGGTTCACCGGCATCCCGGTGACCGCGGCGGCGCTGCTGGAGACCATCGAGGCCCTCGCCACCGCCAAGACGGCGCAGGCCAGCGGCGGCAAGTCGGCCACCGCCCTCAAGAACCAAAACGTTCCGAGCTGGTGGCCGTGCTCAAGCAACTCGCGTTCTACGTGCAAGTGAACAGCGCCGACAACTTGGCGACTCTGCTCTCCACCGGTTTCGTGGCGGTGAACACCAACCGTACGCAGTCCCCGCTCGCCAAGCCCTCCGTGCTGCGGATCGTGCCGGGCATGAACGACTAGGCACTGGTGACCCTCACAACCGATCCTAACAAAAGGGGCTGCGAGGTGGAGGTGGCCAATGTGGGACCCGACGGTGCGCCCGGCGATTTCCGCCCGATGGTCTTCAGCAGCTCGCGTAACATCATCATCATTGATCTGATCCCCGGCAAGCGCTACGTCTATCGCGGCCGGATGCTCCGGGGCTCGACGACGCATTCCGACTGGAGCGATCCAATCACGCAGCGCGCGGCGTGATGCAGGCGAAACGCCAGATGCGGCAGGGACTCGTGAAAAATCCTCACCGCGCCTCGGAAGTAAAAGGAGCCGGGACGCCAAAATCTCCGGTCCTTGGGTCACAAAAATGAGCCGCCGGGGAGTCCCTTCCCCGGCGGCTATTGTGTCATTTCGATTTCCCGAGGGAAAGGAAACGACCCTTGCTGTTCACCCTTACATTCAACGGTTTTTATTACCTATTGAGATTTCATAGGTATGTTAATTTCTCGCGAAGTCAAAAGAGTTCTCCCTCCCTATCGTCGTTTAGTCCTTTTGCCTAATTGCAAAACGCCACGTCGAGCGGACGATTATCCGGTTCTGCGGCAAGCAATTAAATGCACAAAAACTCACGTTTCCATGCAATACTCACATAGAATGAAAGTGATCCTACTATCCTTCCTTTTGATCACTGCCCCGGAAATCTTCGCGGAAGGTGTCGCGTCCATGACGACGGTGACGGCGACCAATGGGAAGTCCCTGGCTCATCATGGCTTGGCCGTGATTTGCAAATCGCAGCACGGAAGGAGCTCCGTCGATCTGGTGTTTCGCCCGCAGAAGGACTGCCCTTTTGTAGCATGCAGCGTCACGATCCATGATCAAAAAGGTCAGAAGATTCTGGTGCATATGAATCCGGAAATTCGCCGGGCTCTCCCCTTGGAAGGCTTGCCGGAGGTTCCCGGGTCTTTTTTCATGTCGCGGACGAGTTGGTCGACCGCGTGGAGATCTATCATCTTCACGCAAACGATCTCCAAACCCACGTCTTCACGATCAAGGCAGGCCAGCTTCGGAAGTTAGCCCAGCTTCGACCGTGAATCAGCAGAGGCCTGGGTTCCAGACGATCACCCAGTCCCCCTCACTGAGAAACGTGAATCTAACACCTAGGGCGGCCGCACGAGTTCAAGGTGCTTGCAAGCATTTCAGCAAAGCTCCGCGCCAATACGAACGCAGCGCGGCCGGGGGGGCTTGTCCTCTAACTATTCCCAAACAGATCCGCCAATTCGGGTGAGATTGAGTTTGAGAAAAAATTGCCCGCCGCCACTTCTCCCCTCTCGCCGGCATGAAATGCGGCTGTTCGTTTTTTGCAATGTCGATTGCAATTCTGCAATCCGTTCCCCGAACGCATACCTGAATTTTCCTTATACCTCCGACGGTTTCCGGATGGCACAGGGACTGCGATCAGTTTGGTAGCATGGTATGCCAATGCAGTTCCCTACCGATTTGAAATCAAATCTTTCCTCTCAATCCCCCTACTCCCCCCGACGCCGATGAGAACTATTCACACCGCACTCACCAGTCTCTTAGTTATTGCGAGTGCCGCCAGTGCGGGCCAAATCACAGCCACGGGTCTGCTGCAGGCGAGTGAGCATCACAACAATTTCACCCCGCACCCTCACCCGGCGGGCCACCCCCGGTGGCCCGCTGGCGTGAACGCGGATGAATCTGAGTTCACGTCCATCTCCCCTATCGAAGAAATTCCAAGCACGGCTTGGAAACTAGCTGGTCGGGGCAAGGCCAAGGCTTATGGTTTAAACAAGCATCCGTGGAGCTTGGACCATCCGCCGATGCCCGCCCGGTTTCAATCGGCCGCGGTGGCTGTTGGCAGCCCTGCTTCGCAGGTTCCCGATGAGGGGCACAGTATCGCGCTCTTGGGATTGAGTATCCTCGGTCTCGGAAGAGCCCGATCCTTCCTCACGAAATTTTCCCGACACACCGCATCCAGCTAACTGCCACTGCCGGGACCGCACGATCCAGCCAGGCAAACTTTCCCCCCACACCCGATTCACCCAGCGTCTGTCGACGGTTCCGAGGGGCTCCGTCGATACGCTGGGTGAATTATGTGCGGGAATCGAGGCGCGCTGCATGAGAACGCCGCCCGCCCGGCCTTCGCTCACAACTGGGACCGCAGCAGTGCCACGGTGGTGTCGCCGACCTTCTGCAGGATCGGCCGTTGCTTCCACTCTTCCCAAGTGATCTCGCGCGCCCGCTGCTTGTCTTTCTCAAAAGCCGCGGTCTCCTCCTTCGCGAACTCGCGGTCGAACACGTTGAGGTTCGCCTCGTCATTCAGCCGGAAGGAACGGTTGTCGAAATTCGCGGAACCCACGGAGACCCACAGGTCGTCAATGATCATCAACTTGCGGTGATACATCGTGGGCTGGTACTCAAAAATCCGCACACCGTTTTCCAGCAGCCTCCCCCAACGGTGGCGTGAAGCGCCTCGCACCAGCTTGGAATCCAAATGCGCTCCGGGCACCATCACCTCCACTGTCACGCCCCGCCGCACCGCGGCAATGAGTGTCTCCGTCACAAGGTCGTCCGGGACGAAGTAGGCATTGCCCACCCGCAGGCTGTGCTCGGCCGCGGTGATGGAAAGCAGATACATGAGCCGCGCGCTTTCGCTGCCTTCCATCGGCGAGCTCTTGAACATCTGGCAGCGGTGCGGCCCCTGCGGTTCGATGAAAGGGAAATACGCGTCGCCATGAAGCACGGTGGCATGAGTCTTCATCCAGTTGTCCATGAAGGCCGCCTGGATCTGCGCCACTGCCGGGCCGTCCACCTGATAGTGAGTGTCCCGCCAGTGTTCCGGCGAATCCGCGTTTCCCCGCCACGCGTCGCCGATGCCCACGCCGCCGGTGAAGCCCTGTTTGCCGTCGATCACCAGCAGCTTGCGATGCGTCCGCTGGTTGACGTTCGTGAGGTTGTGCATGTGAACGTGATAGATCTCCACTTCCACGCCCGCCTCCCGCATCCGCCGCAGCGATTCACCCTCCACGCAATCGCAGCCCATGCCGTCGAGGAGCACATGCACCTTCACTCCCTCCCGCGCCTTTTCCGAGAGCGCGAGGGAGAATTGCTCAGCCGTCTCGCCACACCAGTAGATGTATGTCTCGAAGCAGATCGTGGTCTTCGCCCGGGCGATCCCGGCGAGCATGGCGGGGAAAATTTCATCTCCGTTTTCCAGGCGGATAATCCGGTTGCCCTCGAGGATGGGCGGGCCGAGCAACTGGCTCATCGAGCGCTCGAACTGAGGGTCGGCAATGTTATACCGCCGCGGGATCCGTTTGCGGATCTTCTTCTCTCCCGAGATGAAGTTCTTGATGAACAGCGTGGCGAGGGAGGATGCAATGGCAGTGACACCTATTGCAATGAGTGGAGAGCGGAGGGTTTTCATGAAGGGGTGACCCGCCATCCTCGTGCGGCGGAAGCATGCCGTCCATCGAAGATTGTCAGGCAGTTGCGCCACACCGCAAAAATGCATCTTGCGCTCTCACACACTCAAAGTGCAACGCCACTGACCGGCCACCGTCCGACAAACCCCGACAAATCATGAACAATGTAATCAATAGTCTTGGAACTGCTTCTGCTAAGGGATATGGAAGAGACCCCCAATGACCGATTGGGATATTTTCCCTGCCTGAGGACTCAGCCGACCCCCGGACTCCTGCGTCTCAATTTCTGAAAACCAGCCAAGCTATCCCCTACCGATGAAACACAATCAAAAACCCTCGTCTGTTATTTTCAAATCCCCCATCGACGATCCATGGAACCAGTTCGTCGTCCAGTGCGGCAGGGCCACTTACGGTCTGCGTCCCAACGCGGCGGAGAGATCGACCATCAGTGCGTCCCGCTCAGCGGCTCCGACACCTACAAGACCCGATCCAGCTCCAACCTCCACATCAAATCGACAGAGATGAAGTCGGAGTGACGCAATTTTGACCGCGGATTACGCGGATGCCACGGATTAGAAAGCTGAGCTTGGACTAGCATCAGTTTCGTCCATGTCCGCCGCGCGTGATGGCGGTTGAAAAATTTGATATTCTCCCTAGTGGACAGACACGCCAGTGTCATGTTCGGCGAGGTCGGACATGAAGCACCTCAGGGAAACGGGATCGACGGGCTTTTCCAAGAAATGATCGAAGCCCGCTTCAGTTGCGGCATGTCGGTTTTCGTCACCATCCCATCCGGTGAGAGCCACCAGCACGGGAGCATTCGACTGGTAGGTGGCCTTGATCTGACGGGCGACTTCCAAGCCATCCAGTCCCGGCATGGCAAGATCGATGAAGGCGATGTCAGGAAGCTCATTCCGGCATGCTTCCAAGGCTTCCTGCCCGCCGTAGGCTGATCGCGCGACGAAACCATCCAGTTGAAAAAACGTGGCAAGAACGTCCGCTAGAAATTTGGAATCGTCGACCAGCAGCACTTTAGGAAACTTCCGCACCACGGACTCGGGTGAGAATGTGGGGGACTCTTTAAGCTGCGATTTTGGCGAATCCGAGATTGTGGGGGAATTCATAAATCTATATTTCAAAGAATCAGGCGTTTGCACAGATCTATTTCCATTCCGTTGCGAAATGCAGCGAAGTTAGCGGGAGAGGACCGCGGCGGGATCCGTGGCCAGAGTATGGAGCTGCACGGCAAGTTCATTCACCTGTTTTTCCATCATGGCGATGAGCTTGCCGTGGGCTTCCGACTCGCCACAGGTCATCCGGAGAATTTCAAGGGTGACTCGCATGGATGACAGAGGAGTTCTCATGTCATGTACGGCTTTGGGAAGAATTTCTTTCCAAGGCAAAGGTTCTTCAAGAGAGGCTTCGACGGAGTCCATGTTCCTAACCACTCCACCGGGACTGGCTGAGTTCAACCAGATTCTCCTTCATATCCAACAATTCCCTTGTCGACCCATAACATCCGGGCAAATTGGACGGGAACATCATGCGACTTGAACCCTCCCCAGGCCCCACGAAGGAACATTTGCCAAAATCCCCCACCGGCATCACAGGCCTGGACGAAATCACGGGCGGCGGTTTGCCAACGGGCCGCCCGACTCTGGTATGCGGCGGCGCGGGATGCGGCAAGACGATGTTCGCCTTGGAGTTCATCGTGAGAGGCGCGACCCAGTTCGGTGAACCGGGCGTTTTCATGATGTTCGAGGAAAACGCCGAGGAACTCACGGCCAACGTGCGCTCGCTTGGATTTGACCTCGATCAGCTCGTGGCTGAGGGAAAGATCGTACTGGATCACGTGCATATCGAGCGCAGCGAGATCGAGGAAACCGGGGAATACGATCTTGAAGGACTTTTCATCCGGCTCGGCCATGCCATCGATTCCATCGGCGCGAAACGGGTGGTGCTCGACACCTTGGAGGCGCTGTTCGCCGGGCTGCCCAATCACGCCATCCTCCGCGCGGAATTGCGGCGGCTTTTCCGCTGGCTCAAGGATCGGGGCATGACTGCGGTGATCACTGGAGAAAAGGGCGAGTCCACCCTCACCCGCTACGGCTTGGAGGAATACGTGGCGGACTGCGTCATCAGCCTCGACCACCGCGTGGCGGAACAAATATCCACCCGCCGGCTGCGGGTGGTGAAGTACCGGGGCACCGCCCACGGCACTAACGAATACCCTTTCATCATCGGTGAACGCGGCCTATCGGTGCTCCCGATCACGTCCCTGCAACTGGATCACCAAGCCTCAGGGGAACGCGTTCCGACCGGGATCGCGCGCCTCGACGAAATGCTCGGCGGCAAAGGCGTGTATCGCGGCAGCAGCGTGTTAGTCACCGGATCGCCGGGCACGGGCAAGAGCAGCATCGGTGCGAAGTTTGCCGAAACGGCCTGCCGGCGTGGCGAGCGCACCCTGCTTTTCGCCTATGAGGAATCGCCCGCGCAATTGCTGCGCAACATGCTTTCCATCGGCACCGACCTGGCCCCATGGGTGGAAAAGGGGTTGCTGCAAATTCACTCCTCCCGTCCCACCATGCACGGACTCGAGCAGCACTTGGTGATGATGCATGACACTGTAGTCGCTTTCCAGCCCAGCGTCGTCATCGTCGATCCCATCAGCAATCTAACGCTCGACCGCAACGAGACCGAGGTGAAGCCGACGCTTATGCGGCTGATCGATTTCCTAAAACAACGCCAGATCACCTCGCTGTTCACCAGCCTGACCAACGGCGGCGGGGCCACGATATCGCCGGAAGATTCCCAGATCGGCGTTTCTTCATTGATGGATAGCTGGCTGCTGCTGCGCAATGTGGAATTCAACGGCGAGCGCAACCGCACCCTCTACGTCATCAAGTCCAGAGGCATGCACCACTCGAACCAAGTTCGCGAGTTCGTGATGAGCGAAAAAGGAATCGATCTGGTGGATGTGTATCTGGGAGCCGACCGCGTGCTCACCGGCACGGCCCGAGTGGCGCAGGAGGCCCAGAACCGCGCGGACGACGAGCTCCGCCGGCGGGAACACGATCGCAAACTGCGGCAGCTCGCCAGCAAACGCCACGCTATCGAAGCACAGATCGCCGCACTCCGGGCGGAGGGCGAGGCGGAGGAAGCGGAAGTGGCATACGCCCTCGAGCAGGAGACCTTGAACACAACCGCAACGCGGCAAAACCTCGACACCCTGGCCAATCTGCGCGGCGGGGCCCGGGATGCCGAAAACACGAAAGGACAACCATGAACGAACCCCCTCCCTTCGAACTCCGGCTGTATGTCGCCGGCCAGACCGGAAAATCCCTGGCCGCCTTGGCCAACCTCCGGCGCATTTGCGAAACGCACCTTGCCGGGCAGTATCGCATCGAAGTCATCGATCTGATCAAAAACCCGCAACTTGCAGCCGGTGACCAGATCCTCGCCGTGCCAACCCTGGTCCGCCGCCTGCCGCAGCCGATCCGCAAGATCATCGGCGATTTATCCAACGAGGAGCGCGTCCTGGTGGGACTGGACGTGCAGCCGCTACCCACGGGAAACGCATGAACTCAGACGATCCGGAATGGGAGGCCCTCGATGAAGCCGCCGCCGCGAGCGAGTCGCTTCGATACACCCTGCGTCTTTATGTCACCGGCACCACCCCGCATTCGACCCGGGCGATCGTGAACATCCGCAAGATCTGCGAGGATCACCTTAAAGGGCGCTACGACCTGGAGGTGGTGGACATTTCCCAGCACCCGACCCTCGCGGCTGGCGAGCAAATCATCGCGGCACCCACGTTGATCAAAAAACTGCCACTCCCGCTGCGCCGCTTCATTGGCGACATGTCACAGACGGAACGCATCTTGCTAGGACTGGACTTGAAGGTAGCGGCGAAGTCAGATTCCCCCGCCGGATAGAACTCTTGGTGCAATGCTTGAGGAACCGACCAACGTGGAACTGCTCACGGCTGAAAACGCCGAATTGCGGGCGCGGCTGGACGAGGCGGAGGAAGCCTTGCACGCCATTCGCAGCGGCGAGGTGGATGCGCTGGTGGTGGATGGGGAAAGCGGTCCCCGGCTGTTCACGCTTCAAGGAATCGACGCGGCGTCCAACCGGTTTCGCGGCGAGATGCTCGCGCAAGTCGGGGACTCGGTGATCGCCACCGATGGTGATCAGCGGGTGACCTATTTCAACGTGGCCGCGGAACTCCAATACGGAGTGGCAGCTTCTGATGTGTTAGGCTGCCGTTTGGACGTCGTTTACAAACAGCAGTGGTCCCGGCCCGAGGATGAGATGGCCATGAACCAGGCGCTTCACGACGAAGGTCACTGGCGGGGTGAGCTGGTGCATGTCAAACGGAACGGGGAATCGATCTTCATCGAAGTCAGCGCGACGAGGCTTGACTTGGAAGAAGGCCCGCATGCCGGCATGCTCTCGGTGATTCGTGACATCACCGTCCGCAAGCAGGCGGAGGCCGCCTTGCGCCAAAATGCGGGGTTGTTTACCCTCCTCATCGCACAAGCCCCGACGGGAGTGTACGTGGTGGACAGTCAGTTCAGACTGCAACAGATCAATGCGCTGGCCCAGCCGGTTTTCAAGCATGTCAATCCGTTGATCGGCCGCGATTTTTGCGAAGTCATGAATATCCTTTGGGGTCCGGAGGTCGGCGGCCAATGTGTGGACATTTTCCGGCACACGCTGAAGACCGGCGAGCGATACATCTCGCCCTCCTTCTCCCACCGGCGCCAGGACATCGGGGTGGAGCAGGCGTTCGAATGGGAGACGCAGCGGGTCACACTGCCGGATGGCCAACACGGGGTCGTCTGCTACTTCAACGATGTGACGGCGCGAAATGCGCTCCACACCTCACTGCGCGAACAAGCTGAAAAACTGGCTCAGGCGGACCGCCGCAAGGACGAGTTTCTGGCCATGCTCGCCCATGAACTCCGCAATCCCCTGGCACCCATGCGAAATGCCATGGAGATCCTGCACACCCCATCCGCCAATGCCGCGGACCGCATCCAGGCGAGGGTCATCATCAAGCGGCAGATCGGCAACATGTCCCGGATGATCGACGATCTGTTGGACGTGTCACGGATCACCGAGGGCAAAATCGAGCTTCGCCGGGAAGCGGTGGAGCTTCAGCCGATTCTAACCGCCGCTGCCGAAGTCGCCGGTCCGGAGATCGAAGCTAACAGCCAGATACTGGAGGTCAACTTTCCCAAGGAACCCGTTTTTCTCGACGCCGATCCCACGCGCCTCGAACAGATCTTCGGCAATCTCCTCGGAAACGCCTGCAAATACAGCGGCCCGGGCGCTCACATCTCGCTGTCTGCCGGAATCACTTCGGATCAGGAAGTCGTCATTCGGGTCTCGGACGATGGCATCGGTATCGCCCCCGAATTGTTGCCCGTCATCTTCGATTTGTTCATTCAATCCAGTCGCACTCTGGATCGCGCGCACGGCGGCCTCGGCATCGGTCTAACTGTTGTCGATCGGCTGGTGAAACTCCACGGAGGTCGCATCGAGGCCCGCAGCGAGGGACTTGGCAAAGGCACGGAGTTCATCATCCATTTGCCGTTGCTCGTCACGCCGCCGCCCGAGTCGTTGGATGTTCGTGAAAGTCCCGCCCAGGATGCCGCGGTGCGCCTTCTCATCGTGGACGATAACAAGGATGCCGCGGAAACCATGGCAATGCTGCAAAGACTCCGGGGCCACCAGACCCGTGTCGCCTATACCGGCCCCGATGCTCTAACCGTGGCGGAGGAGTTCGTGCCGCAAGTGGTTCTGCTGGACATCGGACTTCCCGATATGGACGGGTTTGAAGTCGCCCGCCGCCTCCGCAGGATTCCGGAAATGGAAAACGCCCTACTCATCGCACTGACCGGCTATGCCACGGCCAGCGACCGCCAGCTATCAAGTGATGCGGGATTCAACGAGCACCTTGCGAAGCCGGCGGACCTGAATGTCCTGCGCGATTTACTCCTAACTTGTACCCGGAACGCCGACAGTCAGAAAAATGTCACCGCTTCGAAATAGCCGCCTTGTCGAACTCACTGTTATTTCAAGATGCGCGACATTAAAAGGGACCCCGCTGGAACTGAATCACCCGAGCGCATCGGGCCGGTCCCCATCGTCGAAATAGGAGCCACGGCGGGAGGGATCGAGGCTCTAACTTCGTTGCTGCGCACCTTGCCGCCGGATAGCGGAATGGGCTTTGTCGTCGGACCGCATTCCGCGCCGGAACGTCCTGACAACTTGCTGGAAATCCTGGCGCGCGCGACGGAAATGCCGGTTTGCGAAATGAGTGACGAAGCGGCGGTGAAGGCAAATCATGTGTATGTCATCCCGCCGGGACGCAGTGTGGAGGTGGTGGGCGGCAAGTTGCGATTGTTGGCAGAAGATCGCGCCCCAAAGCCTAATGCAATTGACCGACTTGTCCGCTCGATCAGCGAGGAGATCTCGATGCTTACCGATGTTTCCGAAATGCTCCAAGCCGTGGGTGTCCGCATTGGCGCGCACTTGGGTCTGTCGAGCTGCGTCTTTGTGGAGGTCGACGAAATCGCCGGGATCGTCGAAGTGACGCATGAGTGGCGCCGTGACTCGGTGCCTCCCACGATAGGAAAACATCGGATGGAAGACTATTTCACCGAAGAATTCCAAAACGCCTGCCACGCGGGGGAAACCTTCGTGGTCGCCGATACGGCAACGGATCCCCGCACCACTTCGGATCGCTTTGCGGTGCTTGAGATCGGGTCATTTCTATCGGTGCCGGTCCTTCGAAACGGCGACTGGCGATTTTCAATCAGCGTCCACCGTTCCGGGCCGCATCAATGGCGGGCGGATGAAATCGCGATGGTGCAGGAAGTCACCCCACGCGTGCTGGCCCAACTGGATCGCGTGAGAGCTGAGGAAACGTCATCCCGGCTCGCCGCGATTGTGGAGTTTTCGGAAGACGCCATCATCAGCAAGGACCTCAACAGCGTCATCATGAGTTGGAACAAGGGGGCCGAGAAATTGTTCGGTTATACCGCGCGGGAGGCGATCGGCCAGTCGGTGACCATGCTGATTCCGGAAGATCGCGCAAACGAGGAAGAGGATGTTCTGGCGCGGATCCGGCGGGGAGAAAGCATCGAACACTACGAAACGGTGCGCCGGGTCAAGGACGGTCGCTTGATCGACATCGCCCTAACGGTTTCCCCCATCTTCAACATCCGGGGAGAGGTGGTCGGCGCTTCGAAAATCGCCCGCGACATCAGCGAACGCAAACGGGCTACGGAGGCGCTGGCAGCCAGCGAGACGCGATTCCGGAGCGCCGTCGGCATCATTTCCAGCATCGTTTGGACCAACGATGCCGAAGGGAAAATGGTGGGCGAACAAGCGGGCTGGGGGCAGTTCACCGGGCAGACCCAGGCGGAGTATCAGGGCTACGGCTGGTCCTCGGCCGTTCATCCAGACGATGCCCGGCAGACCCTCGAAGCGTGGGAACAGGCCGTGGCCGGGAAGCGGTTGTTTGAATTCGAACACCGCGTCCGCCGCCACGACGGCGAGTGGCGCTGGTGCTCCATCCGCGCGGTGCCGGTGCTGGCCGGCGACGGATCCATCCGCGAATGGGTGGGAGTCCATCACGACATCAGCGAGGACAAACGCGCGAATCTCAACGTCGCGTTTCTCGACTCTATCAGCGAAGATCTTCTGCGCATTTCAGGAGTGGACTTGCTGATGCGCACGGTGGGAGAAAAACTGCTAGACCACCTGGGGCTCTCGCGCTGCACCTTGGCTGAAGTGGACGAAGCCGCCGACAAACTGGTAGTCACTCACGACGGTCATCGCGAAACTTCCAGGAGCCTTCTCGGCGTTTACTCCCTTTCCGACTCCCTCACGCCCGGGTTGCTTAAATCCGCCCACTCCGGAGAAACCCTGGTGGTCCGCGACACGCGCGCTGATACACGAAAACAGGTGGACGCCGACATTGGTTCCTTCGTCAGCACTCCCCTCATCCGGGATGACCAACTCTGTTACCTTCTCACCATCTATCATCCGGAGCCCCGCGATTGGCGGCAAGATGAAATCGAATTGATGCGTGAGTTCGGGGCCCGTCTTTGGACACGACTTGAACGCTCCCGTGTGGAAAAATCCTTTGCCCGGGCCATGTCCGAATCGGAACAGCAACGAAGGCTCTATAACACCGTTCTGTCCAACACTCCGGATTTCATTTATGTTTTCGATCTAAGTCATCAGTTTATATACATCAATGAAGCACTCCTCAAAGTCTATGGCCTGACTTGGGAAGAGGCGAAAGGGCGCGACTGGATCGGTCTTGGCTACGAGAAGTGGCATGCGGACATGCACGACCGGGAAATCGATCAGGTGATCGCTACCAAGGCTCCGATCCGTGGCGAAATTCCATTTGTCGGCACGGCCGGACGACGCATTTACGATTACATTTTCTCGCCGGTGATCGGTGCGGGTGGCGAGGTGGAAGCGGTTGCCGGCACCACCCGCGATGTCACTGAGCGCAAGCTGGCCGAAGCAGCCGACGAGGCGGAAAGAAAAATTTTCGAACGGGTGGCGTCCGGCGCGCCTCTATCCGAAATACTCGATACGCTGATTCTTGAGACCGAGGCACAGTCGAGCGACGGCGCGCGCTGCTCGATACTGCTGTTGGACAAAACCGGCCGCCACCTCCTGTTTGGCGCGGCTCCCAGTTTGCCCGAAGTTTACAGTCAAACGATTCACGGGATGGCCATCGGACCGGGTGCCGGATCGTGCGGCACGGCGGCCTTCGAGCGCGAGGCCGTGTGGGTCGGCGATATCTCCACCGATCCGCGTTGGGCGGACTTCAAGGAACTCGCGGCCACGCACGGTCTTGCCGCGTGCAGTTCCACCCCGATCCTAACAGTATCCGGCAAGCTGCTCGGCACTGCGGCGATGTATTACCCGCGGCCCCATCATCCCGGCACCCACGACCGGCACCTGATGGAGCGGGCGACGCGGTTGGCGGCCACCATCATTGAACGCAAACAGGCCGAAGCTTCACTGGCCGAGCAAACCGCGGAATTGGTGCGCGCCGACCGCAACAAGGACGAATTCCTGGCCATGCTCGCCCATGAGCTCCGCAATCCGCTCGCCCCGATGCAGAATGCCACCGAAATCCTGCAATCCCCCAAGGCGACCGCCGAGCAGCGCGATCAGGCACAGAGCACCATCGCGCGGCAAATCAATAACATGCGGCGCATGATCGACGATCTTCTGGACGTGTCGAGAATCACCCAGGGGAAGATCGCGCTGCGCCAAACCCCCGTGGAGCTCCAAACAATTCTAGCAACTGCTGCGCAGGTCGCGCGTGAGGCGTGCGCCGACAATGACCAGCAGCTAACAGTCCTGTTGCCAGCGGAACCCATTTTCGTCCATGCTGACTCCACCCGCCTCGAACAGATATTCGGGAACCTTCTCGGCAATGCCTGCAAATACAGCGGACCGGGAAGCCACATTGACATGGCCGTGCATGTCGAGGGTGACAACGAAGTGGTGATTCGGGTTAGCGACGACGGCGTCGGTATCGAGCCCGAACTGCTGCCGAGGATTTTCGAAATGTTCGTCCAGTCGAGCCGCACCTCGGACCGGTCCTTCGGCGGCCTTGGCATCGGTCTGACCATCGTCAACCAGTTGGTGGAGATGCACGGTGGCCTGATAGAAGCCCGCAGCGCCGGCCTCGGCCACGGCACCGAATTCATCGTGACCTTGCCCACCATCGCCCCGCCTGTTTCTACACCGGCGAGGGAACCCCTTCCGCCGGGCCAATCGCCATCCCATCGGATGCTCATCGTCGATGATAACAAGGACGCCGCCGAATCCATGGCGATGCTTCAGAAACTCCAGGGTCACGACACCCGCACCGCCTACAGCGGCCCGGAAGCTTTGGCCATCGCCGCCGAGTTTCTTCCTCAAGTGGTAATCCTCGATATCGGCCTGCCGGGTATGGATGGCTATGAAGTCGCCCGGCGGCTCCGCGAGATTCCATCCTTGCAGGACGCGTTTCTCGTTGCCCTATCAGGTTACAGCACCGAGGCGGACCGCAAGCAGTCCAACGCCGCCGGATTCAATGAGCACCTCGCCAAGCCTGCGGATCTGGGTCTTCTGGGCGAGTGGTTGCGGACCCGTCCCCCGGCGACTTGAGATTGGCTTCAGGACCAGGAGCTGGCATCAAGTCCTCAAAATCGGCTGGGGCGAAATCCTTCACCAAGGCTTCAACCCGCTCTGCCAGCTCAGTCACCTGACTGTCCAACATTTCGAGCAATTCCTCGCGCTTGCCCCGACAACTCCCGGTCAGCCGCAAGAGCTCAATCAGAACGCGCATGGCCGACAAGGGAGATCCCATGTCATGCAAAGAGCTTCTCGGGATCTCTAACCGGAGCACTGGCGGATCGCCGCCATTCTTAGTCTCGTCCATCATTCCACACGGGGTTCGGAGAGATAGGGATCATGAAAATCGACGGTCATTTTTTCGCGTGTGTTCTTTCGGGCTTTTACATTGTCGGCGTGGTGGAGCATTTCTCTTCGGAAAGCGGCTGCCGGTGTGAAACCCCGCGCCAGATAGTTGATCCACCCCTAGCGATGAAGGGTTAGCCAATGTTCCACGAGTCGCGGATGCGGGCTCTTGCGACCTGCACCGCCGCCGGGTTCACCAACGGAGCGTCTGCCGCGAGTTCCTCCGCAACGATCATCGGCAGCAAGTCGGTTAGAGCGATGATCAACGGCGGGGTCTCGTCGATGCCCCGGGTGGCCAGGGCCGCGCATTCGTCGTGGCCGATGGAAAGCCCGAGCGTAAGCAGCATTCCATAACTAACAGATGTGACGTCCAAGGCGATGATATCGTCCCTCACCATCCGCGAAACAGGATGCTCCCGCATCTTCCCGTAGATCCCCGCAAGCGTGCCCGCGACGGCAGTGATTCCTTCCTTGACCACGCCACCCAAGGAACCGTCCTCCTGATCTGATAGCTGCTTGAGAATCTCCATCCGCCCTTCGCTCGCTTGGACGACCGCATCCAGGAGTCCTTTCAGTGTCCCGAAATCTCTCACCCGATCATCGTCTGCCTGAAGTTTGACGGCGTTCGTGATGTCCCGTTCGAGACCGATCATGTCATTGACGTATTGCTTGAGGCTGTCGCGGTGCTTTTCGTTCATTGGATCCCCCGTTTCGCAGTTTTCGTTCCAACGCCCCATTACCTGAAATCCGGGAAATCCGGACCCGGCAGATTGCCAATTGCATCAAATGCTCCTCCTGACCGTGTGATTTGCACTCGAAGCTTCGATCGACCTAACCAGTCGATATTGAAAAACCCAGCTTCTTGGTTAGGAGTAAAGAAATGTCCTCGCACTGCGCTCCTCCTGGGAACCGGGAACGCGGCCATTCACCACCGCGTCCAACGAAAAAACCAGCCCATC
This sequence comes from Verrucomicrobiota bacterium, assembly GCA_040385685.1. Classification (GTDB taxonomy): domain Bacteria; phylum Verrucomicrobiota; class Verrucomicrobiia; order Verrucomicrobiales; family Akkermansiaceae; genus Luteolibacter. Next base: position 10,453 of record JAZKGW010000008.1, on the reverse strand, counting down.
AGCGGATCTTCCTAGAGAAGACGACACACCCGACAGACTGGTTTCTTGCGGGACCAGAGTCCCTATTTTCTCCCCCCGGAGAACCCGTTTACATGCAATTGACGTGCCACCCCCAGCGATCCGTTCATAACTTACTTAATATAAGATGAATATTTTTATGCGCGTAATTCATCCACTCTGTCGAGTTCATGAATCCTGAACATCTTGCGGGCTCACCGGTGAAAATTGTGCGAAACCTCGGCCCTTGAAAGAGCTGCCCCCCGCCCCCACAGCCCCGCAAACATCAAGAAAGTGCCCTGCCCCCACCCAGACACTATCCCAAAAAGGCGAAAGCCGCTAATCTCTTTCGAATTCAACGGCTTTCATTGGTTGCGGGAAGAGGATTTGAACTTCTGACCTTGAGCATGGGAATCGTTGATTGTAGGTCGGTTATGACTCGATATGGCACAGTCTATCAAGCCGCAGTCGAGCCCAAGGGCGACCGTTACATCGTCACCTTCGCCTATGGCCACTGCCTCCAGCAGAAGCACGACGGCCGCCGGCTCTCATGGTTCGCAAGCAGGGAGGTGAAATCACCGGCGTCAACCGCCGTGGGCTCTTCATCGCCCCGCCCGAACCAATCCGCCACGCCGTGAAGGAGCTCCCGGTCGATGTCCTCATCGACGGGGAGGTCCGCAGGATCATGCTGGAACGCGGTCTCAAAGCCATCCAGCCCAAGACCTACGTGCCGCGAACCAGCGATCGCAGAGCCGCCATGAAGTCTCTCGAACTTCGCGGCGGCCCTCTCATGTCAAGCAACCCCACCCAAATTAAAGAACAGATGGCGGTTCATCTGCCGCTTCCCTGTGAATCTGACGTGGCGGGTCGGGATCAATCAAGATTTCAATTCCGTGGCATCCCCGGTCGGGAGGCGAAAAATTCTTCAGACAGCGGAGGATTGAGCAGGCGACTCCAGAACGAAAATCCCAAACGCGTGTTGGCAATTTGGTCACCTCGTGATAACAAGCCGCAGAATCCGTCCTTTCTCATCTCTTCATGTCCCCCGCGCCACCCAACACCACCGCCGCCTTGGCCAAACACCTTGGAATTTCCCGATGGACCATTTCGCGGGTTCTCAACGGCCATAGTGGCGTGAAAGCGGAGACCGTGCGGAAAATCAAACAGGCAATCCTTGAGCTCGATTTCCAACCAAGCGCTCTCGCCCGCGGCCTCCGGGGCGGGCAAACGGCGACGGTCGGGGTTTGTTTCCAAGACCTTGATTCTCCGGTGATGGCGATGCGGGCTGCGGCGCTTCAGCAACGCCTCCGCGAAGAGGGCTATGACACGGTGATCGAACTTTCCGGCGCGAGCGTGGATCTTGAGCGCAATGCGATCCGCCGGTTCGTGGGACATCACGTGGATGGCATCGTGCTGATTTTTTCCCGACTAATGGCGGACGATTCGGCGATCAGCTTGCTGCAGCGCGAGAACACGCCCTGCTTCTGGATCGATCCCGAAAACCTGGTGCCCGGAGACAAGGTGATGCTTGATCGCAGCCGCTCCATGAAGCTGATCCTGGAGCACTTGGTCGGTCTCGGCCACAAGAGGATCTCACTGCTTGGAATCGATCCACAAAACCGTTTCGGAGCCCTGCGCATACCCGGGCTCAGGCGCTATGCTCCGGAAGTCGGCCTCGATTTCGAGCGGGATTTCCTCCTCGTGTTTCACCCTGGAGAAACCGACCACACCTTCGACTATGGCTACGAGCTTGCCGGCGAGTTGGTCGAAAAATCCGCCGGGAGCCTGCCGACAGCCATCATTGCCCTGAATGACCGGATTGCGATCGGTGCCATCAATCGCCTCCGTGAGGATGGGATCCGGGTCCCCGAAGATGTTTCCGTGGTCGGTTACGACAACATCGCCGTGGGTGAACACTTTTTTCCGACGCTCACGACGGTCGATCACCAAACGGACCGCCTCATGGATCTCGCCGTGCGCGGCCTGCTTGAAAGGCTCGATCCGGATAAAGCCGAACTTCCCGCCCGCGAGTTGTCAGTCCAACCGAAGCTGATTATCCGCAAATCCACTGGCACGTGTAGGAAATAGGGCGCTGCGCCAGACAGGGCAGCCGCATCATCCGTCAGTTATTTCTGACTGATTTCCGCGCCCTGACTCCGCTCCCGGCTCTTGCGGGTTTCCCCATTCTCCAAGAATCATACGATAATTGTTGACGTAACCCTACACGTGTAGGTATCCCCCGCCCGGCATGAGCCATTTCATCATGAATCCCATCCGAATCCTACTCACCACCACGTCCTATCAGGACATCACCGGCCCGCATCACGAATTGCTCGAATCCACCGGCGCGGAAATCATCTGCGAGCGCGGTCCTCTCAGCGAGGCCCGCATGCTCGAACTGGTCGGAGACGTCGACGCCATCCTCTGCGGTGACGACGTCATCTCCCGCGCCGTTCTCGATAAAGCGGCCCCGCGTTTGAAGATCCTCAGCAAGTACGGGATCGGCGTTGACAAGATCGACGTCACTGCCGCCACGGAAATGAGCATCCCCTTGTCGTTCTGCCCGGGGGTCAATCACACGACCGTCGCCGAACACACCTTCGCGCTGCTGCTCGCGCTGAACCGCCACCTCGTCGAAGAGGTCAATTTCACCCGCGCCGGAAATTGGAAGCGCCTCACCGGCCACGAGATCATGGGCAAGACGATCGGCATCGTCGGCCTTGGCCGCATCGGCAAGGAAGTCGCCATTCGCGCCAAGGCCTTCGGCATGTCCGTCATCGCCTATGACGTCTATTGGGACGAAGCGTTTGCCACCGGCCACGATGTCGCCCGCGCCGCGAACGTGGCGGAGATTTTCGAAAAGTCGGACGTCATTTCCCTGCACACCAACCTGACGGAGGAAACCCGCGAGATGGTCCGTGCGGAAACCATCGCCACCATGAAGGACGGCGTGATCATCCTCAACTGCAGCCGCGGCGAAGTCGTGAACAACGCCGACCTGGCAGCCGCCCTCGAAAGCGGCAAGCTCGCCGGTTACGGTGCCGACGTGCTCGATGAGGAACCGCCCCGCCCGGATCATCCGCTGCTCAAGGCGAAGAACTGCCTCGTCACGCCGCACATCGGATCGCGCACCTATGAAAGCGTCCAGCGTCAGGCCATGATGGCCGCGCAAAACCTGCTTCACCTGCTTCGCGGGGAAAAGCCGTTGGCCCAGGTCAACGATGTCGCTCCTCCATCCGCCCTCATCTAACATTCAACCCGTATCTCCATGTCCGAAATCTTTTACGTCGTTCCCGAAGAGCTGCACAACACGCTGGTTGCCGCCGTTTACCGCGCGCGCGGCTACTCCGCTGCCGAAGCCGCCGATGGCGCACGGTTCTGCGCCGAGGCCACCCGTCACGGCATCCGCACCCACAATGCGCTCAAGGCGCTGCACCTCGATCACCTGTTCGGCTCCGCTTCCGGCGGTTGCGTGCCGAATGCGGAAATCGAAAAAATCCCGACGCGTTTCGCAGGCTCCGAAGTCTGGAATGCTAACAAAAAGCTCGGCCAAGCCACCGGCTACGCCGCCATCGAGACCGCCATCGAACTCGCCGATAAATACGGCGTGGGCATGGTTTCCGTGGACAACGCCTTCCACTATCTCTGGGGCGGCGGCTATGTGATGGAAGCCGCACGCCGCGGCTACATCGCCTACACCAACTGCACGGCCGCGCTCGCCGAAGTCGTTCCCTTCGGCGGCAAGTTCCCCACCCTCGGCACCAACCCTCACTCATGGGGATTCCCCACCACCGATTCGATCGGCTACCCGCTCGTCATCGACTGGGCCACGTCCGTGGTCGCCATGGGCCGCGTCCAACAGCTCGCCCGCGAGGGCAAGCAACTTCCTCCCGGTGCGGCGGTGGATGCTAACGGCCAGCCGACCACCGATCCTAACGAGGCGAAATACCTCGTGCCTTTCGGCGCGCACAAGGGCTACGGCCTCGCGCTCATGAACGAAATCATCGGCGGCTTTATCGGTGGTTCGCTTCCCACCATCCGCAACCGCTGGGACAAGGTCGGCGACGACAAGGGCACCTGCTGCTTCTTCTTCCAAGTCTGGCATCCGGATGCCATGAGCTCCGGCGATTTTGCCAAAGGCCGCAGCCAGTCGGAAAACGTCAAGGCGGTCATCGACGACATCCTCGGCCACGGCAACGAAGCCTGCATGCTCCCCGGCCAGTTCGAAGCGCAGGCCGCCGCCCGCGCCGCGAAAAACGGCGGACTGCTCTTCTCGGAAGCCGAGATCCTCGCCTTCAACGAACTCGCCGCCGAAGCCGGCATGGCGAGCTGGAATGTCTCCGATTTCAAACAAGCCGAATAAGACCTAACAACATAAAACCATGTCACTGACCATCAAACCGAAGGCCGAATGCGCCTTCGACCAAATCTCACTGGGCGAAGTCATGCTTCGCCTCGACCCGGGTGAAGGCCGGATCCGCACCGCCCGCAATTTCGCCGTCTGGGAAGGCGGCGGCGAGTATAACACCTCACGCGGCCTGCGGAAATGCTTCGGCTACAAAACCGCCGTCGTCACTGCTTTCGTGGACAACGAAGTGGGCCACTTGGTCGAGGATTTCATCATGCAAGGCGGCGTCGCCACGGATTTCATCCAGTGGCGCGAGGACGACGGCATCGGCCGGAAAGTTAGAAACGGCCTGAACTTCACCGAGCGCGGCTTCGGCGTGCGCGGCGCGGTTGGAAATCCCGACCGCGGCAACACCGCCGCCTCCCAGCTCAAGCCCGGTGACATCGATTGGGACCACATCTTCGGCAAACTCGGCGTGCGCTGGTTCCACACGGGTGGCATCTACGCCGCGCTTTCGGAAAGCACCGCGGAACTAACCGTTGAAGCCGTCAAGGCAGCTAACAAATACGGCACCGTCGTTTCCTACGATCTCAACTATCGCCCGTCGCTTTGGAAAACCATCGGCGGCCTCGAGAAAGCGCAGGAAGTGAACCGCGAGATCGCCAAATACGTCGATGTCATGATTGGCAACGAAGAGGACTTCACTGCCTCGCTCGGCTTCGAAGTCGAGGGCGTGGATCACAACATTTCCGCCATCGAGCTGGATGCCTTCAAGGCCATGATCGAAACCGCAGTGAAGGAATTCCCTAACTTCAAGGTCGCCGCCACCACCCTGCGCGGCGTCATCACCGCGACCGTCAACGACTGGTCCGCCATCCTCTGGCACGAAGGGAAATTCCACGAAAGCCGCAAGTATCCCGGCCTGGAAATCCTCGACCGCGTCGGCGGCGGCGACTCGTTCGCATCCGGCGTGCAGTTCGGCTTCCTCGAATTCAACGACGCGCAGAAAGCCGTCGAATACGGAGCCGCCCACGGCGCGCTCGCTTCCACGACACCCGGCGATACCTCGATGGCCACCCGCAAGGAAGTCGAAAAACAAATCGGCGGCGGCGGCGCACGGGTCGTGCGCTAATCATATCTAACTTTTAACAGACTACGATCACACTCATGCAAGACAAACTCTCTGACATCGGACTCATCGGCCTGGCCGTCATGGGCCAGAACCTCGCCCTCAACATCGCCGACCACGGATTCAAGATCTCGGTGTATAACCGCACCACCGCCACCATGTACAAATTCGTGGCGGAAAATCCGGACACTCCGGGCGGCCTTGTCGGATTTCCCACGATGGAGGAATTCGCCGCCAGTCTCGCCCGTCCCCGCCGTGCGGTGATCATGGTGCAGGCCGGCAATGCCACCGACGCGGTGATCAACGCCCTAACTGAAGTTTTCGAACCGGGCGACATCATCATCGACGGCGGCAATGCCAAGTGGACGGACACCATCCGTCGCGAGAAGGACCTCAAGGAAAAGGGCTTCCTCTTCATCGGCAGCGGTGTCTCCGGCGGCGAAGAAGGTGCGCGTTTCGGCCCGGCGTTGATGCCGGGTGGCGACCGCGATGCCTATAGCCATATCGAACCAGTCTGGAATGCCATCGCAGCCAAGATCGATCCGGTCACGGGCAAGGAACTCAAGGGAGGCGCTCCCGGCAAACCAATTGAAGGCGGAGTTCCCTGCTCCACTTACATCGGTGAAAACGGTGCGGGCCACTATGTGAAGATGGTCCACAACGGCATCGAATACGGCGACATGCAGATGATCTGCGAAGCCTACGATCTCATGCGCAAACTGCTAGGCATGTCCGCACCGGAAATCGCCGCGGTCTTCCGCAGGTGGAACACGGGCGTGCTCGACAGTTTCCTCATCGAAATCACCGGCGAGGTGCTCGCTCAGAAGGACCCGATGTCCGGCGGCGATCTCGTGGACATGATTCTCGATACCGCCGGCCAAAAAGGCACCGGCAAGTGGACCAGCGTCAGCGCGCTCGACATGGGCGTGCCCGCACCGACCTGCGCCGAAGCCGTGTTCGCCCGCTGCATTTCCGCGGTGAAGGAAGAGCGCGTGGCCGCCAGCAAGAATCTAACCGGTCCTGACAGCCATTACACCGGCGACAAGGAAGAGTTCATCGAGGCCATCCGCGCAGCGCTGTATTGTTCGAAAATCTGTTCCTACGCCCAGGGCTTCCAGCTCATGCGCGAGGCGCAGACCGAATACAGCTGGACGCTCGACTTCGGTCACATCGCCCAGATTTTCCGTGGCGGCTGCATCATCCGCGCGATTTTCCTGCAGAAGATCACCGAAGCCTTCGAACTCGACGCCAAATTGGCGAACCTCCTGCTAGACCCGTATTTCCAAGGCGAAATCGACAAGCTCCAGACGCAATGGCGCAAGGTCATCGCGACCGCCGCGCTTCAGGGAGTGCCCGCCCCGTGCATGGGCAGCGCGCTTTCTTACTACGACGGCTACCGCTCGGAGAAACTCCCGGCGAACCTGCTGCAAGGCCAGCGCGACTTCTTCGGTGCCCACACCTATGAGCGCATTGACCAGCCGCGCGGCAAGTTCTTCCACATCGACTGGCCCGAATCCGGGCGTCCGCAGTTAGAGCTCTGAGAATTCCCTCCTCCCCATCGCCGAACCCCATGGAGTTAACTCTTCATGGGGTTCTTCGCTTCCGGCTAACAGCGCTCAGCGAAGCCTGTTGCCGGGATCGAGGGAGTTGCGGTATTTCATCGCGGCTTCGGTGCGCGAACGGACGTGGAGTTTTTCGAAGATGTTCTTGGGATGGAACTACCCAGGCGGTCAGCGATCTCCTTGTTCGCGAGAACTTCTAACGCACCCGGTTCGGGGCGCTTTGCAGCGTTGCGCGCATTCAATCAGCGGAACGAGGGACAGTGCCGTCATCCTGATCGGGATCGAACTGACGGTTCGTCGGTTGGTTCAGATCGCCTTCACTCTTCCGCCACAGGGCATCCGCCTGGTCCGAAGTAAGTTCCGCGACCGGGAGGGCGGGCTCACCTGCCGCATAAGCCAGCAGCGATTCCCTTAGCTGTTTCGTCACCGGGTCTTTTTTGTCGAGCGGGATGGCCGAGACCAGCAGGCGGCCTTTGCCAACGCGGCACTCGAAAATCACCCCGAGGCGCCAGTTACGGTTCCAATCGTCGATGGCGGAAACGATCGGCCGCAAGTCGGGCGGCGCGGAGGTTAGGTTGCCAGAACGCGTCTAGCACGCCGATCAGTGCGGTCCCTTGGCCGAGATAGTCACGGATGTCGAGCATCTGGTGGCCGGCCAGGCCCGGGGTGCGCAAATTCGCCTCTAGCTCCTCCTTGTAGCTCGCGAGTTGGAATTTTCCGGACGCCCATGCGTTTGACCATCGTCAGTTCCTGGACGAGATATTCTAACGGCGGGGATTTGTCCCATTTGGAAACGTTTTCCAAAGGTGTGCGGCAACCAAAGAGCAACGGCGCGCGCAGGATCTCAGGCTTGCCGTTAATTCGGAAAAATCCGCCGTCCTGCGAGACGGTGCGGATTCCGGTGGTGACCGACCAATCGTCAATCACCGCGCCGGCTTTATCCAGCAGTTCCACTTTGGCGACATACAGATTACTTCGCGGAAGCTCGCCACCCCTCCCCCTCCTCCGGTTGGCAGGGGGTCCCTGAAGGCGGCAAGCAGGGCATGGGTGAGGATGGACTGCGGCGGTGGGCGACGGTGCCGGCAGGTGACCGAGCCTTTCCCGTCCTCAGTTCCGACGGCAGAACAGACTTGGCGTGGGGTGGCCGGGAGGGGTGGAGAGGATGCCGGGCGGCCTGAGTGCGAGGTGGCAGGCGGGCGGCGGAAATTTCCCTGCAACGAACCCCGCAATAGAATGGGTTAAAACCTGCATTCCCCTGCATCCAGAGGGTATCTGCCACCCCACCTCCCAGAAAGGCGAAAGGCCCTAATCCTTTAAGAATTAGGGCCTTTCATTGGTTGCGGGAAGAGGATTTGAACCTCTGACCTTTTGGCTATTACTCTCTTTCTCTTAGCTACTTATAGAAGTGCTCACATGGATGTTCACCATTTCGCTTGTTTGCTGTGATCATTCTTGTGATCATTTGTCCGTGGCATTCGTGATCCAGCGACCCAAGACAAAGACATACACTGCCGTGTGGAAGGGGCCGCATGGGAAGCAGGTTCGACGAGTCACCGGTGAAACATCCAAACGAGCCGCGCAGGCGAAAGCGAATGAATGGGAGATCGAGGACGCTAAGCTTTCCAGTAACAATCATGGCACCCACCGCGCCGGTTTTGCGTTGCTAGAGCAAGCCGAGCGCGATTTGAAGGCCGGTCATCTAACTCTGCATCGCACCGAGGAATTGCTACGGCGTCTCCACCGCTTGGCCGATCCAAACTTCCAAGAGGTCCGCGTCATCCCATGGTTCCAACAATGGATTGAGAGCCAGAAATCACAGGTGGGAGTTTCCACGATGAAGGGATATGGGGACGATCTGGCAATCATGAAGACAGCGTTCGGAGTGACGATCGCGGCCAAACCTCTCCGTGAACTGGAACCCCGCGAAATTGAAAAGGCGCTGATCAAGGCCAAAGAAGCAGGCCGGACCGGATCCACCGTGAACAAGGCCTTCGTCTCCTTCCGCCGAGCCTGTTCAGATGCCGAGGCCAAGGGGCTGATAACGTCGTCGCCGGCAAAAACCGTGAGGGCACTTCCAACGGACGACACCACGATGAAGGCACCCTTCTCCCATACCGAGATTCAAAGCCTCTTGACCCACGCCACGAACGACGAATGGCGAGGCTTGATTACACTGGCGTGCCACACCGGGTTGCGCCTTTCCGATCTCCTAAGTCTTTCCGTGAAAGATATTCGCGGCACCGAAGTTCACGTGATGCCGAAGAAGACCAAACGTCACAAGACGGTAGTGCGAATCCCCCTCTCCCCTCCCTGCTTGGCTTGGCTGGCCGGTCGCAAAGGATTTCTTTTTCCGAGCGTTCGGAAGCAGGCGACCAGCAACAGTTCCATGCAATTCACGGCGATCATGAAGAAAGCCAAAGTCCCTCAGAAAATCACGATTGCTGGTGACCAAACCGCGAGCCGCTCATTCCACTCGCTTAGACACACCTTCAACACCTGGCTCACCGACGCCGGAGTTGACGCGGATCTCCGCATGAAGCTCACCGGACACACCACCGACAAAATGCACGCCGTTTACACCCACCACACCGACGAGGCCCTTGCTCGCGCGGTCGGCACTCTCCCGGCAATTTGATCATCCATAAATGAGCCGCAAGCCACCAACCCCTGATCCGCTATTTGAGCAGACCTTATACTTTTGGGAGTCGCGCCGGAAAATCGTGGAACTTCGCCTTGATCCCCCAAAAGATCCCAGGCGGAAGAAGCGCGCGAGCACTAAGAGTAAATGGCACAACAGCAGAAATCTGTTACTTCTAGTGGCTTCGCTTCACCCTGACGCACCGGACTTCTACGCAGGAGGTGAAGATGGGGTCGAAGACTTCTTGGAACTAGCAACGGAGGCCGTAAAATGCGGTGACACCGAGTTTTGGAAGGCTGTGGCGGAATTCACTATTAAGGCAAAAAATACGTTTAATCAACCTATACCGGAGTCACCTCTTCCGATCTACGCGATACGCGCTAAAATTATACTGCACTACAGGACAGGCCGATTGCCGACGAAGGCCGAAATCAAAAATCACCTAATCGCGGCCGCGACGAAGCAGAGATTCAAATGCTACGGAGCAGACGAATCAAGCCGCTGGAACGAAGTTTTCAGAGCTGCTGGTCTCACTTTTCTACCCAATTCCAAACCGAAGAGAGGTTTGATCCGAAACGGGGGCTGATACTCCCTCAAAGCTTATGCGAATGACTCATTATCCGGATCAGGGGGCAACTCCTTAAATTTTTTAACGATTCGCTTCAGTGCAGCTTTGAGATATCCGCGAAGTGCCTCTTTAGGATTTTTGACGGGAATGTAGTCGCTTTTGTCGCTGTCACGCTCGCATTTTTTGCACCAACCCATAGCGATTCCCTCGA
>JAZKGW010000007.1:0-127435 GCA_040385685.1 Verrucomicrobiota bacterium | reverse complement strand
CGTTACTCACCCCCGAGTTGCGCGCCCGGATGGGCGAGGCGTCGGTCAGCCTGATCAAAAACATCAATTATCAGAACGCCGGCACCATCGAATACCTCGTCGATGAAAAGGCCGAGAATTTCTATTTCATGGAAATGAACACCCGGATTCAGGTCGAGCACCCGGTGACCGAGGAAGTGATGGGCTGCGAACTCATCAAGGAGCAAATCCGCGTCGCCGCCGGTGAACCGCTTTCCCGCCACGTTCTCGAAGCCCAGCCCCGCGGCCACTCGATCGAGTGCCGGATCAATGCCGAGGACCCGTTCAACAACTTCACCCCCAGCCCCGGCACCATCGAGCTGTGGTATGCGCCTGGCGGCAAAGGCGTGCGCGTCGACACCCACGTCTATTCCGGCTACACCGTGCCGCCGCACTACGATTCGATGATCGCCAAGCTGATCGTCACCGGAGCTACCCGGGAAATCGCCATCGCCCGCATGAAGCGCGCCCTCGGCGAGTTCATGATCCGCGGCATCAAGACGACCATCCCGTTCCAGCAGGAAATTATCGCCCACCCCGACTTCGCGGCGGGGACCTATGACATCGGCTGGGTCGCGAGGTACCTCGAAGAGCGCGTGAAGTGATAGGTCCTATATGGCCTATACGACCTATGAATGACCCGCGCCTCTACTGCATCCTCGATCTCGGCTACACGCCCGAGGAGCGTGCCGAGGAAGTCACCACCTCCCTGCTATCCGGCGGTGCCGATTTACTCCAACTCCGCGCGAAAAACCACGACCTCGCCACCATCCGGCGCGTCGCGAAAAAACTCCTCCCGCTCTGCCGCGCCGCAGAAGTTCCGTTCATCCTCAACGATTTTCCCGCCCTCGCCGCGGAAATCGGTGCCGACGGAGTCCACGTCGGCCAAGACGACGGCCCGCTCGCCGATGCCAGGCAAACCATGGGACCCGGGAAGCTGATCGGCCGCTCCACCCACTCGCTCGACCAAGCCCGCGCCGCCTTGGCCGAAGGCTTTGACTACATCGGTTTCGGCCCGCTTTTCCCCACTCCGACCAAAGCCGGTCGTCCATCCATCGGTCTCCATGAAATCGCCGCGATGGAGCGCGATGTCGGCGAAAAAATTCCCGCCTTTTGCATCGGCGGCATCACTCCGAAAACACTCCCGGCCGTCCTTGCCTCCGGAGCGCGCCGCGTCGTCGTCGTTTCCGCGCTGCTCCAGGCTCCCGACGTCCAAGCCGCCACCCGCGCCATCCGCGCGGCGTTTTAGCATCACAACTTGACGGCGAAACTCCCATTCCACCTGGTTCTCCGAGCCACCGTCCTCCTCAGCTCATATTCAGTGTGTTCTCGACGAGTCTCGATTCCCCCGCCGGGCCGAACGAAAGATGAAATTGGGCTCAATTACGTAAAATTCATGCTTGGACAGTTGCTGCCCAAGAGTCAGCCGAAAGTATCCTTGCGGCCGGCCCCTCTAGCGGGTAACTGCATCGGAGCCATGAAACCCAGTTGTTTGAAATCCGCAATCTCCACGGCGACGATCCTGTGTGTCTTCGCAGCCGGTGCGTTGGCCCGCGAGCCAGAGGTGAACGTCCAGCTTCTTCCCGGCAAAGCCCGGGTGAGTTGGACGCTGCCTCCGGCGGACACCGCACACGCTTTGAGCAACCGGCAAATGCGGCTTGAGAGCAGCACGGGTCTGACCGGCTGGAACTCCGAGGGCGCGGAAATCACCAGCGCTCCGGGCGGACCCGGTGTGACTGCCTTGGATGTGCTTCAACCCGGCCCCCAGCGGTTTTTCCGGGTCAGGATCACCGACACTCCTTCATTTCTCGCCTTGGGAGGGGAGGAGGTTTTTGGATACGGCACGGCGATGGCCGAGCGCCTTGCGTTGAACTACGACCTGACACCCGGCAATTTCGCGGCGTTGTATCCGGCCAGTCCGTCGCTGCCGGGCGTGTCGTTCGACGTGACCACAGCCGAATTCTATCCCGAGTGGAATGCCGACCCGGCGGTGTGGAATGCGGCGCTGCCCCCCGGCTCGACCGACCAGCGGCTCACCGATTTTCGGCTCGACCCCGCCTCGCAACAAAAGCTGCTCACCAACGGCTTCGTCGTCAGCGAGCCGCGCGGATCGATCAGTTTCACCGATCTCTATTATCGGATCTGGACGGATGACCTGCCAGTGTTTGTCACCAGCGACTCCATCCTCCACGCGTGGCACCGGACTTGGATCACGATGCTGGAGGAGATCGAGGAACTGGCGCTGAGGCCGCGACTCGTAACGCTGGTCGGCGGGCTGCGGACTTCCGTGAATGGCGCCACCGTGCCGGCGGCGCTTGCAACCGGCAAATCCGACGCCTTTGGATTTCTTTCCACTGGCAATACACTTGCCAACTATCTCGGGACACCGCCTCCGCCTCCCCTCAGCGGGTTCCCGCTCAAAGCAGTGAATGCGTCCGGGTCGACCGACGAATCGATGTTTGGCAGTGTGCGCACCGTGGACTGGACCCAGTTCGGTCCCCGCTCGCACTACACCAACTCCGAGACGCTCAAGAGCTATTTCCGCACGATGAAATGGCTCAGCACCATCGATTTCAGAATCGATAAGACGGCGGATGATCTATCTCTCCGTCAGTTGGGAGCCGCCGTTGTTCTAACACTGACGCTTCGCGATGCGGGGTTGATGGACGAGTGGGAGGAAATCGACCGGATCATCACCCCTTTTGTCGGGCGGGCGGATTCAATGACCCCTCCGCAGTTACTGGAAATCCTCGAGTCGGAGAATCTGGGGTCGTTGTCCGCCTTCACTTCGGCGGCGGTGCTGCCGAATCTGCTAGCCCACATCCAGACCGGCCAGGCCGGGGTGCAGGATATCCTGGCCCATCCGATTCCCGCGCCGTTGGGAGAAGCGAAACTGGTGCTGCCGCGTTCGTTCACGTTTTTCAGCCAGCGGTTCACTCCCGAAAGCTGGGCGATGGGCCGAATGGTTTTTGACAAGATCTGGCGTGAAAATGCCAATCCGGAGGGGCCGCCGATGGTGCGCGTTCTGCGGCGGCTTCCGTCGGCGCTGGATATCAATTTCGCAGTCATGGGCAACAACACTCCCGCCGGTCTCCTCGCCCAGCGCATGACATCTTCCTCCGGGGTGCTGTATCGCGACGGACATGATTTCTCCCGCGAGCTCGTTTCGATTCGGGAGATCATGGACAGTCAGCCGCCCTCGGCTTGGGGCGGCACGCTTTATCTCCATCAGCTCGCCGCCCTCCGCAGTCTATCAGAGCCGATGCCCGCCACCGTGCCGGAAGCCTTGCGCACTGAAGCCTGGAAATGGAAAACCGTACAGACCCAGCTCGCCGGCTGGACCGAGTTGCGGCACGACTTCCTGCTTTATGCCAAACAGAGCTACACCCCGCCGGTGCTGTGCTTCTATCCGGCGGGCTATGTCGAGCCGCGGCCTGCTTTCTATGCGGCCATGAAGCAGTTGGTGGACTTCGCGTCTGCCACGCTCGTTCCGCTGCCGATGTCAGGCACTTTCCCCGGACGTCCCGTCCCACCCGAGTATCCGGGAACCCCTACCCCAGTGGACCTCGCTATCAGAAAGTCCCAGTGGCTGGCTCAGTTCACTGATATGTCATCCACCCTGCAGTCACTCACGGAAATCGCCCAGAGCGAGGTGAATCAGGTTCCGTTCACAACCACCCAGACAACGTTTATCCAGAGCCTGGTGCATAGTGTGTTTGCCCCCTATGGGGTGAACCAGCGCAGCTATTCAGGCTGGTATCCGAAAATGTATCTGCAGAGCGTGTTCGCGGGTACTATGGATCGCCACCCTTCCGAAATGTGGGATCCGCTGGTGACCGATGTCCACACCGACAGTCCCGATGGCGTTCTCACCAACGACCCCGGCGCCGTGCTCTACAATGCCACCGGCAACGCCGCCCTGATGCTTGTCGCCATCGATGTGAACGGCCAGCGTTGCCTGCACGGCGGGCCGGCATTCACATACTACGAATTCACCGGTCCCTATGGTGCGGCCCGCCTAACCGATCAAGACTGGAAGACCCAGGTGAAAGCCAAGGCCCAGCCCGCGCACCCGGAATGGACGGCTTCCTGGCTAACACCCGGCCCGATCACCGTGCCTGCTTCCACTCCTTGAAACCGCCCTCGACATCCAGACTTTCGGTCCCTGCGAGCCACCACGGGATGCGCGGAAAAAGCAAAACCCGAAGCTCCGAGCTTAAGTCCGATTTCCAGGAGACTTCGGTACTACTCCATCCAGCCGCACTTTTCCCGTTGCCGCCGACCCTATCCCTGTCCTAGTCCTTCCGCGCACCATGTCCACTCCCATCATCTCCCCCCGCATTGTCATCGGCGGTACCATTGCCATCGATCATGTCAAAACCCCTGAAGCTGAAGCCCAGAACCTCCTCGGTGGTTCCGCCGCCTACGCCGCTCTCGCCGCTTCGTTCTTCAGCCGTCCCGTCGATCTAATCGGCATCATCGGCCACGACTTCCCTGCGGAACATCTGGAAATGCTCGAAGGTCGGGGCATTTCGCTCTCCGGCGTCGAGCGTTCGGAAAACGAATCGTTCACCTGGTCGGGCGAGTATCACGCCAACATGAACGAGCGCACCACCCACCGCGTCGGTCTCAACGTCTTGGAAAACTGGCAGGTCAAGGTCCCGCTCGACTCCACCACCTCGCCCATCGTCGTTCTTGCCAACATGTCTCCGGACAACCAGCTCGAGATGCTCGCACAATGCGGTGCATCCTCCGGCTTGAATTCTCAAATCCCGGATCTCAAATCCAGATTCGTCATCGCCGACACCATGGACCTCTGGATCGAGATTGCCAACGAACGCCTTCACGAAGTCCTCCCCCAGCTCGACCTCTTCGTCCTCAACGAAGGCGAGGCCCGCGATCTCGCCGGTACTTCCAATCTCGTCAAAGCCGGCCGCGCCCTGCTCGAAAAGGGCCCGCGCAACGTCGTCGTCAAACTCGGGGAGTTCGGTGCCATGCTGTTCTCGGAAGACGGCGAAATCTTCCGTTGTTCCGCCTACCCACTCGAAAACCTGGCCGATCCCACCGGCGCGGGCGACACCTTCCTCGGTGGCATGGCCGGCTACCTCGCGTCCTTGGGCCACCCGCCCTACGACGCTCCGGCACTTCGCCAAGCGATCATCCACGGCTCGATGCTTGCCTCCTTCACCTGCGAGGCCTTTTCCACCCGCCGCATGGAATCCCTTGCCGTCGGCGAACTCGACGCTCGAATCCAGGAATTCCGCATCGCCACCCACTGGTAAGGAGGGCGGGTGCCTGATTAATAGTGTGGACGACTCGTCCACGGTTTCGAGTCGCTCAAAGCGATGAGGAAACTTTCCAGAACCGTATTGAATGAGCCCCCCAAACGGGTTAATAGGGCGAAATCTCGGTCAAAATCCCCCCTGAAATTTACACGGAATGCACCGCCAAATGATCCTCCAAAACGTTCTCCATTCCTCCGGGAAATCACTCTTAGATTTTGTTCCAAGCTAATGATTTTAAACGCTTTGGTGCGATTCTGACGTGTCGCCAAAATATCGCGATCCATCCTTCCATCTTGCCCTGAGGTTCGACCCCCCGAAAATTCTTTTTTCCTTTCGCAAAATTTTCTTGCCGACACCCCCCTTCCACTGTCTTCTCTCCGTGAATTCTATGAATGAGCAAAAGAAGAACCTTGGTGACCTCTCAGTCACGCTTCGTTTGCTCAAAGACCTCGACAACAAAAACCTAAGCAATTGAAAAAATCCACCGCCGTACCCGGCACGTCTGCAACGAATACCTCAACTCAAAGCCTCAAAATCAAAACTGTCATGAAAACATACCTACCTTATTCACTCATCCTCGCCGCCGCCGCCTCCGGCATGGCCTTCGGCGCTGAAACCGCCTATACCACTCCGGTGGGATATATCACTCAAACAGTCAACTCACAAGGCGGCTCTGAAACGCTTACCATTATGGGTCCTACCTTAGTGCAACCTACTGAGTATGCAGGCCAATCCACGGTTACACCTTCCGGTGGAGCCGTGATTACATTACCTACTGGCGTCCCAGGAACTTTGGGCCAGACATATGTGCTCGAGATCACTTCCGGTGCCAGCGCGGGATGGTGGTCGACTGTGATGTCATCAACCGCCACTTCGATTACCGTCAACGATAATTTTCCTGCAGGTCTTCCCGCAAACACCCAAATCTTGGTACGCAAGCACAATACCCTCCAAAACTGGTTGGGTGAAAACGTTCCGGGCCTTATTCCTTTTAACGGTGAAAGTGGTGACGAGGTGCAGATTCTGAATCCAAACCAAAGTATCACAGCGTTTGCTTACATACCTGGATCGGTTACCTCTACCGCTACTGATGACTGGTATAACCTCGGTAACAACAATCTTGCCAACGACCAAGCCATTGAACCGGGTTCTGCAGTCATCATCAAGTCGAAAACTTTAACCACTAAGAATTTCATTACTAGTGGAACAGTTAAAACCACCGCTACCCAAGTGGATATTTTCCCTGGGTTGACTCTCCTCGCCCAAACGGCCGCCGCTGGGGCTACTCTCAACGAGACGGGCCTGCAGTTTTCGCTGATACCTCTTAATGCCGAAGCATCCAACACCGATTTCGACGAATTCCAAATCCTGAACGCGAACCAGTCCATCACCGCATATGCTGCTGCTGACCCGGCGCTGTTCGGTACAGCTACGGTTGCGCTTTTGTCTGACTCGAGTAACGCTGGAAACACAGAGTTTGATGGAGGGGACGGTGCTATCATCAAACGCCAACCAGTGAAACCTGCGTCGACAATCACCATCCCGGGCTCCGTCGTTGCTCCATAAACTCCCCTAGGATTCTTGAAACACACCAACTACAATAAAACTAAGATATGAAAATGATCAAATTATTCGCCCTCGGAACGCTTCTTTGCGGTAGCCTTCATGCAGCAACTATAACAATTAGTCCGGGCTTCGGCACTAACGGTCTTTTGGTAACGAGTGGTGGCGTTCCTGTTGCCTCCCAGTTCGTCGCCATTGGTTCGTTTAATTCTGGGACTTTCACTCAGTTTGGAACTACCCTTACGGATACTGCCACAGTGAATGGTGTTTTTGATGCCGTAGCGCCGACTACGGTCAACAGTCAGGTCATCCACCTGTATGTCAGCTCCACAAATCCAGGCGCAATTGATGCAACTGATCTGACACCTCAAGGTAGTTGGGCGATTTTCCGGACTTCTGGCAACACTCTGTTTCCAGCTGATGTAAGCAGTGTCTTGGCAACATCAACAGCAACGTTTTCCAACTTTACAACTGCAGTTCTCGTTGCTCAAAGTTCGAATTTTACAGCGGTTGGGACTAATACGGTCAATTTCGGGGCTGCAATTCCTGAGCCGTCCGCCGCCCTTCTTGGTGCGATAGGTGCTCTTGGCCTCCTTCGTCGCCGCCGGATCTGATCCGCTGACTGTCTGAGGACAGAATCAAATTAAACAAGCAAAAGGCGGGCCCGCAAGGTCCCGTCTTTTGTTTGATGTGGTGGCGATCAGTGGTCGCCTTATGTCAATGGAGAGTCAAAAAAACAGCGGGAGCATACTCGCATGGCCATTCTTTCGCCAAGTCTTTGCAGGTGGGTTTGGGAACCCGCGCCTACCAGCGAAGCTTTGCTTTTGTTCTCCGCTCGATTGACAAGCTAACTCGCGCAAATCAGTGTGCTTGGGTGGCTGTGCATCAAGATTATGAGTTGGCGGTGCAATGCCATCAGGCAGGCATGTTGGAGAAGGCAGGCAAACTTTGTCGCAAGGTACTTTCGAAGCAACCAAAACATTCACAAGCGTTCCATCTATTGGGTTTGATGGCGCATCAAGGAGGCGATCCAGCAGCGGCCGCCGATTGGCACAGAAAGGCAGTGACGGCAAAGCCGGATTTTGCGGAAGCTCACAACAGTTTGGGTGCGGCGCTTTTGGCCTGCAGGAAGTTGGATGAGTCCGTTGAATCTTTCCGCCGGGCAGTTGCCATCAAGCCCGATTGCGCTCGGGCATTGGGGAATCTGGGCATTGTCCTCAAGGATTGTGGCTTGGTGGAGGAGTCAGTGGACGCCCATCGCCGGGCTTTGGCGGCTTATCCTGCATGGCATGAGGCGCGCAGTAGTCTCCTGTTAACCTGCCACTACCTGTTCGAAAATGATACGGTCTCACTTCTTGGCGAGCATCGCAATTGGGATAGCATCCACGCTGGGCATTTGGCTGGTATCATCACCCCGCATGCTAACAGGCGGGAGACTGATCGCCGCCTGCGCATCGGATTGGTGTCTCCGGACTTCAAGGATCATCCAGTCATTCGTTTTCTGCTGCCGTTTCTTGAGCATCACGACCGGGAGCAAATCGAGTTGTTCGCCTACTCCCACGTTGCCGAACCAGATCAGTGGACGGAACTGGTCCGCAAGAAGGTGGACCATTGGCGCAGCTTGGTGAACGTGCCGGATGCCGCTGCGGCGGAACTCATTCGCGGTGATGAAATCGACATTCTGGTTGACCTTGCCGGACATACCAACGGCAACCGACTGATGGTGTTCGCACGCAGACCCGCACCGGTTCAAGTCACCTATCTCGGCTATCCCGGCACGACCGGCCTGTCCGCCATGGACTACCGCATCACCGATGCCCTTGCCGACCCCCCTGGGTTGACCGACGCGCAACACTCGGAGCAATTGATCCGGCTGCAAGGCTGCGCATGGTGCTACGGGCCGGACACCGAAGCATTGCTTGGCCCAGGTCCTGCCGCAGATCGCGGCCATGTCACCTTTGGCAGTTTTAACAATCTAGCCAAGGTCAACGAGCGGATGTTAAGGGTTTGGGCACGGATTATCGAGGCTGTTCCCGGTTCACGCTTGCTGCTCAAATCGGCTGGCTTTCTGAGCATGGCCGCAAGGAAGCGGACGCGAGAGGCGCTGATTTCTGGAACTGACATCAGCGAGGAAAGGCTGGATATCAGAGGTCCTGAAGACAGCCATCAGGCTCATCTGGAACTTTACCGCGAAATGGACATTGCGCTGGATACATTTCCATATCACGGCACCACGACAACCTGCGAAGCTCTATGGATGGGCGTGCCGGTGGTGACTCTTGCAGGTCGTTCCCACGTCTCACGTGTCGGGGTTAGCCTGCTGACCAATGCTGGATTACCCGAACTGGTGGCCGAGTCCGAGGATGAATACATTCGGATCGCCGTAGAGTTGGCCCAAAATACTGAAAGACTTTCGACCTATCGCGCAAGTATCCGTGATACGATGCGAGGTTCAGGTCTCCTCGACGCGTCTTTGTTTGCAAAAGAATTCGAGGCAGCATTCCGGCAGATGTGGCTGTCTTGGACGACTTCCCAAGATTCAGCAAAAGCGGGTGACCGACCCTTGGATTCGTGAATTGCGGAGGCAAATGCATCCATCACTTATCAGGTGTCTTCGCCGAAGGAAGATCCAAACCTATATGGCCGCTCCAGACCTTTTCTACGGAGGCACGCATGGGCAAAGAGCTTCAGCAAGTGCCCGACGAGTGAGAACGTATTGGTCGCAACAAACGACCTCTGCCGCCAGTCTGGGTGAAGCCGACGATGGAGTTTGTGTGAAAGTTTTGCCCCTGAGTTGACCAGTGGTCAATCCTAGCGGGACTCAACACCCGGCTCGGCATTCTTTTGCTCTTCGACAAGCTCGAGTTTCAACTTCTCCAGCAACTTTCTAGCCGCAAAATACTCCAGCCTCGCATTGTGGACATCTTGGGCAGCTTGGACCTTCTTCGCCGCTTCCTCAGGGGTTTCTTCCGAGGGTGGCGCTCCGCCCGGATTCAGGAGGATCGGGGGCAGGACGGTTGGGGGCCCGGTCTTGCCGAGTGCGGAAAGCACGGCCTTCTTGTCCTCCACCAGACGCTCTTGTTCCGCGACCTTTTTTTCCAAAGGTGTGGCGAGATTCTTCTCAACCTCTCTCGTCCTGTGGCGGGAACTTTGGCGCTCGTTATTCTCTATTGATTGGGCCTTTGCCGATTCGATCTTCGGCCTGCTCCCAGCCAACACTATCCAGAGGACCGCCCCACCGGCTAACATCGCCAGAAAAACCCATCGGAAGCGCTTGATCATGCAGGCAAGCTAGTGAGGTGGCGATCGATGGCAAATCCTAAAAATTCACCCGCCTGGGCAGGGCGATCATGGACCGCTCGGGTGAAGACATGGTTGCGTGAACTGGCCAGAGTGGTTGGTTTTTTTGAGGGGCAAACGGGCAGAGAAATGAACGGCCCCCGGCTAGAAGCATGAGTTTTTGAAGCAATTTTTCGCGGTGTTAGGGCGATTTGTTCCATGAAATAGGAATAGCCCTGAGACACCCTCAAACGGACGCCGAACATCAGCTTCAATTTCTTGCCAAGTTTGCGAAGTTCCCCTTCACTCCGGGCCGCTCCACCCATGGCCCTCATTGTACAAAAATACGGCGGCACTTCCGTCGGCTCGCTTGACCGGATCCGCAATGTCGCCGCGCGGATGAAACGCACCCGCGACGAAGGAAACCAAGTCGTCGCGGTGGTTTCCGCGATGTCGGGAATGACCGACAACCTGATCAAGATGGCGAAGGAGATTTCCGAGAATCCTAGCGAGCGCGAACTCGACGTGCTTCTCGCCACCGGTGAGCAGCAATCGATCGCCCTGCTCGCCATCGCCCTTCACGAAATTGGCGTTGACGCGGCCTCTGTCACCGGTAGCCAAGCGGGCATCCACACTACCGGCTCCCACACCCGCGGGCGCATCCTCACGATGGACCCGTCGCTGATGAAGAGTTTCCTCGACGAGGGGAAAGCGCTGGTCGTCGCCGGTTTCCAAGGCGTGACGCCGGACGGCATGATCCACACGCTCGGCCGCGGTGGCTCCGACCTCACCGCCATCGCCGTGGCGGCCGCACTCAAGGCAGATGTTTGCCAGATTCTCACTGACGTGGACGGCGTTTACACCTGCGATCCCCGGATCGTGAAAAACGCCCGCAAGTTGCCGGAGATTTCCTATGACGAAATGTTAGAAATGGCGTCGTCCGGATCGAAGGTCATGCAGTCCCGCTCGGTCGAGTTCGCCAAGAAATTCGGCGTCATTTTCGAAGTCCGCTCCTCACTCAACGACAACCCAGGAACCCTCGTGCTAGAAGAACATCCCAACATGGAAAACGTCGTCATCCGTGGCGTCTCGATCGAGCGCTCGCAAGCGCGTGTCACCATCACCGGCATCCCCGACCATCCCGGCATGTCCGGCCTGATCCTCGGCGCGCTCGCCGATGCGGAGATCAACCTGGACATGATCATTTCCAACATCGCCCACGACGGGTTGGCGCGGCACTCGTTCACGATGCACTCCAGCGACCTAGGCAAAGCCCAGGCCTCGCTCAAGCCCGTTCTCGCCAATCTCGCCCCTAACTCGAAGATCGAGACGGAAGCCGGTATCGCGAAACTCTCCGCAGTCGGTATCGGGATGCGTTCCCACTCGGGAGTCGCGGCTACGATGTTCAAGGCGCTTGGCGACGCGGGCATCAACATCGGCATGATTTCCACCTCGGAGATCAAGATCGCCGTGACGGTGGACGAACCACGGATCGAAGACGCCGCACGGGCCGTCCATGACGCGTTTGGCTTGGACAAGGTGCCGGGCTGATCACTCCGCTCCGGGAACCAAAGAACTGGCAGCGTCCTTGATCGCCTGCTCCCCGGTTTCGGGGCGCTTCTCATCCTTGTGAACTTCCGCGATTACCTCCGGAACCGCCGCGGCGGGGATGAGTCCGATCTGGCTGGCGTGCTCTGACATTGCCCGGCTATCGGGCGCGAGGACCATCGGCACGCCGTGCCGGGCGGCAATCTCCACCGCCTCCCGGACTTTCGCATCCAGCGGTGAATCGACCCCAGGATCGACATCACGGATGTAAATAGCGAGCACCCGGCCGGGCCGCAGCCGACAGAGTTCCGCGTAGATCGTCGGATCCTCCTGCCCGGAATCACCCGACAGGACGAAGGGAAGCTGTGGGTAACCGTCGAGGAGCGCCAGAGCTTTGCGGAGCTTGTGACCGTGGCCCTTCTCCTTGACGAATTTCGTGCGATCGAGCCCGAAATCCCTCAGAAGAATCGGCCCACGGGGGATCTCGTTGAGTTCGATGAAATCCCACAAAAGATCGTGGAGATTCCACGGTGAGCTGGAGACATAGAAGATAGGATTCACCGGCTGTCCCACCGTGCCTTTTTGAAATGCGGCGTACAATTCCGCCACCCCGTCCAGTGGTTTGCGGGTCTTTGCGTTCTCCAAAAATGTGAGCTTGGCGGCCAGCAGCATGCTGGTGATTCCGGTGTGAATCACCGTGTCGTCGAGATCGCTGATGATGCCGAATGCTGCGGCCGACAAGGGTGTCAGGACCGGATGAGTGGCGGAAATCTGTCGTTCTTCAACCGTCATTCTGGCCCCCGCCGAGGCCCATAACCCGCCGTCGCCGGCGGGTGCGGGAAGCGTGGCCTCGTAGTATCCTTCCTCATCACTAACGACCGTGATTTCGTGGCCTCCGAACTGAACCGTGACCTCCACTCCGGGAACTTCGTCGCTCTCCCAACGCCGCCAGGTGTTCGCCAGATTGTCCCAAGCGCTGTCATGATCCATGGGACCGCCACCCGGCGCTTTGGAGAGAACCCGGCCGGTAAGATGGGTTCCCGACTGGTCCGCATACCCGCAGTAGGCAGCGATGTGGGCCGGGCTATTGCGGTCCAGCCGGTCCGAAATCGCGCGCCGTCCTTGGTCGAGCATCTCCTCTCCCGCCACCGTGATGACTTGCAGCGCCTTCAGGATATCGTCCGTCCAATTCTTCGGTAAGTTCGACATTTTTCATTCTTCTATCGAAATGAGCCGATTTCAACCACAGGAAAAAACCCCGCGCACCTGAAATGGCACGCGGGGTTTTCGAAAAAATCGGAAGCCTGGGCGGAAATCAATATTTCACGCCGCAGCCATACGGCTGATTCTTGGCGTTGACCACTTCCTTGCCGGCCAGCACCGCATCGAGCGCGTTGGCGAACAGCTTGTCGGCGGTCGCCACGTCGGCGGCATCGGTGGTGGCCTTGGAGTCAATCGCGCCGTTGTAAACGAGCTTGCCTTCCTTATCGATGATGAACATATGCGGCGTGGTCTTGGCATCGTAGGCCTTGCCGATCTTTCCATCCCCATCGGCGATGAGGTGACTGGCCTTGTTGCCCTTCGAGTTCGCGAGTTCGCCCAGTTTCGAAGGTTCCACATAGGCCGGGTTTGCTTCCCCTGCGGAACTGATGGTGAGCCAGACGACACCCTTGGGGGAATTATCGGCCTGGAGCTTTTGCATGTTGCCGCTGCCGTAATGTTTCTTCACGAACGGACAATCGAAGTTGACCCACTCGAGGACGACAACCTTGCCGCGCAACTCGGCGAGCGAGACGGTCGCGCCTTTGGCATCTTTGGCGGTGAACAGGGGAGCGCCCGTGCCGACATCCGCGGCGTGGACGGTGACGAGCGCGAAGGCTCCGGCGATGGCTGATAGAATGATGGTTTTCATGGGATTGTGGTTTTACAAAGCAGTGGGGAATTTGGCGTAAGGGGAGATTTTGTCTAATGACTTTTTGGTGGGCCCGCCGTCCACGTCAGCGCCATCGGGGGTTGCTCGGCTTTGCCGGCGAGCACGAGGGTGAGTTCCTCGATCGCTTGGGCTGCGTATTCGCTCTTCGCTACTTCCGCGGTCCACTTGTGGTGATTGTTGGTGAATTCAAACTTGGCAGCTGCATCAACCACCTGCGGAGTGGTGGGGAAAAATTCGTAATCCGAAGGATCGAAAGGCTTCGTCGTCGCGCTGATCAAGGTGAGCGTGAGCGTTTTTGGAGATTCGATTACGACCAGTTTGATCTCCGGGTTTTGCCGGGGAATTTTCAGGAGCGCGGCGTCGATCAATGTCGCTTCGTCCGTGGGGATGGGCTTTCCGGGAACCAACGACAACTCGAGCTCCGCATTCCCCGGCACGCATTTGTCGTCGTTGCACGTCAGACACGAGATTTTCCCCTTCAATTTCGCTGGCTCCGTAAATCCTGCGGGCGGCGTGAACTTCACCGGAAATACCACGGTTCCCTCGTAACCGAAGCCCGGCAGGTCCCCGGTCATGAAACGCTTCGGCACCGGGTGCTCCAGCTCCCCCGCCGTCCAGCCCGCGGGCAATTCCCACACTGCGGAAATCTTCATGCCGCCTTCGCCCGGATTCAGCCAGTAAGTGTGCCAAGCTTCGTCCACCACCAGCCGCACCGCTGTCTGCAACGGCTTCCCGGCCTCGTAAGATTTTGTCGTGCTGATCCAATCCGCCTCTGCCTTGCCCGAGCGGACGCCAGCGAATGAAACGGTGGCGGAGGAGGCGAAAATCATGGCGGCTCGTGCAATCATTGGATTCGCGACGCTAGCAGCCATTGCGCCCCGATCAAGCGGGAGGGCGGATTTCTTCTCTAGACAAACCCGGTTTCGTATGTCGATTTGGTCATCATGCGCGCACGCTACTTCGGTCTCTGCCTCGCCACCACCGCCGCCACAGCCCAGCCCCCCGACTCGGCCGCCGACGTGCGTGCGCTGCTCCAGGATCCCAACGGCGATCTATCCCGCCTCGCCCAAGGGATGATCGGCAAAAAGGGCGGCAACCAGCTCTTCTATTTTCCCACCCGCGACGAACCTTCCACTCCGACCGCGTGGGGACTCAAGTTCGAAACCATCAATTTCAAATCCGCCGACGGCACCCCGCTCCACGGCTGGTTCATCCCCGCGAAAGACAAGGCCGCGAAATCCGCAAAAGGCACCGTCGTCTTCTCCCACGGCAACGCCGGTTCTATCAGTTACCACCTCGGATTTTGCGCGTGGCTGGCAGAAGCCAGCTACAACGTTATCATCTACGATTACCGCGGCTTCGGGAAATCCGGCGGCACGGTGGATCGCCGCGGCATGATCGACGACGTGAAAGCCGCTTTCGCCTACGCGCTCAAACGTCCCGACATCGACACCAACCGCCTCATCTCGTTCGGCCACAGCCTCGGCGGCGCGCAGTCCGTCACCGCCCTCGGCGAGTCTCCCGTCAAGGGCCTGCGCGCCATCGTCGTCGATGGTGCGTTCGCATCCTATCGGGCGATGGCGCGGATCATCGGTGGCCAGTTCGGAGCCAACCTAGTGACCGACGAACTCTCGCCCAAGGATTTCGTGAGCAAGCTGGCGCCCGTCCCGCTGTTAGTCGTCCACGGTGCCGCCGATGAAATCGTCCCGGTCTCCCAAGGGCTCCAACTCTACGAAGCCGCCGCCCAACCCAAGACGTTGTTCGAAGTCAAAGCCGGCCATCATGGCACCGCCCTTTCGAAGGACAACGGCGCGTATCGCAAGAAAATGATCGCGTGGCTGGACGGGGTGATGAAGGGGTGATCCAGCCCAAGACGTTGGATAGGATTCCGTATCCAATGTTTACCCGGCTTGCGCCAGCTTCAGATCCGCCACGAACCTGGCGAATTCAGCGGCTTTCGCAGCGGGATCGGGCAGTCGGAGAAGATAGGACGGATGGACGGTTAGAATTACCCTCGACGCCAGTTGCGGCGCATCGATGAGGCCGCGGTGCCGGGTGACGGGCAGAGGCTTTCCTAACATTGAGCGGGCCGCGGTGGCACCTAGCAAGATCAGGACCTTCGGCGCGATCTGTTTCAATTCCGCCAGAACCCAGGGCCGGCAGGCGTCGATTTCACCGGCGTCCGGTTTTTGGTGCAGGCGGTGTTTCCCCCGTGGAGTCCATTTGAAATGCTTGACCGCGTTGGTGAGATACATGGCTGAGCGATCAAGACCTGCCTCCACCAATGCCTCGTCCAATAATTTGCCGGCGGGGCCGACGAACGGCTTTCCTGCGACATCCTCGCGGTCGCCGGGTTGCTCACCCACCACCATGATGCGGGCGTTTGCCGGACCTTCGCCGAATACGCTGCCGGTCGCGTTTTTCCACAGCGGGCATGCCCGGCACGTTGCGGACAGCTCCCTCAGTTCGGTCAATGAGAGCTTGGGGTCGGGAGGATAGTTGCAGGGTTTCACGACGGACAGGTCCTTGAGGTTCGCCAGGTAGGCGTTCTGTGGCGCGGGTTTTTCCGGGCGAAGCGTTTCCGAATACATCGAGTTCACGCGTTGTTTGCTGTTTTCCACGAGTTCTTCGATGAGATCGGCCTCCGGCAGATTCTTCCAGTAACGCTTGGGCATTTCTGTTTGCATCGCCTTCACCTTGAGCCGCGCCGGGTTGAAAATGCTCCGGTAGTAAACGCGCCACGCGGCTTCGAGCGCGTCGGGGTTGTCCACGGGGTTGTTAGGAATGCCGGGTGTGAAGGTCAGTGCCTCGCCATTCCAGTGGGCACAGCCTTTCGGAGTAAAAATGCTCCAGTCCATGTTGGCGAAGCGTTTTCTGAAAAATGGCGTGCCGGCCTCGACGATGAAATGATCCGGTTCGAACCAAGCGGCGTAGCGCTCCCGGCCGGTGGTGGCGTCGGTATCGATCAGCTTGAAGCGGACGAAGGCGTGCATCTTGTGGATCTCTCGCCGCACGTTCTTTTCCAACATCCTCGCTTTTGCCATGTCGGCATCGCTGGCGATGGCAAGCAGATGTCGCTCGCCGCCGCGGACGATGCGCCAGAGGATTTGATAGAGCAACGCCCAGCGCGACGGATCGCGATGGCAAGCGACGGATTCCGCCAGTTCGACAAATGCGCCGGGGACTTTTAACCGCGACGACGGCAGAGGATCCTCAGTCACTGCTGACGACGAGAACAGCCCTTCCGCGGTTTCCCATAGAACCTCATGCGGTGGAATATCGCTCTCTAACAAACTGCGGGCGGCATCCCGCCAGGACGCGAAATTTTTACCAGGATCAACGCACTTCATCGCGGGTGAAAAGTTCGAGTTGCAACGGCTTCGGAAGGAAGCGGGCGCGAAGGGAATCGGAATCCAGCAGGTGGCCCGCAGGATGGTGATCGGCCGTGATCAGGAAAGGCCGCACCTTGGGCAGTGAAACCCGCAAGCGAATCAGGTCGGCCAGACGGATGAGCGCGTGGCGGCGGATGATGAGGATCCGGTCCACGTTGCGAACGCCCAGCCCGGGAACCCGCAGCAGGACTTCGCGGCTGGCCGTCTGGATATCGACCGGAAAATCCTGCCGGTTTCTCAACGCCCAGGCGAGCTTCGGATCGAGTTGGAGATCGAGGTTTGGAGCCTCCGGGGTGAGGATTTCGGAAGTCTTGAAGCCGTAGTGCCGCATCAACCAGTCCGCCTGATAGAGCCGGTGTTCGCGAATCAGCGGCGGAGCTTGGAGCGGTAGGATCCGCGACGGCTCCGGGATGGGACTGAAGGCGGAGTAATAAACGCGTTTCAGCTTGTAGGCCCCGTAAAGCTCGTCAGATCGCGCGAGGAAATCCGCATCGGTCGAGGCGTCCGCGCCCACGATCACCTGGGTGCTTTGGCCGGTGGCGTGGCGGACTTTCCTATCGCCGCAGCGCCGCCGCTCGCCAGCCTCTTCCAGCTTGTGGCGGATGCGGCCCATCGCCTGCTTGGTACGGACGATGTTCTTTTCCGGAGCTAACAGGTCGAGGCTTTCCTGGGTGGGGAGCTCCAGATTGATGCTGATGCGGTCGGCGTAGCGTGCGGCCGTTTCGATCAGTTCGGGCGACGCTTCCGGGATGGTTTTTAAATGGATGTAGCCGCGGAAATCATGCACCTCGCGCAACGTGCGGGCCACGGCGATCACCTGCTCCATTGTATAGTCGGCATTGCGGATGATGCCGGAACTGAGAAACAGGCCTTCGATGTAGTTTCGTTTGTAAAAGTCCAACGTGAGCTTCACCACTTCATCGGCGGTGAAAGCAGCTCGACGGACGTTGCTTGAGCGACGGTTGATGCAGTAATGGCAGTCGTAAATGCAAAGGTTGGTCAGCAGGATCTTGAGCAGGGAGATGCATCGGCCATCCGGCGCATAGCTGTGGCAGATCCCCGCGCCTCCGGTGGAACCGACGCCCTTTCCTCCCACGGAGTTTTCCCGCACCGCTCCGGAGCTGGCGCAGGATGCGTCATATTTTGCAGCGTCCGC
Source organism: Verrucomicrobiota bacterium (assembly GCA_040385685.1). Lineage (GTDB taxonomy): Bacteria > Verrucomicrobiota > Verrucomicrobiia > Verrucomicrobiales > Akkermansiaceae > Luteolibacter. The sequence goes on along the minus strand of JAZKGW010000007.1, from coordinate 109,261 downwards.
GAGAATGGCGAGTTTCGAGTGGAGTTCCATGCGTTCACGCGAACACTAGATCGGCTCGCCCGAAAAACCAGTGGGAATCTGGGAAAAATCAGCGGGCCCGCTGCTCGCTCATCCACGTGTAGAGCACCACCCACATCGAAAGCGCCAGGCCGAACAGCGGAATCTGCAGTTGCGACGGCAGCGAGTAGAGGATCGTCACGACCGGAATCCACACGCCCCAGGTCGCGAACAGGATCGGAACGACGACATCCCGATAGTAGCGGGCCGTGAAAAACACGCTGATGCCCTCAAAGCGGTAGCCGCGGTTTTTCCAATCGTAGAGCCAACCGCTCGCAGGCGCGGCGAACAGCGGATTGTAGAGGAACTGATCGACCAGGACTTTTTTAAGCACCACCACGAAGGTCACCTCCGCCCCGAACCAGCCGGCTTGGCAACGATAGAAAAAATCCACGACGACGCCCATCATGCACCAGAACGGCACGGTGAATAACAGATTCTCAAAGTTCGACCGGCGGATCCGGCCCTTTTGAAAAACAAAGATCCGCAGTAGCTCAGGAATCACCGCCCCCGCGATGATCGATGAAACCGCCGTGTAGCCGTAGCCCCAGCGTTCCTTGATTGCGGCGAGTTCGTCCAGCCAATGCCGTGTTGGCGGATAGAAATAATACGCCAGCAACGTGGCCAGCATCAATGACTGCACGATCAATCCCGGCGCCACGTTCGCCCGCGCCGCGCGCAGCCCCGCGGTCCATGGCGGAACGCGGTGGGTTACTGGTGGAGCGGGGGATTTCATCGGCAAGGCCGCGGACCATGTTGCCATGCGCGCGGATCTTCAAGCGGTGATTGCAGCCCGCGCGCTCCTTGACGACCGGCAGGGGATCCGCTTGAGTTCCCGCATGGACGGAAAAGCCCCGATTGAAATGCCCTACCTGTGGACCCGGCGGAAACTCATCGGCACCATGGCGCTCGCGCTGGCCGCGCCCGGGGCCTTCGCGGATCAGCTCGCCCTCACGCCCAAGCAAACCGAAGGCCCGTTTTATCCGGATCACCTGCCGCTTGATACCAACAACGACCTGCTCATCGTCAATGACGGCATCAGCCCCGGCATCGGCGAGGTCACCCATCTATCAGGCCGTCTGCTCGACGCCGGCGGCAGCCCGATCCGCAACGCGGTGGTCGAGATCTGGCAGGTGGATGGCAAGGGCGTTTACCTGCACTCGGGCAGCAACGGCAAGGCCGGGCGCGATGCGAATTTCCAAGGCTTCGGCCGTTTTCTAACCAGCTCCACCGGCGGGTATTATTTCCGGACCATCAAGCCGGTCGCTTATCCCGGGCGCACCCCGCACATCCACTTCGCGGTGAAAATGAAAGGTCGCGAAAAATGGACGACACAATGCTACGTCAAAGGCCAACCGCAGAATGACAAGGACATGGTGCTGCAGGGGATTAAGGATGCGAAAGCCCGCGAATCGGTGATCGTGGACTTTGCCGCGCTCAAGGAGTCCAAGATCGGCGAGCTCGCCGCGAATTTCGATATTGTCATGGGCTACACGCCGACCGATATCGGGCATTGAGCTCAAGGCAGAGCGAAATTCACGGGCCACCGGTCTCGCTTTGAAACCGCGCGACCGGAGAAGCTCTGCCCTCGGACAGGGCGTAAATCGTTTTGCCGTCCTTGGAAAATGCCACTGCTTCGGCCTGGGCTAGCAGGTGCGGCTGAAGCGCGGTCGGTGGCTTGGCGAAGGCGTCCGCCCAGTTTTCATCGGGTTTGCGAGGGAATAGGAAAACTCCGTAATAGGTGATGACGGCGGCGAGCGAGTTGTCGGCGGTGATGTCGAGTCCGGTTGGCTGGTTGTGGAACGGAATGAGGCTGTCGAGCGGGGACTTCACTTCGGTCGGTCCGATTCTGCGGGCGGTTAGAAGGCCGCTCTTGCCGGTGGGCCGCAGGGGGAGTTGATAGACTTCCGGCGGTTGGGTGCGTTTGCTGACGAGGACGATGTTTCCGGCCTTCGTGTCCACAGCGACGGATTCGCAATCGCGGGGACCGCCTTCATACTGAAACTGGATTCGCCATTCGGGCGGGGCAGTCCCGGAAATTTTTTTCCCATCCGCGGGAAACGCCGGTTCGCGCAGGATGTGGAGTGTGCAGGATTCACGTTTTGAGCCGTTGTCTCCGGTGTCGGCGACTAGCAGATAGTTGTTTCCATCGAGTGAAAACGACGCGAGATCCTCCCAGTCGATGTTGCGGGTGTCGGCCAACGTCACCTTGCCACGGTCCGTGCCGTCGGTTCCGGCGAGATGGATGTCCGAAGTCCCCCCGCTGTCGTTGACGATCCACATGAAATCGGGATTCGCGGACGAGATCGCGAGCCCGCTTGCTTCGTTGACGGCCGGGGACTGGAGCTTGGGCCTTTCGGCCACGGGAAGAAAATCCGTGGTCCCGGGCTCCGCGGCGGCGACGGCTAACAAGGCGGCGGTGATCCAGAGAACATGCATCCGCGGCCAAGTTGACTGTTGTTCCGGGGGAATCAAGCGCTGAGCTGGCCCCGTTGTTCCTGCGCGCGGCGGAGGCGGATCTGCAAGTCGGCGAGGACGTTCATGAAATAGATGTAGGCGTCGTAGGGGCTCGGGTAGGGCGTGAAATACTTGTGGACGCTGCCGTCGGTGCCACCCTTGGTGGACATCCAGTAGAAGTGGTCCGAGGTTTGCATTTTCGCCCACGTGTCCGTTAGGTCGGGATCATTCACGGCGAGGATTTCCTGCTCCAGGCGGTGAACCTTGGCGATGGCTTCCTGTTGCATGACATTGCCCATCCAGGCGGATAGATCCCGCTCGGTGTCGGCCCACGAGGTGATCACGTCACTGTTATATTCGCGCGAGGCGCGGTAAAGTTCGACGGCCTCGGTAGGCGTGACCCATTGCAGGCCGGCCTCGATCAGTGCCGCGGGAATTGCCTGCCAGAAATTGTAGATTCCGGTGTCGTCCCAATGGTGCTCGCCGATGGTTTCGTAGTCCATGAAGAGATTCACCACGTCGCCCTCGCAGCCGGCGATCCAGTCGGCGAATTTCTCCGCAGTTAGAGGATAGCCCGGCCAGTTGGGATCGGAGAAGCGGAACCCGAGATCGTCGGATAGAGGAATGTTCCGCAGCAGGGTCTTGATCCTCGCGGTGGTGGGGGCGCGGTAGAGGAAATTGGGCGAGCGGCCGTTGAGATTGCGCTCGACGCCTTCGGAGATGATGCCATCAAAGCCCATGGTTTCGGCCTTGGCGGCGATGGCGTTGTTGTAGATCAGCTCGGTGTTACGGAAGACCCGCGGCCGGACGTGGAAGACGTCCTCGAGTTTTTGCAGATGCATTTCCACCTGCCGCTCGAACTCCTTGTTGGAATGCACGAAGGCGAGCGAGTGATAATACGTTTCCGCCAGCAACTCCACACTGCCGGTGGCCACGAGCTGTTGGAAGGACTCCAGCACGTCCGGGCGGTAGCGCTCCATCTGCTCGATGACGATGCCGCTGATAGAAAGCGCCATCCGGAAGCGGCCGTCGTTCTCCTCGACGAGCCGCTGGAACATCCGGTTGGCGGGCAGGTAGCATTTCTCGGCGACCTTGTTGAGGATGCCGATGTTCATCGCCTCGTCCTCGTAGACCGCGTTCTCGCCGATCCGGAAGAAGTCGTAGGACAGCAGCCTGTTAGGCTGATGGACTTGAAAGTATAAGCAAACGTCGGGCATTGGGTTTGGAAGGGAAAGGGGTAATACGGGAACTAGCGGACCAGTTCCTCATAGATTCTCATCACTTTGGCCGCGGCTGCGTCCCAAGTGGAGGCGGCGATGTCGAGCTTCGCCTGCTCGATCACCCGGGCGCGGAGATCGTCGTCGGTCAGGAGGTCGTTGATGTGTTTGGCCATCAGTTCGACATCCCAATAGTCGGCTTTCAGCGCGCCTTTGAGCACTTCCGCGACGCCGGATTGTTTGGAAATCACGGCGGGAATGCCGAATTGCGCGGCCTCCAAGGCGGACAAGCCGAAGGGTTCCGACACCGAGGGCATGCAATAGACGTCGGTCATCGAGAGCAGGTCGTTGACCTTTTCCTTGTCGAGGAAGCCGGTGAAATGGAAGTGCGCGCCGAGGCCGCGGAACGCGCCGGACTCAATGAGCGGGCGCAGCTTGTCGCCGGTGCCGGCGACGACAAAGCGGACGTGAGGATTCACGGCTATTACGCGCGAGGCGGTTTCGAGGAAAAACTCCGGGCCTTTCTGCGAGGTGAGCCGGCCGAGGAACAGCACGAGCTTTTCGGGAAATTTCTTCTTCGTTTCAAAGGCGTCCACCGGGTCCGCGCCGTTGTGGACCGGGCGGATTTTGTTAGGATTGATCCCGTAGTGGGTGGCGATGATCTCGCCGGTGTAGCGGCTCACCGGGATGATGCAGTCGGCCTCTTCCATGCCATACTTCTCAAGGTCGTAAATCCAGCCGCGCGCATCGGCGCCGGCGCGGTCGTATTGCAGCGCGTGAATGTGGACGACCAGCGGTTTGCCGGTGGCTTTCTTCACCTCCACCCCGGCGAGGAAGGTCATCCAGTCGTGCGCATGAATGATGTCGAACGGCTCTAACATCGCGAGCTTCGCGGCGACCTTGGAAAACTCGATGACCTTGCTGCCGAGGTCCGGCCCATAGAGGTCGCCCACCTTGAAGGCTGCGAGCTGTTGGACGGTGGTTTCCGAAAACACGGCATCGCCGCGGGTTGCCGGAGGGAGGTCGGTTAGGTCCGCGGCACCGTCGTCGTAGGGATCGAGAAACAGCGGCACGTTGCGTACCTGGGCGAAGCTCTCGTAACGGTAGTGTGCTTCCACCGATTTCAACTTCTCAACGGTGAGTAAACTAACGCCGCGCAGCTCGAAATCCTTGAAGTCGGCGTCGGGCGAGGATTTCGGCACCACGACGGTTAGATCGACATGTTTCGCGAGTGCCCGCGAGAGGCCGAGGCACGCGATTCCCAGCCCGCCATTGATGAGAGGCGGAAATTCCCAGCCGAGTTTGAGGACGCGCAGACGTTTCATTTTAAGGAAGTCCTGAAAAAACCGCCGGGCTTGGAGTGGAGGCCCGGCGGTCCTGTTGTCACATTCTAAGCAAGTGCCGAGCCAATATCCGCGGACGAAGCAGTTGGCGCTTGGATGCGCCGGAGCCGCCGGGCAAGCTGCGTCTGTGGAGGCGCAAAACGCGGGTTTTTAGACGAGCCCCTGTCATTACGCCGCTAGATAGGCGTGGCGTTTTGCACTGCCCACATCCATTTCAGAAACAACGCTATCGAATCATGACATTAGACAAGGAAAACCACCCGGCTCCCTTCGCCAACCCGGCGGATGCGGAGGCACTCGTGCGCGAGGCCTCGTACTGGATCCATCCGCTGCGCAGCGAAATCGGCCGCTACCTGATCGGTCAGAGCGACTTGGTGGACCGCCTGCTGATCTCCCTGATGGTGAAAGGCCACATCCTGCTAGAGGGCGTCCCCGGACTCGCGAAAACCCTGGCGCTCAAAACCCTCGCCTCGCTGGTGAACGCCAAGTTCAACCGCATCCAGTTCACTCCCGACATGTTGCCGGCCGACATCGTCGGCACGGAAATCTACGACCCGCGGGAAGCGCGGTTCCGGGTGAAGCACGGCCCGGTTTTCGCCAACTTCATCCTCGCCGACGAAATCAACCGTGCGCCCGCCAAGGTGCAGAGCGCGTTGCTGGAGGCGATGCAGGAAAAGCAGGTCACCATCGGCGAACAGACTTTCCCGTTGCCCGCGCCGTTTTTCGTGCTCGCCACGCAGAACCCGCTGGAGCAAGAGGGGACCTATCCGCTGCCCGAGGCGCAGCTCGACCGGTTCATGATGAAGGTCGTCATGGACTATCCGACCGAGGAGGAGGAACTCCGCGTGCTCGATCTGGCCGGAACCACCGAGGAAATGCCGGTACCCCAGCCGATTGTTAGTCTCGAGGCCATCCAGCAGGCGCGCGGCGTAGTGAACAGCCTCTATCTCGACGAAAAGGTGAAGCGCTACATCGTCCGACTCGTCCACGCGACCCGCCGGCCCGATGATTTCGGTATCCACATCGCGCCGCTCATCCGCGTCGGCGCCTCGCCGCGCGCCACCATCAATCTCGCGCTCGCCAGCCGCGCGCACGCTTTCCTCAACGGCCGCGCCTATGTCACGCCGCACGACGTGAAAAACGTGGCCATGGATGTGATGCGCCACCGCGTCACCGTTACCTACGAGGCCGAGGCGGAAGGGCTGAACAGCGAGCAGATCATCACACGGATCCTCGATGAATTGCCGGTGCCATGATCAAGCCGAAAGCCGCCACTCCTATCAGCATCCAGGACGAGACCCGCGCCGCGGAGATTCTCGGCCGCGTGCGGCGGATGGAAGTCCGCACCAACCGGCTCGTCGATGACTCGCTGGCCGGCCGCTACGCCAGTGTTTTCAAAGGCCGCGGCATGGACTTCGACCGGGTGCGCAACTACGTCCCGGGCGACGACGTGCGGACGATTGACTGGAATGTCACGGCTCGCACTGGCGAGGCGCATGTCAAACTTTTCACCGAGGAACGCGAGCTAACGATTCTACTGATGATCGACGTCAGCGCTTCGTCCGACTTCGGCTCGGTGGTGGACTCCAAGCGCGAGCTCGCCGCCGAAGCCGCGGGGGTTCTAGCAGCCTCGGCGATCCGCAACCGTGACAAGGTCGGGCTCATCCTGTTCAGCGACGCGGTGGAGTTATACATCCCGCCGGGCAAGGGCCGGATGCACATCATGCGGCTGATCCGCGAGACCTTGTATTTCCAACCCGAGCAGCGCGGCACGGACATCGCGAAGGCCTTGGACTTCGCCAACCAGGTCGTCCACCGGAAATCCGTTATTTTTCTCGTTTCGGACTTCTGTCTCGGTGCTCCCTTCGAACAGCGACTAAGTCATTTGCGCAACAAGTTGCAAGTCACCAACCGCCGCCACGATGTCATCGCCGTGTCAGTGACCGATCCTCGCGAGGAATCGCTGCCGGATGTCGGCCGGATCTGCATTGAGGACGCGGAGACCGGCCAGGTCGTGGAGATCGATACGGGCAGTGCGAAAGTCAGGGAGGCGTTCGAAAAACAATCCCGCCAGCGCCGCGAGCTAACGGTCGCCCGAATCCGCTCGCTCGGCGTGGACCTGTTGCAATTTTCCAATGGCGAGAACTGGATGCCCGCGCTGATGGGCTTTTTCCGGAGCCGCCGCCAACGATCCGGTTGATCCATGTTCTCAATGTTTTCCATGTTTCGTTTTCCAAGGTCCCGCTGTCTCCTGATCGCGGTGTTGCTCGGACTATCGGGCCAACTATCAGCCCAAGCGCCCGATCCCGGCGAGGACATCCGCGGGCCGAAGGCACTGGTCGAAATTCCTGTCCCGGAGAAGCCGCCCTACGCGCTGTGGTCGGGTATCGGCGGCGGCATCGTCGTGCTCGCCTTGGCCGCGATCTTGTGGCGCAAGCATGCCCGCAAGCAACAGCTCAAGAGTCCGCCGGAAATCGCGCTCGCGTCTCTGGCGGAACTGGAGGCCGGCCGCGAGGCAATGGCCGCGGAAGCTTTTGCGAACCGTGCAGCGCAGACGGTTAGGCAATACATCGCCGACCGTTTCCGGTTGGTCGCACCGCGATTGACTACCGAGGAGTTTCTCCATGCCCTCGCGAAGGATGAGGCCTCACCGCTTGTCGCCGAAAGCGACCACCTGCGGGCGTTTCTGAAATCCTGCGACCTCGCCAAGTTCGCCGGCGCGAATTTGGATTTCAATCAACGCATTGAGCTCATTGATACGGCCCGCGGGTTCGTCCGCTCCACGTCCAAAGCCGCCACGCCATGACCGAGAGCTATCAGTTTGTTCACCCGGGGTTCCTGTGGCTCCTGCTGTTGCTGCCGTTGCTGGCAATCTGGAAAGGCCGCTGGGGCCGGCCTGTTGCGGTTAGAATGCCGTCCACCGATGATGCCATTAGCGTCGGTGCGAAACCACGCTCGAAGATCGGCGGCTTTCTCGCGTTCTTCGGGTTGTTAGCCTTCGCGCTGTTGATCGTCGCCTTCGCCCGGCCGCGCCACGGCAAGGGCTCGTCCGAAATCGAAGCCAGCGGGATCGATATCGTGCTCACGCTCGATGTCTCCGGTTCGATGGAAGCGCTGGATTTCCAACTCGAAGGCAAACCGGCCAACCGCCTCGAGGTCGTGAAAAACGTAGTCGCGAAATTTGTCGGCCAGCGCCCCAATGACAAGCTCGGGATGGTCGCCTTTGCCGGGCGGCCGTATCTGGTCAGCCCTCTGACCATGGATCACGAGTTTGTCGGGAAGCGCCTCGCCAGCGTGCGGATGGGCCAGGTCGAGGACGGCACGGCCATCGGTTCCGCCATCGCGTCCTCGGTCGGCCATCTGCGCGACTCGACGGCGAAGTCGCGGATCATCATCCTTCTAACCGACGGTGTCAACAATGCCGGCGCGGTTAATCCGGTCACCGCCGCCGAGGCAGCGAAAGCCCTGGGCATCAAGATTTACGCCATCGGCGCGGGCACCCGTGGCGAGGCTCCAATGCCAAGGCAGGATGTTTTCGGGAACACCCATCTGGAAACCGTGAAGGTGGAGATCGACGAGGACATGATGCGCGAGGTCGCCACCGCCACCGGTGGACAGTATTTCCGCGCGACCGACACCGATTCGCTGGAAAAGATCTACGACTCGATCAACCAACTTGAAAAAACCACCCGCAAGCTCAAGAAGTACCAGCAGTATGACGAACTTTACCTCTGGTTCCTCGCGCCCGGACTTGGCCTGCTCCTGCTCGAGCTGGTGCTGGCCCAGACTCGCTTCCGCCGGCTTCCCTAACTGAACCATGGACGACTCTTCGCTACATTTCGCCCAACCGCTCTGGATGATCGCCGGCCTCGTCGTCTGCGCGGGCATCGTCGGTTTGTTCATCCGCTTCGACCGCCGCCGGGAAGCGGATTTGGCCAAGCTGATCCACCCGCGTTTCCGCGCGCGGTTGACCGAGGGCTTTTCGCCGTGGTTGCGGAATCTCAAGCGCGGCTTGTGGTTGCTCGCGGTGTTTCTGGCATTTGTCGCCATCGCCCGGCCGCAGAAGGGCTACGAGTGGCGCGAGGTGAAGCGCAAGGGCATCGACATCCTCTTCGCCGTGGACACCTCGCGCAGCATGCTGGCGGAAGATCTAACGCCCAACCGGCTGGAGCGCGCGCGGCTCGGCATCATCGATTTCGTGGCCCGCTTGGAGGGTGACCGCGTCGGGCTCATTCCGTTTGCGGGAAGCGCGTTCGCGTTGTGCCCGCTCACGCTGGATTACGAGGCGTTCCGCGAGTCGCTGAACGCGCTGGATACCGATTTGATTCCTCGGCAGGGGACCGATCTGGCGAGCGCGATCAAGGAAGCAGAGAGACTCTTCGATGAAACGGGAAATAACCACCGGGTGCTCGTCCTCCTAACTGACGGCGAGGATCTCCAGGGCGACGTGATCGAGGCCGCCACGGCCGCCGCGAAAAAGGGCATGGCCATTTACACCGTGGGCGTCGGCAGTCCCGAGGGCGCGACCATGCCGATCCGCTATCAGAACGGCCGCACGGATTTCGTCCGTGATGAGAACGGCAAGGTCGTGAAGACCAAGCTGGACGAGACGACGCTGAAGAAAATCGCCGAGGTGACCAACGCCCTCTACGTCCAGCTCGGCCGCGGGGCGGAGGGGCTCAATACGATCTATCAGGAAAAACTCCGGCTGGTCCCGAAGAGCGAGCAGGAACAACGGATGGAGCGGATCCCGTTGGAGCGCTTCGAGTGGCCGCTGGGCGCGGCGATCGGCTTGTTGCTGCTGGAATTTTTCATCGGTGACCGCCGCCGGCCGAAGAAGGCGCGCCCGCTGCCGTCGGCGGGACGACTGACGAAGACCGTTCCACGCGCCACGGCGATCATGCTGCTGGGCTGGGTTTCAGCCGAGTTCCCGGAAGCCCGCGCCGCCGAAACGGTGAGTGCGAGTCAGGATCCGCGTGTAATCTACAACCAAGGGACGGAGGCCTACACCAAGGGCGATTTCGCGAAGGCTTCGGAATCCCTGCGTTCCTCCCTGCGGACCCAGGATCTGGCGCTGCAGCAGCGCTCTTATTATAACTTGGGCAACACCCTCTACCGAACCGGCCAAGGCACCTTGGAGAAAGATCCCGAAGCCACGATCAAGACTTGGGAGGAATCCATCAAGGCCTATCAGGATGCCCTCTCTTTGAAGGGTTCAGATGAGGACGCGCTCTACAACAAGGCGCTTGTTGAAAAGAAACTCGAAGAGTTGAAGAAGCAGCAGAAGAAAGACGACAAGCAGGACGACAAGGACAAGAAGGAAGACCAGGATAAAAAAGACGACAAAGACCAAAAGGATCAGAAGGATCAGAAGGATTCGAAGGACGGAAAAGATCCGAAAGACAGCAAGGAATCCAAAGATGGGAAGGATCCCAAGGACGCCAAAGAGGGTGACAAGCCACAGGATGGCAAGGACTCCAAGGATGGAAAAGATCCCAAGGAAGGCGAGGACAAGAAGGACGGGAAGGACCCGAAGGAAGGCCAAAAGCCTGGGGAAGAAAAATCCCCGCAGGATTCGAAGGAACAGAAAGACGGTGCCGAAAAACCTGGCGAAGAGCAATCGGGCGAGATGAGCAATGAGCGCGTCGAGAAACAGGAAATGACTCCCGAGGAAGCCAAGCAATTGTTGGAAGCTCTGCGCCATGACGAGCGCACGGTGATTCCCATCCCGCAGCCGCAGCGTGACCGTTTCAAAAACCCTGACAACTCGACCAAAGGCAAGACATGGTAAATCCCCTCCATCAGTTGGCGAAATGGATCGCCGCATTGACGCTGGCCTTCATTGGCCTGACTGCCGCCGTGTCCGCGGCGGAAGTTGAGGCGCAACTCGACCGCGAATCCGTCCCGGCGGGCAACGGCGCGATCCTTACCCTGAAGATTTCCGGTGGCAGGGCCGGGCGACCCGAGATTCCTCCGATCGCGAATTTCATCATCGAGCCGCGCGGTCGAAACCAGCAAATGCAGGTTATCGGCGGTCAGACCACCGTTAGTTCCACCTACACCTATGTCGTGGGGGCCACTGTCCCGGGCGACTATCAGATTCCAGCCATCGAGGTCACGGTCGATGGTCAAAAACTCTCGAGCAAGCCGCTCAAGCTAAAGGTTCTCGCCGCCGGGGCGGCGCAACCGCCGGCGGGAATTCAGCCGACTCCGCCCGGCACGCCCCCTCCCGGCGAGGAGGCGGCGGACACCGGTGAGAAGCGCTTCGGATTTCTAACGGTCGAGCTGGCGGATAGCAAGCGGCAGCATGTGTACGTCGGCGAGATCGCACCAGTCCGCATCCGGGCGTGGCTGCCGGCTGATTCCCGCGTCGAGCTGCGCAGCGGCATCCAACCGGAAGGCAAGGCGTTCACCTTGCACAACGTCAGCGGCCGACCGCAGCAGACGCAGGAGATGAAGGATGGCAAGCGCTACGTCGTCGTCACCTGGTTCGGCGGGATTTCCGCAACCAAGGCGGGAAAATATCCGGCGTCTCTATCAGTCGATGCCACCGTCGCGGTGCGCGACACTTCCGTGCCGCAGCCCCGCAGGCGGAATATCGACCCGTTCTTCGGCATCTTAGGAGGCATGAACACGCCGATGATCCAGAAGGACGTGACGCTCAAGTCGGACGACCAGGAAATTGAGGTTCGCCCGCTGCCGGTCGATGGCCGGCCTGGCGGATTCACCGGAGCCGTCGGCGAGTTCAAGTTCGACAGCGCGGAGATCCCTAACGATTGGAAAACCGGCGAGCCGCAGCAGATCACCACGCGGCTGATTGGCTCCGGAAATTTCGCGCTGATGAATGCACCCGAGCTGACCCCCGCGGACGCCTGGAAGACTTATTCCGGCAAGGACGAGTTCACTCCGGGCGATCAGGCGTCGTTTTCCGGCAGCAAGATTTTCCAATTCAGCGCGGTGCCCCGCAAGGGCGGGGGACAGGAGGCCGCGCTGGCATTCAGTTACTTCGATCCGGCCGCCGAGTCCTACAAGACGATCACCAGCGCCGCTAAACAGCTCAGCGTCGCGGGTGCGGACATGATCGACGTCGAGCCCGCCGTGACTCCCGCGGCGAAGGAACCGGAGAAGAAGAAGGTCGCGACTCTCGTCGCCCAGCATCTGGTGATGTCGCCGCCCGGTTCTCTTGTGCCGCTGGTTTCGCGGCCCGCGTTCACTTCACTGTTAGTTGTTTCCGCGCTGCTGAGTGTTTTGGGCAAAGTCCTCGCGTGGCTCCGCGTCCGCCGCGAGGATCCGCGGCGACGGGCGCTCGCCGCAATGGAAAAGGCGACCCGCGAGGCGCTTGAAACCGCGGGCCATTGCGCGGCCGCGCGGGATGTTACCGGCTGGTTCGCCGCCGCCCGGCTTGCCATCCAACAACGGTTAGGCGCGTTGTGGAACCAACCTCCGCAAGCGATCACGCTGGCGGAAGTCACCGCCCGCATCCCCGATGACTCGCCCGTCACTCGGTTCATCCGCGAGGCTGACCACCACGAATACAGCCGCCAGGACACCGGCGAGATCCTGCCGGAATGGCGCTCGTTGCTGGATGAAGCCATGGCCTCCCTAACACCATCCGCCCGCTGACATGATCCGGAAATTCCTCATCGGCCTGTTATGTTTCTTCCTCGGAGCGAATGCCTCGTTCGCCTCCGCCTTCGACGATGCGAACCAGCAATTCAAAGCCGGCGACTTCGCCGGAGCGGCCGCCGCTTACGAGAAGATTCTAGCCGCGGAAGGTCCGCGCGCCTCGGTTTTCTACAACCTCGGAAACAGCTATCAGAACCTGAAACAATACGGCCCCGCCATCCTCGCCTACGAACGCGCCCGCCTGCTCACTCCGCGCGATCCGGATTTGTCAGCCAATCTCGCACTCTCCCGCAAGGCCGCCACCGCCTTCGAGGAAAGCGGCCGCAACCCGCGCCTGGAAGCCGCACTCAGCTATCTCAGCCGGAACGAATGGTCGTGGCTCGTCGCCGGTGCGGCGTTGTTTCTCGGCGTTCTTGCGGTGGTTTGCGGTGCGGTGAAATTGCCACAGCGCGTGCGCTTGTTTGCCTGGGTTTCCTCAGGCTTGGCCGCCCTTGCCATCGTTGCCGGAGCCACCGCGCTCTATCTGCGCCGTGATGAAGCGGGCCGTGGCATTGTTCTGGCAGAGAATGCCACCGTCCGCCTCTCACCGTTTGAGAAGGCCGAATCGTTAGGCACGCCCGGTCCCGGCCGCACCGTTCATCTTGGCACGGCTAACGGCGATTTCCGCTATGTCGAAGTTGCCGGCACCAACCTCAAAGGCTGGCTCGCAACGAAGGACGTGGCGTCGATCGCGGGCCGATAGACTGGAGTGCGACACGCTCTGCTGCCGGAGGTCGGTCCCTGCCATGGGGGCGCTCCTCTGCCGTCTTCCGGTTATTTTTGCCCCGCCCGCGGAAAAACCGTGCATTCGGGAGCGCCAATCTCTAGCAGAGAGATGCCCGGACCGTCAGACCCAACCCTGCCCCTATTCCGCTCCCTTTCATCCCCGCCGCCTGAGAACCATGCCCAAGGACACCCTCGCCATCCAGGCCGAGCAACGCATCCTGATCCTCCGCGAGCAGAAGGTGATGCTCGATCTTCACCTGGCGGAACTCTACGGCGTGGAAACCCGGACACACAAACAGGCCGTCCGCCGGAATCCCGAACGCTTCCCGGATGACTTCATGTTCGAACTGACCGCTGAGGAGGTTTCCAACTTGAGATCACAAACTGTGATCCCAAGTTCCCACGGAGGTTCCCGCTACGGAAACCTCGCCTTCACCGAGCAGGGCGTTGCCATGCTCTCCAGCGTGCTGCGTTCCACTCGTGCTGTGGAGGTGAACATCGCCATCATGCGGGCCTTTGTGCGGCTGCGCCAGATGCTCGCGACCCACAAGGAACTCGCTGCCAAACTCGAGGAAATGGAGAAGAAATACGACGGCCAGTTCCGTCTTGTCTTCGACGCCATCCGCCAACTCATGGCTCCAACCGCAAAACCCAAAGGCGAAGTGGGCTTTCACGCCATTCCCAATCCCGCGAAAAAGAAGAAGCCATAGACACCTGCACCGGTCTTCCCATCCTCAATCCAAAATCAACAATCCTCAATCGGCATTCAACAATCTCTTCCCCTCCCATGAAACGCCGCTCCTTTCTCTCACTCTCCGCCCTGTCCGCCGTGCCGATCACCGCAAGGGCTGCGGACGACGCTCCGGAACCGGACTGGTATGCCACCGTCAACCACGAGGGGTTGAAACACCGGGCGGTGTCCGATGACGGCAAGATCACCTTGCAGGTGGAGCTCATTCTCCCTGCGGAAGAGGAAGTGACCGAGGCCAAGGACGAGAAGGGCGAGTTCCGCTGCTATCAATACAAGGGCAAGGACCAGCCCTATCCATTCCATCATGGCAGCAGGCTGCTCACCCGCTTCGATCTCACCTGGGACGGCCAGGCGATGAACCTTCCCGAGCGCTTCTGGAACGATCTGCCGGGCCTGGACCTCGAAACCTCCACCCTCGATCCCAAGACACTCGCCCCGGATCTCCAATGGAAAGCCAAGGAGTTCCTCGAAGCCCTCCGCCAACCCCGCGTCTCACTCTCCGCCGAGGGCGGCACCGTCCTTATCGAATGGGAACGCCCGGAGGAATGCGACTCCCGCTCCACCATCCGCTGGATCGTCAGCAAATCCGGAACCGTTCTCAGACACAGACACTGCCCGCCGCATGAGTGCTGAGACGACAGACAAATTATTTCGTTGCGGGAAAAGACTTCATTTCCCCCATTCAAACCATCACGCACTTACCCTCTGCCCATGAAAACCAGTGAAAATGTCTGCGAATACGCCATGAAGCCATCTCCTCAGAAGAGGCACTTGAGGAAGGCTTGGAGGAGTAAATGGGACTCTGAAGAGCAAACTACTCAGATTCGCATGAAGGCGTGACTTGGAGAACCCTATTCCTATGTCTTGTGTATTTGATCAGGTTGTGTTGCTAAGGGAAGAAGCTGATGCTCGTTCCAGAGGATATCGCTTTGAGCAAATGCTCCGAGAGATACTTCCCTGGTCGGCGAGACCGCCTCTGGCCGTGGTTGCAAAGTCAGAGCAATTAGACGGATTTTTCGAATGGAATGGTTGGCACTTCGTGGTCGAAGCTAAAGCAAAGGTGGGAATTATTCTTCGTGGCAGCCACGATTGGGAGGATTTCGAACTCAAAGTTCGTCGAAGACCAAATTCGATTGGACTGTTTTGCTGCCTCTATGAGGTAGCCGAATCTGTTCTCTCCGCAGCGGAGGAACTAAATCGGAACGGTTTTGGAGCTCTAGTCATTTCCGGAAATGCATGGGACAACCTCCGATCCGACCCCTTGCCATTCGACGTTCTCCTCAGGAATATGGTTTGGAACGCGCGATCCCGTTTTTTACCCGCTCCACGCCCCCCCGCCGAAATACGGACATGGGCATACGATCTTCAGCGGACAAAAGCGAACTTGGTCTCAGAATTTCGTGACATGTCTGGAATTTTTCTGCGTCGCCACCGACACCCGAAACACGACCTTATTTATGTCCGAAGAGATCTTGATACTTCAATTGAAACTGTAGCCCAATCATTGCGTCCTTCACAGTTATCGATTCACCAAAAGACTCGCACTTCACATAATCATTCCTTTGTCCAAGACAAAAGCGTGCCCACGCAACTCTGCTTGATTCGGGACACATCCGGGGCGGGAAAAACAACACTCGCTGTCAACATCGCTTTGCAGGATCAAGAGTATCTAGGCTGCGGACGCGCCGCTTTACAGCCGGATATCGATGACATCTCGCGCCTTTGGCAGAATCGCAGTAAACAGTCCCTCATTCAGGAGCTCATTAGCATTGATAGACCAATAATATATTGCATCGATTCGCTAGATGAGGCTAAAGAGTCCCCACAGAAAAAGCGCGAAGTGATGGCTCTCATGAAGTTGGTGGGCGAACTCAATACTCTAGCTGTCGATACCGGATTGATGGCCTTCCCAATTGCGCTCGTATTTACGATTAGAGACGACTATTGGCGCGAATGGGAATCAATATTTGAAGGTGCTGGTGGAAAGGTTTTCATTAACCGATTCTCGACATTTACACCAAATGAATTCGAGCAAGCTCTCGACAAATATAGCAATGCCTTCCATTTTTCGTTTACCGCGCCACTCACCGGAGATGGAAAGTCCGTACTTGCCACCCCTTTTAATCTCCAAGTTTTCTCCGAAGCATTTGAATATGGTGGCCCAACTTCACCCCTTAGCTTTTTAGACCGTAATGTGCTAAGTCTTTTCTTTGACAGGAGGTGCGATAACATCATTCGACGCCAGATTCCGGGTTTAACCGCCTTTCAGCTAATGCGGATTTCAGGAACCTTGGCAATGAGCTGTGTCCGAGCGCGTGCCAATGCGATCTCAAAGCAAGACGCAATCAACAAACTCTCTGATTGCAACCCACTGCTCAAATCAGTGGCCGACCAAATTCTACTCGCCCTGCGATCAGATCACATTTTGCGGCAAGACGCAATTTCTGTTCAAGCCATTGGATTTCGGCATATAAAGTTCGTCGAATATCTGGTAGCATACCATGTAGTGGAGTGCCTATCTTCTTCTGGAAACTTCGATCAGCTTCATAAAGACACGGCGGATATCTTCGAATCTGGATTGGTTTCGATGTTTAAGGTGCACGAATACATCCGCCATGTCACTAATACCTATTTCGAAGAAACGAAGAATTCCATTGAATCATTTTACGCTAAGTCGTCAGCCTTTATGACGCCATTCGTACGAAATCTGCGATTCGCGGTTGGGCATGGCGCTCAAACTTCAACCGAAGACCTAAGGCTCGTCCTCAAGAATCTTGATGAATCGAACCCTGAACTTGCTTGGGAAGCATTCTTCATTCTTGCCGCGAAGAATAATGCGCAAGAACCCACGGTTTTGATAAGGACTTTCGACCTTACATGGAGTATTAACGGTCATCGGACCGACCGATGGAAACTCTTAGAAAAAATGGCAAGACATGGCCTTTTACTTGAGGAGAACGTCTTCTTGAGAGTTGCGCATAGCAACGTTGCCAAAGAGTGGGAAGTATTTCTTGGCGCGTGCCTTAGAAGAGATCTTGGAACTGAGTTCAGATGCACTTGGGAATGCCTTGCAGGAAATGAAGTGTTGCGAAATCTGCGTCTATTGCCGGCACAAGATTGGGGTACTGTCCTCCACTTGCTTAATTGCCTGATCGAAAGTAAACCGTTTGTTTTCGGCGACGTGATTTGACCGAAACCCTGGGGCAGACTTCCGCAACGAAACATCCTAATGCGCCAAAGATCAATTCCAACCAGATCATCGTTGAATCGCAGACAATCCATAGCAGTATAGATGATCGCAATAGGTTAAAACGGCTCATCGTCGGCCCACGGGTCGCTGTTTCCGACGTTCCACTCCTCCACCAGTTCGAAGGGAAAGTCCTCCAGGAACCGTGACGGGCGGCAGATGATGTCGCCGCTGTAGGACTTGGGGTTCATCATCGGATAGGTGAGGTAGAGCTCGTCCTTGGCGCGGGTGAGGGCGACGTAGAAGAGGCGGCGTTCCTCCTCAAGCTGGTCGGGGTCGTCGGCGTCGAGGATGCGGCCGTTGGGGAACTGGCCGTCCACGAGCCAGATGAGGAAGACGACTTTCCATTCGAGGCCCTTGGCCTGGTGGATGGAGGAGAGGGTGACTTTCTCGTCGTCGGGCTCGGCCTTCTCGCCGGTGGGCTCGCCGTCGGTGGAGCTCATGAGGGAGAGCTGCTGGAGGAACTCGAGGATGTCGGAGAAATTTCCGGCGTATTCGGAGAGTTGCTCGATGTCGGAGCGGCGGCTGTCGGCATTGTCGAAACTGGCGCGGAGGTAGTCGTCGTAAACGCCCTCCAGGATGGAGTAGGTCATGTCGGACGGCGTGGCGAGCTGGCCATCGGGCGTGAGTTCGTCGAGTGTGTAGCAGAGCTGCTCCCAGTGCCTGGCGGATTTTTTCGGAACCTTGAACTTGAGGAAAATGTCCGACCACTTGGGCGGCGGGTTTTCATTTCCGGCAAGGCCGGTTTTCAACCACTCGTTCCAGAGTTTGGCGGCGGTGCCGGGGCCGAGGCCGGGGAGGAGCGAGACCATGCGGAGGAAGGAGACCTCGTCGCGGCGGTTCACGACGAAGCGCATGAAGGCGGCGACATCCTTGATGTGGGCCTGCTCGAAGAAGCGCAAGCCGCTGGTGATGGCGAACGGGATGCCGCGGCGGGTGAGCTCCATCTGGATCTCCAGGCTCTGGAAGTGGGCGCGGTAGAGCACGGCCATTTCCTCCAGCGGGATGCCCTCGTCGCGGAGTTCCAACAGGCGCTGGGCGATGAAGGCGGCCTGGGTGGACGGATCCTGCAGCGCGACGAGCGCGGGCTTCGCGCCGAGTGCTTCGCGGGAAGAGCGGAGGTCTTTTTCAAAGCGGCCGGTGTTGGCACGGATGGCGGCGTTAGAGAGATCGAGGATTTCCGGGACGCTCCGGTAGTTGGTCTCGATGGTGAAGACCTCGGCGCCCGCGTATTTCTGCGGGAAGCCGAGGATGAGCGACATGTCCGCACCACGCCACGAGTAGATGGACTGGGCGTCGTCGCCGACGGCCATGAGGCTGTTCTCCCCGGCGAGCAGGTCGATCATGCGGCCCTGGACGGCATTGGTGTCCTGATACTCGTCCACGAGGACGTGGCGGAAGCGCTTTTGATAGAGTTCGAGGATGTCGGGGAATTCGTCGAACAGGCGGACGGTGAGGACGAGCAGGTCGTCGAAGTCCATCGAGTTGGTGGCGAGCTTCTTTTCCACGTAGCCCAGGCGGACCTTTTCGATTTCCTCGGTCCAGTCGTAGAAATGGTCGTAGCGGTCGGCGATGATCTGCTCCAGCGGGGTGCCGGTGTTTTCGACGAGCGAGAACATCGAGGCGAGGACGTCGGCCTTGGGGAAGCGGCGTTGTTTCGTGTCGATGTCGAGCGAGCCGACGACGGCGTTGAGGATGGATTTCTGATCGTCGCGATCGAGGATCGAGAACGAGCGGGTGAAACCGAGGTCCTCGGCATGGCGGCGGAGGATGCGCGAGCCGATGGAGTGGAAGGTGCCGGCCCACAGGTCCGAGGTGTCGTGCGGGACGAGATCGCGGACGCGCTCGGTCATCTCGCGCGCGGCCTTGTTGGTGAAAGTCAGCAGCAGCACCTCGCGCGAGGAAACGCCGTGGTCCAGCAGCCACGCGACCCGGTAGGTGAGCGTGCGGGTTTTCCCCGATCCCGCACCGGCGATGACCAGCGCGCGGCCCGGCGGCGAGGAAACGGCGGCGTATTGCTCGTCATTCAGGGCCGCGACGTAGTCGATGCCGGAGGCCGGGGCGTGCTGCGTGCGGTGGAGCGTGTATTGGCGGGCCATGGACGGGCCGAGCCTGACACCGGATTGGGCCGCGGGCAACCGGTATGGTGGGGAGAAGAAGCTGAGAGTCGATGGTTGAGAGTTGAGAGTCGAAATCCACTGCCGCCGCATCTTTCCAAGGAACGGCGGACTCCGATCCGCCGAGGCCCATGAAATGCCAATGCGTCGAGGTAACCGCCGCTCATTGGCTTCAAATGGGCCAGGGCGATTCGGAGATCGCCCTTCCTTGTTCTCACGCCACGCAGACGCTTTTCCCGCAGCCAAACTCCGCCTCATTGGGGATTTCCCGTGCGCCCAACAGAAATATCCGATAACAACCATGAACTGTTAAAGCGAGAGATGCCGATGATTGCTTCGTCGGCCTCGGCCCCAAATAACAGA
Source organism: Verrucomicrobiota bacterium (assembly GCA_040385685.1). GTDB lineage: Bacteria > Verrucomicrobiota > Verrucomicrobiia > Verrucomicrobiales > Akkermansiaceae > Luteolibacter. The sequence continues at coordinate 89,318 of JAZKGW010000007.1, read as the reverse complement.
CCTTCACAGTGATATCCGCAGCCCGACTCCCGACATTCGCACCCATGAGAAAGAGGCCGCGCTCTCATTGCTGCCGGGCTCGATCCAGCCTGCTTGGGACAATTTCCGTTCAGATCAGAACCGCGACATGCCTATTCCTTGTGTGGCTCATGTTCGCAACATGGGTGGATGCTCGGTCCCGCAAATACGCCTTGAATGTGGAAATGGTGAACTTGGGGAGATTTGTTCAGCTCTATCAGCAGGAAAAGGGCGGCTATCCGGAAAGCTGGGATGAAATGGAAGTCATGTATCCAAAGTTAAAGGAAACGTTCAGTATGATTCAACCCTCCAAACGCCTGTCGCTTATGCCGGGACGGCTGGAGCTTCCGGGGAGAATGGTGGGGGCGACCGTATTGTTCATATCGAGGGACCCGTTGATCCGCCCAGGTTCGTGGAGGATTCCCTTTCTCAAACGGCCCGACTGGGATGCTGGGCCATGTTACGCGCTCCTGATTGAGCAGGACGGAGGAGTGGGTCTCCGTTACCTTCCCGCAGCCCAGGTGGCGGCTATCTTTGCATCCGCCGGTCGTCCCCTGCCACAGCCCAGCGGGCTGGGATCATTTCAGCACGAGAAGGATTATCGATTCAATGAAGCCGTGTTCTGGTTGTTGGCGGGCGGGCTTCCGGTGTTCGTGCTCTGGAAGGTAATCCGCCGCATCCGCAGTCGTGGTGGGGCTGCTACCAAATGACAGAGACGGAAGATCCATTCGGCAAGCGCTGCCACATGGCTCGGGAGGATGCGGGGTTCTAACTGACCGCCGTCACTTATGCGTTTCATCAACGGAAGAGCTCCGCACCCCATCCAGCAGAGCTGGAACTGCCGCGGGCGCGAGCAGAGCTTCGAGTACTCCGGGGGGAGACGCCCGCGCCGGTTGGCTTACTTGGGAAGCTCCAATGGCGGAAGCTCGAGCGGGAGTTCTGGCGAGGTGGGATCGAGGGACGGCTGAACCACGGTGTCGCCCTTGCGGCTGAAGATGGCATCCATGCGGTCGAGGTATCTCGACAAGTCGTCGGTGCGGCGGTGGGGATTCGCCTTGAGGCGGTCCTTGAGGCGGATGTAGTCGTCGAAGGTGCCGCTGGTCTCGCCGGGGCGGGCTCGGGTGATTTCAAACCAGTTAAGGTAATCGCGGGCCTGCTGGGCCTTGGCGGTCATGGTGACACGGCGCTCGGTTAGATCGGTGAGTTTGGCTGCGAGATCCTTGGTTTTGTTCTTGGCGATGGCGTTGAGGGCGATCTGATACTCGGAAAGAATCGGACGGTAGGAGGGGAAACAACGGTAGCTGAGGCGGACCAAAGAGTCCTGGGCAAGCTGCACGGATTTCACGCGCTCGGGTTCGGTGAGCGCGGCGACCTCGGGCCAGGCGGAGAGGTCCTTTTGCTGGATGATCCCCTCAGCGGTGCGGAAATTCAGCCGCAACGCATCGACGAGCTCGGTCTCGGTCTGGACAACCGTTAGGATGTCGGTCGCGAGGTTGCGGGCACCAATGTTGGCAAGCTGGAGCGTCCACCATTTCGACAGGCTGGTTTCGGATAGATTGAGTTCGGGGAAATGCTTCCGCAGCAGGGCGGGCATTTCCCCTTCGAACGCGGCAACGTCGGTCAGGAATTTCCGGAAGCTTTGCTTGCCTTGCGGTTGCTGGAGCAGGGCCATCACAAGGGCTCCCGAAGAAACCCGGAATGCCGCACGGCTGGCGGCATCCAGGTCCTCGAATTCGCGCTCGTTGAGGGCGAAGAGGTCGTCGCTCTTGAACAGGCCGCCACTCTTGAACAAACCCTGATAGAGCCGCCGGTCGCTTTGGTCGAGTCGCCAGGCGGTTGCTTCGCGAAGACCATCGACCAGCCATGGCGGGACGAGGAGGGGAGTATCGGTCTCCTTGGGGGAACGACCGCGGAGGGCGCGCTCATAGATAAGTGCGGAGGTGACCGCGGATTTGAAACGATCCTGCTCGATGCCGCGGCTGAGATGGACGTCGAGCCGCAGATCGTAGCCGACTTCGCTGACGAGCAGGTTCATGGCCACCGTGCGCATCGGCATGGGGTCGCCGGATTTCCCGTGAAGAGTGATGGAGACGGGGATTTTCCAATCGATCCAATCGTCCTTCTCTTCGGTTAGGCGGAGCAATTCGTCCTTGGCCTCCTCGGCCAGCGCGGCGATGGCACCGCGGTCGCCCGCTTCGCCGCCGGAGACGCGGAACTCGCCGGTGCGGCTGGTCACCCGTTCCTGGCCCTCCACCTTGAGCGGCGCGGGCGGCTCGGCGACTTGCACCGCGCGCGGCCCTTCCTGCGCGAGGGCGATCGCGGGGAGGAGCATTCCGAAGAGCAGCGGGCGGACGATCATTGTCTATCAGAAAGTTTTGGGCATGCCCTCTTGGCCGAGCGGCTCGCGCGGGTCGAGAACGAGCTTTCCTTTTTCAATTTTGACCCGCGCCATGTTGGTGAACCCGAGCTCAACCTCTTCGGGAAACAGGGCACCGAGCTTCTGATAGGAAGGCAGCACGAGATAGAGGAAACCCATCGGCACCACCAGCTTGCCAAAGCGCCCGCCTTTCGGGGGATGGGGGAAATCCTTGAGATACGGTCCGCCATTGGGTTGGAAATCCGTGACGATTCCTTTGGCGTCTTCCAGCTTCTCGACCTTGAGATACATGGAGACGGTGAAGGGCTTGCCCAGGAAACGGCGTTCCATGATCACCTCCGCCCGCTCGTCCTCGAGCCGAACCCAGACGCGATCGAAAGTCACTTTTCCCGCGAGAAATCCTCCTTGCTTGGTGACCAGCGTGCGGGCCAGCCATTGGTTGATTTCCGCTTCGGACAAGGTCAGCGGATAGCCGCGCTCATTGGCATTTTTCAGAATCACTTTCAGCTCGCGCTCCGGCAGGGGCTTGGCAGACGCAAGGTCAGTTAGATCCTGGGGCTGGATGGCATAGAAGATCGCCGAAGCCAGGCCGGCGGCCGCTACCAGCAGGATGAGCAGGAGCAGCTTGGAGAAACATCCGCCGCCGGATTTGGACTTTGTGGGTTCGGCCATGAGCTGCCTGATTAGCACGGGTCCGGCCGCTTGCAAAGCCTCGCTTCAGAAAGCGTCACTCCGCGGACTTGGCTGCCGGGGCGGGTGCCGCCGCAGGAGCCGCTGCCGGCGGCGCGCCCGCGGCGGTTTCCGCCTTGGCGCCGGCTTGGTAGGACGACGAGCGGTAGTCAGTTTGGTAAAAGCCCGCGCCCTTGAAAATAATCCCGCCGCCGGTTCCTAGCAGGCGCTTCACGGGGCCGTCGCAGCCGGGCTCCGGGCAGTCCGTAAGTTTCGCGTCGTTCATGCTTTGAAACACCTCGAAGCGTTTCAGGCATTTTCCACATTCGTAGTCGTAGTTTGGCATGGCTGTTGGCCGGTCTTGTAGCACGTTCCCCCTGCCGTGCAACCCCGGTGTGGGATTTCGCGTGCCGTGTCGCGCCGGATCTGGTTGAGTCCCCGCCATGCCTCCACGCGTCAAAACCGTCGCCTCGATTTCCGTCGAAAAGTTTTTCGAAGCTCACGCCGAATCGCTCGGACTGGTATTGCACGGTGAAAAAGTCGGCTTCGACCGCCCGATCAGCGAGCCGGCGATGAACCGCCCGGGCCTCGCGCTGGCCGGGTTCTTCTCCTACTTCGCCCGCAAACGCGTGCAGGTGCTGGGAAACTCGGAACTCTCCTATTTGAAAAAACTCCCCGAAGCGATGCGCATCGACCGCTTCCGCCGGATGTGCGACCGCGACATCCCCTGCATCGTTGTCGCCCGCGGCTCCATCCTCGACGATAATCTAGCAGTCGTCGCGCATGAGCACGGCATCCCGGTGTTCGGCACCTCGCAGGTGACGATGAATTTCCTCAATGCCGCCACTATCCGGTTAGAACATGAATTCGCGCCCAGCGTGACCTTGCACGGTTGCATGGTGGACATGCGCGGAGTCGGCGTGCTCATCGTCGGCCGAAGCGGATCGGGAAAATCAGAAACCGCCATCGGATTGTTAGAGCGCGGGGCCTCGCTCGTCGCCGACGACATGGTTTGCATCAAATACGTTGGCGGCGATCTCGTCGCGACCGCGCCCGACCTGTCACGGGGCTACATGGAAATCCGCGGCATCGGCATCATCAACGTCGCCAACCTATACGGTCTCGCCTCCATCCGGCCGGACAAGCGGCTGGATCTGGTGATCACGCTCAAACCACAGGCCGATCTCAACGAGGTGGACCGCATCGGCCTCCAACAGAAAACCTACGAAATCCTCGGCCAGCACGTCGTCCATGTGGAGATCCCGGTCGGCCCCGGCCGCGACACCGCGCGGATGGTCACCATTGCCGCTCTCGACCAACAGCTCCGCCGGTTAGGTTATAACATGGCGGATGAGTTCAATCAGAAATTGTTGAACCACATGAACGGCGGGAAGTGAAATCCGCCTGCCAGAGCAATATGGGATGCAGCTGGCAGAAGCTATCAGGTTCGCCGTCTCTCCGGAAATTTGGGCAAAAAGAAAGGGGCCGCGCACTCACGCGGCCCCTGTTATTCTGTCATGAATGAATCTAAGCAACTGGGGACCTCTCCCCTCGACGAGAGAAAGTTGCCGGGTTTTCCGGATTCTGTCATGTCACCAAATTATGGGACAGGGTGCCGACCGTGGTGAAGTCCGGAAATCCGGGCAAAAAGAAAGGGCCGCGTCCTCACGCGGCCCTTAATTTTCTGTCATGAATGAATCCATGCAACTGGGGACCTCTCCCCTGTCTTGGGGACCTCTCCCCGCGACGAGCGAAAGATGCGGGGTTTTTCGGATTCTGTCATGTCACCAAATTATGGGACAGGGTGCCGACCTTGCTGAAAGCCGGAAATCCGGGCAAAAAGAAAGGGCCGCGTCCTCACGCGGCCCTTAATTTTCTGTCATGAATGAATCCATGCAACTGGGGACCTCTCCCCTGTCTTGGGAACCTCTCCCCGCGACGAGTGAAAGATGCGGGGTTTTTCGGATTTTGTCATGTCACCAAATTATGGGACAGGCCGCGCGGGGGCAGGGGACGGTCGGAAATCAGGATAAATCCAGGAATCCGCGGCGGATCGCCTCGCTGACGGCGGCTGGCAAGCTGCGGACGTGGAGCTTGTCGAAGCTGCGCTTGATGTACTCGGTGGCGGAATGTTGGCTGATTTTCAGCTCGTCGGCGATTTCCTGGCGGTTCAGGCCTTTCGCCGAGAGCTGGAGCACCTCGCATTCCCGTTGGGACAGTGCCTCCGCGCCGGGGATCGGGCTGAGCTGGCGGAAGGTTTGGAGAATCATCCCCGCGATCTTGGGATCGAGCGGCGTGCCGCCTGCGAGGACTTCCTCCAAAGTTTCCATCAAGCGGGTCGCACTGCCGGCCTTGACCAAGTAGCCATGCGCTCCCGCCTCCAAGGCCGCGAACACCTTTGCCTTGTCGGTGAAGGCGGTTAGGACGAGAACCCGCGCCGCGGGCAAAAGCTCCCGCACCTTGCGGATACCGGCGATGCCGCTCATCCCGGGCAGCCCGAGATCCGACAGCACAAGGTCCGCAACCAGACCTCCACGGAATGCCTCCAGCGCGTCCTCCATGGTGGAAAAGCCGCCGACGCACTGGTAGCCGCCGCGCTCTTCGAGCACCATCGATACCGACTCACGGAAATCGGCGTGGTCTTCGATTAGAACCAGCCGGATCGGCTTCTCGTCTGGGGATGGGGATTTCGCCATGGGAAAGGGTCATAACGCATGTCGGGCCGTTGGGAAAGCGCAGCTTTACGGGGAGGCGGGAGGTGCGACTTTGCGCTTCCTTTTCCGCTCCAGCGGCACCGTGAGTGCGAGTTGGGTGCCGCCTTCCGGGGTGCTGACGACGTTGAGAGCCGCGCCTAGCGCCTCAGTTCGTTGTCGCAAGGCCCGCAACGTCGCGGGCCGTTCGAGTCTCGCTGGATCGATGCCCACCCCGTCGTCAGTGATGGTGAGGCGAAATTGGCCGGCCGTTTTCTCGACCCGGATTTCCACCTGGGTTGCCTTGGCATGGCGGATGATGTTGTGCAGGGCTTCCCGGAAAAACAGGAACAGGTGGCGGGTCGCCTCTTCGGGAAGCTCCACCTTCCAGGCCTCCTCGTCCGCGCTGAATTTCCACTCCAGTGTCTCAAGCATGATCGAGCTGGTTTCGCGCAAGTGCTCGACGGTGGCGATGCGGTGATCGCCTTCCGGCCGGAGCAGCCAAACGATGTCACGCACGGCGCTCACCGTTTCCGCGGCGATCCGCTGGATCCGCTTCAGTTCGTCCGAGGGGCCGGACCGCCCCTCGGCCAGGTCGGCGAACATTTGGATGCTTCCCAAGTTGCTGCCCACTTCGTCGTGCAGGTCGCCGGCGATGCGTTCACGCACTTTGAGCAGCTCCCGGTTGGCGTGGAGGCGGTAGCGGATCGGCAATGCGATGATCAGGAAGGCTCCGGCCAAAACGAGAAGCGCGATGCCCGTCTGCCCCGTGTGCCGCCAGCCACTAACAAGCCGTGCGGCTTCGCCTTCCAAGTCGTGGCGACGGGTTTCCAACCGCAGCCTCTCGTCAAGCTCGAGCATCCATTCGCGGGTGGACACCAAGCGCCCGTCCGGTCCGAATCCATCACTGAGGGCGGCAGGCGTCCACGAGCGTCCACCGGGCGCGAAGATCGGCTGCATCCCGTCGGGCGAGTGCACGGATTTTCCCAACGCCAGATTCCGATCCCCTGCCAGAACCTCCACCTCGCTCAAGGCGAAGAACGCGGGAAAGCTCTCGAAGGCTTTCCACAGCTCCGTGGCCTCGATCCTGACATAACGACCGCGACTCGGGGCGAAATTCAGCTCCACTGGATTCTGGCCCGGATTGCCTAGGTCACGCTTGGCGACAACCGACCATTTGGTCTTGTCCCCGGGCTCGCCCGTTTCGGAGAGGGAAATTTCCAACCTCCGGGGAAACCCGAAGCCGCTCGGCAGGTCGGACGTCGGTCTTTTGGCCGGAATCAACCGCACCGCATCCAGCGAAGCGGATTCCCCCAGATCCACAAACAGGGAAACCGCGTCGTTCGCATTGACCCGGCTTTCGGACAACCAGCCGATATTGGCGTGTTCCTCCGCCGGAACCTCCGGCAATCCCAGCGGCACCTGCTCATCGACGAGAAACGCCGGACTCCAGTCCCAGGTTTGTGACGAATTGCTACCGCCGAGACCGCGGACATCACCGGCCCGGGCGACGTTGTGCATCCCTTCGAAGACCATCACCTCTGCCCAGGCCATCACCGCGGCCCCGGCCTGCATAAACGTCCCATCCCCCTCGGTGTCCGGGTTCAGCCGATCACCAGTGATCCTCACGCCCGCCGCCGCGACCGGCGGCGACACGTGATAGACGAACGGATGTCCTTTCCGCACGGGATTGGCGCGCGTGTCCCGCTCCTGAGCGACTCTTCCGACCACCTCGCCCTCCGCGTTGATCAGCTCCACCGTGAATGCCGCCGGCAAACCATACTGGGCGTCCAGGCCCTTGGCATCGTAGCGCCTGGCCGGGACCAACGCCACCAGATCCACCATCGCGCTTTGGGCCCAGCGGACTTCGACCGCACATTTGGAATCGCCGGTCGGCACGGCTGATAGATAGACCCCGGCGTAGCCACCGGAGCCTCCCTGGTCGTCGATCGGGATTCCCGGCAAGCGCTCCAAGCGAGGAGCCAGTCCGGCCAGTTCCTTTTCGATCTCCTTCAAGCGTCCCGAAAACGCCCCCGCCAGCCGCTCGTCCCAAGGTTCCTCTGCCGCGGCGACTTCCGCGATCAGGAAAAAAATAACGAGAATCCTGGCAATTCCGGTGACGCAACTCATGTGCCCGGCTGTCTATCGCATCCGGGTCGCGGTAGGTAGCACGGATTTCAACGGTTTTTCATGGCTCGTCATCCCGATCCGTGATGTGCAAGGTCTCCTCGCTCACCCGCCACCAGAACTCACGACGTTGAAAACTTTCAAAGAACTCGGCATTCCCGCCAACCTGATGCAAGGGCTCCAGGAACTCGGCATCATCCATCCCACCGAAATCCAGGACAAGGCGATCCCCTTCCTGCTGGAGAACGGCGGCGATCTGATCGCCCAGGCCCAGACCGGCACCGGCAAGACGGCCGCATTCGGGCTGCCCATGTTGATGAAGGTGAATCCGAAGTCCAAGGAGATCCAAGGCCTGATTGTCGCGCCGACCCGCGAGCTCGCGAAGCAAATCGGCAAACAGCTTTTCCGCTACACCAAGTTTTCCGAAAAGATCTTCGTCGAGGTCCTCTGCGGCGGTGACAACTTCGACAAGCAGGTGGCCGCGCTGCAACGGCCGACCCATATCGTCGTCGCCACGCCCGGGCGGTTGATCGACTTGATCCACAAGAAAGCTCTCACCCTCGTCGGCGTGAAGCATCTTGTGTTAGACGAGGCCGACGAAATGTTGAGCATGGGCTTCAAGAAGGAACTGGTGAAAATCTTCGGACTCACCCGCGCTCGGAAAAGCACCTGGTTGTTTTCCGCCACCATCCCGGACGCGATTCACGGGTTGATCAAGGACTGCATGACGGGCAAGCCGCACCTACTGAAAATCGACAAAGCGCACGTCGTGAATCGCGACATCGACCACCGGTTCAAGATTTGCAGCCGCGACGAGAAGTCCGAGTTCATCGCGAATTTCCTCAAGCGCCAGAAGGACAATCGCGGCGTCATTTTCTGCCGCACCAAGGCCGGCGCGATCATCCTCGGCAAGCAACTGACCACCCAAGGGTTTCCGGTCGATGTCCTGCAAGGCGACCTCACCCAGAAAGAGCGCGACACCGTGATGCGGTCCTTCAAAAAGGAACGCACCCAATTTTTAATTGCCACCGACGTCGCCGCGCGGGGGATCGATGTCGAGGGGCTGTCCTTTGTCATCCACCACCAGCTCCCCGAGCAAACGGAATACTACACCCATCGTAGTGGCCGCACGGCTCGCGCCGGCAAGAAGGGCATTTCCATCACCCTGATCGAGCCGCGGGAACGTCCGAAAATCACCAAGCTGGAGAACGATTTGGACCTCTCATTCACCGAGGTCCACTGAGGCGGGCAGAATAAATAAAAATCGTGCAAGCTGCGACATTCCGGGCCCGAGGCGAGCCCTAGGAGATCGGCTAATCGTTACAAACACGGGCATTTGCCGTCCCGGCACGCCATGCGCTAGGGTGGCAGGATGAAGACTCAACTTCACGCACCGACAGGAAATGTTTGTTCTTCGATCACGGGCCGACTGATCGCTTTCATGAGCGCCGTGGTATTCATGCTGACCCTCCAATTCACCCGCGCCGACATTCCAGCGCAGGCTTCCGGCGAATTCCGCGGGATGTATAAAATCGCCGCCAGCACCGATCCGATCTTTCCAATCCAAGACGAAAAGGAATGGTTTCTCGATTTCGGCAAAGGCATCAGCTCGGGAAAATTCAGCGGCAGCGTCGCGGTTTCCTTGCGCCAGAACCCGAACGTCAAGGTCAGGATCATGGCTTGGCAGTATTTCCCGAAACAAGGGAACATCATGATCGGCAACCCGTACTCTGAAGGATCCAGAAAGGCCGTCGCCATGGGCAAGTGGCAGATGCGCTCCACCTCGACAGGAATTATCTTCGAACGCGGAGGCTATCAGGTCGTCCTCCGCCCGGCGGATCCCGGGGACTACTAATCGATGCGGCGGATTTCAGAAGATTTGCGTGGGAAATGCGACTCTTCATCGCGTTACTTCCGGCATGAGATGTTGGCTGTTGATCCTGATGCTGGCGCAGCACGCGCCGGGCGATACTGACATTTGGGATCTGCCGCCGCTCCGCTACTCGGATACGGCGGCGACCGACCCGCTGTTCAAGCTGGCGGCCGACCTCGCCTCCGGAGCGCGCAAAGTCGAGGGCGCGACGGGATTGGAGAGGCTCAAGTTCGTGCTCAAGGAACTGCGGGTGCCCCAAGCATCGCAAGTGCTGGTATTTTCAAAAACCAGTTTCCAGAATCCGTTGATCCACCCTCAGAACCCACGCAGTTTGTATTTTTCGGATGAAGCCTACGTCGGCTATGTTCCGGGTGGCGACATCGAGGTCATCATCCAGGACCCGTTGTTAGGAACAGTGTTTTATGTGATTGAAGCCGCGAGCGGGGGCGGCTTGAAAATCGAACGCGATCTAACCAACTGCATATCATGCCACGGCACCAGCAACACGGAACACGTGCCGGGCATGCAGGTGAGGTCGGTGTTTAGTGATCAGGATGGCCATCCGTTGTTGGCCATGGGCACCACCCAGGTGAACCACGAGACTCCGCTCGCCGCGCGCTGGGGCGGATACTACGTCACCGGCCGCAGCTCGCTGCCGCATCTTGGAAACCGCACCTACTTCGAAGGCGGTCCGGACGATCCCAAGCCAAGCGACCTGCGGGATTTGGCCGACACCCTCGACATCTCGAAATATCCGCGTCCGACCAGTGACATCGTGGCCCTGTTAGTTCTGGAGCACCAGTGCCGGATGCACAACCTGCTCAACGCCGCCACCCTCCAATACAGCCGCGCCGCCTATCTAACACGCGCACTCGATCCCCAGGCGGATCCGGACGCGGGTTCCGCCGGAAGGGTGGCCGATGGAATGGCGGAAAAGATAGTCGAGTGTCTTTTCTTCAAGGACGAGGCCGATCCGGGCGAGGGGATCGAAGGCGGAGAGGAGTTCCAGAAAATGTTCGAATCCCGCTATCCAAGGACCCGCGATGGCGAATCGCTGGCGGACTTCCAACTCAACAACCGGATTTTCAAACGCCGTTGCTCGTTCATGGTTTACTCGTCGGCCTTTCGCAATCTGCCCGCCCGGGTGAAGTCCGCGGTCTTTGCAAAAATGCAGGCAGCTCTATCAGGAGAAGACCCGGCGTTCGGGTGGTTGAAAGCACCCGAACGCAAGCGGATCGCCGCTATTCTAGCGGAAACACTGCCGGACTGGCCGCGTTCGCAGAGTGAGTGATCTTTGCTTCGGTCCGGCTGAGAAGGCTGAGTTTGGCGAAATGTTGTGTAGATCACCGCGCCAGCCTTCGAGGTGTTCCTAGGTCATCGAATGGCCGAGTGCGATTTCCACAACCTTTAGTAGTTCCGCGCGGCTTGTACCACTGGCGGCCTGAATGGAGATTCCATGAATGATCGTGCTGACAAAGCGGGCCAGAGCGACCGGATCGGCATCCGCGGGCAAATCCCCTTCGGCTTGAGCTCGTTTGAATCGCTCCACGTAGGCCTGATGCGAGCCCGCACAAAATTCTATCAATCTCTGCCCGATGGAACTGCCCGCATCGCAACGCGCCGCGGCCTGGACGGCGAGGCATCCCAGCGGTCGTGTTGGATCGCACATCGCGTCCACCGCACCGTAAAGCCGCCGCTCCATCACCTCTCTCGCGGTGGGCGCTTCGAGCGCTTTCATCACATAGGACGCGGGGCCCTCACCCAAGGCCTCGCACGGTCCGCGAGGGATCACCGTCAACAATGTTCAGCCCGGCCCAATCGGCACCGACATGAATCCCGCCGACGGCCCCGGAGCCGAAACCATGCGCAGCCTGACGGCGATCGGCCGCCGGGGCCAGGCGGCCGAAATCGCCGGAATGGTTTCCTATCTCGCCGGTCCGGAAGCCGGATTCGTGACCGGCACCAGCCTGACCATTGACGGCGGCACGAATGCATAAGACTCTTCCGAAGCTCCAACCACCAACTCCATCATCATGAAACGCACCGCATCCGCCGTCTGGCAGGGAACTCTCAAGGAAGGACAAGGCTCGCTCACCACCCAGAGCGGTGTCTTCAGCAATACGCCTTACTCATTCCGCTCCCGCTTCGGGGACGGCACTGAAACCAACCCGGAGGAACTTATCGCTGCCGCCCACTCCGGTTGCTTCACCATGGCCCTCTCGCTCTTCCTCGGTGAGGCCGGTTTCACCCCGGAGAAACTCGAAACCAAAGCCACCCTCACGCTCGACGAGTCGAAGCTGGCCATCACCGCCATCCACCTTGAACTCAGCGGGAAGGTGCCCGGCATCGATGCGGCGAAGTTCGAGGAAATCGCTACCCAGGCTAAAGCGAACTGCCCCGTGTCCAAGGTCCTCAATGCCGAAATCTCCCTAACGGCCACGCTCCTTGAAGGGTAAGCTGGGGCGCTACAAATTTGGACAGAGGATTGCTGCCCCTCTTCGCCGATCTCCTTGTTACTTTTTCCCTTCAGAGTGTTAGGCCCGAGCAGTCCCGCCAGCAGGAACGATTCAGCGAACTCTGCGCGTTGGACGGACGGGAGACAGCTCGAGAATGCGAATGATCTCCGTGATGGCCAACGGATGATGGAACGAACCATGCCCGGCGGGAACCTCGATGTTAGACTCCGCGCCCTCAACCGTGGCGCTCGAACGATTGACCACGAAATCCATCGAGCCGGTGATGACGTGGGCGGTGGTGCCCGGTGTTAGCGGCAGTTGGTCGAGGATTTCCATGGACCGCTGGTGGGGAGCGAGCGCGGTGATGCTGCTGACTTTCCCCTTGGTGAGTGATTCGTATTCCGGTTGGAGCATGCCGGGGTTCTTCTTTTCCACCTCGCGGAAGAAGTCCTGGAACTTCGGACTTGGAGCGACGATGGCGGCAACCCACGAGCTGGCTAACCGGCTGCCACGGAAGGGGACGGAGCAGAAAATGATCCGGTCCACATTTCCGCGCGGCTTCCAGAAAAACGCCTCGCGCAAAGTCGCACGTTCTGCGGGAGTGACATCGAGCGCGGACAATGGGCGGGTGAATGCCGCGTCCCAGAATGCGTCGCGCGGTTCGACCGCCAGGGTTTTTGCTAACAATCCTCCCATGCTGTGGCTGACTACGACCGTCCGTTGCATCGCGGGATCCTTTCCACTCGGATCGAGAAAGTGGCGAAGTTCGTCGAGCTGGCCGCGCATGATCCGGGCGGAGTAGAGCGCCGGGGGATTGGTCGGATAGAGATAATGCCAGATCTGATAGCGGCGGCGGATGGAGGGAACGGCCCAGAGGTCGTTGGTCAGCTCAGCCCAAGCGAGCGGGGTGGAAATCAGGCCGTGGATGAGGATGAGCGGCGTGCGGTCGGGGTCGTAGGGCTCCATCAGCGCGAAGCCGGGCTCGCGATCCGATTTCAAACGGACCAAGGAGGTGAAGCCGGAGGAGTGAAGCGGCCCTGTCTTCTCCAGCAGGGTGGTGAAGGGGACCGTGAAATCGGCGGCGAGCGGTTGGCGTTTTTCAGCCACGGCTAGATTCTCGGCGCGCATGCGGTCGATCAGGCGGATCTCCACGTTTCCGCGAGGCCCGGGGATGGCGACCGCGGTGACCGCCCGGGTAATGCCTTCGGGCGGATACCATTTCTCAACCGCCTCGCTGCCACGGTTTTCGCGGAATCCGACGAGAGGCACGCCGATGCCTTCCGCCCGGTGGTGTTCCAGGCCGCTGACTTCATAGCGGGAGGCGGGTTCGAGGCGGTCGAAATATTGGGGAGCGAAAATGCCGGGGCCGCCCGGATGCCAACTGACATTGTAGCCGGGCAGCGCTTCCGATGGACCCTTGCCGTGATTCTTTCCGATCCATTGCCCGAGGCTGCGAGTGGCGGCCTCGTCGGTGGAACCGCCAAAGGCCCGCGCGAGGTCGGAACTAACAATCGGCGGGTTTCTAGCAGGCAAACGTTTCAAGCGTGCCGGGGCACAGGCGGCAACGAACAGGCAAAGGACGAGGACTGCTTTCACGGGCCTGTCGGGCGACGGCCGATGTCGCGGGTGGCGCGAGTTGGATCAATGATTTTCATGGGTGCGAGGGGATTGGGACTGCGGTTCCGTGAAATTTGTGCTTAGGATTTCGGGCGGGAGGTGAGTTCGTTGCCATTTTTGCAGGGAACCATCAGTCCGCAAGCTTCCAGATCCAATCTCGAATTCCCAGATGCCACAGACCCGCATCTTCCTGATCCGCCACGGGGCCACCACGTTGAGCGCGGAAGACCGCTTCGCGGGGGCGACCGACGTGCCTCTATCCGACGAAGGCCGGCAACAGGCGGGCCGGCTCGCCCAACGGTTAGGCGATCTTCCCGTCGCCGCGGTGTATGCCTCGCCGCTGGGACGGACGATGGAAACGGCGGCCATTCTCGCCGCGCCCCATCGCCTGGAGGTCCAGCCGCGCGACGGCTTGCGGGAGATTTCCCACGGCCACTGGGAGCAACTCACCCGGATCGAGGTGGAGCAGAAATTTCCCGTGGAAGCCGCGGCCTGGGAGGAAGACCCGTTCACGTTCGCGCCGGAAGGCGGCGAAAGCGGACTGGCCGTCACCGCCCGCGCGCTGCCCGCGCTGATAGAGATCGTGCGCCACCACGAAGGAAGCCCGGTGATCGTGGTGTCCCACAAGGCGACGATCCGGTTGCTGTTGAGCTCGTTGTTAGGTTTCGATCCGCGCCGCTACCGTGACAACCTCGACCAGGACCCCGCCGCGCTGAACATCGTGGATTTCAAGGGAGCCGTTAGAGCACGGCTGATGTTGTTCAATGACACCTCGCACTACTCGGACAGCGGGTTGGCTTTGCCGAAACCGGCAGGTGCCTGTCTTTCGAAATGGTGGACTCACTGACCTTATGAAAATTGCCATCGGCTCCGATCATGCGGGATTCCACTACAAGCAGGAAATCATCGCCCACTTGCGCCACGCCGGCCACGAGGTCACCGATTTCGGGACCGATTCCGATACGCCGGTGTCCTACGTGACCTTCATCCGCCCGGTCGCGGAGGCGGTCGCAGCGGGGAAATTCGAGCGCGGCATCGTGCTCGGGGGCTCGGGTAACGGTGAGGCAATGACCGCCAATCGCGTGCATGGCATTCGTTGCGGACTCTGTTGGAATCTCGAATCCGCGCGACTCACGCGGCGGCACAACGACGCGAACATCCTCTCGCTCGGCGAGCGGATGATGGACCTGCCCACCGCGCTGGCGATCACGGACATTTTCCTAACAACCGAGTTCGAGGGCGGTCGCCACCTTGAGCGGATCCGGCAGTTGGACGACTAACCGGCGCGCGGCTATCGTTTGGATCCAACGGTTTGGCGCCGCCAGTTGCGGGCAGCCCAGCCAACGCAAGCCAGCCCGCCCAGCATCATGGCCGCGGTGCCCCCGTTTTCCGGGACGGCCCGGGCGTTGCCGGCGCGCAAGTAGTTGATCGGCGCGTATTCGGACGAGTTCGAGGTGCTGGTGGATCCGGCGTGACGAATTTCCCAGTCTTGCGAGGTAATGCCGTACATGAAGTATCCCGGTGCAAATCCAACGAAGTGGCTTGAACTGGTGCCTATCTGAACCTGACTTGTCGCCGGATAGAACGCGAAACCAAAATAGTCCGCGACGACAGCCCCGCCACGCACGAGATCCCTGGTGTCGGAACCCACCGTCATGGTCATCCAGTCGATGGAACCATTCTGCCCGTTAATCTCGTCAAACCCGGACTTATATTGCATGGAGAAGTGGCCATACTCCGCGGAAAAGCTGGGTGTGAAGTCAAACCCAAAGGAAATACTCTGGATGTATGCGGCTTGTAGTGGCGCGACCGAAACCGCTAGAATCCCGAGCAGCATCAGGGGCGAGGGGGGGACTTTCATCGCGCGGAGACAAGCAAACCGGTTCCTAACAGACAAGCCTTTATCAGGCGATACGCGATCGCGTAATCCCCTGGAGCAACTCCGGCTTGCACCCTTGGAAAGCTCAACAGCCCCGCCGCGCTAACGACCATCGCGACTCGTGACTGCTTGCGCAACCCGGAAACATCGCGCAACGTATCGAGCGCAGTATTAAAAACCGACCCGTCCAATGGTCTCATCCCCGACGACCCGGAAGTCGCCAGGCTTTCGACCATGAGGATGAACCGGGCTGGGGATCCACGGCCTAACTCACTTGTGAAACCTCTCGAAACCATGAAAACCAAAATCCAACTCGTCACCATCGCTCTCTTCTCCGCCGCCCTCGGGCCGTGCGTGACCGCCCAGACACCCGCCACCGAAAAACCGGAGGAAGTTGCCCCGCTCAACGGGCTCACCGCCGCCGAAAAAGCCGAGGGCTGGGTCATGCTCTGGGATGGTAAAACCAGCGAAGGCTGGCGCAGTCCCAAGTCGGAGGAATTTCCCACCAAAGGCTGGAAAATGAGCGATGGCATCCTCAGTACCGTCGAAAACAAAGGCGCGGAAGCCGCGGGTGGCGGTGACATCATCACCCGCAAGCGCTACGACAATTTCGAGCTGAAGGTGGACTTCCGGCTCACCCCGGGGGCCAACAGCGGGGTGAAGATTTTCGTCCAGCCTAACATCTCGGCGATTTCCAAGGCGGGTGAGAAGGCCGCCGTCGGATCCGCCATCGGCCTGGAGTTCCAAATCCTCGATGACAAGCTCCATCCGGACGCCAAGCTCGGCCACAATGGCGACCGTACCATCGGCTCGCTGTATGACCTGATTCCCGCTCCGGCGGGCAAGAAAGTCATGGGCGTCGGCGATTGGAACCACGCCCGCATCGTCTCGAAGGGCAAGCGCGTGGAGTTCTACCTGAACGGGGTGAAGACCGTGGAATTCGAACGCGGCTCCGCGGATTTCCGCAAGCGGGTGGCGGCCAGCAAGTACCAGAACATCGAGAATTTCGGCGAGTGGGAAGACGGGCACATCATGCTGCAGGAGCACGGCAACGCGGTTTCCTTCTGCAACGTGAAACTTCGCGTGTTGCAGTAGTCACCGCCCTCGCGGCTCGCTGAAACAGTCTCTTATTTTCGGGAAAGCAGCGAGGCGGCCGGGAGATCCAGGAAGAACTGGGTCGCCGGGTGGGTTTGGAGAAATGACGCGCTGACCTTGGGAGTGACCGGTCGTTCGAGGGCGCGCCGGACGATCCGCGATTTCTTCGATCCCCACGCCAGCAGGGCGATTTTACGGGCTGCCAAGATCGTGCCGCAACCCACAGTGAGGGCTTGGGTGGGGACGTTTGCGAGCCCGCCGAACTCCGCTTCGGCGTCGTGGCGGGTCATTTCATCGAGTTGAACGCGGCGGGTGCGGGAGTCGATGGTGGTGCCGGGTTCGTTGAATCCGATGTGGCCATTGCGGCCGATGCCGAGGACTTGGAGATCAATGCCGCCGGCATCCGTGATTTTCCGCTCGTAGGCGGCGCAGTGGGCGGGGATTCCCCCGTCGGCCAGACTGCCTGATAGAAAGTGGATGTGGGCGGGTGGCACGTCCACATGGTCGAAAAACGTGCGCTGCATGAAGTAACGCATGCTGGCCGGGTGATCGCTTGCGAGGCCGAGGTATTCGTCGAGATTGAAGGTGACGACATTTTGGAACGACAAGCCTTCCTCACGATGAAGGTAGATGAGTTCGTCGTAAAGGGGCAGGGGAGTCCTGCCGGTGGCGAGGCCTAACACCGCGGTGCGGCCGAGTGTGGCGCGCTCGCGGATCAACCACGCGATTTCCGAAGCGACTTGGGCGCTGGCGGAATCGGGGTTTTCAAAAACCCGGAAGCGGAGGGGGCTGGACATCGCGGGGAAGGCAACGGCTCAGGCATCGATTTCGACGATCAGATTGATCTCGACGGCGACATTCAGCGGGAGTGACGCCGCACCAAGGGCGGTGCGGGAGTGCTTCCCGCGGTCGCCGAAAATCTCGACGAGCAGTTCGGACGCACCGTTGATGACCTGCGGATGGCCGTAAAAGTCGGGCTCGGAATTGACGAAGCCGTTGAGGGCGACGATTTGCCTCACCTTGTCCAGCGAGCCGATTTCATCCTGAATGACCGCGAGGCGGTTGAGGACGATCATGCGGGCTCCTTCCCTGGCTTCGTCAATGGAGACATCGGTCGGGACCTTGCCGATGATTTTCTTGTCGCCATCGATCGGCAAGCCGCCTGATAGAAAGAGCAGGTTGCCGCTGCGGACGCAGTTGACGTAGGCGGCGACGGGAGTGGGGACGGCGGGCAGGGCGAGGCCGAGCGAGGTGATTTGATCGAGGACGGACATGAAAGGATGGCTATTGGGTGATCGGGAAATCGTCAGTTAGCAGGGCCACGAGGTTGTTTCCGGCCTGAGTGAGCGTCGCGTGGTTGCCATCGCCGGTGATCAGGCCGCGGGTGAGGTAGCGATGCGGCACGGTCGAGGGGCGGACGGCAGTGACGGTGGGTGCCGAGACTTCCCGCTTGCTGGGATTGAAGCTCACGGGCAGGCCGGTGGCGCTGAAGCTGATTTCCCAGGAGACGGCTCCCTCGGCGGAACCGCGGCTGATCCACGGGTAGCGTTTGACGAAGTCCGGTGTGCCGCGCGACGGCAAGGTGACTTTGAAATAGGCCGGGGTCGAGGCGATGTATTGGCTGAACTGGAGGTCGGGATTGGCCTTGTGCTCGACGAAGAACCGCGCGGGATCCCCGCCGGTGATGTTCATGCCGTTGAAGGTGCCGTGGTGGTTCGTGCCACCGCCGAATTTCTTGTGCCAATCCTCATAATGGGTGCTCAGCATCATGCCGAGTTCGACGTGGCAATGAGCGCGGGTCCGGTCGATCCCGGCACCGGTGAAGCCCATCCGCCCGAGGACCGAGCCGGCGTTCACGGGATCTCCCGGCTTGCAGTTGATTTCCGCGAGGTGGGCGTAAAGCGAATAGACGGATGAGTTCTCCCACGTGTGCTCGACGACGACGTATTTCCCGTAGTTGCTGCGGCCGGCGATGGGGCTGACGTAAGCCACGCGGCCGGCGGAGATGCTCGAAACGAGATCCAGCGGGTTGCCGGCCTTGTCGCGGTTCACGGGGGAAATATCGATGCCCTCATGGAATTTGGTGAGCAGCATTTCCCCGTTGATGCGGATTGCCGTGCGCACGAACCCGAAACTGCCGGCTTCCCACGGCTTGCTGACCTGGCCCTCGAAGTTCCGGTCCACATACATGTAGAACTGGTCCGGTTGGCCGGTGAAGAGATGCTGGTTTTCCGTCGGCAGGCGGAGGTCGATCGGCGCGGCGCTCAAGACACCGGCCAACGAGAGGAGGAGGGCTAAAGTTCGGGTCATCGCGAATGGTTAGTCTTTCTTTTTCTCGGCGCCGGCGCGCTTCAGTTCCTTGTCGAGCAGCTCGACGTCTGCCAGGGTGACCCCTTTCCAGATCACGATGACGCCGTCGGTGATCTGCTTGTCGATCGTGACGCCATCGACCACGCGGCCATTGATCTGCGCGATCATCCAGCGGCCCTGGTTGGCGGCGGTGATCGCCGCGAGGCGCTCGGAGGCGCTGGGCTTGAGTCTGAAAACCAGCCCGTAATCGTCTCCGACAGTCGATGGAAACGGGTTGAACAACGCGATGTCCTTCATGCTGATCTCGGGCAAGCGGTGGAAGTACTGGAGCTTCCCGTTCGCGAGTTGGGTGAAGGTCATCTTCTGATTGTCCGTGGCTTCCGCCTGCAAGTGAAACGTCACCGAGGTCTTCTCTTCCTTCTTTCCGCCCGCGAAAACGCCGGTGGCCATGGCCAGGAGGACCATCATCGTGAGTGTTGCGATGCGCGATTGCATGGCCGGAGTGTGGCAGAAGATCACGAACCCGGAAGGAAAATCGGGGAGGATGCGGCAGGGCAATCTCATCTTGGGGAGTCGGGTTTCACGAGAGTGGGATTGCCGTCGATGGCGATGAGCCCGCCAGCCAGATGGAAGCGGATAGGGGCCCCAAGACTTGTGCCGTGGCGGCACGAGGTCGCCCCGGGGCGGCGAATTTTTGTGATAGATGCCGCGCCGAAAAATCGTTAGGAAGCGGCTCTGTGTGGTCGGTGGCCCTGGAGTTTTTTCCGTTCGATTCCTTTTATGAAAACCTCGTTAGCTCTTCTTTTCGTTGTTCTGGTGGGCATTGCCGCATTTTTGATGGGGAGGGGGAAACCCGGCGGGCAAACGCGGCCCGCGATTGCAGAAATCAATACCCGGACTTCCCCGTCCCAGGTTGCGGTGGCGGCCACAGCGCCTGCCCCGCCAAAACCGAAAGCCAGGATCGGGCCGGACGTGCTCACCGCCGACAAGGCAGGTCGCCTCGCGCCTGAGGAAAGGCTCGCGCTGTTAAAAAAGGCGGCGCTGTTAGCCGATCCCGAGAAACAGGCGGACATCCTCTGCGGACTCATTTCCGCAATGACCCAGGACGAGTTGGTGGAATCCACGAGAGCCCTGCTGGATGCCCAGCGTAAGGGAAACAACTGGTCGCAGGAGGTGTGGAACACCCTTTGGACCCAATGGGGCAGGGTCAATGCCGAGGCGTGCCTTGCCTTGTCGAAGACGGGCGAACGCTATCCGGGTTGGAACGGCTTGAACGGCCTAAATACCCCCAATGATTACCGCTGCCTGATGGCCGGGTGGCTCGAAACCCATCCTGAAGCGGCGATGGCCTGGGCACGACAAGCCAAGGACAATTTCCGGGAAGCCACTGGCGCGGCCTTTGCCATCACCAGCAGCGCCAATGGCGACCTCAAGAAGATGGAGTCCGCCATCCTTTCTATCAGCGATGACAAGCTGACCACCCGGGCATGCTTTGAAGACTACTTCGACCTCGCGACTTCCACCGGTGACAAGCCGCAGCCATCCGTGGTCTATGACCGGCTGGATCCCAAGTTGCGCGCGGCCGCCTGGCCGGTGGTGATGGAGCGCCTGACTGTGATGGATTCCCAGAGTGCCGTCACTTGGCTGGGACAGCATGCGAACGATCCCGGTTGCGATTACAGCATCGTCTCTCGATTAGCTTACAGTCTGGTAGAAAAAGATCCTGCTGCCACTTTGGAATGGGCCGCAAAACTTCCCATCACCACTCTGGGAGATGCTGCGGTCAATCAGACTTTCCATCCCGCCGTGATCGCAATGAACCGTTGGATGCGTAACGATTCCCCGGCGGCCACCGAGTGGCTTCGCAGCCAACCTGCCAATGCTCCTTGGGTTGTTCTGTTCCATTCCCTGACAGAGAAGGTCATCTCCACGGACAACTAACACGCTTGGATAATAGCGGGCATCCACCGGATTCCAGCCCTTCCATCAGATTAGATGAAACTCTCCACCACCCTCGTGCTGACCTTCTGCGCTGGAGTCGCCGCGTTCGTGGCCGGGCACCTGACCCAGCGTGAGACAACGCCCGAAGCCGCCGCCCCCGAGACCCGCCGTCCCGCATCTTTGCCCAGAGCAAAGCCGTCCCGCGGCTCCCGGGATTCCGCTACCGCGGTTCAGGCGTTGGGGAAATATGCCGCGTGCAGCCGGGAGTTTTCCGCGAAAAACGCCGCACTGTTGACCTCCGACGAACGCCTGGAACTGTTGGCAAACGGTGCGTTGGCCAGTGATTTCGGCAATCAGGCGGCGATGCTGTGCGGCTTGATCTCCACTCTAACCAAGTACGAGATGGCTGAAGCGATGAGCATCCTCGGTGGCATCCAGGATCGGGGAAACCATCAGTCCCAGGAAGTGTGGGACAGCCTTTGGAAGCAATGGGGCAGGGTGGATCCGGAGGGATGTCTGGCGGATTTCGGCGAGAATGCCGTCTCCAAATCTCCCACCGATTCGCGGAACGTCATGCTCGGCTGGCTTGAAATCAACGCGGACGCCGCCCTCGCTTGGGCGCAGAAACCCGGGAAAGCACCGCTCGAAGCAACCGCCGCCGCACTTGCCATCAGTCGGAATGCGAACGGCGATCTCAAACAGTTGGAGTCCGCCATTCTCAAACTCCCGGCTGATGGACTGACGTCCAAGGCCTGCCTCGAGGACTATTTCGATCTCGCGAGTCTGGCAGGAAAAGACCAGACCGCCGCGACGATCTATCAGCAAGTCCCCGCCGCACTTCGCCCGGCCGCCTGGTCGGTGGCGGCGAGGCGGATCGGTTATGGCGACTCGGCCGCGGCGAAAGCGTGGGTTTCCGAGCACGCAGCCGATCCCGGTCGCAACTACGACGGCATCACCGATCTCTTCAATTCCCTAACGCATGAAGACCCGGCGGGCACGGCGCGCTGGGCGGCTCAGCTTCCTTACTCGGCGGCAAGCGACCGGGTTCATCCGGCGTTCCTCCCGGTGAGAAGGTGGCTGCAACGCGATCCAGCCGCTGCAGACGCATGGTTGAAAACCCAGTCACCGGATGCGCCGTGGGTCCCACCGGCTTCCCGATGAACGGGGGCATGACTGGCGGAGATGTGGCTTGCAACGAGCGAGCCATACCATGAGGCACATGAGCTGATACCGGTAGCTAGGATCGCGGCCTATCGTGAGATCTTGGCACGCCATTCCGCCCCGCGGGCACTGTCTCCGTGGCTTTCAAGCTGATCGGCGTAAGATTGAATCGCACGATTGCGAAACGGGGCGGACGGATTGGCCAGCAGCCAGCTTTCAAGTCCGCCGGGGTCGCCCTGATAGGCGCGCTTGATCACGGATGAGAGTCCGGGAGGATTGCCTGCCTGTTCCCGAACGGCTGGCAGGTCCGCTACATTGAGAAGGAAATCGAGTCCTCTGACCGAGGCTTCTCCCTTGTATTGGTCCGCCGCGGAAGCGACATGATTTGCTGATACGTATTGGGAGGTCCCGTAGCGTTGGAACCAGTCCGCGATCGGATCCGGGCCTTGTTTGCCAACTCCGGTCCGGAGCGCGTTTTTCGCAACTTCGTCAAAAGTCCGGCGGGTGACTTCGGTCGAGGTGGGGTTCGCGAGTTCGTGATCCAGCCAGGCATTGGCGGAGTCGAGTCCGTTTCGCTGGAGCGTGTTCCAGATGACGCTTTCCACGCAACTGAGCTTGTCGGCTTCGGAAAGGTTGGAGAGGAACTCCCGTGTCTGCGCCGGATCATTGACCGCCATTCCTCCGGTGAGAAATTGGAGGAGCCGGGGGTCTGTCTTTTCATCCGTCTTGCCCGTGCTTTCCCACCAGGCTCTTGCGGCCGCCGGGTCGGCCATGGCCCATCCCACCAGGATGCGGTCCTCGAGCGGACCACCACGGGCCAAATTGTCATTGATGGCTTCCTCACCGGCGACCTGGCCAACCCTCAGCATCATTATTCTCCAAAGATGCTCATGGGTCCGTCCGGTCTGCCGGGTGATCTGCCTGAACTGCTCGACCACCGCTTTCCAGTTCGAGGCATCGACTTTCGTGATGTAGTCGGTGATACGTTGGTTTTGCTCGACAGGGTCTCCTAGCAGAAGCGCCTGGTTCACGGCGGAGGAAACGCGGGAAGGAGCTGTATGAAGCCGGTCAATCCGCCGCCTCATGTCTTTCCTGGGAGCCAACTCGGTATCATCCACCCCCGCCCTTTTCCAGGCTTGCACCGCTTCCACGGTTTCCGCGGGCAAGCCGGTGAATCCCGAGGTCGGGTCAGGTAACAGATAACGTCCCGCGATGAACGCCAGCATCAACGCCGCACCTGCCACGAGGGTTTTATGGTTCAGCTTCATAACCGGAGACCATGTTTCCGGCTGATCCATTGTCGATTCAATAAGCCGAAGATCCGTCAGCCACCGGCGTCATTTCTCCGGAGGAACTCCAACAGAACTTCCGCGGATTTCGTCGAAATGCCGGGGAGGGTGGCGATTTGATCGGCGGTGGCTTTTTTCAATCTCGCGACGCTGCCGAATTTTTCCAACAGGAGCCGCTTCTTGTTAGCGGACATGCCGGGGCAGTCGTCTAGCAGGCTTTCCTTCATGCGACGGCGGTAGAGCAGGGCATTGTAGCCGTTGGCGAAGCGGTGGGCTTCGTCGCGGATGCGCTGGAGGAGCTTGAGCGCGCCGCGGTCGTGGGGGATGCGGATGGATTGGTCGCGGCCGGGGATGAAGACTTCCTCGTGCTGCTTGGCGAGGCCGACGACGGGGAGGTCGTGGAGACCGAGGGCTTTCAGTTCCCTAACCGCCATTCCTAACTGGCCTTTGCCGCCATCGACGATGACGAGATCTGGCAGGACGATCCTGGCTTTGCCTTCGCGGGCGAGGCGGCGCTGGGAATCGATCAGGTCTTCCTGCGAGAATTCGGCATCTGGATTGGCGGCGCCGTTTTCCATGAGGATGCGCGAGTAGCGGCGGCGGATGACTTCGGCCATGGACGCGAAGTCGTCCTGGCCCTCGACGGTTTTGATCCGGTAGCGGCGGTAGTTCTGGTTGTCCGGCTTGCCGTCGGTGAAGCGCACCATGGAAGCGACGATGTGGTTCGAGGAGACGTTGGAAATGTCGAAGCATTCCATGACGCGGGGTGGTCCTGATAGATGCAGCTCCTCGCCGAGCTCGGCGAGATCCTCGGTGGGTTTCACGGTGGTTTGCACGCCGCGGCCGCGGCTGAACTGGCGGGTGGGGCTGAGGGTTTTTTCGAGGTTCTGGAGGATGTCGCGGAGCGTGGCGGCTTTTTCGAAATCGAGGTTTGCGGCGGCGGCGGCCATTTCCTCGCGGAGCTTGTCGAAGACCTCGCGTTTGCCCTTGCCCTCTAACACGCGGCAGGCTTCCTCAACATTTTCCAGATACGCTTCGCGGGTGATGCGGGCGATGCACGGTGCGGAGCAGTTGCGGATGATGTCGGCGTTGCAGTGTTTGTAATCGGAATCGCCGGGGATGTTAGGGCGGCAGACGCGCAGGCCGAAGCCGCGGT
This sequence comes from Verrucomicrobiota bacterium, assembly GCA_040385685.1. Taxonomy (GTDB): domain Bacteria; phylum Verrucomicrobiota; class Verrucomicrobiia; order Verrucomicrobiales; family Akkermansiaceae; genus Luteolibacter. Next base: position 64,660 of record JAZKGW010000007.1, on the reverse strand, counting down.
TGAGCCACTCGAGGGTGCTATGAAGTGCGCTGGAGTGGGGAAACGGCCCGAAGTAGCGGGAGCCGTCGTCCTTCTTCATGCGGGTGGCCTGGAAGCGCGGCCAGGGATCCGCGAGGTGGATTTTGACGAGGAAGAAGCGCTTGTCGTCGCGGAAAGCGACGTTGTAGCGCGGGCGGTAGTCCTTGATGAGCTTGCCCTCTAGCAGGAGCGATTCCTCCTCGTTGCGGACCGTGTGGAACTCGAAGTCGTGGATGGAGTCGATGAGCGCGCGGGTCTTCACATTCGAGCGCATTTTCTGCGAGGCCATGAAGTAGGAGGACATCCGGCGTTTCAGGTCGCGGGCCTTGCCGACATAGATGATCGAGCCGAGACGATCCTTCATCAGATAGACCCCAGGCAGGTGGGGCACCTCGCGGAGCTTGGCTTTGAAATCCGGTGTGGACATGCAGGGGAACTTGCGTTCTGTATCGAAGTGCCGGAATCCCAAAGTTCAACCGAAAACCCTCCGCCTGGATGTCGAGTTTTGCGATCTCATCCACCCGGTCCCGGTTGAGGGGAGGAAATCCTTGCTACTGCGGGGACTAACTGGCTTGACACAACGAATGCACTGGCTCTCCCTTTTCCAACCGACCGTATGCTGCGAAAAACCCCCAAAACTCCGGCGAAGCTCACCGCACTCTTCGCGTTTTCCTTGGTAACCGTGTTTTCAGCGACCCGCTCGGAAGGCCAGGCACCTGCTCCCGCGGCACCGTCCGCGCCCGTCGCGCCGGCCACCTTGAACCGGTTGTTCAGCGAGGCGGAGGCCGCCTTCGGAGCCACTCCTCCGGATTACGCCACGGCGGTTTCGAAGATCGAGGAACTGCTCGCGGCGCTCGGACCTAACAAGGATGCGCCGCTGGAATTGCTTTATTTCAACATCGGTCTCGGAAATCTGTTGGGCGAAAAACCCGTTGAAGCGGAGGCCGCGTTCACGGAGTGCTTGAAGAGGTTTCCCAAGGGCGAATACGCCAGCCGTTGCTATTTGGGCGTGGGCCGGGCTTGCATTCTCCAGGACACGCCGGAGAAGAAGGAGCGCGCGATCGATGCCCTCAAGCTGGCAGCGCAGGATCCGAAATACCGTTCGGAAGCGGGCCTCTGGCTGGGCAAGGTTTACACGGACCTCGGCAAGCACGAGGAAGCGCTGGTCGTTTTTAAGAGTCTGATGGGTTCGGACATCCGGTCTCCGCAGCAAACCACCGCGGCGGTGGAGGTCATCGGATTGCTCGCCGATACCGGAAAACTCGAAGACCTCATTCTTTATCTGGATCGTTTGAGCAACCAGGCCGGCGTTCGCGATGCGATCGCCTGGTACGCCAACCAAGTGATCGTGCGTGGTGACGAACTGGTCGGCAACGCAAACCCCCAAGGCTATGAAGCGGCGCTCGCGATTTATAGCTCCGTGCCACCGCGCAGCCAGATTCTGGAGATCCAGAAGACCGCCTTGGACGCCCAGCGGAGGGACGTGAAGCTCCTTGAGAACCGGGTGGCCGCGGACAAGAACAAGCCGCTCAGCCAGCACACCAATGCCTCGGAGCTGCTCAACAATCTCAAGCCCGCCGTCACCTTGGCGGAGTCGGCGCTTAAAGTGGTTGAGGAAAAAACCGATCTGGATGCGGCGCTGCTGATGCGCCGCGGACGTTGTTTTTACTACCTCGAACGGCATGAGGAAGCGCTCGTGTGTTTCCGCACGCTGCGGACGAAATACGGCAAGGCGGGCGACGCCAAAGCGGCGGCCTATGCGGAAATCGTCATCCTGAACAAGCTTAAGAACATCCCCGAGATCAAAGCCCTTTGCGATGCCTACCTGCGGAACTACCCCGACGCGGAAAATGCCGAGCAGGTGGCGACGCTCGCCGGCGAGGTGTTGGTCCAAAGCGGCAATTGGACCGAGGTTTTGAATTTCTATCGCGGCCTTGAAAAGAAGTTCCCCCAGTCGGAAAGCCTTGATCGCTACACGTTCTTCCAAGGAGTCTCGTTGTTCCAGGAAGGCAACTTCAAGGAGTCCACGCCGATCTTTAACAAGTTTATCAAGGATTTCCCGAACAGCCAATTGAACGAAAACGCCCTCTATTATGTGGCGATGTCCAATTTCCTATCGAACGATTACAAGGAAACCCTCAAGTCTTGTAAGGAATATCTGTCGAAGTTTCCGGACGGCCGCTACGCCGGGGACATCCGCTACCGGCTCGCCTTCATCGATTTCAACGACAAGGACATCGACCAGTCCGACAAGATCATCCGCGATCTCAATGCTTTCCTGATCCAGCATCCCGATGACGCGGCCGCCGGTTCGATGTATTGCCTGATCGGCGACACTTATAAGAAGAAAAAATCGGACAAAGCCGACGAAATCGCCAAGTTCGAGAAGCTGGCGCTGGAAGCCTATAAAAAGGCCGTTTGGTCCGACAGTCCGGACGACGTGATCCAATACGCGATGGACGCGGCCACCGCGTTGCTCCAAGCGAACAAGGACTGGGCCGCGATTGCCGCGCTGCACGGCGAGTTTCTCCAACGCAAGCCGGAAAGCGCGCTGGCACTGCTGTCCGCCGCCCAAGTCGCCAAGATGAAAGCCCGCGAAGGCAAGGGCGCGGAGGCCGCGGAAATGCTCGCCAATGCCCTCAAGTCGCGGATCGGCAACCCCACTGCCCAGCAAGTCGAGTTCCTCATCGACGAACTGGTGAAAACCCTCGTTCCGCGCAAGAAGCCGTCCGAGATCGATGCCGATGCGGTGGACAAACAGCTCGTCGAGATTCTCAACAAGGCGATTGGAACCCAGGATAACCCGACGACCAACGCCCGCCTCTATTATGCGCGCGCCCGGCTCGCCCAACTGTTGCGGCAACCCGAAAAGTCGGATCAGTATTTGAAGGGCGTCGCCACCATCAACGCCAAGGACCCGTCGGTTCTGAGCCCGCAACTGCTTTCGGCATCGGGGGATATTTTGCTCAAGCTCGGCGACTTGGACGGTGCTGAGGCGATGTTCAAACGGTTGATCGACCGCTATAAGGACGGCAATTTCGCCGACGCCGGACCCGTGGGCCTGGGATACGTCGCGCTCGCCCGCAAGCAGCCGGATGAGGCGCTCAAGATTTTCCAAAATGCCTTGGACACCAATCCCGGGATGTCGCGTTTCAAGGAAACCACGCTTGGCAAGTTGGAAGCCATGATCGCACTGGGTCAGCTTGAGGAGGCCGAAAAGCTCGCGCTCGCCACCGCCGGGGACAAGACGTTCCGCGGTGAATCTGCCGGGAAAGCGCTCATCCTGACGGGCAATATCTATCGCAAACAAGCCGCGAAAGTTTCGAGCAACGAGTCCAAGATCGAATTGTACAGGCAAGCCTACAACACCTACCTCCGGGTTTATACAGCCTACAAGAGCACCCCGGAAGTTTGCGCCGAGGCGGGTTGGCAGGCGTATGAAACCGCGGTCGAAATGGGCAACACCACGCTTGCCGACCAAATGATCAAGGCGCTCGCCAGTGAACCGAAACTCGCCAAGACCGCGCGGGCCAAGAAGGCGGTCGAACTGGCCAAGTAGATTTTCCAACCCATGTCGTTTATTCCGCACCCATTCCGATCCGCCCTGCTGACCTGCGCGGCCGTTACCTTGTCATTTTTACCGGCAGGCGCGGCCGAGCCCGCCCGCATTGTTTTGCAGAACGGCCGCTCTGTGATGGTCTCCTCGGTGTCGCTGCAAGGCGACAAGCTGGTCGTCAACGCGGCTGGAGAAGGATTCACTCAAGGTCAGGTCATTCCGATCGAAACGGTGGACCATGTGTTCGGCGAACGACCCGTGGAACTCAATCGGGGGATCGCCTTGCTGCTGACGGGCAAGCCGGGCGATGCCGCGAAGTTGCTGGAGCCGATTCTAGCGGCCCAACGCGTCACCGCCAAGATTCCGGGAACGTTTTGGCTCGAAGCCGCGCGCGCTGCCCTGGTCGCCTACGCCGTCGAAGGGAATTCCGTTAAGGTCAATGATCTTGGCAAGGAAATCTCCGACGCCACCCCCGCCCAAGGCATCGATCCCTTTGTTTCTCTCGCCAAAGCACTGATGTTGCCGATTTCCACCAAGGCGTCTGACCGCGAAGTCGCTTTCCGTGATTTGACGACGGACAACCTGCCCGCCGATGTCTGTGCCTACGCGTCGTTCTATCGGGCGAATTTGCTCAAAAACGCCAAGCGCAGCGCTGATGCCGCGGCCACCCTGAAACAGGACATGGAAACCCTCGAAGCCTATCTGATGGTGCCCTGCCTGTTCCCTTCCGGTGGGATGATCCTCAACGGCGTCGCCGAACTCGAAGCCTCCGCATTTCTAACCGCCCTCGGCCGCCGCGAGGAAGCCGTCGCCCTGCTGCATTCGTCGATCCGCCACTCGCCCGGCACTTCGGTGGCGGCGGAAGCCAACAAGCGTCTTGAAAGCAGCAAATAATCCGCCCATCCTTCGTTCTCCCAATCTCTCTCAATACCTACGCCATGAAAAAAACCATCCATAAGGCTGTCTATGCGGCACTCGTGTTTCTTCCCATGACCGCCTTCGGTGCGGAAGCCGCCGCTCCCGGCGCGACCAAGAAGACCCTCATCGACACTTACCTTGAAGGTGGCTGGGTCATGCACCTCCTGTTGGTCTGCTCCATCGCCATGGTTTGGTTGATCATCGACATCTGGCTGCGCACGAACCGCCCGAAGATGACTCCTCCGGAAGACGTGACCCTCGCCCAGGATCTTTTCCGGAACGGCGACTATCTCGGTGCCTATCAATCGATGAAGGCGAGCTTCAGCCCCTTCGCCGAAGTCGTGCGCGCCGGTCTTGGGTCCGTCGGACATGGCAAGGAAGCAACCGAAGATGCGATTTACGCCACGGTGGAAAAAGTGAGTTCCACGCTCCAGACGCGCATCAACTATCTTTCGGTTATCGGGGTTTGCGCCCCCATGATCGGTCTGCTTGGAACCGTCGGCGGTATGAAAGGCGCTTTCGGAAGCCTCGGCTCCGCCGGTCTTTCCAGCGGCGTCGGCGAGCTTGCCGGCCACATCGGTGAGGTGCTCGTCGCCACCGCGACCGGACTGCTCGTCGCCATTCCGGCGTTCATGGCGTTCTACTTCCTGCGCAACAAACTTCAGGGCGCCATCCATCACCTTCATGAGGAGTCCGAACACCTCTTCCGCAACGCACCTTACGACTACCTGAAAGACGCCGACGTCGGTCAGGAGGAAACCTACGCGGCGCTGCCGAACTGGCTTCAAGCCCCGGAAGGTTAAGCCGCCGACCGCCTTTAAACAACTTTTAAACTAACTGATCCTATGGCCGGTGGTGGTGGAGGTGGAGACGGGGAACCTGAGTTCCAGATCGCTCCGATGATCGACGTGCTGCTCGTGCTGCTCGTGTTCTTCGTCATGATTACCTCCGCCGAGGTGCTCAAGGTGGACAAGGCGCTCAAGCTGCCCGTTTCACCGAATGCGAGCAAACGCGAGCCAGAGATGGCAAAGCACGAAATGGCCGTGAATGTCCGTCTCGACACCGCCACTAACAAGGGTGTCCTTGTGGTGGACGATCTGGTTTACAACAACTGGCAGGACCTGATCCCAATTCTCAAGGCAAGCCACGAGCGGGATAAAATGCTCCGCATCGTGCTGCGCGGGGACGCCGCCGTCCCCGCCGGTGAAATCCAACGCGTGATGGACCTCATCGGTCAGGCCGGCATTGCCGACATCGCGTTCGCCTCCTCCAACAAATAACAGAACCCATGAGAAGGAAACGCCACCGCCGGAAACCCTCTGCGGAAGTCAATTTGGGCTTTCAGATCGCGCCGATGATCGACGTGGTCTTCGTCATTCTTCTCTTCTTCATCGTCCAGGCCAGCGACATCCAGGTGGAGAACTCCCACGTGACGAAGCTGCCGGGCACCGTGGAAACCAGCGGGGAGACGAATCTGCCGGACGAGATTGCGATCCGGGTCGAAGACGATGGCCAGATTTACATGAATGACGATCCGCTGGACGGTCCCGCGGTGAAAAACCTGCCCGAACTGGCTGGCAGCCTGGACCAGCTTCGTCAAAGCAGCGAAGCCTCGAAGTCCAAGGTGCTCGTCACGATTTACGCCAACGAACTTGCGCGCTATGAAAGGGTGGTTGACGTTCTCGATGCCCTGAGCCGTGCGAAGATCACCGACGTTACTTTCCAAGCCGGAAGCCCCGAATAGCACCGGTCCCTCCCCAGCCAGCCCGAACGACCAACCCACTGCCACCATGGAAATTTACGATAGCGAAGGTAATCTCATCAGTGTTGAGGAACCCAAGCAGGGGTTCTGGGCGAAAATCGGCGGCGGCGCTTTGATGATTGCCGCGCTGTTCCATATCGTCCTGCTGGTCATCGGCGCGTTCTGGGTATTCCAGATCATCAACCCGCCCGAGAAAAAGGTCGATTTCATGCCACCCGGCGGCGGCGGCGGCGAGCGCGGCGCCAAGGATGTCGCGGTCAAGAAGCTGAAGCAAATCACTCCGACGACCAACGTCAAACGTGTCTTTGCCGAAGGTGCGACAGCCAACTACGCGATCCCTGAACAAGGCGACAACTTCGGTGAAATGTCCACTCTCAGCTCGCTCAGCGGCGGCGGCGGGATGTCCGGCTTGGGCGGCAGTGGCAGTGGCAGTGGCTTCGGCAAAGGCAGCGGAACCGGGGCCGGCATGGGCATGGGTGCTGGCATGGGCAAGCTTTTCGGTCTGATCCCGGAAACCATGCGCAAGCGCTGTTCTCAGGAAGACCGTCTCCAACGCCTTGCCCAAAATGGCGGAACCCGCGAGTGTGAGGACGCGGTTCTCAGATCACTCCGCTGGCTTAAGGGAGTTCAATCCTCAGACGGATCCTGGGGCGACAGAAACCAACCGGCGATGACCGGCTTGGCGCTGCTCGCGTACTTCGGTCACTGCGAGACCCCGGCCTCCGAGGAGTTTGGAGAGTCCTGCATGAAGGGCATCGTATATCTGGTGAATCTCGGCGCCAAAAACGGTGGGAAGATGGCATCCAATTTCACCGAGAATGGATGGTGCTACGAGCACGCGATCGCAACCTACGCCTTGGGTGAAGCGGCGACGTTTTGCAAGGAGCTCAAGATCGAGGTTCCATCCCTGATGGAAGTCACCGAAAAGGCGGGCCAATTCATCATCGACAACCAACACGAGAACGGCGGTTGGTCCTACCTTTATGCCAAGACAAAGGGCCACGCCGACGTGTCGGTAGCCGGCTGGCAGTTGCAGGCACTCAAGGCTTGCAGTCACACAGGCATCAAGTTCAAGGGCATGACTGGCTGCGTAGGCAAGGGACTGGATTACCTGATCACCTGCCAAGCCGATAACGGCGGCTTCGGCTACACCGGGACAAAGCCTTCCGGCAATAAGGATTACTTCACGCTCACCGGTGTCGGCATGCTCTGCAACCAGATGTGGGGCAAAGGTGCCCGCAATGAGGTCCGCAAGGCCGCCAAGTATGTGTTGGACAATACCAAATTCGACTACAACTCTAAGGACAGCGATCTCTACGCCCACTACTACGAATCCCAAGCCATGATGCAGCGTGGCGGGGCGGAGTGGAAGACCTACAATGACTTGTTCCGCGACCAGATCCTGAACAATCAGGCTGAGGACGGTTCGTGGAAAGAGCCCGGCATCAAGGACGATTTCAGTGGCAATGGCCGGGGAAAAATCTACCGCACTTGCCTCGCCACCCTGATGCTGGAAGTTTACTACCGTTTCCTCAATACCGGCGGCGGTGCCGCAGGCCGCGACAAGCCAAGCATTTGAGATTGGCCCGAAATGGGGTGGGGCCTGATGGGAAAGATCCCACCATTTCCAACGTAACAAGGGCACCCGCTGCCCGGGCTTGCGTTCGCTTCACAGCTCGATAGACTCCCACACCTTCATGAAGTGCTGCCATTTCTCCGTCGCGGGATTTTTCCTCTCCGCGCTCCTCGCCACCGCTGCCCCTGCAACGCCGGTTCCGGCCGGCAAGGAAATGAACTTCCTCGAAATCCTCGCCAAGGGTGGAATCATGATGTACCCGCTCGCCGTGATGTCGGTCATCACCGTGCTGCTCATCCTCATCTTCCTCCTCACGATCCGCCGCAACGCGATCGTCAGTGACCGCTTCATGAACACCACCGAGTCGATGATCCGCAAGCGCGACTATCTCGGCCTGATCACTCTCAGCCACCACCGCAACGAGTGCATGGCCCGCATCACCCAGAAAACCCTCGACTTCATCAACTCCAACCCGGGGACTTCGTTCGAAAACGTCCGCGAGGTTGCCCAGGCGGAGGGATCCCACCAAGCCGGCCTGCTCACTTCCCGGATCACCTACCTCGCCGATATAGGAGCGATTGCCCCGATGGTCGGACTGCTCGGAACGGTCATGGGCATGATCAAGGCCTTCCTTGAAATTTCCTCGGGTGAAGTCCAGGGCGTCCGCCAAATGGGCTTGGCCGAGGGAGTTTCCGAGGCGCTGATCGCCACCGCTGGCGGACTTGCCATCAGTATCCCGGCGCTGGCCTTCTACTCGATTTTCCGCGGCCGCGTGCAAAAATACATCTCGGAACTTGAAGCCGCGGCGACTCATTTCATCGCCCTCCTGCAAGGTCAGTTCGAGCGACACCCGGTCCCGCCGCCCACGCCCCCCCATGTCGTCGCGGCGGCGCGCCGTGAGGACTATGCCGTGCAGGTGGCGTCACCTCTGCCCGGCGAGCGGCCCGACCTCCACGGAATCTAACCGATAAAGGGATGAAATTCGCGAACCGCATGCCGCCGGCGATTGCCATCCAGTTGGCGCCGATGATCGACATCCTGCTGTTGCTGCTGAGCTTTTTCATCATCAGTTGGCAGTTCAGCAAGTCGGAAACCGAACTCAACGTCTCCGTCCCGACCGCGCAGGAAGGCGCGGAACCCGAGCGGGTGCGGGGTGAAATCATCATCAACGTGCTGGCCGACGGAAGCATCAAGGTGGAGAGCTCGGTCTTGGACCGGCAGCAGTTGTTTGAAAAACTTTCGGCCATTGCCAAACAATACAAGAACCAGCCCGTCCGTATTCGTGGGGATGCGACCGTCGATTTCCAGCGCATCGTCGAAGTCATCGATACCTGCCAGAAAGCCGGGATTTGGAATATTTCTTTCGCCACCCAACGCCCGGAACCCGCACCCACACCGAAGTGATTCGCTTGGCAAACCTCCCGCAACGGACAAATCTCCACGTATCTTGAAACGCGCGCTAGCATTCCTTATCCTCGTTTCCAGTCCGCTTGTCGCTCAAGTTCCACGGGCTGAAGCCGTCGATCCGTCGTTGAACGCGGATGCCGCAAACGATTTCTTCATGCGGGGGAAAAACCTCTACGACTCGGCCCAGACGACCACCAACCCGGACAGCAAGAGGGATTATTTCCAGCGGGCGGCCCAGATCTTCAACGATTATCTCAACTCGTATCCCAATCATCCGAATGCCGAAATGGCCTGGTGGTTTCTGGGTAACAGTTACTATCAGTCGGGCCAGTGGGACGACGGCAAGCGCTGTTTCAGCAGCCTGATGAACCGTTTCCCCAACGGCAAGTGGGCCGCCGCCGCCGCCTACACGCTGGCCGCAGATCATTATAACAAGGGCGAATACGTCTTTGCGGTTCCTATGTTCGAGCGCTTCGCCGCAAGTGCCGGGAAGCCGGAAGAACGCGCGCGCGGCAATTATCTGTCGGGAAATTGCTACCGCTTTTTAGGCCGCGATCGCGAGGCCATCACCGCCTACAGGAAAGTCGTCGATGATCCCGCGGGCGGCCTGTTCGCCCCGCAGGCAAAAGTCGCGCTCGGGCATCTGGCGTTGAAGGCGGGCAAGCTGCAGGAAGCGCTCGCCCTGTTCGAGGAAGTCATCGCGGCTCCTTACCCCGCGAAGATTCGCGGCGAGGCCGCACTCCACGCCTCTCTAACCGCCACCAAGCTTGGCCAAGCCGAGCTGGCGGATAAATATCTCCAGCTCGTCCTCGGCAACGCGGGAATGGAAGACTTTCGTCCCGACGCCCAATCCGCGATGATGAGCAACCTGTTTGCGAAGAAGCAATACCGCGAGGTCATCGAGATCTTCCGCCGCAGCAGTGTGAAGGCCGATGGCGAAAAGGAAGCCAATCGCTTGATGATCGCCGCCCGCGCCTACATGCGCTTGAAGCAACCCTCCGAGGCCCTGCTGCTTTTCCGCGAAGTCGAGAAGCTGGTGAGACCGGAAACGGATCAGGCCTTTTACGCGGCGTATTACCGGTTGTTATGCTTTTTCGAAATCGAAGGTCGCCACTTGCCGGACCAAGTGGATGCCTTTCTCCAACTTTACCGCAAGTCGCGCCCGGGGGATGCCCGGATCCACACCGCGCTGATGATGAAAGCGGAATTCCTGTTCGCCAACAAGGAGGTCGCCGCCGCCGCCAAGGTTTATAGCGAAATCAACGCCGGCCTCGTCAGCGAGAAAAACCGCCCGGGTCTGCTCTATCAGCGCGGCTGGTGTCTATCAGAAGCCGGCGACGGCCAAGGGGCAATCCGCTCACTCACCGATTTCATCAACAAATATCCCGACGATGCCCGCATCCCTTCCGCCCTTGCCAAGCGCGCGAAAGCCTACGTCGAGAGCGCTGAGCCAGCGAAGGCCATCGCGGATTTCGACCGCCTGACCGCCACAGCCGGCACGCCGGACGATCTGATGTCATTTGCCTGGCTCGAGTCCGCCCGCCTGCGCCGCGCTGACAACAACATCCCGGACATGATCGTCCGCTACCAGGGACTGTTAAAAAATGTCAAGAGCCTCAGCGACAACCTCCAAGGCGAAGCAAACTACTGGATCGGCTGGGGGCTCGTGAAAACCAACGCCGCCAAGGACGCTGTTAGCTATCTTGAGAAAGCCCGCACCCTGCGGCCGGACGCTTACCGCAAGCACGCCGGAGTCCTCCTAGCACTCGGCTACTTTGCCTCCCAGGATCCGGCGAAACTCGCCGCGGAAATCAATCTCGCCATCATCGGAAAGTACGATGCGGATATTCCCGATCAGGCGATCCAATGGTCTGGCATGCAGTCCTACAATGCCGGCGATTTCACCTCTGCCGCCAAGTCGCTCGCTCTCGTTTCCACTCCAGAGGAACCCCGCGAAACTCCCAAGGAAGTCTGGCGCTACCTCGCAAAGGCCCGCCTCGAAGCCGGAGATGCCGAGGGCGCTCTAACCGCCGTGGACAACGTCCTCGCCGTCGAAGACAACCCCGGTTGGAAAGCCGACGGACTGCTGGATCGCGGCCGCGCCCTGTTCGACCTCAAGCGCATTCCGGAAGCCCGCAAGGCAGCGGACGAAGCCATCGCGCTGCGCCCACAGGGTCACACAAGCGCCGGGCTCAAAATCCTCGACGGCGATCTCGATCTCCAGGCGGGCGATGCAAAAATGGCCGCCGGCAAATATGAAACCGTCGTCCAGTTCAACGTGGACGACAGGGAGCTGCGGCCCGTGGCATTGTGGAAGCTCATCAACGTCCTTGAAAAACTAGGTCAGAAGAACGAAGCGGAAACGAATCGCCAGCTTCTTCAAAAGGAATACCCCGAGTGGAAACCGCCGGCCCGCTGAAGAATTTTCCGCCCCCTTTTGAATTCCGTTGATCGATTCCCGATTGACCCTAGATTGTCGCCTCCTTTCGCCCATGACTCCTCCTTCCGCCAACGCTCCTGCGAAACCCGCCAAGCGCAAATCTGAAAACGCCTGGTCTCCCGACAAATCCGCCGAACTTTATGGCGTCGAAACCTGGGGCCACGGCTTCTTCGGCGTGAACAAGAATGGACACGTCACCGTCCGCCTCGAGGACGACGAGGCCCAGGCCGAGATCTCGCTCTTTGAAGTCATCGACGGTCTTCGCGACCGCGGCACCCACCTGCCGGTGCTCCTCCGTTTCCGCGATCTCCTTCATTCCCGCATCGCGGAAATCAACGAATCCTTCCGCAAGGCGATCAAGGATTCCAAATACCGTGGAGAATACCGCGGCGTCTATCCGATCAAGGTCAACCAGCAGCGTCAGGTCATCGAGGAGATCGCCGAGTTCGGAAAACGCTATCACTACGGTCTCGAAGCCGGTTCCAAGCCCGAGCTCATCGCCGCGCTCGCGCACATGCACGACCCCGAGGCCTATCTGATTTGCAACGGCTACAAGGACGAGGAATTCATCGATCTCGCCCTTCAGTCGCAGAAAATGGGCCTGCGGATCATGCTCGTACTCGAAATGCCCAGCGAGCTCGACCTCATTCTCGAGCGTTCGCGCAAGCTCGGCATCCTCCCCAATCTCGGCGTCCGTGTACGCCTCTCCACCAAGGGCTCCGGGCATTGGCAGGACAGCGCCGGTGACAAATCCGTCTTCGGCCTCAGCGCCTCGCAGGTCATCGCCGTGGTCGATCACCTCAAGGATTCCGGCTACATCGGCTGTCTGAAAATGCTGCATTACCACCAGGGTTCGCAGATTCCTAACATCGCTGCGATCCGCGAAGGAGCGACCGAGGCAGTTAGAATGTATTGCGACCTCGTCAAGGAAGGCGCGCCCATGGGCGTGCTCGACATCGGTGGCGGCATGGCGGTCGATTACGACGGCTCGCACACTAATTTCCACTCGTCCTGCAACTACTCCGTCGCGGAATACTGCACCGACATCGTCGAGGTCATCTCGCAAATTTGCGACAAGGCCGGCGTCCAGCACCCCAACCTCATCTCCGAGTCCGGCCGCGCCGTCGTCGCCTACTACTCGGTGCTCGTCTTCAACATTCTCGACGTCACCAGCGCCCAGACCAGCGAGGAAGCCCCGCCGATTCCGGAAAACGCCCCGCAGAACCTCATGAACATCATCGAGGTCAACAAGGTCATCAATAAGAAGAACCTCCAGGAGTGCTTCAACGATGCCATGTATTACCGCGACCAGATGCGCGCCCAGTTCTTCTACGGCGCCGCCACCCTCCGCGAACGCGGCCTCGCCGAAGCCTGGTTCTGGCACATCCTCACCCGCATCTCCAACATCATTGCCGATCTCGACGACGACATCCCGGAAGATCTCCGCGAGCTTTCATCCACCCTCGTCGATTTCTACTACGGCAACTTCAGCCTTTTCCAATCTCTGCCCGACTCGTGGGCCATCGATCAGGTTTTCCCCGTCATGCCCATTCACCGGCTGGGTGAGAAACCACGCCACCGCGCCGTGCTCGCCGACATCACCTGCGACTGCGACGGGAAGATCGACCGCTTCATCGATAAGGAGGACGTCGCCAAAATCCTCCCGCTCCACGACTTCAAACCGGACGAGCCCTACTACCTCGCCGTCTTCCTCGTCGGAGCCTATCAGGAAACCCTCGGTGATCTCCACAACCTGCTAGGCGACACCAATGTCGTCGGCGTCCATCTCGAAAAGGGCAAGCCCGTCTACACCCACGAGGTTGAGGGCGATACCGTGGCCGACGTGCTCAGCTATGTGGAGTTTGACCCGAAGGAACTCGTCACCCGCTTTCGCACCTTCGCTGAGAAGGCCGTCACCGAAGGCCGCATCTCGCCAAAGGAACGCCGCGAGATTCTCGATTTGTTCCGCGAGGGGCTGGCGGGTTATACGTACTTCGAGAGCTGACATCCGGACTGTGCGAAGCTTTGCTCGCGCCCGTGGCAGATCCGGCTCTGCCGGATGGGGTGCGGAGCTCTTCGGTTGTAGAGGAGAGGAAGAGCTCCGCGCCCTATGGAGCAGAGCTTCCAGCACTTCGGAGCGCATGCCTGTATCCCGGCATTGCACTCGCCACCGGCTCGTGACAGCCTCCACTGGATTTGGCGGCGATTCGAAATACTCAATTGGACGGTTGGCGTGCCTTCGCGGTGCTGGGGGTGATGTGGCTGCACTGGGCGCCTCCGGTGTGGCGCGGGTCCATTCCTTTCGAGATCGGGCTGTTCTTTTTCCTGACTCTAACCGGTTTTCTGATCACCCGCATCCTGCTCCATGAGCGGACCGCCGCCGAGCACCGCGGCGGGAGGTGGCGGACCAAGGCCTACCTGCATTTCCAGAAGCGACGGCTGCTGCGAGTGCTGGTGCCATGCTATGTGGCGATGTTGTTTGCGATCATCGTCGGAGCTCCCGACATCCGGCAGCACTGGCTGGCTTACTTCGGACATTGGTCGAATTTTCACATGGCCTACATGGAGAATTGGCCATCGGGGACGGCCCATTACTGGACGCTCTCGGTCCAGATCCAGTTCTATCTGTTCTGGCCGCTGGTGGTTTTCCTTGTTCCGAGAAAACTGCTAGGGATGGCGTTCCTGGCATTCGTGGCGGTGGGTCCCTTGTTCCGGATGATCCTGGCGCTATGGTTTCCCGAGGTCCACCACAGCGAGGCGTTCACCTCCACCGCGATGGACTATTTCGGAGTCGGAGCCCTGCTGGCGCTCGCACTGGAGCGTGGAATGAAGGCGGGAGATAAGCGGTTGACCTGGGTCGCTTGGATCGCGTTGGCTGGCTATGTGGTGCTTTACACCTTCAACGAGATGGAGCGTCCGTTGGATGGATTTTGCTATATCCAACAGACCTTGGTCTCGGTGGTATTCGCGGGACTGATCTCAGCCACCCTGGCGGGCTTCGGTGGGATCGGAGAAAAAATCCTGGAACATCCGGCCGTGCAGCATGTGGGGAAGCTGAGCTTCGGCTTGTACTTGTTTCATACCCCGGTTCCGCTGTTTCTCGGAATCGTGCTGCCGTGGCTGTGGCTTCTAACCGGGCCATGGCAGTTGCTGCGCCTTGGAGTATTCGCCCTGACTTCGTGGGGCTTGGCCTGGCTGTGCTGGCGGTATCTCGAAATACGGACAGTCCATCCTAACAAGCATGCCGCTTCAAGCTCTCCAGGTCGATGAATTCCAGGGCTGATTCGTGGGTCGCTTCAAGGACCACGTCGGGCGCGAACCCGGCTTCGAAGGCCTCCTGCCAGCGGGACGCGCACAGGCACCATTGGTTGCCCGGCTTGAGTCCCGGGAAGCCGTATTCGGGGCGGGGCGTGCTAAGGTCGTTGCCGCTCAGTCTGGAAAATTCAAGAAACCGTTGATCCACCCGGACGCAGACGACGTGGACGCCGTGATCGCCCGCGCCGGAGCGGCAGCAACCGTCGCGATTCCAACCGGTGAGCGGGTCGAGCGAACAGGGCTGCAGAACGGATCCGAGGACGTTGCGGGTTTCGATGGCCATGGGGCGAAGATACCTCGAAGTCACCGTGCGTCCAGCGGCTTGCGTTGGGGAAAACGAACTGTCACCTTTCCCAGCGTTGGAAGCGGCATGGAAGAACGATCTGCCCGAGGGTTTCGACCCGATGACGGCAAAGGAGTTGCGGCAAAGTTTGCGGCGCGGCAGTTTCGTCTATCCATTTCTGGCCATCCAGCTGTTCGCGGTGGTGGCGATGGCGGTGGAGTTCCAAATGGGCCACGCGGCGGAGAGCACGCCTTACAGCGGGATGCTGAACCTCGAACTGCTAGGAACGTCCGGACCATTTTGGATGGTTGTCACGGCGATCTGTCTGGTGATCATGCCGATGGGCGGCGTGATTCTGATGGGCCAGGAACTCGAAGAGGGAAATCATGAATTGCTGTTGCTCACGAAACTCGACCGCTGGAAAGTGGTCTTCGGGAAATTCATCACGCTCTGGGGGCTTTGCGCTCTAACGTTTGTTTCCCTGCTGCCTTACGTGGTGGTGCGCTACATGGTCGGCGGCATTGAATGGTGGCATGAAGCGGCCTGTGCCGGAACGATTTTAGGCGGTTCGGCGATGATCAGCGCGGGAGCGATCGGTGCATCGGCCTTCCAACGGATCGGCGTGCGGGTGGCGGTGCTGGCGCTCTATCTCGCATCGATGCTCGCTGGTTGTGCCGCGCCGTTGTTCGGGATTGGCGCGCAATCCAACGGCTGCGGCTGGCTCTATCACATCACTGCTCTGGCGGCTGTAATCGCCTACACGCTGGTCGGTTTGTCGCTCGCCCGCTCGCGTTTGCGCTTGTCGATCCTGGCTTACGAAATGAATCCGAGCGGGATGATCATCGGGCTGATGGTGTTCGCGCCATTTGTCATCGGGCTGGTGACGGCATTCACCGTCGGCTGGGGCGGGGCGCTCGGACTGATCGGGCTGGCGATCATCGCCGTGCGGATGGATGTCACTCCGAAGGCTCCAAAGTGGATGCCCCCGCCGCTGCCAAATGTCCCGCCGGCGGAGGAGAGTTAGGAAACCGCACGCTCGCCACGCGAGGCTTTTGCCGGGCTGGCGGTCCGGCGCGCTGGCATGAACGGATCTATCAGCGAGGCTTGGAAATCGAAGACCTCTGAAAAATCCTCCTTCTTGTCGGACTCCTGTTTGCCGAAGACCTGCTCCTCGATGAGGTGGAACACCATGTCGCCGAGGTCCTGGCATTTGCGGATGCTCCACTCGTTCATGAGGGTGGATGCCATCGGCCCGAATTGTTCAAGCGCGTAATCCCGGCAGCCGGCCAGCAATTCCGGTCCGCTGACATGGCGCGCCTGACCGCCGTTAGATTCGGCGATCCGCTTCAGCGTGAAGTCCAGGGCGTCCTTGAGGAAAAAATAAGCATGCGGGTCAAAACGTTTGTCGCGTTTCAGGATGGAAACGACGGATTGCTCGAATTGCATGGCTTGCATGGCCGGGAACATGCCCAAACTGCGGCTGAGTGTCAAAGCGCTTCCGAAAATCGCTCGATTTCGCGCCAGCACGCAGCCGTTCGCCGCATGGGATCGCTCGGCTTATTTCGCCCACTCGCCTTTGGCGAACTCGATGCTCTCCTTGATCTGCGGCACGTTGTTTTTCCAATCGTTCTCATGCTCGATCGAGAAATGGCCTTTGAAATCCTGCTTTTTCAGCTCCGCGATACACGCCGCCACATCCACCACACCCTTGCCGGCCGGCACGACCACTGCCTTTTCTCCCATCTCCGACTTGTCCTTGAGATGCACGCTCACGATGTGGCCTTTTAGAATGCGCAGGCAGTCGATCGGCTTCAGGCCCGAAGTGCACCAGTGCCCCAGGTCCGCGCACGCGCCCACCCGCGGGTCGCGGCTCTCGACCACGCCCCGGATGTAGAGCGGGTGCCAAACCTTGTAGTCGGGCTTCGACATCGAGCCGCCGTGTTCGTGGAAGGCGACCTTGATGTCGAAAGCCTTGGCCGCAGCCTCCCACGCAGCCACCTGCTCCGTGGATTCCGTGCACACCGCGTAAAGTCCCATCTTCTTGGCGAAGGCCATGATCTTTGTTACCTCGTCCGCGTTGTGGGCCGCCACAACACCATAGTTGACCGGCGAAATTCCCTGGCGCTTGCACTCGTCCATCAGCGCCTTCACCACCGCCTCGCTCGCGTTGTGATGGACGATTTCCTCTTTCGACGAATCCGGACGCAGCTTTTGCCCGGGATAAAACTCGATGATCTTCCCACCCGCCTCTTTTGTTTTGGCGATGGCTTCGAAGGCGCTGAACTCCTTGAACGAATATGCCTGGCAACCGATGGCAAGACCGTTTTCGTAAGCAGCTTCAGGAATCGGCGCGGCGGTTAGATTGGCGGCGAGGGCGAGGGTGAAGAGGATCGGTAGGCGCATGGTAGGGTTTTGGGTTACGCAAGCTTCGGAAAGGATGTTTCGGGGACAGCAAAGAAAGCAGGCTGAAGTTCGCGAAATTGCGGCGAGGACACACCCGAATCTATCCGGACATCAGTAGCTGAAGTTCGCCCACGGATCCGTCGTCCCGGCGGAGCTGACCGCGGCGCTTCCACTAACCGCAGCGACGAGCAGGGCGGTGCGGTTGACGATTTCCCCGAAGACATTGTTTCCGGCGATCTCATAGTTGATCGCATTGGTCGCCGCGCTGTTCTTGATGATCAGCGTGCCGCTGGAATCCACATCAATCCCTCGGGTGTTGTCGCTTACATTGTTTCCTTCGATGCGGTTGTCTGAGCCGGTGGAATGAATGCCTGCCGCGTTCCCACCGCTGAATCCGTTGCTGTCGCAATTGTTTCCCACCACCCGGCTGTCGCTGGAGATTTGAATGCCGTCGCCCTTGTTGCCGACCACCGTGCAATTCTGGATGGTCGAGCTTGCACCCGCCAGGATGCCGCCTCCTGTCGCGTTGCTGGGTGTCGCGTTCGTGTTCAAATTTCCATCGGCCGTGCACTGGGTGATGGTGCATTGCGCTGCGGTGAAGATCCCCCGGGAATCGGCGGCGTCACTGGTGTTCAAGTTGGACGTGCAGTTCGTGAGCGTGCAGCGATCGTCGGCGTTGATGCCGTATTCCACATCGTTGCTGGAGGCAGTGCAGTTGGTCAGCGTGCTGCCCTCGCCGACAAGGATTCCATTCGCTCCCGTGTTGTCGCGGGCGGTGCAGCCAGTGAGCGTGCTGCCCGCAGCGACGAAGATTCCGTCGCCGGTGTTTCCGATCGCCATGAACTGGGAAACGGTGCTGGGACTTGTGGCCTTCAAGCCATAGCCGGTGTTCAGGCGGGCTTCACAACCGGTCATCACAACTCCCCGGACTTGGAAACCATCGCCGCCATTGCCGGTGGCAAAGCAGGATTCGATGATCCCGTCATCGGCGGTCTCGTTGACTCCACCATCACTGCTACCGACGCCTCCCAAAGTGAAACCCGCTCCCAAATTGTAGCTGGAGACGCAATTTCTGATGATCGAGCCCCCGCCGGGCTTGAAGCCGTCGACGCCGTTTTTGTAGAAATGTAAATTCTCATACACGGGGTACTGGGCAAATTGGCAGTTCGCCCCATCGCTGCCCCACTCACGGATGATCCCATCCCGCAACCTCAGGTTTTTTCCGCCGCCGAAGGTATGAATCGCCGACAGCGACCCCGCCGTACCGATCAGGCTGAAGCCTTTCAAGTCCAGCGTCACATCCGCGGCACCGATGCGAATACCGTGCT
Source organism: Verrucomicrobiota bacterium (assembly GCA_040385685.1). Classification (GTDB taxonomy): domain Bacteria; phylum Verrucomicrobiota; class Verrucomicrobiia; order Verrucomicrobiales; family Akkermansiaceae; genus Luteolibacter. The sequence continues at coordinate 45,654 of JAZKGW010000007.1, read as the reverse complement.
TTCCAGCCACGCCCGTGAGGTTCCCGCCCAGATAGTAGGAGCCGGGGGAGGAGATGATGAACTGATAGGTCGCATCGCCCGGGGTGTTCGTCGCGTTGACCTCCTTGCGCGGCTCGACCTGGTCCAGCGTTTTCATCGTCGGTGCCGGCACGCCGGGAGGCGGGATGAGGCTGCCTTGGGCGGCGGCGCGGGGCGGCAGTGAGAGAAGCAAGGCTGCGAGGGGGAGAAGTAGTTTCATGGGAGTTAGGGCAGGGGTTTCACGGCGGCGGCGCGGATGAGCTTTCTAACCGCACCCGGCGAGATAATCAGCTTGGAAGAGGTCGCACCCGCGTGCGGGGTAAAGGTCACGAGCGCGGAATTGTCCCATGTGGCTGGCGGCGCGCGGAGTTCATCGCCGCTGCAGTCGACCTTGTTGATGGAGTTGATCGAGGATGCCGCGGGCAGCGTCACCGTCAGAAGGACGGACATCGCGACGGCTGGCAGGCAGGGGAGCAGCTTCATCAGGCGGGGGAGTTTTCCGCGGAAGGGAACGATCGCCACGTTACCGTCACCCCCCTCTGAATCAACCTCTAAATGGCCGCGGAAGCCCCATCTCCACGTGTGAGGGGGAGGGCGAAGAACCTTTTTTGGGTTCTCACAGGAAGGATCGGCTCTCGACTTTCACCTTGCGGAGTCCAGGAGCGATCCGCAGTCTAACGAGTGAAGCGGTTTATCCGCGGTTCGTCCTCCATCATGCAAATCTTCATCCAACACAAAGGCCAGCAATGCGGCCCATTCCCGCTGGAACACGTTCGCTCGGGACTCGCCGACGGGACCTATCAGCTTTCAGAAATGGCGTGGTACGAAGGCGCGTCGGGCTGGCTGCCTTTGTCCACGGTTCCGGGAATCGGCGACAACCCGCCGGAGGGCACTCATCCATCCGCCGCCCGGACGTCCGGCCTCGCGATCTGGAGCCTTGTCCTCGGCATTCTCGCGCTCTTCTCGGCCGGGCTGACCGCCATTCCCGCCGTGATCTGCGGCCACCTCGCGCTGGGCAGAATCAAACGCTCGGCCGGCGCGCAATCCGGCGGCGGACTGGCCATCGCGGGATTGGTGACCGGTTATCTGGGGTTTTGCGTCCTCGGGATCGCGATGCTCGCCGGCCTAACGGCTCCGCTGGTCATCCGCCAGCGCAAGAAGGCCGATCAAACCGAAGCGATCAACAATGCCCGCCAGATCGGGCTCGCGTTGTTTGAATTTCAATCGGAATACGGAAGCTACCCGAATGATGCCACTGCCAAGGCCGTTGCCGATGCAACCAACACCGAACAGATCACCGGCAACACGGCCAACGACCGCTTCCGCCAACTGATCCATGCGCAGTTCACTCAATCGGAAAGACTGTTCTACGCCCACATCCCGGGTGTCCATAAGCCGGACGGCCTGATCGATGGCGACAACGCCGTGGCTCCGGGCGAGTGCGGCTTCGCTTACATCGGAAACTCGGAAACCACGGACAAAACTATCCGCCCGCTTGCCATCATCCCATTGGTTCGTGGAACCACCAGATTCGACCCGCAGCCCTTCGATGGCAAGGCGGTGATCTTGTGGACGGACAACAGCGTTAGATCATTGCCGATCGATCGGAAATCCGGGCGAGTGATGTTGGATGGAAAAAACCTGCTCGACCCGTCCCATCCAGTGTGGGGCGGCCAGCCGCCACTGATCGCGCTGCCAGAGTGAAGCCGCTACAATTCACCTCGGCGCCGCGCCTAACGGAGCAACCATTTCATCGCTACGTCGAACCACTTGCCGAAGGGCGGGCGGATGAGGTCCATGCCATTGACCGTTGACTGTTCGAACACGCCCTTCGCATGGCTCAGGGTCTTGAATCCATCATGGCCGTGGTAGGCACCCATACCGCTCGCACCGACACCGCCAAACGGAAGGTCATCTTGCGCATAGTGCAACAGCGTGTCGTCAAATGCGACGCCGCCGGAGGTGGTGCGCTCCATGACTTGACGCCGGTCATGATCATTCGATCCGAAATGATAGAGTGCCAGCGGCCGCGGTCGGGCGTTGATATAATCGATGGCGTCCTCGATGGTCCGGTACGGCATGACCGGCAGGATGGGGCCGAAGATCTCTTCCCTGGCCACCGCCATCTCATCAGTTAGGCAGCTGACGACCACCGGCAGGAACGTCCGCGGATGGGTGCGCCCGGCGGAGGTTCCTCCGGTTTCCCGGATTCGGGCGCCTTTGGCACGCGCGTCGTCCAGCAAGCCCGCGAGCCGCTGATAGTGGTGATCGTTGATGATGGTGGTGTAGTCCGGGTTCGTGGCAATTTCCGGATAGAGGTCCGCGACTTCGGATAGAAAGTGACTGATGAAATCCTCCAGCTCTTCCTCCGCGACCAACACGTAGTCCGGCGCGATGCAAGTCTGGCCGGCATTGGCCAGCTTGCCCCAGGCGATACTGTGCGCCGCGCGCTTCAGCGAAGAGCCGCGCCCGATGATCGCCGGTGATTTGCCGCCCAGTTCGAGCGTGACCGGCACCAGGTTCTCACTGGCCGAGCGCATGATCTTGCGGCCGACCGCCGTGCTGCCGGTGAACAGCAGGTGATCGAATGGCAGGCTCGAAAATACCGCGGCGAGAGTGGCGTCGCCGGCAACGACAGCGACCCGGTCTTCGGCAAAGATCTCTCGCAGCATCTTGTCCATCAGCGCCGAAGTGGCGGGTGTTAGTTCCGATGGCTTCATCATCGCGCGGTTGCCCGCGGCGAGCGCGGTGGCCAGCGGCATCAGCGCGAGCGCGACCGGATAGTTCCATGGCGAAATGATGCCGATCACGCCCAGTGGTTGATAGATGACACGGTTGGAACCCAGCCAGAAGGTCGTTTCCACATGCCGCCGCTCCGGCCGCATCCATTTTTTCAGATGGCTTTGGATATGGCGGATGCCATGCACCACGGGCATCAGTTCCAGACTCCAGGTTTCCTGCTGAGAACGGTGGCCGAAGTCCTCGCTGATAGCTGCGGCCAGTTTATCACGGTGACCGAGGATGGATCTTGCCAACTGGTCCAAGTGCTCGCGCCGTTGTGCTAGGGTCGGCGGACCTTCCCGCAGGAACGCGGAGCGCTGGTCATCCAACAGCTTCGTCAAACTTTCAGGCTCGGTGGTGGACATGGCACGCCGCTCTTTGCCGCATCGTCGGTAGTTCCCGGGTCAGCGCAATCGAATTTTTCCATCTCTCCAGTCGCCACGGTCAGAGGTAGGACGAGGTGTGGATGGTGAATCCGTTTCTGAACTAAAGGCTGAAATACCGAAAATTTCTCAACGCCCGGATCAGAAACACGAGCGAAAGAAAACCTGATGCAGTGATGATCAGAGATAATGGAACGTTGCGAGAGGGGATGATCCCCGGATGGAGGAGGCAAAAACTGCCTGATGTCACGCCGGCGGTGATGACCAGACCGGCAATTGGTCTTCCGAGATGTCGTGGGATTTTGCTCATTGCGCAAAAAATGAAGATTCCAAGGACGGAGGATGCGATGATGGTGAATCGCCCGAGAGGCCAGGATCCCTTCCAATAGTATCCCTCATTCACCCCGTTCCAGTTTGAGATGTCGTCCTTTCCTCCTTGGTTGTCGATTCCGTCCGCACCGATCGAATAGACATCGAATTCCCCGTGCAATCCCGGAGCTCGGTAAACGAGATCCTGTTTCCAATTGTCGAGAAACGGATCGGGCTGTTCCGGAAATACCAATTGGGTGTGCTTCCGAATCGAATCCCAGCGATTTTGCCCATCCGATAGTTTTCCGGAATTCTGGCGATATTCCTCAACCATCCCCTCCGCATGCTTGACCTTGTAATAGGTTTTTGACGCCCTCGAACTCCATGCGTCAGCCGGGTGGGGAAAGAGCACCAACACCACGACTAACAGCAGCGGGAGAATCCCGTGCAGCTTCATGGCCTTGGGGAGAACGCAGTCGCCGGGCATGCCCGAGTGAAGCAACTCGCTAGCAGATTGCAAGGTGGGTGAATTCGGGGCGAGCCTGAGCGGAATGCTCCAGGTTCCTCAAGCTTCTTTCGCCTTCGCGGTCTTCTTCGCGGCGACCTTTTTCACGGGGCGCGGCGGGAAGTCGAAACCGATCTTGCCGTCTTTGGGATCGAACGTGAGGTGGGCGTCGAACTTGCGCTTGGTGCGGTTGGAGACGAAGCCTTTGAGGACGTCGGTCTTGCCGGTGGCAATGAGTTTGAGCATCTGGTCCTGTGGGATTTCGCACTGGAGGATGGACTTGCCGATGCGGATGCCGTGCGGGTCCTTCTTGGTGACGATTTCCGGGACGTGGTAGGCCTTGTCGGTTGCGAAAACCTTGAAGGACTTGCCGTCTTCGGTTTTGGCTTCGCCGATGAAATGCTCTTCGGTGAGATCCGGCGGGCCGTCGCGGTCGTCGTTTTCGAAGACGAAGTTGATCTTGAATTTTGCGTCCAGTTCGAGCGCTGCATCGAACGGTTTGTTGAACTTCGAACGGAAGCCGGTGAGCGGACCGACGAGTTTCGTCGTGAAGAGTTGGGTCGCTTCCTCCTCGGTGAGCAGGCGGCCGGCGATGTGTTTCTTGGCCTTGAATTTGCATTCGGGCTCGCGGCATTCGTAGGTGGCCTCGGTTTGCTTAAGGCTTTTCGCGCCGCACATCGGGCAGGCGACTTTGAGGTCGGGGAAAACTTCGCTCTTCGCGAGATCGGCGGCGTGGCGGGCCTTGGTGCAGATCTCGCTGGTGTAGGAGATGATCTCCTTCATGAAATCGCTGCGCTTGAGGTTGCCGTGCTCCATTTGGCGCAGCTTGAATTCCCAATCGCCGGTGAGTTTAGGCGAGTAGAGGCCTTCGATTTCCATCTCGCGGACGAGATCAATCAGGCGCATGCCGCTGCCGGAAACGAACAGTTCTCGGCCTTCGCGGGCGAGGTATTTCTGGGAAATCAGGCCTTCGATGGTCGCGGCGCGGGTGGCGGGAGTGCCAAGACCGCGTTCGGCCATGGCTTCGCGGAGGGCTTCGTCGTCGATGAGTTTGCCGGCACCTTCCATCGCGGAGAGAAGCGTGGACTCGGTCATCCGGGCGGGTGGTTTGGTTTCCTCGGCGAGGACGTCCACCGGGTCGGCGTGGGCGGTTTCACCGGCGCGGACGGGGACGAGTTCGTCCTTTCCTGCGGCTACACCGGGGCGACGGCCGTAAACTTCAAGCCAGCCGGGTTTGACCAGGATGCGTCCTTCCGTCTTGAAGCAATCCTGCTCGATCCGTGTAAGCCGCGTCGTCTGCTCGAATTCGGCGGACGGATAGAAAACCGCGATGAAGCGCTTCACGATCATGTCGTAAAGCTTCTGCTCGGCATCGCTGAGCTTGGCAAACTTGCCGGTCGGGATGATCGCAAAGTGATCCGACACCTTCTTGCTGTCGAAAATGCGGCGCGATTTGTGGAAACGCGGGCCGCCGTTCGGTTCGCCGTCGCCGCCGGCGAGCACGGCCTTGGCGTATTTCGCCACGTCGAGATCGCTGTTGCCGACGTCACGCATCGTCTCGCGGACGTTGGAGGTGTAATCCTCCGGCAAATACCGCGAATCGGTCCGCGGGTAGGTGATCATCTTGTGCTTTTCGTAAAGCGCTTGGGCGATTTGAAGCGTGCCCTTCGCGGAAAACGGAGCTTCACGTTGCAGCGTGGTGAGGTCGTAAAGCTGCGGGGCGATCTGCGTGCTGGCCTTCTTCTCCTCGGAAACCTTGCCGGTCTTGCCTTGGCAACGGGCTTGGATCGCCTCGGCGGTTTGGCGGTCCCAGATGCGCTCGGGCTTGGAAAGCGGAGCGTTTTCATCCTTTTTCCAGTTCTCGTCGATCCACTTGCCGAGATAGTCGCCAGCCTCGACGCCGAACGTGCCATGCACTTCGAAATATGGCGTCGGCTTGAATGCCTGAATCTCCGCCTCGCGCTGGGCGAGGATGGCGAGCGTCGGCGTCTGGACGCGGCCGGCGGCGGTGATGTTGAATCCGCCGTGGCGGGAGTTGAAACAGGTAAGGGCGCGGGTCGCGTTCAGTCCGACGAGCCAATCCGACTCGGAACGGCACTTCGCGGCATCGGCCAACGGCTTCATTTGCTCGCCGGAGCGGAGGTTTTCCCACGCTTCGAGGATCGAGTTGCTAGTCATCGACTGCATCCAGAGCCGCTTCACGGGCTTCTCGATCTGGCCGATTTCCATGATGTAGCGGAAAATCAGCTCACCCTCACGGCCGGCGTCGCAGGCATTGACGATGAGATCCACATCCTTGCGCTTCGCCAGCTTCAGGACTTGCTTGAGGCGCGCCTCGGAATCGGGAATCGGGTCCAGCTCGAACTTGTCCGGGATCGCTGGCAGCACGCCGAAATTCCACGGCAGCTTCTTGCCATTGGGGCCCATCGGCATCCGCAGCTCGACGAGATGGCCGACGGCGGAGGTAATGATGGCGGTGTCGTTTTCGAAGAAAATATCACGACCGGAGCCGTTCTTGTCGAACTTGCCGAGGACCTTGGTGAGGACCTTGCCCAAGTCGGTCATGACGCTGGGTTTCTCGGCGATAATCAGTGTTTTTCCCATGGTGAAAGAGGGCCGTTAAGCGGCTGTGGGTTGAGGGACTAGGCTCGGGACGGCGAACTTGGCAAGCCGATTGGTGAGGTTTCTTGAAAATGCAACAGGATTGCCCGCCGGCGATCGCAGTCGTGCCAAAGGTGCCAGGACGCGCAAAAACGCACCTGCCGGACCATTCCGGCAAGTGCGTTTTGAGTCAGGCAAACCCTGCGAAATCAGGCGACTGCCATCTGGTTGACCCCGCCCATGGCGATTTCCGTCAACTTGTGGTCGGCATTGCCTTCCTCCTCGATGGTGGCCGTCAGCAGCTTGACCGCCTCCGCGTAGCCGAGACGCTGAGCAAAGGCCCGGATCGTCCCGTAGGTGGCGATTTCGTAGTGCTCCACCTTCTGGGCGGCGGAAATAAGCGCCGCGTCGAGCGCGGTGGAATCCGCATACTCTTCCGCGAGTTCGTCGCCTTCCTTGAGAAGACCCTCCATCGCCGGGCACTTTTTCGCCCGCGGTGCGAGGCCGATGCTTTTGAACACGTCTTCCACGCGGACGACGTGATTTTTGGTTTCGGCGAGATGCTTGGTGATTGCATCGGCAAGTTTCGCGTCGTTGGCGGCTTTGGCCATCTTCGGCAGCGCTTTCACAAGCGCCTTCTCTGCCCAGAGGATGTCGCGGAGTTGGTCCACGAAAAGGTCGTGCAGTTCGGTGTCCCCATTGGGTGTATTGTTGGATTTCATGATGGTGAGAATTAAAGTTTGGCGATCGCGTCGCGGATGTCCTCCTTGGTTTGGCCGGTCTTCTTCTGGAGGCGGCCGAGGAGTTCGTCCTCCTTGCCCTCTTCGAAGAGCAGGTCGTCGTCGGTGAGATCGGCGTATTTCTGCTTCAGTTTGCCCTTGGTTTCGTTCCAGGTGCCTTTCATTTCGAGTTTTGTCATGGTCGTTGCGGTTTGGTTTGGGTTGCCTCCCGGAAAACCTCCGGGACGGCCGTTCCTTTGCACAATCCTCGCCATTCGCGGCCTCGAATGACGGGGCCTCTCAAAATAAGCCAGTTGCGACCAGGTGGCCGCGGCGTGAAAGGGAATTCCGCGAAAGGATCCGAGCAAATTGCATAGCTCGCTGGAGGTTCGTCATGCAGTTCGCAGCCGGGTTCCGCCATCCAGCAAAGAAACCTCTGATTTGGGTCGCTCCGTCCCGCCCACGCCTGATAGCTGTCGGAGAATGTCAAAAGTGGAGAACATCCGGCACCCCTCTGGCAACCTGGCCAGACCTTGCCGGAACATCCGGCAAAGCTAATCCAGATCTCGGCTGGCCGCCTGATCCGACCGGGGGTCTGGAACTGAGCTCGGACATTAACCTGCACATGAATCCACCAATCTACGAATACGCGTTTGTGAGAATCCCGCTGAAGGGAGAATTCTTCACTGGGAATCTACAGCCCGCTTATCAGGAGGAAATCCGCAGGATGGCTGCGGAGGGTTGGAGGTTTGTCCAAGCGAACTTCCCCACCATCTCAGCCGGTTACGCGGAGAAGGGTGATCTCGTCTTCGAGCGGCCAATTCACCCGGCTAACACTCCTGCTGCAGCGTGAATGGGCGAGGCCGATCCAGTTCCGGCAGCTCACCGCCGCGCGTAGCGGAACCCGGGAAACGCCCGCACCAGCCGCCGCATTTCCAGCTCTATCAAGGTCGCCTTAGTGACGACATGCGCGGGCAGGCCGCTGTGCTGGATGTTTCGCCAGTTCGATTATGGAGCCGTGACTTTCAGGCGGATGAAGCCTCTCCCATTGCCGCCGAGGGGAGTGCTGAAAATATGCAGGGGTCCACTGCCGGTGTCCGGGATGGCTTGCCACGTCCCGGGGGCGAGGGTCGAACTCCACTCGGCACCATAGGTAAGTCCGCCCACACCGACGGGCTCGGTGAAGGTGTAGCTGAAATTATCCCCACTGGTGACCGGCTTGGGAAGCTGGTTGATCTTCGCTATTGCCGGGTCCTGACCGGGGCCAAAAAAGGCGAATACGAGCAAGTTGGAGAGACCGGTCCCATACGGATCCGCATGGTCGGCGGCGATGCCGGCATTGTTGGTGGTGGCATACCATTGGCTTTTCCAGACATGGAAGGGAGATAGCGCCTCGATTACGATCAGGGCGTCTCCTCCCCTGCTGGTACTGCCGAGGCTGATACCTGGGGCGTAATCAGGATCGGTGGTGTTTCCGGGAACCCTGCCACTCGCGGGGATCGTGATTCCGTTGGTGAGCAAGGCAATGTAGGAGGAGCCGCCACCACCACCGGCGCCACCATTGCTGTTTCCGCCGCCACCGCCGCCGCCGCCATGGTATCCGCCACCACCACCGCCGCCGTTTCCATTGGTGCTGTTGATGATGGTGCTTGCGCCGCCGGCCCCGCCTTGGCCGAATCCGCCGGGAGTGCCGCTGAATTCCCCGGTGCCTCCCGCCCCGCCTGCGGATTGGCCGCCGCCTCCGCCGCCATTCCCGCTAACGCTTGAACCCAGGGTGCCGCCTCCACCGCCGCCGTCGGCGGATTCCGGAGAGCGATAGCCGCTTGCGGAACCTCCTCCTCCGCCAGCTGCGGCGAGTAAGTTCGTGGCTCGCAGGATGTAGGCGCCCCCTCCACCAATCACACTGATGCCCGATGATGGATCGGCTCCTCCTGATCCCCCTCCGAAAGCCCCCCCTTTTCCCGACGAAGCACCCCCGCCACCGTCACCCGTGCCACCCCCGCCGACACGCAAGGTCAGCGCTTCTCCCGGAGTCACCGGCAATAGACCACTGACGAACCCACCGCCGCCACCGTATGCGGTCGGACTTTGAACAGAAGAAGGACGCCCGCCGCCGCCAGCACCCCAGAGTTTCACCCGGAGGGTGGTGACTGCGGGCGGGACAGTGTATGTTTGATCGACTCCATTCGTGCGGTTGGGACTGGAGAAGGTGACTGCCGAGGTTGTGGTGAATGAACTTGTGGCCGAGTAAGTCGTGCCGCCGGTTCCGATCGCATACGCGGCAAATGTATAGTTGGTCCCGACAGTGAGGGTTCCGACAGTGACGGTAAACACCCCGCTCGTCCCGGTGGCGGTGGATTTGCCAACTCCGATGCCTCCAATTTGAGGGACACGGTTCGTTCCGCTTAGTGCATAAACCACTCCGCGTTCCGTGATGGTTTCACCGCCATCCGCAATCACGTTTCCGCCGAGTTTTGCCCGTCTGCCGCCCGGGTCACTGGTGGGGGTGGTGACCTGGATGCCGCCATAGCGATAGAGTCCGACGCACGAGCCGCTGCCGTTCGAGGTGGAGACGAACACGTCCACCGCACCCGCCGGGTGGGCACCGGTGACGGCGGTGATCGTGGCTTCATCGACGACGACCAGATCTGTCGCCGGAACGCCGCCGATGGTCACGGAGGTGGCTCCACCGAGAAATCCACCGCGAATGGTGACCCGGGTGCCGCCCGCCACGCTTCCGCTGTTAGGCATGATCGTGTCCGGCGCCGGAAATCCCGTTAGGTTTCCCGCTTGGGAGATGGCGATTGGCCTGCCGAGAACGTTGATCGATCCGGTGCGGGGATTGGAGGTCGGGTTGGAGAAAAAGTCATACCCGCCGGTATTGTTGATGATGATCCAGTTTTGGCCGCCTGCCTGAGAGAAAGGCGCGCGGAGATTGGTGGTCGCGGGCACGACCGATGGCAGTGAGTCGGTCCCGAATACGGCCGGGATATTGCGTGTGGCGGGATTGACGAAGGCGCGGGGCAACTCCTTCACCGCGTGATTGAGGGAATCGGCAATGTAGAGATTTCCAAACGCGTCCAGCGTGATGTCCGGCGCTTGATAGAGTCCGGAGGAAATGACATTGCTGACTGTCCCGGTCACGGCGGACCACTTCCTGACCATGCTGTTCGTGCTGTTTCCAATGTCGGCGATGAAGACGTTCCCCGAGCCGTCCACCGCGACTCCAAACGGGTTGTTCAATCCCCCTGCCACAAGTGTGCCGAGGCTGCGCGTGGAGGCGGTCCATTTGACGATTGTCTTATCGCCGCCGACCACGACGTAGAGATTTCCTCTCGCGTCCACCGCGACGTCGTAAGGTATATTGACGGAAAAGAGGGTGGTCGTGAGGCCCGTGGCCGCCGTCCATTTTTTCACGGTGTGATTGCCGGTATCCGTGATGAAGAGATTACCCGCCGCATCCACTTCGAGTCCGCTCGGGGAGCTCAGTCCGGAAGAAATCACCGTGCTGACGGTTTGGGTGGGGGCGGTCCATTTTTTCAGGAGCTTGTTGGTGAAATCGATGAAATAAACATTGCCAGCGGAGTCCACGGCGGTGTTGCGGATAGAGGTCGACTCGGAGACGATGGTGATGACGGAGTTGGTCGCGGGATTCCATTGCTTGAGCGCCATGTTCTGGTGATCGGAAAAGAAGACATTTCCGAAAGGGTCCACGCTAATCCTGATAGGCTCGATTAGATCGTTGGATGTCAGGGTGGTGACCAAAGCCGGCAGATAACCGGCTCCCGCCTGGGTGACGCTGAGCGTGTGGTCGCCGACGGTTAGGGTGCCGGTGCGAGGTTCTCCGGGATTCGCATCGAAGGTGAAGACGACCGCCTTCGTGCCCGTGCCGCTGGTGTTTCCCGCACTCAGATGCAGCCAGGAATCATTGGCCGTGGCGGTCCAAGAATCCGTCTCGGGATTGATGACGAGCAGAACGCTGTCCGATCCCGCACCGGGAGCAACGACGAGTTGGTTTGTGGCGAGGCCTGAGAAAGGCGCAAGCGTGCTGAACGTGCCGATGGGGGAGTAGCCCGGGCCGCCGCCGTTGATCGCATAGGCGGCGAAAGTGTAAGAGCTGAGGCTGTTGAGTCCGCTGACAAAGCGGGTGAATTCTCCGGTGGTTCCGGGGCTGGTGAGCTTCGTCACCCCTGTTCCACCAATCCGGGGATCGTTGTTGGTGGAGGTGAGGGAGAAAACGATGCCACGCTCGATGATGGTCGAGCCGTTGCCTGAGACGACAGTCCCGCCAAGGATCGCGGTGGCAGGCTCGACCTCGGCGCTGGTAGACGTGGTCACGGTGGGCGGTGTGAGATAGGTATAACTTGTGGCAAGCGTTCCGCTGCCGTTAGGTCCGGTGACCACCGCGTCCACGGCGCCCGGAGCATGTGCCCCGGTGATCGCCGTTAGCGTGGTATCATTAACTACAGTTACGTTTGCGGCTGTCACACCACCGAGGAAAACGCCGGTGACTCCCGTGAAATTATTGCCGGAGATCGTCACGCTCGTGCCACCTGCAATGCTTCCGGTGGCGGGCGAGATTCCGGTCACGACGGGAATCGGGAGGTTGGTGGCGCCCTGGGTGATGGTGATCGGTTTTCCGAGCAGGGAAATCACCGCACTGCGGGGAAACGGATTGGGGTTGTTGGTGAAGGAGTAATTCACCACGCCACCGCTGATGGTTCCGATGGTGAGCCAGGGTTGGTCACTCGTCGGAGCGAAGGGCGCGATCAAGTCGGTAGCGATGGGCAACACGACCGGAAGCGCGTCTGTGCCTGAAGTGTAGGGGACGTTGCGCGCGGAAGGATCCACGAATGCACGGGATAACTTCCATACCGTGTCATAGGCATCTACGACCACGAAAATATTCCCCATGGCGTCAACTGCCAGCTTTTCTGGACTCCTAGGGGCCGGGAAGGAATGCACGGTGCTAACGGCATTCGAGACAGGTGACCATTTTTTGATAGCTAGATTTCTTGTATCGGCGACATAGATGTTTCCTGATCCGTCGGTAGCAATTCCCAGAGGAGTATCGAGTCCTGAAGAAATGAGTTCGGAAGCTGAATTCCCCGCCGCCGACCATTTGATGACCTTGCTGGCGGAGGTGCCATCTGATAGTTCGATTCCATAGATGTCCCCAGCGCGGTCAGTCGCGATGCTGTAGATCCGAGGGTGAGAGAAGAGGTCGGACGTTACCTGAGCCGATGCCGACCACATCTTCACCGCATTGCTACCCGCGCCGCAGACATAAACATTTCCGCTGGCATCCACCGTCGCGCCATTCGGATAGGTCATCACATTGGTCGCCAGAGTATCAAGTGTCTGGGTTGATGCCGTCCACTTTCTCAAAGCTCCATCCAGATTACTTACGAAGTAGAAGTTCCCTCCCAAGTCCACAGCCGCGCCGGCAGGGTTATTCTCGGACGCTGCGATGATGTCCATTGCATGGGTGGAGGCGGACCATCGTTTGATGGTACTGCTGCGGTCGGTGAAGAAGAGATCACCCGAAGTGTTTACCGCTACCCCATTCGGATTCAAAATTCCGGTAGGATTAATGATTCCGCTTGGCATGAGAGGCTTAGCCTCCCCGGCCGGGACATAACCGGAACCCGCTTGGGTGATGGTAAGCGTCTGTCCTCCGATGCTGAGAGTCCCGTTTCGGGTGGGACCTAGGTTCTCATCAAAACTGAAGATGATATTCGTGCTTCCAGTGCCGGTGCCGCTGCCGGCGCTGACATGGAGCCAGGGATCGTTGGAAATGGCCGTCCAGTTTCCGGTATGGGGAACGACGGCCAACGTGACCGAATCGGAACCTGCGGCAGCGCCTTCCGTAATCGCGGAGAGGCCAAGCGAGTAGGTTTGGGCGAGAGCGGGCAACGCAAAGACCGCGAAAGCGACGAGATGCAAAAATGCTGATAGAAAGGGTTTCATGGAATTGGAAATCCGGGTGACTGATAGGATTCGGGAAAATTAGCGCCGCGCATACCGGAACCCCGGAAACGCCCGCACCAGCCGCCGCATTTCCAGCTTCATCAAGGTGGCGGTGACGACATGCGCGGGCAGGCCGCTGCGCTCGATGATGAGATCCACCGACGACTCATCCACCGTCACGGCTGCGAACACGGCGGCTTCCTCTTCCGGGAGTTCGGGGATTTCCGCCGCGGGTTCCGCCACGGTGGCGGTGCGGGCGAAGGGCAGCTCGCCGAGGTCGTCGAGCAGGTGGCTGGCATCGGCGACGAGGGTGGCCCCGTCGCGGATGAGCTGGTTGCAACCGGCTGAGGTCGGTTTGTCGATCGGGCCGGGGACGGCGAAAATCGGCTTGCCATACTCGGACGCGAGGTTGGCGGTGATCAGGGAGCCGGACCACGCCGGGCACTCGGTGACGAGCACCGCCCGCGCCCAGGCGGCGACGATGCGGTTGCGCATGGGGAACGTCTGCTTGTCCGGCGAGGTGTGCAGCGGGAACTCGGAAACGACCGCGCCGAAGCCGGAAGCGATCTTTTCCGCGAGCGCGAGATTTTCCGGTGGGAAAAGTTTCGCCAGCCCGGACCCGAGCACGGCGATGGTGCGGCCGTTGGCGGCGACGGCGGCTTCGTGGGCGGCGGTGTCGATGCCGCGGGCGAGGCCGGAGATGATGGTGAAGCCGGCCTGTGCGATCTGATAGGAGAGCTTTCTCGTCGCTTGCACTCCGTAGTGCGTCGTCCGCCGCGAGCCGACGATGCTGATGGCATGCTTGTCGCGCGGTTCCAGTTTTCCCCAGACGTAAAGCAGGAGCGGAGGATCGTACGCTTCGCGGAGCGGGGTAGTCCTCGTCGTCTTGGGTGATGATGGCAATCCCGCGCTCGGCGGCTTCGCGGATTTCGGTGAGGGGGTCGGCGTGGTCCTGCCAGGCGTGGAGGATTTTCGCCGTTTCCTGGCCGATGCTGTCCACCTGCATCAGGCGGTCCGTGGGGGCTCCGAGGATGGCAGCCGGATTTCCGCCGAACGCTTCGAGCAAACGCCGGACCCGCACCGGCCCGATTTTTGGCAGCATGTTGAGGGCGACGAGGGCTTCCCGGGCAGTCATGTGGTGGATAGACTGTCGATAGATCGCGCTGCCGTCAAAGCTGCTTTGCGGATGGAAATGTCAGCCCCCGGAGAGGATGTGAGATTATTTACCGCGGATTACACGGATGATCGCGGATGAAGAATCTTGGTGGATTCGAGGATTTCCTGCATTGCAACCGGGCCGGATGCTCAAAATACGCTTCAGAACCTCATATCCGTAATCATCCGTGCAATTTGACGAAGGATTTCAACCAGCAAGTTCGTCCATGTCCGCTATCGCTCCCATTGCGGTCAAAATTCCTTTTTCTGACGAGTGGAAATTCGCACTATGATCGGGCGGTTCCGCCACGTTATAGAGCGCCTCATGATTTCCGCTTTCCTCCGCAGCCTGCTGGTCCTGTCGCTTGGCGTCGGGTGCTCGTTCGCCCTCGAGCCCACCCCTCGTCCGAATCCGGCGCGCTTCGCCGGTGAAATCGCCGCCTTCGAGAAACAGGAACCTGAGAAAGGCGGCATTGTGTTCACTGGCAGCTCCAGCATCCGCCTGTGGCCGAATTTAAAGGGACAATTTCCCGGCCTGCCTGTCCTGAACCGCGGCTTCGGCGGCTGCGTGTCCAACGACCTCGTCGTTTACTTCGAGACCGTCGTCGCCCGTCACGAACCCAAGCTCGTCGTCGCCTACTGCGGCGGCAACGATCTCCAGGAGAAGCTCACCGTGCAGGAAGCCTTCGATGATTTCACGAAATTCCTGACGATGACCCACGACCGGCTGCCGAAGACGCGTGTCATCCTCAACTCGGTGAAAATCGCGCCGCGGCGTGTTCTTCAGATTCCCCAAGTCAACGAGCTCAACCAGCGGCTTCTGGATTGGACGGCCGGCAAGGATTGGCTGCGGTTCATCGACACCACCAGCTACCTCGCCGATGCTCAAGGCCAACCGATCGAGACCTATTTCCGCGAGGATCGCCTCCATTTGACCGAGCCCGGCTACACCAAGTGGCAGGCCATCCTTGATCCGGTCCTCCGCGAGGAATGGGCGAAGGTGAAATAGGCCGTCCCACAAAATGGGGAGGTCGCGTTTTCGGATTGCCGGGAAAGCTCCCGGAGCCTTTGTTGGCATCGAAATCCAGCCGATGAAATTTCCCGCACTCCCGGCCATCCCGACGTTGTCACTGATTTTCGTCGTGGCTTGGACCTTGGTCGCTCCGAACACCGCCCGGGCCGTGCCCCGCACTTGGACTTCCGCCGATGGTCGTCAGTTGATCGGCGAATACGTCAAGGCGGATGCCGAGACCGTGACGGTCACCCGCGACAACGGCAAAACGGTTTCGATCCCGTTGGAAATGCTCAACACCGAGGACCGGAACTTCGTTTTGGAGCGGGTCGCCGAGAAGGAAGCTGCGGACAAAGCTGCCGTTGAGGAGGCCGAGGCGAAGAAGAAACCGAAAGGTTCGATCACCTACAAGCTCTCGGGCGGCTCAGACAAATGGCCCGAGGATCGCCGGAAAAAGATCGTCGCCGCCATGGATGAAGGCATCGCGTTCCTCAACAAGCACGGCCATTTCAAAAAGGAAGTCACCGCCAACAACAGCCCCGGCACGCCCACGGCGGACGCCAATATCGATGGATGGATCAATTGGGGTGGTACCATCAACCGCCGCGTCGCCATCCATGAAATCGCCCACACTTTAGGAATCGGCACCCACGGAAAGTGGCAGGAGAACATTAAGGACGGCCTGTGGACCGGGAAATACGCGCTGGAGCAGCTCCGCGAATTCGATGGCAAGGACGCTGTCCTCCACGCCGATCGCCAGCACTTCTGGCCCTACGGCCTCAATCAGGACAGCGAGTCCAGCGCCGTGAACGACGTCCGCCACGTCAAGATGGTCGAGGCCATCCGCAAGGACATGGGCGAGCGGTAATCATGAGGAGGGCGGACACTCTTGTCCGCCAAGCCAATGAGGGGAGAAAGAAAAGTGCCTCCGTCGCGGCCATTTCTCGTCTCATTGGCCCACGACAGGAATGTCGTGTCTCCTTATTTCGCCGGCTTCTTCAACCGCTCCCGGATCGTTCGGATTGCTGCCCCTCCCTCGCTGGTGGCCGCGCCCTCCAAGGCATCCAGCTCCGCGACCACCCGCGCATCGGCGGCCGCCACCTCCGCGATCGTTGGCGTGGTGTCGTCCGTTGTGACCAGCCGATGGCCGTAGAGGTAATTCTGATTGGGGAAAACTTTGGCGAAGTACTCCAGTTCGCCCGCCGCGTGCTTGGGCGACGACAGGTAGCGGTTGAAAATTTCCCGCTGATCCGGCTGGGTGATGTCGAGGCGGGACATCAGGGACGCCCGTTGTTGCGGTGCGAAAGCCATCCATTCGGCATCTTTCGAAAACGCGGATCCTAGCACCGCCGGATTCCGAACGATCATCCGGTCCATGGACATGAACGCGGCGCGACTGGCGGCTGTGTTTCCTTTGGCCATGGCCTCACCGGCCAGCGCAACCATCCGGTCGAACATCGGCGCGCCGCCGACCTCCACGGCGATGTCGAATGCTTCGAGAAATCCGGCGGACGGTTTTTCCAGCCACGGCATTTTCAAAAGATCCATGAACCTGCCGGACAGTTCGCTTTTCAGATCTCCATCCAGATCGTTCCAAGCCATGTTGCGGAGGGCGAGGGCGTATTCATCCGCCGTTGTCCGCTGGTCCATGATCGCGCGCGCCACTTCGAGCGCCGCCTGTGGATCGAGCGACGGCAGCAGGTCGAGCAAGGCAAGTCGCAACGAGGGAACCGCCGCCATCATGCCATCCGGGCCGACCGCGAACGGCAGCCCGGTTGGTGCGTCGCCGGTCTTTTTCAAGAACCCGACGATGGCTGCCGCCGCCGCTTCTTCCGGGGCTTGGCGGATGCCATCCCGCAGAGCGAGCAGCAGGGCGGACGCCTGTGACGGATCGCGATTCGTCCGGAATGCCTCGGCGGAATCGCGGATCAGGGCCGAGACCTTCGCTTCGTCATCGGCGGTCGATCCCGCCGGCTCATCGGTCCCGGCCGTGCGGGCATCCTTGCGATCGGCGGGCTCCGTCCGTTGATTCGCCGGCTGGGGATCACGGGATGCGGAGCCCGGATCCGGTCGTTTGAGAATCAGCAGGAAAATGCCGATCGCCCCCAAGGCAATGCCGAGCAGGAGCCAAACGCGGATGGTGCGGGGCGAAGCCATGTTTCGTGGCCGGAGGCCGCGGATGAAATCATTCGGCGTAGGCAGTTACCGACACGCTGAACTGATGGAAAGCCGCCCGGTTTCTGACCCGGCTGTCGCGCATCTTCACCTGCCAAACCCCGTTCGCGGCGTATCCGCGGAACGTCGATGAATAATTCGCCTCGTTGACGACGAGATTGTCGGCAGTGTTGCTGGAGGCCTTGTTGACCCAGCGGATGCGACCGCTGGGCGACCTCAGGTAAACGTCCAAGTCTCCCCGGCGCGGCGTGGTCATCGACAGGCTGAATTTCAGCCCGGTGACGGTATCAGCGAATCCCGACGCCGTGGTCTTGCGAGTCGAGAAACCGCTGTCCGCATCCGGTAGCTGGAAGGCACTGGTGTTGCTGAACGTCTGAGTGACGCTCTGGAGGCCGAGCGCGGCGGACGCCATGGCGTTGGACGAGCTGTTCAGCGCGTAAACGCCAGCAGTGTTGTAGCTTCCGGAAACGAGAATTCCGGCCAGGGAATAGTCGTCGCTCGTTGTATCCCTGACAAACACCGGACCGCCGCTGGTCCCTTCACCCGTCGAGACATCGTCAAACCCATGGTAAGCGGCGCGGATTTGGTAGGCGCGGAGCGGAAACCAGTCGGTGGCGTATTGGTAACTGTAGCCGCGAGCCCCGGTGTGTTCGATGGTGGCCGGGTAGCCGACAATCCTTTTTTCCCGGCTGGAGCGAAGGACCGCACCCCCATCCGCCCAATGACCAGCCGCCGGGCCGAACGAATCCGGCCCATAGAACACAGTGAAATCATAGGCAAATGCCCGCGACGAATCGCCGCCATAGAAGTTCACATTGTCCGAATAATTGGTGAAATAGTGGAATCCGCGCGGTTTCGAGCCGGTTCCGGGTTCGGGCGGGTAGTAGTTCGAGTAGTTGCGATAGAACTCGTAATCTGTCGCCCACACCCCGTTTTCGTAGAACAAATGGCCGCAGGAATAGATCAGCCGGGAATCCCGCGCGACCACGCCCGATCCGCGATACCAATCGCGATCCACATAGCTTTCGAGGTATCCCGTGGATGAGTCCACATGAGCCCGTTGGATGTAATAGTCTGCCGATCCCCGCGTGGCGGACAGGATCGACAACGACACCAGGATTCCGGTTCGGAATGGAGGGTTCATTGAATTGGCCGTGGAGGATTAAGGGTGATTGTTTAGAAAGCCTTATAGGTATCGATCCCGCCTTCCATGAAGTCAAGGCGGGGTTGCTGCCTGCTCGTTGCGACGTTCGAACCAGATTTCCGGCATGACCCGGCTGGCGAAATAGACCGTGATCGCGAAGTGAGTTCCCGCATAGGCCCAACCTTGGTAGCGATTTGTCAGAATCACCCAAAGCCAGTTCTGGCCCAGATAAAGTCCGGCCGAAAGCACCGTCGTCAGCAGCAGGACACAGGACCAGACACACAGCCAGAAGCGCAAACTCGGGTTTTTCGCGAAAAAACACAGTGCCGCGGCGACCCCGAAAACCACCACATGGATCGTGGCGAAGATCCTCAGGTCCAGGATCAGATTCGCGAAACTGCGCTTGAAATGGTCCCGCGCTCCCGCGACCCGTTGGGTGAGCGCATCCAAGGCTTTGCGCGCCAACGGGTTTTTGATTTCCGGAAAATCGAACTCACCCGCCCGGTTGCGCGTTCCTTCGGCGAGTTCCAGCAACCATTTCTCCGGCGACTCCCGGTAGTCCGCGATTTCACCTTCCACCTTCTCCTCCACCGACTTCGGCAGCGCTTTAGCGACCAGCGGATTCTTGAGAACTTTCTCCGCCGTTGGGATTGCTGGCTCCAGATAGGCCCGCGTCTTGTCCAAGGCGAAATCCCGGGCCTCCCGGATGATGAGTCCCTGCGCGAAGAACGTCGCGACGAGCAAAGCAATGGAAATCACCGCGCCCAGCAGATTCAGCGCGGCGAGGACTTTGGTGGCGGTGGTCATCTGCCGCGCAGACTGCTGATAGATCGACCTGCCGTCAACTCACGCCATCGCCAGCAGCGACTCGTCCCAATCCTTCCACACTGGATCGAGATTCAGCCCGCGCAGCATCGCTGCGACCTCGGCCGGGCTCCGGGTGTCGTGAATCTGAAATTGCTCGGTCGCCTTCTCGCAGCCGGATTTTTCGGCGAGCTCCACGCGCCGCCCCTTGACGGTCAGGTGCAAATCATCGCTGCCCGCGCCGGTGTAGCCGCCCGGTTCGGTCTTGGCTCCGGCGGACATGTGGGTCACGCCGAGGGTGGCGATGGCATCCCTCAGCGGTGCCGGTTCGCGGGTGGAAACGACGATGCCCACCTGCGGAAACAGCAACCGGAAAATCGCGATCAACCGCACGAAGTCCTTGTCCGGCAGGTAAAGCTCCGGATCCGGTTGGTATTCGTAGTTTCCCGCGTACGGCCGCATCCGCGGAAACGCCACCGTGAACTGCGCTTTCCAGCAATGCTTGTAGAGATGCTCCAAGTGCGCGCACAGCGCGAGCGCCTCGAACTTCCAATTCGCCAGCCCGAACAACGCGCCGATCCCGATCCGCCGGAACCCGCCTGCATAAGCGCGTTCCGGGCAATCCAGCCGCCAGTTGAAATTCTTCTTCGGTCCCGCCGTGTGGAGCTGCGTGTAGGTCTCGCGGTGATACGTCTCCTGATAAACCACCAACCCTT
The DNA here is from genome assembly GCA_040385685.1 of Verrucomicrobiota bacterium. Classification (GTDB taxonomy): domain Bacteria; phylum Verrucomicrobiota; class Verrucomicrobiia; order Verrucomicrobiales; family Akkermansiaceae; genus Luteolibacter. The sequence goes on along the minus strand of JAZKGW010000007.1, from coordinate 25,362 downwards.
CCGCGCCGTGGCCGACGATTTCCGCGTATTGGTCATCTTCCATCGGCCCCACTTCCAGCGCCAGCGTCGGGATGAACGGCTTGAGCGCATCCAGGCAGTCCTGAAGGTAGCCGTCGGAAACAAACTTCGGGTGCTCCCCGGCGACGAGCAGCACGTTTCGAAATCCCAACCCGTGCAAATGCCGCGCTTCCGTCACCACCTGATCGACGGTAAGAGTCGTCCGGAAAATTCCCGCATCGCGCGAGAACCCGCAGTAGCTGCAATTATTCACGCACTCGTTCGACACATACAATGGCGCGAACAACCGCATCGTCTTGCCGAAATGCCGCCGCGTCACCAGCTGGCTCTGCCGCGCCAACGCCTCCAACGGCCCGCCCGTTTCCTCGGAAACAAGCTGGAGAAACCGCCGCATCAAAGGAGTCGGGCGCTTCAAAAGTTCAGGAAAAACATCCGCAAAAGCCATCGCGGGCGGAATGTGCTGCTTCAACGCGCCGACGTCAAAGGTGGTTTCCACCAATTGGACCGCGAAATTCATTTCGCCTGACATCTGCTTCACGTCGCAAGAGTTCCCGCTGAATGATCACTTTTTCCCGATATCGGTTGGATCACCGAGTTTCTGATTCAGTTCCACAGCCGCCTTCACCAGCCGTCGCACCACATCCGGGGGAAGTGAATCGCCTTCACGGAGTTCGATCGTCGCCATCTCATATTTTCCACTTGGCTTCAAACGAGGTTCCAGTTCACGCAGCCGTTGTCCGCGCCAGAATCCGAACAACACTCGATCATCCTCGGCGCGGATCAGGAACACGGGACCATTCGACTGATAGACGAGGTGTCCCCACTTGATCATCTCCTCGGTGCGTGCGGCACCAGTCGCCGCCGCGCGCAGACCTTCCACGCATGTCTTGCGCCATCCGCTGAGCGAAGACACATAGGCGTCAGGGTTGGTGGCGGGTGTTGTCTTTTTCATTTCTGGTTCAGCTTGGGAGAACGAGCACGGTTAGGCAATCTGGCCGTTGTCATGGGAGCTGGTGGAAGGCTTGAGAAAACAGAGCCGGATGCAAGGGATGATAACAGATAGCAGCGTGGCTGCCGTGGCGCTGATGGAATAAGTGTCGAAGAAGGGGATCGGCAGAAAAAAGCCAATGATGCCGACGCCAAGAATGACAATGCCGGATAGAGCGAGATAACGCCCGCCGATGGCGTTGATGCGATACCAATCGGAATCGGAGGCAAATGAGGCCTTGGTGCGGACGCCGTAAAGGGCGTTGGGCGGGATGCAACGCAAGATGAGCGGGATCGCGAGCAGGGAGATCAATAAACCGGAACCGGCGATGAGTGCTGCCAGGCTTTGAATGGAATTCATGGCATTAAAATTTGTTAGGAAACAGTCTTCACATCCATCGCAGGAACGCGCGTGGCGGCGACCCACCGTGCACTTCGATCCGGGGCAGGTTCGGCCGAATGGGCGGTTTTGGCCAGAGAATTTCCAGTGGGGGGGAGTCGGTTCATGAAGCCCGCGTGAATTCTCCGTGAAGGAGTGTTTCCGAGTCGCAAATCTCCGCGCGACGGGAGATGACACGGGGATGTTTCGCCGATTTCACCGACGGTTGTTTTTCACGGGAGTGGCCGGACTCATCGCCTTGGCGGTATGGCCGTTTCACAACGGAGTCCTGCGTTACGGGCTGCCGTTCTTCCTCATGGTGACGTGGGCGGCGGGACTGGGTTTCATCTGGAAGCGGAAGATCGCCCGGGCCGCCGTGCTCACGCTGCCGCTCCTGTTAGCGGTTCCGTTTTTGCTCCCGCAGAGACCGATCGACCCGCACAACCTGCGCGACCGATACGTGGCCGCCATGCAGCGGATGGAGGGCACGCTTTACCTGTGGGGCGGCGAAAGCCGGTGGGGGATCGACTGTTCCGGCCTGCCGCGCCGGGGGCTTCGCGACGCGTTGTGGGACATCGGTTGGGAAACGGGAAATGGTGCCGCGTTCCGCGAGTGGGCGCTGCAATGGTGGTTCGATACCAGCGCGAAGGCAATGGGCGAGAATTATAGAGGCTTCACCCGCCCGCTCGGAGTGAGCGGGAAATTGTGTGACCTGGATTTCAACCGTCTATCACCCGGCGATCTCGCGGTGACGGCCGATGGCCGGCATGTGATGATCTATCTCCGCGACGGGAAATGGATCCAATCGGATCCTGGGCCGTTCAAGGTGATCATCGGGCGACCGGGTGTGGACGAAAACCCGTGGTTCAACGCGTTGGTGACCCTGCACCGGTGGAGCCTGTTGGAATGAGGGACCTTGTCCCGCCGTCGCCGGCAGCGCGTTGCTAGACGGGTTTCCTTGGCTGTGGTTTGAAGTGGGTCACTTTATACACCTGCCCCTTGTTGTTGTAGGTGATCCACTCGCCCACCTGCTCGCCGTTCTCGAAATGTCCGGAGCGCAGCTTCGTCCCGTCGATCCTGAACCACTCCCAATAGCCGACAAGAACGCCATCGGTCTTTTGTCCGGTGGCCCGGACACTCCCGTCCTTGTGATACTCGATGTGTTTCTCTGGCGGCATTTTCGGTTTCGTCACTCGGGTGGAACCTGCTTGAGTGAAGCAAAAGCTGCGTGACGCCCATCGCATTTCAAACTCAAACTCAGTGAACCTAAAAATTCGCTGCCGGAAGTCGAAAATCCACCGTCTCTCTCTTGCGGACGCGACTTCGCCGTGGTCCTATTGCATTGGATAAATCCCCTCGCGTCATGAAAACTCTCTTCAAGCTGCTGCTCCTGTCGATAGTCTGCGATGCCGTCATGTGCCTTCCGGCTTCCGCCGAGCGGTCAAACCGCTCCGGCAGTTCCGGCGGCCAGTCCCGCAGTTCCAGCCCATCCCACAGCTCCGGCTCCTACCGGGCTCCCGTAACTCAGCGGCAGGTCCAGCGAGCCCAGCCTTCGCGACAAATCGCTTCCCGGCAGCAAGTCGCCAGACCGGCTTATCGGCAGTCCATGACAGCGCCTCCCCGGCAGATGCCTAACCGTGTTTCCCAGCCTCAGCGAAATTATCAGCCACCCCGAGCGACGGCCAGGCAAGACCAGCTCACCGCTCCCGCTCGCAGAACCGACGTTGCCCAATCCCGCCCCGCAGCGAATCAGCCTTCCCGCACCGATCAGTTTTCCCGAAACGTGGCGAACCCCTCCAAAGCGGTCAACCCGCCCGCCCGCTCCGGTATCGCCTCCAGGACCGCCACCCCGAATGGCAACTCCGTCGTCCTTCCGCGAAATCGATCCGTCGTTTCCGACACTGCGAGAAGCGTCCGTCCCCCGGACAGCCGCATCCGGGACAGCCGTCCTGCCGTCGTGAGGCCCGGCCAGAATACCGTCGCCAATCGCCGCCCGGACGTTGATCGCATCCGCTCGCAACCGCAGTGGCGCGGCGAACGCGACACCCGCACCGCCAACGTCAGCCGGAACTTCCGCAACGGCGCCAACTGGAGCACCCGCTGCGAGGATTGGGGCGCGAGCCCGTGGTGGAACCGCTCCTGCGTCCGCCCGTGGTATGGCGGTTGTTGGAACGGCAATTGGAACAGCTACTACTACCGGGATTACTACTGTTATAGTCCTTGGTATCGCAGCTACTTCCCGCCCGGCTATCTCTATTACGATAGCTACTACCCCCTTGGTTGGGGGCTGCTAGGCTGGGGCTTGGGCAGCATGGTTTACGACATCGGCTACGAAACGTATTACAATCCATATCCCGTCAGCACCGTGGTGGCCTCCAACGGACTCGATGTCACCTACACCGAGCCCCTCGCCCGCCTTGCCGCCAGATCTACTCCCACCGATGAGGCCGGAGTCCAGGAAATGACCCGCAGCTCCGAGTCCTTTGTCGCCGACTCGCAGGTCGCCTTCAAGGCACGCAACTACCTCGTCGCCCTCGAACTCGCCGACAAAGCCATCGCCGCATCCCCCGGCGACGGTGCCCTCCACGAATACCGCGCACTCGTCCTCTTCGCGCTCGGCCGTTATGGCGAGGCCACCGGTGTCCTCCATCCCGTCATCGCCTCCGGTCCCGGTTGGGACTGGGCCACCATGCGCGCCCTTTACGACTCGCTGGAAACCTACACCGACCAATTGCGCCGGCTCGAAACCTACTCTCTGGACAACCCCACCGTGGCCGACGGCCGTTTCCTCCTCGGTTACCACTACATGGTCTGCGGTCATCTGGACTCCGCCACCGTCCAATTCGAGTCCGCTGCCAAGCTCATGCCTGCCGACAAGATCTCCAGCCAGCTCGCCAACCTTGCCAGATTTTCAGTAAAGGATTCCAAAAATTCCCTCCCCCCCGGAGTCGAACGCACCCCGGCTCCTCCCGCCAAATCGCCTCCGCGGGAAATCGTCCCGCTCGAAAAACTCCAGGGCACCTGGGTCGCTGCCCGCGATTCCGGTGCCACCGTCACCCTCCGGTTCCTGCCCGAAGGCAAATTCACCTGGACCCACCTCAAGGACGCCAAAACCACCGAGCTCGCCGGGGCCTACAGTATCAACGACAACGGCCTCCTCGTCCTCGATTCCCCCGACAGCCAGATCGTCGCCGACGTCTCGCTGCCCGCCGACCGCGAAATGAAGTTCGTCCTCGTCGGCGGCCCCCCCGCCGATCCCGGCCTCGACTTCAGGAAGCCGTGAGTTGCATGTGGAGCGCCCGTATCAAGGAGGGGCGGAATCTGTCCGCCCGCCAATGGGAAGCCGATGGTAAAGCGATTTGTCTCAGGTCATCGGCGCTTGATTGGCTTCGGCGGACGGATTCCGCCGTTCCTTGATCCCGCGGTGCGTGGGCGGCGTTCGGGTTGCTTATGCGCCGCCGGCGGCACGTTCCACCTCGGCGATGTCGATTTTAATCATCTCCACCATCGCCTCCATGGCGCGGCGGGCGCGGTCCGGGTCGGGGTCTTTGAGCAGGTCCAGCATCCGGGTGGGCGTGATCTGCCAGGAGACGCCCCAGCGATCCTTGAGCCAGCCGCAGGCGACCGGCGAGCCGCCATCCGCGGTGAGCGCCGCCCACAGCCGGTCCGTTTCTGCCTGGTCCACGCAGGCGATCATGAACGAGACCGCCTCGGTGAAGGTGAAGCCCGGAGTGTTCAGCGCGATGTAAGAACTGCCAGCGAGCGTGAATTCGACAAGGAGCACCGTGCCGGCCGCGCCACCGGGCGTATCGATGGGCGAGTGCGTCACGCGGTCGATCCGCGAGTCCGGCAGCAGCGAGACGTAGAAACGGGCCGCCTCTTCGGCGTGCCCGTCGAACGATAGGAAGGGGGTGACTTTTTGCATGGGTATTTGGGTTGTTTGATTCGGGCTTGGAAGGAGGGTGTCAGTCGCCTAACGACGCAAGCTCAGCGACCCGGCCCTCGGGACGCGTGGATTGCAAAAGTGACGCGATGGCCGGGATCGCTGTAGCGCATGGTTAGACGCTGTCTGGTGATTAACTGCTCTTGGTGTCTGACGCTTCATTTTGACGCACCTGCCAATAGAGAATCGCAGAAGCCAGCAAACCGCCGACCAAGAGTGATCCTCCAAAAAGGGGCACCCAGCCGCTCTTGCTGAAAAACGGGAAACCGAAGCCGCAAATCATCAAGCCAGCGGCGTGACCCAACATCGAGAGGCGCCAATAATCCGTCAGCGAGGCGATCACGTTCGCGAACCCATCAATCAGTAATAGTGCCCCGATGATCACTGGCCAGGGCAAGCCCAGCCGGCTGGTCCAAAAGGCGAAGGCAGCCAGGAAGGCCAGCACGACACAAAAGAAAATTTTAACCTGTGGGGGCATGGTGGCCTCAATGCCTCCGAATCCCCATTTTTCGAGGAGTTTGGAGCTGGTGATCAGCCACCCCAGCAACAGGCACAGAATCGGCCAGCGAGCCGCCGCCGAATGTCCTAACAGGCCAAGCATCAGAATGAGCAACCCGGTAACGCCGTACCAGAGGTAGGGCCCAGCCGAACGCAAAGTTGGGGTCGGTAAATGGCAGGGTAGAATCGGCGGGTTTTTCACGGTGTCGTTATGAGGGTGATTGCCGTGTCGTCTAACTTCCTATTATACGACTGGCGGATATTCCCAGTCGTATAGCAGGAATCGTGTAAAGTATCATTCCACAGGTGTCGGCGTGGGGCGGAGGGGGAAAACGGGCAGGGGCCAGTCGTATAACAGGCATGGAAAGATGACGAGGGATTTTCGGGAGATTTGCGAAGGCGGCCAATGCGGACAAGAATGTCCGCACTCCGGCGGCGGCGCGTGTCAGGCGGTTGGTTGAATTCTCGGAGCGCTTGGCAACTGAGGTTGCGGTTCGCTGAGCAATGCCCACAGCGTGTAAACGCCAAGAGCTGTGCCGAAAGGAACATTGATCAGGTGAAGGACACCCAATACCAAAACGAATGGGCGACCCCAGGAGCGACCCGTTAGCAATGCCCAGCCTCCGATGATCCCAGGCAGTGCGATGACTGCAAGAAAGGTTCCCAGCGCAACAGCGATGATGCCGATGATTCCCGCCGCCTGATGCTCACCCTGTGAGAGGACGATGCCACCGGCCATGCCCATGAAGGCGAATACGGCGATCGCCCCAAGAAGTGACATTGCGCCGAGAGCGATGTGAAGAATGGCGACTATTTGAATGTGAGTTTTCATGGGATGATAGATTGGCGGGAGTTATCTATTTGATGATTGGTTGAGGGAAAAGCCGGGGAGAGCGACTAACATTCGTCGGGGTTGGAGGGGCAAAAATGAAACGAGGCAGTCGTATCTCAAGCATGGAAAGCTGGCGAGGAATTTTCAGGATCGCCAATGCGGAGACTGTGAGATCAAGGAAGGGCGATCTCCGAATCGCCCATGCCAATGGGAAGCCGATGGATAGCGATTTGTCTCACCTCAGCGGCCCTTCATTGGCTTCGGCGGACAGATTCCGCCGTTCCTTGGTTTGCGTCACGGCTGCTTGGGCTTGGCGGAGGGATCGCCGGTGGGCGGCGGGGCGGTGTCGGTGGCGGCGGGCGGGCCTAGCAGCTCGGTGAGGTCCGGCTTCAAGGCATCCGCCCAGACTTGATAGCCTTTCAGACTGAGGTGCAGCCGGTCCACGGTCATGCCGTCGATGAGCCGGCCTTGGGCGTCGGCGAGGCGATCGTTGATGTTGAGGTAGCGGACGGTTTTGGCGTCGGCCAATTTTGCGAGGTTGGCGTTGAGGCGATCTATGGCGGGCATGACCGGGCCGTCATTTCGCGGGAAGACGCCCGTGAGGATGATGGTGGCAGCGGGGGCCTTTTCGCGGCAGAGATCGACGACGGCGGTGACCCCGCGGGTGACGTCGGCGACCTTGGCGTCGTCGGCGGGCCCCTTGCCGATATTGTTGGTGCCGGCGAGGAGGACGATGACCTTGGGGTTCACGCCATCGAGCTCGCCGTTGCGCAGGCGCCAGAGGATGTTCTGGGTGGTGTCGCCGCCCCAGCCGAAGTTGGCGGCATTCCAGCCGTGGAAGCTTTCATTCCAGTGGGCGAGGAACTCCGGATAGTCGGTGCCACCCCAACGGCGGGTGATGGAATCGCCGAGGAAATAGGCGGAAATGCCGCCGGCCTTGGCTTTCCCGAGGAGCTGGAGGTGGGCGAGCTGGGAGTTGTGGTCGCCCCGCATCACCGGCTGGTCGGCGGCGCGCGGTGGGGCATGGTATTTGAAAAGGCGGTTGGCCCAGCCAAGAAAGGTGCTCATGTTGGTGCGGTCCTCGTGGCCGCCGTCGTGTTGACGCCAGGCCAGTTCGCCATCGAGCAAACCAGTGTTCACGGGCGGCAGGGTGGCGGTGCGGTAGTCGTCATTAATGCCGAGGTCGCGCGCGCCGAGCAAGCGGAATGCAGGGCCCGCAGCCAAGGTCGCCATGAAGCCGCCTTGCTGGTCGAGCCAGCGGGAGTCTCCTTTTTCCGGGATCCCGTAACTGATGAAAGTGGGCCGCGGGGCGCACAACGCGATCAACTGGTGCGCGTCCACGGGAAGTTCATTGGCGGTCCTGGCCCCGAATGTGGATTCCTCCGCGCCATACTTGAGGAAATTCCCGGCCATCCAGTGGTATTGGCCGGAAGCGGTCAGGTTTTCCACGGCCTCGCCGAAATCCCGGCGATGCGGTTTCACCCCGCCTTCGCCCGACGAACCCACCAGCGCGACGACGAACCGCGGCTCCAGTGCCATAGCGACCAACGCGGCCTTACCATAGCGCGACACGCCCTCGATGCCGACTTTTTTGGCGTTCACGGCGGGCAAGGTTTCCAAGTAATCGAGCGCCCTGCCGGCTCCCCAGGCCCACGCCCGCAATGTGCCCCATTGTTGAGGCGTCCGGCGTTGGCCTTTGTTCGTCAGGCCGATGACCCCGACGGTCAGGCCCGCGCCGGTGTCGGGCTGGATGCTGGAGGTGCTCAGCGAAACATAGCCCCACCCCGCCGCGATGAGTTGGTCGGGCGACGGCGGTGCGGCCGGTTCCGCCATTCTGGGGAAACGCGGCGGCGGCTCGTCCGGCATGTTTCCCGAGCCGAACATGACTAGCATCGGCACCGGCCCCTTCGCATCGGTCGGCAACACCACTGACATTGTGATGTCCACCGGGATTTCCGGGCAGGCCGAGTTGTCGGCGTGCCCGATCACTTGGCGGGCCAGCACCGGCAAGCCGCCGACTGTGGTATCGAGCTGCCGCTTCACCTCCCAAGTAATTTCTGGCACATCGGCAGGTACCCTGCCGAGGATTTCACGCTCGAAATCCTCGATGATTTCCGGTCGACGCTGCTGCTGCCATTGCGCGGCAGTGGTGACCTTTTCTCCATTTTTCGCCACCAGCAGCGGCGGCCAATCCGGGTAAGGATTGGCGCGAGCCTCGTCATAGTTCGCCGGGTTGGCCGTGCCGGGAGCCGTACTGGCATTGCGGCCGGGGCGCAGTTTCGTAATGCCGAGCTGGCGCATCATGTCGGCGTGATCCTGCTCCGTCAGTTCATTGATTTGCTGGCGCTGCTCCGGAGTGAGCTGCCGGAACGGCACCGACAACACCGCCGGCGGTGTGGGTCGAGGAGTCGGAGACGTCTGGGCTTGCACGACGCCGCCCAGACAGATCGCGGCGAGGATGAGGGGTTTTTGATTCATCGGCGTGACGACTACTTCCGAAAAACGGCAAATCAATCTTACGTCGCGCTCTCGGCGGGGAATTTCCAGATGGCGGTGACTGCGGCGCGGCAACCTGCTGTCCTGATGAACTCAACTTTTCGGCCGCAAGACACCTGTCATTCCCCAATCCGGGAATTTCGATAGGCTGCGCTGACTGCCAGAAAATAGAACAACACGTCGAGCCCGGAGAAATTCTCGACCATCAGTTCGAGGATCATTGAAGGCGGCGTAATTTCGAGAATATTGAAGATGCCCATCTGGTGCTCTTTGCCGACCATTGCGCATAGGGAAAAGAGGTTCCCCAGAACGCAACCGAAGAGCGCAAGAACCGCCGCAAGCACACCGAAGGCGGTCGAATAACCTCGACCGGCCTTCTTCATGACAATGCCGACCGCAAAACCAACAGCGATCGCCATGTAGCCGATCTGAAAATGGGTGCCAATCGTGATGAGTGTCCATATCACCGCAGACACCAGTGTCGTGATGAGCCCGGCGACTCCTCCAATGATCATGCTTTCGCCGCGCAGTTCGCGGTCTGTGAGATATTCGCTGACTTGTTGGGGCGGTTCGTAGTTCACGCAGCGACGCTCTTTGGTTCGGTCCGGCGGGTCAACGTTAGATCATGACCAAATGCCGGTGTCTGTGTCATGTCCCTCTGTTATAAGCGTGGAGGGAGGAAGAGAGACCGTGGTGCACAACGACCCGAACTCGGCGACTCGCGGAGCAGTTCACTGTAATGATTAGGCCTGTCGGAGTCTGGCGGTTTCGATAGCCTCGGGGTCATGTGTGAGAGAATCGTGATCAACGGTTAGGATGTCCTGCCACCAATCGGGAACCAAGCCGGAATAGTGCTCATAAGAAAGGCAAGAACTGCACCACTCCCACCCTCCGCCACGACCTCGGAACCCGTCCCTCTCGTGGCCGTCGGTGAATGCGCGTGGTGTATCGAACCAACGGTGCAGCGTCGGTGACTGGCACACCGGGCACAACCCTTCGACATCAATTCCATTTTGGGACGCCGAAAAGATCCGCTGCCATTCCCGAATCTGTTCCAAGGGCACGCTTTGCCATTCTCGTTCGCGGCTCATGTGTTGTGAGTGCCTAACTTCCTATTAGGCCGGGCTGGATCACTTCGGAATTTCGTTGAGGGTGTAGTAGGCGTCCGGGTGCCAGAGGTTCTGGCTGGTGGCGGATTTCACGCCTTTGGCGAGGAGGTGGTGGATGTGGCCGCGGACGAGGCCGTCGATTTTGAGGTGAACGGATTTTTTATCCGACGAAACGGTGGCGGCGGTGATCATGGGGGTGGCTTGATCGACTTCCGGGCTGCCATACTCGGCTTGGAAGATGTAGGTGAAGGCGTCCATGGCGTAGCTGGCGGGATTGCCGGCAGTGGCGGGATCGACGGACTCGGTGAAGTTGAGGGTGAAGCCGTCCTTGTTGGCGGTCATGGTTTCGATTTCAAAGGGTGTCTTGCCGGTCCATTTCACACGCTCGAAGGTGAACGGCTTGCTGCCGCGCGAGGCCCAGCCGCGGTTGGAGCCGCCGGCGAAGAGAAGGCCGGCGTCCTGGTCGAGGCGGATGGGGATGAGGCCGGCTTCGAAGCCATCGAGGAATTTGAAGACCGCGCCTTGGTAGAGGCCGTTGACTTTTTCCAAGCAGACGCGCTGGACTTCGGAGTGGGTTTGCTCGCCGACGTAAAGTTGCTTGGCCCACGGGCCGAATTTCCCGCCGCTCTGGTCGCAGGCGATGCCGGTCGGCGATTGGCCGACCTTGCCATGCGGGAAAATGACGGCGGGTGGAATGAAATCGGGGTGCTTGGTGCGCTCGACGAGGATGCGGGATTTGTCGGCAACAGCTGGGGGGGCGGGGAGGTTGGCGAGTTTGTGGAATTTGTTGCCGCTGGGATTTCCTTGGAACGAGCCGGGCTTGAGCCATTTGAGCGAGGACGAGCCGTTCCAGACGCCTTGATTGTCGGTATAGAAAACCTCGCCCTCGGCATTGAAACCGATGCCCCCGGGTGAGCGGATGCCGGAACAGGTGGGGATCATTTTCCCGTCGGGAGTGACGCGCAGGCACCAGCCGCGCCAATTCGAGTCGGCGGTGAAGGAACCGGTGAGGCAGAGGACGACCCAAATATCGCCGTTTTTGTCGGGCTCGCTGCCGAAGGCGTATTCGTGGTAATCGCCCTTGATGCCCCAGTCGGAGGAGATGGTTTCAAAAGTGTCGGCCACGCCGCTGCCGGTGGAATCCTTGAGGCGGGTGACCTCGGGGCGTTGGGTGAGGTAGAGCCAACCGGCTTTCCAAAACATGCCGAAAGGTTCGTGGAGGCCTTGGGCGAATTTTTTCCAAGTGACTTTGCTCAAGTCGTCGCCGTAAGCGCCGGTGCAAATCCACAGGTCGCCGCGGCGGGTGGTGACGGCGATTTTCTGCTCGGGCATGAGGGCGATCGAGCCGATTTCCATGACCTCGCCGGGCGGCAGGGGGATTTCCTCGCGGAGGTAGAAGTCGGATTGGCTGGCCGCGTGGGCGAGAGATGAGAGGAGGAAAAGGATGAGGAAGCGCATGGATTTTAGAAAATGTAGCGGCGGTCTGTGACCGTCGGTGGCTGGGAAGTGGAGGAAACGTCATTCAGTCAGCGACGGTCACAGACCGTCGCTACAGGAATTATTTCCAGCGGTAGGTGAGGGTGACGGGCTGGCCGGGGGTGAGTTTGAGGGTGGTTTTCCCGGATTGAGTTTGGAGCGGCGCGCCTTCGATGGTGATGGGGGTGGTGGGGAGGTCGGAAATCTGGAGATTCACGGGGGCTCCGGTGCCGGTGAGGGTGAGCTTGCGGACGAGGGCGCCGGTCTCGGCGCGCCAGGAGTCGAGGAGAATTTGGTCGCCGAGTTGGACGGAGAACGTGGGATTTCCGTCGGCGTCGAGCTTGTAGCCGCGGAATCGGGCGGTCTCGGGGAGGGCGCGGGAATTCCCGAGTTTGACGACCTTTTCGCCGGCGGGCGGGGAGTTGTCGGTGCCGCGGTCGATCCATTTCTTGGCACCGTCAATGAACGCACCGGTCCAGATGAGTTCGGGGGCCAGGTTGTCGGCGGAGTAGGCAAGATTCACACCACCGGGAAAGCCGACGCCAATGGCGCGTGAGGTGGTGCCGGCAATGAAATTCCGATAAATGACGGGGCGGCCGCCGACGGACTCGATGGGAATCGGCTCGCGGACAGGGCCGGATTTGCCCTTGGTGTCGGAGAGCCAGTTCCAATTTCTGGTGCCGGGAGCGCGCCAGCCGAGAGCGATGCCTTTGTTGCCGCTGATTTCGAGATACTCGACGCGGAATTTGTGAGAGCCCTTGGTGAGGGGAATCTTTTTCTGTTTGGAGCGGGAGCCGTCCATGGGCCCGGCACCGCGGACTTCAACGACGGATTTACCGTCGATGATGACGTTGGCGGCATCGTCCGCGTCGAGAAGGAATGTGTATTCGCCGTCGGCGGGCGCTTGGAAATCGGCCTGCCAGACCATGGCGAATGCGGTTTTGAGCGGTGAATCGGTGAGGCTTAGGATGCCGTCATGCTCTTCTTCGACGTTTTCGGCCTTAAGGGTGGAGAAGTCGGGGAGTTCGCTCCAATTCCCGGCATAAACTTGGGAAATGAGGTTGGTGAGGGCGGTTTTTTCGAGCGGAAGCGGGTGGAGTTTGAGGATTTCCTCGGCGGTCCAGGCGGTCTTGCGGTCGATGGTGGCAGCGCGGGTGGCTTTGACAAACTCGGTGGTGACGGGGCCTGCCTGGTTACCCCACGAGGTGCGGACGTAGGTGAGAATGGCGGCGATTTGATCGTCCGGGAGCATCGCGCCTTGGGGCGGCATTTCCAAGTTGTAGGTTTTGTCCAACACATCGACGGGGCCATGGAGGCCATGGAGGATGATTTTGACCGAACGGTCAGCCTCGCCGGCGACCCACGGGCTATCGGCGAGCGGTGGAAAAGTGCCGCCGGTGGCTCCCTTTCCATCAGCCCCATGGCAGGCGGAACAGTAGAGGGTGAAAAGCTGCCCGCCGTCTTGGGCGGCGAGGGGTAAGGGGAGGGAGCTGAGGAGAAGCAGAAATCTCGGAATCATGACGAGGATTGGATGGGTTTGTGCGAATCGAGACTTTATACGAGATTACTCGCGGATTAGATGCCGTCATTTGCGGATGTTTCTTGATGATATGCGACAATGGATGCGGGATCGGCTACCGGGTTTGACGGGCGAGGGCGTAGTGCTTTGCCAAGCCCGCAGTGACGGAGTCGGCATATTCGCGAAAGATGGAGGGCTGCATTTTTCCAGCGATTTCACGGACACCTTCGTAGTCGCCGGCCTGGATGCGGGCGTGGTCGATGGTGGAATTCATGACGTATGGCTCCATGAAAATGACAGGGCAGTCGTAGAGGCGGTTGGCGAGGAGATTGCGGACCCAGAGGTAAGGCTGATTGGCGATGGGCCGGACGCTCGTGGATCCGGGCGGATAGACGTAGGGAGGCAGGCCGCTGATTTGAGCAAAGGTGGCGGCGACGGTGGCCCCGACGAGGGCTTCCTCCTGGTGGGTGCGCTGGAGGATTTTCTGCAGCAGGGCGAAACGCTGGTCGGCGAGGAGGACTTCCTCGTCGTTGTAAGCGCCATTGAGGAGGAGATGGAGGTGAGTGCGGTCGATGAGGATGGGGTGGAGCGGGTCGCCCCAGGCTTCGGCGTTGAAGTGGAGGCAAAGGACGAGGTCGGGCTTGAGGGTGAGATTGACGAGATCGGCGCGGGCGCGGATTTCCGCGGTGCGGTAGAAGAGGCGCTCGGCGAGTTTTTGGCGGGCGAAGGGCGACGCCTCCGGGGCGCTGGATTCCTGGACGAGCGAGTTGAGGTCGTCCGGGCGGATCGGGGTGACGGGTTCTGATTTGTCGCGGACGAGCGAAACGCTCGCGCCGAGGGCTTCGAGCCGGGTTTTCAGGAGATTCGCGACGTGGAGCGTCATATCGCCCTCGCAAACCGGAGTGCCTTCGCCGACCACGAGCCAACGTTCCTCCATTTTTGCCCACTCACCACCGATGTGACCGGGATCGATGGCGATCTTGAGCCCGGCGAGCGGTTTGTCCGGGGTCGTCGGCGCCAACTCGGTGGCGGTGCGCCATTGGCGGGGTGGGGCGATATCGGATGGGGCGAACCGGAGGTGGAAATCGGCACCGGTTGGGTTGTTGCCGGTTTTGATGACGGCTTCTGTCTCGCCAATTTCGATGCAGGCCTGCCACGCGTTGCCGGTGGTGAAAACGGTGGTGAGCAGCCGCTCGAATTCCTCGCGGGTGATGGTGTTCTGATAGGCCTCCAGCGATTTCCAATCCGGCGGAGCGGCGAGCAGGGAAAGGGACGGAGCTACCGGCAACGGTGTCGGTGGTGGCGGCGGGGCGCGCCGCGGAACTAGCAGGACCACGACCGCTAACAAGATGGCCGCGATCAGGAAAAACGGCAGGTGGCGCTTGGTGAATAAGCTCATTCAGGAAATAGGATTGTCGGGGAGCGGGTGAATGTGGAGCTTTCCGGAAAGGCGAGGGACTTTCGCCCACTTATCCATTCTTATGCCGTCGATTCGCATTCTATTTCTCGGTGACGTGGTCGGCGAACCCGGCCGCAAGGCTGTCATCGAGCAGTTGCCGCTCCTTAAACTGTCGGAAGGTCTCGATTTTTGCATCGTGAACGGTGAAAACTCGGCGGGTGGGAAGGGGATCACGCCGAAGATCGCCATCGATCTTCTGCGGGCGGGTGCGGCGGTGATCACCACCGGCGATCATGTTTGGGATCAGCAGGAAATTGTCGATTATTTCCCGACGGAGCCACGGTTGCTGAGGCCGTTGAACTACCCGGAAGGCACGCCGGGCGCGGGCAGCGTGGTTCTGGAAACCGCAAAGTGCCGGGTGGGGGTGATTCAGGTGCAAGGGCGCTCGTTCATCCAGCCGCCGCTGGAGAATCCCTACCTCGCGGTGGAAAAGGAAGTCGATCGGTTGCGGGCGGACGGCGTGACGACGATCGTGGTGGACATCCATGCGGAAACGACCAGCGAGAAAATCGCGATGGGCAGGATGCTCGACGGGAAGGTATCACTGGTGGTTGGCACTCACACCCACGTGCAAACGGCGGATGAGAATATTTTCCCCGGCGGCACCGGTTATCTAACCGACGCCGGGATGTGCGGCCCCGAGGAATCCGTGCTGGGGCGCAGTATCGAGTCCGTCGTGTGGCGATTTAAATCCGGGATGCCGACGCGTTTCCCGATCGCCAAGGGGCCAGTTAGAATGTGTGGAGTGATCGTGGACGTGGATGCGGAAACCGGGGTCTGCGTGATGATCCGGAGATTGTCGCTCTTTCTGCCCTTGCCGGCTGCTGACGAGGCCGATGCTTCGTGACGGAGGGCTCCGTAGCGCCATCAGCCGGGAGTTCTAGTGGAATGCCCTAGGCCGGATTTTCCGGATGCCTTATCGATGGGCACGGATCCGGCGGATACACACGATCCGCCAAGGCACTAGGATGGAGTGCGATTTGGAAACTCCACGCCCCTCTCGGCCGATGCTGTTGGGAATCTTTGGTTTTTCGTCGCAAAAACCAATTTTCCCCAGCACCCATGTTCACCCATTCTGATGATCGGCCTCCTCGCATTCTTTTGGTAACTCCGGAGATCAGCTATCTCCCCGAGGCGATGGGAAACACCGCGCAATGTGTGGCGGCGAGGGCAGGCTGCCTTGCAGATGTGTCTGCCGCGCTGATTTCAGCTTTGGTTGCCTTGGGGGCGGATGTTCACGTGGCTCTGCCGAACTACCGGCGTTTGTTCAATAGCAACATTTTTCACCTGCATGAGGGTGAGCTGAAAAAGTACCATGAGGTGCTTCCCGACGCGCGCATCCACCTCGCGCAGGACCGCATTTTTTACTATCAGGATCAGATTTACAGCGGCCATCATGACGAAGCCATGCGCATCGCCCTTGCCTTCCAGCGCGAGGTGATCAACCACATCATACCGGTGGTCAATCCGGACCTGATTCATTGCAACAACTGGATGACGGGGCTGATTCCGGCGATGGCCAGGCGGCGCGGCATCAAGAGTTTGTTCACCGTTCACGATATCTACGCGCGGAATATCCCGCTGCGGACGGTCGAGGAAAGCGGGATCGACGCGGCGGAGTTCTGGCTCAATTTGTATTTCACGGGAATGCCTTCCAGCGGGTATGAGCAGGCGCGCGCGGATTTATCAGTCGATCTGCTGGCTACAGGGATTTTTTCCGCGCACTTCATCAACACGGTGAGTCCTCGGTTCCTTTGGGAAATCCTGGAGGGTTATCATCCAATGGTGCCCAACTCCGCCAGGAATGAAGTCCGCAACAAGTATGCCGCCGGCTGTGCGTCCGGAATCCTCAACGCGCCGGACGCTTCCTACAACCCGTCCACTGATAGAGCGCTCGCCCAGACTTATGGTCCCACCGACGCCGCAGGCGCAAAGGCTGACAACAAGATCGAGCTGCAACGGAGACTCGGCCTCACGGTAGATCCGGCTGCTCCCGTCTTTTTCTGGCCGTCACGCTTGGATCCCCATCAGAAAGGTCCGCAGCTGCTAACGGATATCCTCCATCAGACCCTCACGGACTACGACACCTCGGGGCTCCAGGTGGTCGTAGTCGCGGACGGCCCTCATCAGGCATGCTTCAATCGGATCGTGGATGAGTTCGATCTGCATCAGCGAGTGGCTGTAGCACCTTTCGATGAGGAACTCTCCCGTCTGGCATACGCCGGTTCGGATTTCATGCTGATGCCATCCCTGTTCGAACCCTGCGGACTCCCTCAAATGGTGGCGCCGATTTATGGGACACTGGCGGTCGCCCGCGCGACGGGCGGGATTTACGACACCGTGCGCGCACTCGATGTCGATGCTTCCACTGGCAACGGCTTTCCGTTCGACGACTACGACTCAGGCGGACTCCGGTGGGCGATTGATCGAGCCATGGAATTTTTCGCCCTGCCTGCCTGGGTTCGCGAGCGCGAGATCCAGCGGGTGATGGTCGAGAGCCAACGCGAGTTTTCTCATGAGGAGGTGGCCCGCCAATACATGGACCGCTACGAAGCGATGCTGGCGCGCCCGCTAGTGGACCAGAAATACCAGGAAGTCGGTTAGGGCGGGCGGCATTTCGGTGGAATCGGGCGGGAAAATAACCCCTCCCAGTCCCTCCAAAGACTCTCGATGGCAGTGACCGAAGCGGATGTCTTGCCCTCGTAACCCCTAGATTTTCAGGGGAATTCGATCAATTTTCTTTTCATTGAGATTTTTTTTGACAGAGTGGTCGGCTTTGTTACTGTCCCGCCGCTCTTCCCCACAGCAAGTCAGGGGTGCCGCGTCTAGTCTCGTCTAGTGGGACCGGTCGCGGTGTTTTTGTCGGGTCGAAGGTGGAGCACCATATGTCAGATTGCTCGCGTAGCTCAGGGGTAGAGCGCATCCTTGGTAAGGATGAGGTCGGGGGTTCAATTCCCCCCGCGAGCTCCAGGGCAACTTTGAAAAATCTCAACCGTCTCAAGCAGAACAACAACCACCATGGCTAAAGAATCATTCCAGCGCAACAAGCCGCACGTTAACATCGGAACTATCGGTCACGTTGACCACGGCAAGACCACCCTCACCGCGGCGATCACCAACACGCTTGCTGAAAAGGGACTCGCCCAAAAGAAGAGCTACGCGGACATCGACGCGGCTCCTGAAGAACGTGAGCGCGGTATCACGATCAACACCGCCCACGTGGAATATGAAACTGCAAAGCGCCACTACGCCCACGTGGACTGCCCCGGTCACGCCGACTATGTGAAGAACATGATCACCGGTGCTGCCCAAATGGACGGCGGTATCCTCGTTGTTTCCGCTGCGGACGGCCCGATGCCACAAACCCGCGAGCACATCCTGCTTGCCCGTCAGGTCGGCGTTCCCGCTCTCGTGGTTTTCATGAACAAGGTTGACCTTGTGGACGATGCCGAGCTCCTCGAACTCGTCGAAATGGAAGTGCGCGACCTGCTTTCCATGTATGAATTCCCTGGCGACGACATTCCAATCGTCATGGGCTCGGCCAAGGCCGCTCTCGAAGGCGACCCTGCCCAAATGGAAAACGTCATGAAGCTCATGGATGCCGTGGATTCCTACATCCCCGAGCCTGAGCGCCCGATTGACAAGACCTTCCTCATGCCCATCGAAGACGTGTTCTCGATTGAAGGCCGTGGAACCGTTTGCACCGGCCGTGTCGAACGCGGTATCGTCAAGAAGATGGAAGAAGTCGAAATCGTTGGTATCCGCGACACGCAGAAGACCACCGTCACCGACATCGAAATGTTCCGCAAGCTGCTCGACGAAGGTCGTGCCGGTGACAACGTCGGTCTCCTCGTTCGTGGTCTCAAAAAGGACCAGGTCGAGCGTGGCCAAGTCATCGCCAAGGTCGGCACCGTCAAGGGTCACACGATCTTCAAGTCCGAGATCTACGTTCTTTCGAAGGAAGAAGGCGGCCGCCACACCCCGTTCTTCTCGAACTATCGTCCTCAGTTCTATTTCCGCACCACCGACGTGACCGGCAGCATCAAGCTTCCTGAAGGTGTCGAAATGGTGATGCCTGGTGACAACATCAACCTTGAAGTCGAGCTCATCACTCCGATCGCCATGGAGCAAACCATGCGTTTCGCCATCCGCGAAGGTGGTCGGACCGTCGGTGCCGGCCGGGTTGGTGAAATCATCAAGTAAGCTTTTAGCACGAGGCTTTCAAATTTTCGCTGCAAAGCGGGAATCTGAACGCTAGAGTTTGGGGCACCCCGGTCAAACGGGGTGCCCTCAATTCGCCTCAAAACACGTCAGTAGTTCAATTGGTAGAGCGTCGGTCTCCAAAACCGAATGTTGTGGGTTCGAGTCCCCCCTGGCGTGCCATTTTCCTCTCAGTATCATCGTCAAGCGACATCATGTTTTCGAAAATCTCCAATTTCCTGGGTGAAGTAAAAGGCGAGCTCCGCAAAGCGAGCTGGCCTTGGGAATCCGATCCGAAGATCAAGGGGATCAAGAAGTACAAGGAACTCGTTGACTCCACCATCGTTGTTCTCATCGCTATGATCCTGCTCGCAGGATTCGTGCAGTTCTGGGATTTCTTCCACGTTTTGATTGTGGGTTTCTTCACCAATTTCGACTTCGGCCGCTGATCCGTTAGCAGCCGTGAATCCATCCATCTCCGACCGACCCGTCATGTCAGAAACCAAACCATTCCGCGACCAGTGGTACGTTGTCCAGGTCCTATCCGGCCAGGAAGGCAAAGTCCGTGATCGCATCGCCCGCACCGCCGAGGCCGAAGGGATGACCGAATACATCCGCGAGGTGCTCGTGCCGACCGAAATGGTCTCCGAAATCCGCCGCGGCAAGAAGACCGAAACGAAGAAGAAATTCTTCCCCGGCTATATCATCGTCAACATGAACCTCGCCACCGAGGACAACCAGCTCGTCGAGAAGACCTGGTTTTTCATCAAGGAGATGGATGGCGTGATCGGCTTTGCCGGAACCAAGGATCGCCCCGCTCCGATGCGGCCGCGTGAGGTGGAAGCGATGCTTTCGCAAATCAAGGAGCGTGAGGAAAGCGTCCGCCCCGCAATCAGTTTCGAAGTCGGCGACACCGTGAAAGTGGCCGATGGTCCTTTCCAAAGTCAGAACGGAATTGTCGAGGAAATCGACCCGGAACGCGGCAAGCTGCGGGTCTCGGTCACCATCTTCGGCCGCAGCACTCCGGTCGAACTCGAATATTGGCAGGTCGAAAGAGCATAATTGTCTGGACCTGCCCTCCCGAATATACAACCACCCCTCTCCCGCAAGTTTAACCGCATTATTTTATGGCCAAGGAAGTCGTCAAACTCATCAAGCTCCAGATCAAAGCCGGAGCCGCCAATCCATCACCTCCAGTGGGCCCGGCCCTCGGTCAGGCTGGTGTCAACATCATGGCGTTCTGTAAGGAATTCAACGCGAACACGCAGGCTCAGGCTGGCGACGTGCTTCCTGTCGTGATCTCCGTTTACAAGGACAAGTCATTCTCCTTCATCACCAAAAAGCCACCTGCCGGCAACCTTCTCAAGAAGGCGGCGGGACTTGCATCCGGCTCGAAAGAGGCGAACAAGATCAAGGTTGGAAAACTGACCAAGGCCCAGCTCATGGAAGTGGTCAAAATCAAGATGCCCGACCTCAACACCAAGGATCCTGAAGCCGCCTGCCGCATTCTGGCAGGCACCGCCCGCCAGATGGGTCTTGAGATCGAAGGTTACTGAAATTCTCAGCCGGAGGCTCTTCGCTGAGTGACCGGCACCCGCAGGAGGGAAGCGCAATCCGCGATTTCCGCCCGAACTGCAACCAACTAACAAAATGGCCAAACACCGCAGCAAACGCTACAAAAAAGCAGTCGCCCTCGTCCAAGCTGGCAAGAGCTACTCGCTAACCGATGCTATCAGCACCGTGAAGGAATTCCCGGCGCCGAAGTTCACCCCGACCGTGACCCTTTCGTTCCACCTCGGCGTGGATCCCCGGAAGAGCGACCAAATGGTCCGTGGTTCCGTTTCCCTTCCACACGGCACCGGGCGCAACGTCCGCGTCGTCGTTTTCGCCCAGGGCGCTGCCGCTGAAGCAGCCATCGCGGCCGGTGCGGAACATGTCGGATACGAAGATCTCATCAAGCGCGTCCAGGAAGGTTTCACGGATTTCGATTCCGCGATCGCCACTCCCGACGCCATGACCGAAGTTCGGAAAATCGCCCGGGTCCTCGGACCTCGCGGCCTGATGCCGAACCCGAAGACCGGCACCGTCACCGACGACACCGCCAAGGCGGTTCGCGAAGTGAAGGCCGGCCGCGTCGATTTCAAACTCGACAAGAACGGCAACGTTTCGGGTTCCATCGGCAAGTCCTCCTTCGAACCATCGCAGTTAGAGGAAAACGCCCGCGCCTTCGTGGACAGTGTCGTCCGCGCCAAGCCGGCATCCGCCAAGGGCAACTACATCCAAGCCGTGACTCTCGCCGCTTCGATGCTCCCCGGCATTCCTCTGGAAGCCGCCACCTATAGCAAAGCGTCCGCTTAATCCACAGACCGCCAACGCATATGAATCCCGATAAGAAAATCATCATCAACGGCCTGTTGGATCGCGTCAACGCGTCTCCCTATCTGATCGTCATCGATTACACCGGCCTCACCGTGCAGCAATTCACGGAACTCCGCAACCGCCTCGGTGCCGGTGGTGCCAACTGCACCGTCGCGAAAAACAGCTACATGCGCAAAGCCCTTGCCGAAGCCGGAATGCCGGACATCGGCGCCGACCTAACCGGTCAAATGGCCTATGTCATGGGCGATGCCGAAGTGTTCTCCGCCGCCAAGGTCATCAAGAATTTCGAAAAGGAATTCAAGAAGCCCGAGATGAAGGTGGGCATCCTTGGTAATGCGGTGTTAGACGCCGTGGCGCTCCAAAGCATCGCCGACATCCCGTCCCGCGAAGCCGTTCTTTCCCAACTTCTGGCAACGATCCTCGAGCCTGCCACCCGCATCGCTCGTGTCATCCAAAACAAATTCAACCCGGACGGCGACGATTCCGCGGACAAGGCCGAAGAGGCTCCTGCCGCGGCATCCGAAGCAGCTCCGGCTGCTGAAGCAGAGGTCGCCGTCGTGGCTGCCGAAGCTCCGGCCGCTGAAGCCGAAGCCCCCGCCGCCGAGTAACTAACAATCTGATATGATGGTGATGGCGGCTCCCGTTCGTCACCTGAACCCACAATGGTTCCTCGTCGGCGTAACGGCTGTTGCACTGAAATCTCCGGAGGCTCCGGAGGCGACGATACCGCACAAGGAGAATAAACAAAATGGCTAATATTGATACACTCGTAACGGAACTCGGCAAGCTCACCGTCCTGGAAGCTGTCGCTCTCGTTAAACAACTTGAAGAACAATGGGGCGTTTCCGCTGCCGCACCAGTCGGCGTTGCCGGTCCTGCTGCCGGTCCTGCCGAAGCTGTCGAAGAGAAGACTGAATTCGACGTCGTCCTCACGGATTGCGGCGCTAACAAGATTGCCGTCATCAAGGCAGTCCGCGAAGTCGCTCCCGGCCTTGGCCTTGCAGACGCGAAGAAGCTCGTCGAGAGCGCGCCTGCCAAGATCCTCGAAGGCGTTGCCAAAGACGCTGCCGAAACCGCCAAGAAGAAGCTCGAAGAGGCTGGTGCCAAAATCGAACTCAAGTAACACCTTTCAGACTTGTCCCGAGGCAGAGAAATCTGTCTCGGGACTTTCTGTCGAAACCGGCGGGAGGATCTAACATTGCATACTCAGATTTTCCCGCCGATTCCGACAAAACCTTTCAACGCTTGATCCACCCTGCCTGAGTCGCTCCGCGGCTCGGGCTCAATTTGTAAGATAGAATACCACTAAACGCCATGGCTGAACGTCTCTATTTCGGGAAATTCGAAGAAGTCATCGAGCCACCTAACCTCATTGAGGTTCAGAGTCGCTCCTACGATGAATTCCTTCAGAAGGAAGTGCTCCCCAGTGAGCGCGCGGATGCGGGTCTCCAAGCGGTTTTCCGCGAGGTTTTCCCGATCAAAAGTTACGACGAAGCGATCGAACTCGATTTCGTCACCTATGACATCGAAGATCCCAAGATCACGTCCCTCGACTCGCTGCGCAACAGCGAGAGCTTCAGCGCGGCACTCTATGTGACGTTCAAGCTGAAGGATGAAACCGGCACCAAGAAAGAGCGCGTTTACATGGGCGAACTGCCGATGATGACCCGCCGCGGAACCTTCATCATCAACGGTGCTGAGCGTGTTATCGTTTCCCAGCTTCACCGTTCGCCAGGTATCTGCTTCGAAACCTCGCAGCACCTTAATGGCAAACTTCTCCATTCCTTCCGCATCATTCCTGACCGCGGCTCCTGGTTGGAAGTGCAGTTCGACACCAACGATCTGCTCTATGTTTATCTCGACCGCCGCCGTCGTCGCCGGAAGTTCCTTGCGACCACGTTCCTGCGGGTGCTCGGCTACCCGACGGACCGCGACATCGTCAGCCATTTCTATTCTCCTGAATCGCTTCCTCTCAGCGAGGCGATGGACGAAGGAGAGCTCGGCCACAAGGTTCCTTTCGAGGACATTCTCGATGGCGAACTAACCGTTGCTAAGGCTTACGAGCCACTCACGATTGGGATCGTCCGCCAGCTTCTGGCGCTCGGTCACAAGAACGTCGAAGTCATCGACGGCCGTGAGGACGAAATCCTTCTCAAGTCGCTCCGCAAGGATCCGGCGAAGGATGAGGAATCCGCGCTCAAGGATATCTATCGAAAGCTTCGCCCCGGAGATCCACCGACCGCCGCCAACGCCCGTGCGTTGCTCAAGCGTCTGTTCTTCGACGCGAAGAAGTATGACCTTACCCGCGTTGGTCGTTACAAGATCAACCAAAAGCTCGGCATCCAAGTGGACTCTGACCAACGGATCATGGTTCCCGAGGATTTCCTCGCCGCCGTCCGTTATATTCTCAAACTGAAAAAAGGCGACGGTGTCATCGACGACATCGACCACCTTGGCTCGCGCCGCGTCCGTGCGGTGGGTGAACTTCTTGCCAACCAATGCCGCGTGGGCCTCGCCCGCACCGAGCGTCTGGTTAAGGAGCGCATGACCTTGTTCGACGTGAACATCGAGGGCATGACGCCGCAGAAGCTGATCAACCCGAAGGCGCTTTCCGCCGTCGTGCGTGATTTCTTCGGCCGTTCGCAGCTCTCGCAGTTCATGGACCAAACGAACCCGCTCGCCGAGCTCACCCACAAGCGCCGTCTGTCGGCCCTTGGACCAGGTGGTCTCAACCGCGACCGTGCTGGCTTCGAAGTCCGCGACGTGCATCCGTCCCATTACGGCCGGATCTGCCCGATCGAAACTCCGGAAGGTCCTAACATCGGTCTCATCAACTCGATGTGTACCTATGCCCGGATCAACGAATTCGGCTTCATTGAAACTCCTTACCGCCGCGTGGTGAACTCGAAGGTCACCAACGAGATCGAGTATCTAACCGCCGACCAGGAGGAAAACTTCCTCATCGCGCAGGCCAACAACCCGATCGACAAGAAGGGTGTTTTCCAAACCGAACGCATTACCGCCCGTGAAAAAGGCGGCGAGTTCATCGAAGCACTTCCAAGCGAAGTGAACTACATGGACGTTTCGCCGAAGCAGCTCGTTTCCGTGGCTGCCGGTCTGATCCCGTTCCTTGAGCACGATGACGCGAACCGCGCGCTGATGGGTTCTAACATGCAACGCCAAGGCGTGCCGCTCCTCGTTTCCGAGTCGCCGCTCGTCGGCACCGGTCTTGAAGGCAAGGCCGCCCGCGATTCCCGCGCGGTGGTGGTTGCCGAAGCCGACGGCATCGTTGCCGCCGCGACCGCGGAAATCATCGTCACCACTCCGGATGGCAAGCTCCCCGTTTCCGAGGAAAAATTCCTCAGCGACGCCGAGTCGGTTAAGTCCAACGTGGCGAAGGGCATCATGGCCTATCCGCTGCGGAAGTTCATGCGTTCCAACGCCGGCACCTGCATCAACCAGAAGCCGATCGTCAAGCTGGGTCAAAAAATCAAGAAGGGCCAAGTGCTCGCCGACGGACCTAACACCGAAGACGGCGAACTCGCCATCGGCCGTAACGTCCTCGTCGCGTTCATGCCTTGGAACGGCTACAACTTCGAAGATGCCATCGTCATCTCCGAGCGCGTGGTTAAGGACGATGTCTATACTTCGATCCACATCTCGGAGTTCGATGTCGCTGCCCGTGACACCAAACTCGGACCAGAAGAAATCACCCGTGATATTCCTAACGTCGGTGAGGATGCACTCCGCAACCTTGACCACGACGGCATCATCCGCATCGGCGCGGAAGTTAAGCCTGGCGATATCCTCGTCGGCAAGATCACTCCGAAGTCCGAAACCGAACTTGCTCCGGAAGAGCGCCTCCTTCGCGCCATCTTCGGTGAAAAGGCCGCTGACGTGAAAGACACTTCCCTCCGCGTGCCATCCGGTTGCGTTGGAATCGTCCAGGACGTCCGCGTTTCCCAAAGCGGCTTCGCCAAAAAGCGTGCGGAAAAAGTCGATCCGGTTGAGCTCAAGAAGACGCTCAAGAAGATCAACGACGAGCACAAGAAGAAGGCCGACAAGCT
>JAZKGW010000006.1:72574-100333 GCA_040385685.1 Verrucomicrobiota bacterium | reverse complement strand
GACCAGGTCCGCATCACCGGGACAGCCTCGATTCTCACCGATCCCACGCTGCGGGATTCGATTTGGAACGCGAATCCCCTGCTCCGCTCATACCTCGGATCCATCGACAATCCCGAACTCATCATCTACCGCGTGACCCCGCACCGGGTCCGCTTCATGAGGGAATGGGCACTGGAGTATGTGGAAGTGCCAATGGGTTGAGTCGCTGGGATCATTTGCCCCATCGCAAAAGGATCCGGTCTTGCTTGGGCCACGGCAAACGTGTTCCCTCGCCCCGGCACGTCCCGTGCTCACAGCTCACCTCTTCCTACCTCCAAATGTCGCGCAAATCCAAGATCATCATCACCCTGGGCCCTGCCACCGAATCCGAAGAAATGATCGGCCGGCTCATCGACGAGGGCACCAATGTTTTCCGGCTCAACATGAGCCACGCCAAACATGAATGGGCCGCCGAGATGGCCAAGCGCGTCCGCCGCCAGTCCGCCCTGCGAAATGCCCACATCGCCGTCCTGTTCGACCTCACCGGCCCGTCGATCCGCACTGGCGATCTGGAAAAGCCCTACACCTTGCTCGAAGGGGACATTGTGGAATTCCGCAAGGTCGGCGCGGATGCGACGGTCCCGCTTTCGACCACCGTCAACTACGACGGCCTCATGGGCGACGTCGCCGTCGGCAACACGCTGGTCGTGGATAACGGCGCCCTGCTCATGCGCATCGACGTGGTGGAGGCGGACCGCATCCTTTGTTTTGTGAAAACCCAAGGCTCGATGGGATCGCGCCGCCATATCAACCTTCCCGGTGTCCGCCTGAATCTTCCCGCGCTAACGGAAAAGGACCACAAGGACCTCGCGCTCGCGGTCGAGTGCCAGGCGGACTACATCGCCGGATCGTTTGTTAGAGATTCCGCCCACGTCCACGAACTGCGCGCCGCGATGGAAGCCATGGAAGGCGAGGCGCAGATCGTGGCCAAAGTCGAGGACCAGGAGGCCATCCGCAACATCGACGCCATCATCCATGCCGCCGACGTGATCATGGTCGCTCGCGGCGACCTCGGGACGGAAGTGGAGTTCGAAGAGCTGCCAATCCTCCAGCGCCGGATCGTCAAGCGCTGCCACGAGCTCGGCACCCGCGTCATTGTCGCCACCCAGTTGCTGGAATCGATGATCCAAAACCCGACCCCGACCCGGGCGGAAGTCACCGACGTGATGAACGCCGCCTACGAAGAGGCGGATTGCCTCATGCTCTCCGGGGAAACATCGGTGGGTCGTTACCCGGAGCGATGCGTGGAAGCGCTGGTTAGAATTTCTTCTAGGATCGAGCGCTCCGGCGGACACGGATTTGGCCAAAGCGTGCTGCTCCGCGACGAACGGCAGAAGACCGCCCGCGCTGCGGTCACCCTCGCCGACTCGCTGCCGGATGCCCGGCTCGTGGTGCTCACCCGCCGCGGCGTGCTTGCCAATCACGTCGCCATGCTGCGTCCGCGAACTTCCGGCTTCTATGCCTTTACGCCCACCGACCGGGTCTGCTGCCAGCTCTCGCTGACCCGCGGCGTGCGGGCTTTCAAGCTGCCGTTCGCGTCTAACATCGAGGAAACCATCCAGCGCGTTTGCGAACTCCTGATGAAAGAGGAACTGGTCCGGACCGGCACGCCGCTGGTAATCGTTTCGGACATTCTATCAGACCACTTCGCCGCGAATTCGATTCTGCTGCACCATGCGTGATTCTATCTGACCTCGCAACGGATGCGGAAGAATTCACCACCATCTGCGGCGGGGAATTGAAGTTGCAGCGAGTCTAATTTTGTAGATCCGCCATTAACCGAAGGCACCCATCCCAAATTATCATCGCCATTGGCACTGGCTACCTGCACCCAAAGGGAAAGATTGGTGGACCGCTCCACAACGAGCAGGGATCCCGACTGCAAACGATCCACTTGCGGCAATTTCACGCATGTCGCCAAACCGTCGCAGGTCACCGATACTTGAAAATCCCCAGCCGATGCTCCCGGTCCTGCGGCTCTTTCCCAAACGGAGCCCGCGTCGGTTAGGGTAAGGAGTGCCGGGGAATTCGAAGTCCTGACCGGCAGATACGGAGTTAGATTGAAAATGCCGAGATACAGCGGTCTTCCCGTCATTTCATGGGTCGACTTCATCCCGAGAATATCCAGCGGATCGCCTGCACCTCCGGCCACGACAGCCATGAATCCGTCGCTCGCCGACATCCGGCCGGTCATGCCGAAGCCGAACAGGTTGTGATACTTTCCTGTCGGGCGTGGCGGGCGCAGCATGTTGATGAAACGTCGGTCCGCACCTCGCAACTCATACAGGATCACGCCGCCCTCGGGTGCGAATGCCGACTTGGGGCAACCCACTGCCAATACCCGCTTGTTCACCAGTGAGAGTTCCGCGCCGAAATATCCTCCATCGCTGAAGGGGGTGGAGATGACGCCCGCTTGCTTGCCAGAGTTTAAATCGTAGAAATATACTGCGGCGTTGCCGTTTGCCGCCGGCGCTCCCACCGCAACAGTCGAGCCGGCGAGTGCGATGGATTGCCCGAAATTACGGGCGCCAGCACCCGAAGGCGGTAGCAGTTCGCGGATCAGCTTCCCTGACTTCATGCTGAATTGATAGATCTTGCCCGCCCCTGCCCGCGGAGCGCCGATCCAGACAGAGGTTCCGTCGCTTGCGATCGAGGTACCGAAGCCCTCGCCCCGACCCGCACCGGGCTGGATGAAGGTCGTCTCTAATTTCCCCCCGAGCGCATAGGCCCGCGCAAAACCTTTGGTTTTGTAAGCTCCAGGCGCGCCCACCAGCAACCAATCTCCGCTCAGTTTCAACACCGCTCCGAATGCCGAATTGATCGCGGGTTCCTTCACCTCCCGGACGAGCTTCCCTTTCTTCCGCTCATAAATGAACACGGAACTGTAGGACTTGGAATAATAGGAACTCAATACCGGCGCGCCGACAACTGCATATCTCCCATCGCACGCCAAGGCATAGGCATAGGTGCCTTGTGATAGACTTTTGGGCGGCTTGGCATGCAGCCTTTCATGCCTGATATCAGCCACCGATCCATACTTGCTGCTTCCCACGAGGGTACCGGATGGATGCAGGGCGACGGAACTGCCTTTCGCGATGATCGCATCCGGCTCCCCTTTCAAATAGACCGAATCGTTGGCCGGGATTTTGATGCTGATCGGATAGGTCTCCACGTAGCCCCGGCCGGAAACCTCCAGCGTTACCGTCGCTATTTCATCATTCTCCGGGATGCCGTCACTCACCACGGCGGCGGGAAACCGGGCACTCCTGGCGCCAGCGGGCACGACTACGGGATCAAGGGCGATCACATCCGAGCTTGCGGAAATCACCCTCAATTGCGTCGGAAAATCAGCCCGCTCACCAAAGTCCACATTCCATTCCCCAGGAACGACCGATTCAGGTTGGGCAAATGATTTTTGAGAAGGCTCGGGCAGCACAGCCGCGGTGCGGATCAGGCGAAGCTTGCCTGCGCTGGTGAATCCAGCCAGCACGCCATTCGCCCAGGATCTCGGGCGATAGGTGCGAATGCCGGGGAGTTCCTTCAAGAGCGCTCCGGTGGTGCAGTCCACCACTCGGGTCCGTACATCAGGGCCTTCAGGCTCCCCATTGCAGAAAAGTAGCCCGTCGTCTGAGATTTCGCCCTGAACCTCGCCGGTTGAAGCCCCGGCCACGGTTAGAAACGGATACCCATCCGGACCGCCGTTTGCCACCACAAAGTAGTCGTTCTCGGCCAGCTTCCTTTGCCCGAACCAGAACCTGCCTTTCGACATTGAGATCTCCACATTGGGGAAAGGCCCGCTTTGGCTTCCGTCAACGAAGTTCCGAATCGAATACGACGATCCACTCTCGGAGTAAACAAACCGGTCGTCCGGATAGCGGCTGAAAGATGAACTCCAGCCACTGGAACCGGCCAGTTCCCATGGCAGATCTCCATCCGTAAAGGGAGTGAATGTTACCCTGCCCGTGGGTGGCACCGGTGCGAGCAACCCGTTGCGATGGAGCAAGCCCTTGCGGGTAAATCCGGGGACCGACGCGATCAGTTGGCCAGACGCAAGGTCAACCACGACAAAGGTGGTGCCGTTCATGCTGGAATCGGCTCTTGGCATGGCTATGCAGACATTGGTTCCTAAAACATCGCGGATACAGGATCCCGAATCCTGCCCGACTTTGGGATAAGCTCCCAAGTTCACCACCCGCTCCCACGTCCGCGTGCCGGGCCGGCAGAGGAAGAAGCCATATTCGTTGGCATTAACACCCGCCATCGCCAGCACTCCCGCATCGGTCATGGCCAAATCAGTATATAAGTTATTTCCGTCTCCGCTGCCAGGCGGCATCGAGAGTTCCATGATCGACTTGAAACCGCTGCCGGAAATTACTCCGGTTGCGAAGGGCCTTTCTCTCCAAGCGCCCTCCACGCTGACAACTTCCAAGATCATCGACTCGTGGGTTTCCAGCACACTGTCATCCACGATCGGGACATCCACATTTGCGCTCGGTTTGGCGGCTGTCAGCACCACGCTTCCTTCCCATTTGACATAATCGGCACCCTCTGCCGCGCTGCCCGACCGCGTCTTCAGGTGCACCGTCACTGGCGCGACCACAGCCCGGTCGGTCGCCACCCGGAAGCGGAGGACTCCGCCACGCTCGTCGCCCTTCGCGTCCGAAACGGTCGCCATCAGCTTGGTTCCGGAGGCAAATATCGGAAAGCGATGAAACTGAGCCGGCGAGGAAACGATCGCTCCAGGATTGAACTGCACCGTCCAGTAGTCACCGTTGAGGATGCCTTGGGCCATGGCCGTCTGCGTGCCTGCCGGAAACGGGATGATCAGCGGCACGTCAGCCGGCTTGGCCAGGTCGATCACCCTCAGCAACCGATCCGCCTGCACATTCACGCGCGTTTGCGGGATCAGCAGGAACCGGTTGTTCCAGATCGATAGGGATCGTTCGGCATAGAACGTCGGGATGCTGAGGTAAACCGGTGGAGTCGCAGGGAGACGTTTGTTCCAGATCAAAACTCCAGATTGAAAGGTTTCGTTGGCCCATCGCTCCACCGCAACCACCAGGTAGTCCTCTGAACTCGCAAACTTATCGTGGGCCGTGTAGCCCTTTGGAAATGCCAAGACCACCATTCCGCCGTTCCGCTCCATCAGCAGCCCCTTTTGGTTACTGCTCACACCCAAGCAGTAGTCCTGGCCCATCGCCGTCGCTATCGGCGTGCTGACGGAATCAATCGCGTACGATGGCAATTGCGACAGATCGGAGAAATTCCACCGATACAGCCTGCCGGTGCTCAACATCACGCGGACCTCCGTGCGGCAACGCCCAAGCGCTCTGACTTGGCCATACGCTTCGCCGGGATTTCCGGGTGCCGTTGCCGATCTCCATATCCCGGATGCAGGGTCGTAAACATCCAGCACGACTGCATCACCTAGCAATGCCGCCACATAGAGCAGGCCATTCTCCATCCGGATCACGGCACTATTTCCAAGAACTCCCCGCGGCGGGGTGATTTTTTCCCTCACGGTGCCGTCACGCGAATCCAGCAGGGCGATGCCGTCGCTCACCAGCATGGCGATTCCGTGGTCATCGGAGGCCACCTGTAACGGCGAGTCATCCAAGTTCACCTCGGTCCAACCCGGGCGGCTTTGATATTCCGGCATCGCTGCGGCGATCGCGCGACTGACCGGCGCAAGCCCGGCCAGCACCATTAAAATCAGAAATCCTGTTAGCTTTTGCATCCGCACCCGCCGATCATGGGGACTGCCCGGAGATTGGCCAAGTCGAAGTTGACAATTTCCGCCCCACACATGCGATAGTCCTGCCGGCCCCCACCTCTTCATGCACCTCCTCCACGGCGATTGCCTTCAGACCCTTGCGACACTTGAAGCCTCGTCGTTCGACCTCGTCGTCACCTCGCCGCCTTACAACCTCGGCATCGCCTACAAAAGTTTCAAGGACACCGCGCCGCGCGAGGAATTCCTAACATGGTGCAGGCAGTGGTCGGCGGAGGTGAAACGGGTGATGGCGGATGACGCGTCGTTTTTCCTCAACGTCGGTGCGGCACCGGCGAATCCGCTGCTGCCCCACCAGTTGATCCTGGCCCTAACCGATGGTGCCGAGCCCCTGTTCACGCTCCAGAACACCTTTCACTGGATCAAATCCATCACCATCGAAACCCGCTCCAACGAGCAGATCAGCGCGGGTCATTTCAAGCCGATCAACTCGAAGCGCTTCGTCAACGACTGCCACGAATACGTCTTCCATCTCACCAAAGCCGGCGATGTCCCGCTCGACCGCCGCGCGGCCGGGGTTCCCTATCAGGACAAATCCAACATCGCCCGCTGGGGCCACACCGGCGGAGCGGATCTCCGCTGCCGCGGCAACACCTGGTTCATTCCCTACGAAACCATCAACTCCCGCGACAAGGACCGCCCCCACCCCGCGACGTTTCCCGTCGCACTCGTCGAGCAATGCATCCGCCTCCACGGCAAGGGTCCGGCAACCCGGCTGCTAGATCCGTTTCTCGGCATCGGCACCTCCGCCGTCGCCGCGCACCGCCAGCAAGTGGAAAACTTCACCGGTATCGAACTGGATGCCCACTACCTTGAAACCGCCCGCGAACGGCTGCTGGACGAAACGACACGGTTGCCGGAAGAGCTCCCGTTGGGTTGATGATTGCGGCAGTCTCAGAATGCGAATGACGCGCTGACTCCGATGGATTGGGCATCCTTGGAATCGAAGCCCAAATCACCGCGGTAGTTCAGGCCGGCGCGGATGGTTTCGGTGAAGTCGTAGTAGACACCCAGCCCGATGACGACGGCGTCGTCATCGATGCCGGGAGAGGAGACGGAAAAGGGACGTGCGCTGGCACCGGAGGCGGCGAACGTGGCCGCGATGTCTTCCGACGAGTTCCCGAAATCGGTGACGTAACCGAGATTTCCGGCAAGCGTGACCCGGTCGTGAACCTTGTACTCCACATCCACCCCAAGATCCAACAGAACGGTGTCGATGTCCTGGCTGCCGACTTTCAACGGCACGCCCGTGCCCTTCTCGGTGAAGTCATCGACGTGGCCACCGATATAACTCAGGCTCCCGTGGGGCGAAACCCGCAAGCCGTTCTTCTCATAAACGACGGTGCTGGCGCCGAGCGTGAATTCCACGGCATCGGAACTGATGTCGTCAGCTCTAACCGGACCCGCGAAGCTGTAGCGCTTGGCGTCGAAGTCATGTCCGCCATACACGAGGCCGGCGGTTAGAGTGGTCCGGCTTTTCTCATGAACCAGGTATTGGGCAAAGCCGCCGACGACGATGCCGCGGGCGTCGGTATCGACCAGCGCGCCCTGAATGCTGCCATCATCCGCGCCTAACAAGCCACCGATGCGGGTGCGTTTGTCGATGTCATGGCGGACGCCGGTGGTGAAGCCCGACATCTGCAGGTCATAGCCCGCGTCGGACGCGGTGGAGTCCACGCCGGCGGTCGATGAATGGAGGCTGGCGAAGACCTGGGTATTCCCGCTTCGCGAAACGGGAGCGGCTGCGGCGGCCTGTCTCACCTGAGAGCGCAGCGCCATCTCGGTGTAGTCCGCCATGCCGCGGTGGACTTCAGGTGATAGATGGTCGATCACGTCTTCCAGGATCGTGCCTGGATCGGTGAAGGTGACGAGGTTGAGGATATCGACGAGTTGGGCGTCGCCATTCATAGGTCCGCTGGTGAAGGTAACGCTGCCGTCCTGGGAGGCGACCGGAGTGCCGGGCGCGGCGCGCTTCGCGACGGAACCGCCGCCGGCGATCACGTTTTTGGCACCGATCTCCACCGAGTCTTCGTAGAGGGAAAAGTAGATCTGGGTCTGCGAGGAATTAAGGTTCAGATAGTGTTCCGAGGAACCGGCCGAACCGCCGGCCATGCCGATAAGTTTGCCCGTGGCATCATCGAAGAGCACGCCGTTAGAGAATCCAAGCGGTTCGAAGGTGTCGAACTCCCCGACGAAGGTATCCGCCGCGATGATCCTGGCGACTTCACCCGCTGCCAATCCTTCTCCCCGGTTGAGGACGACCAGGCTTCCCCCCAACGTGGCAATGCCGCCCACCTTGATACGGTCGAAGTCGTGGGAATCGGTGAGAGTGAGAGCAACGAGGCCGCGATTCGAAAAACTGCCGGTGATGCGCAGGGTGCGGTCGTCCCCGGAGTCTGTATAAAGAGATCCGTCATTGCTGAGTTCCCCGCGGATGGTGCCGTTTCCATGAAGCGTCGCCCCTTGGGCAACGTGGGCGTGACCTTCGATCTCACCAGTTAGATGGAGATTGCCGGATCCCACCCACAGGTTGCCCCCGTCCACCGTGCCTGAGATGAAGACGTAGCCATGGGTGGTCGCCTCCCCGTGGAAAGTTCCGGTGACCGAGGTGCCGTCGTTGAAAGTCGATTCGTAGGTGGTTGTTAGCTCGCCGGTGAGGTCTCCCCCGTTGAAGGTGGCGGCGCCCAAGGCGGTCAGGTGGGCGGTTCCCTTCACCTCGCCGCCTTCATTGAACAGGTTGCCGATAACCTCAGCGGTTTTGACGGTGAGCGTGCCGGAGTTGGAGACCAGCGAGGTGTCTCCGAGATGAGGGGAGCCCGTCGGCATCTCGGCCACGGTCAGCGACGCGCCCCTCGAAATGATCACCAAGCCATTGGACGCCGCCCCTTCGAGGGTCAGGTGCCCGTCATTCACTCTCAAAACCCCCTCGCTGGTGCTGCCGTAGATCAGGACATTTCCGTGGGTGACCGTGTCTCCCAGCAAGTCACCGTAAATCCTGGTTCCGTCGTTCAAGGTTGCACCTCCGTCAGCGACAAGGGTGCCAATGAGATCGCCGCCGTTGAAAACCGTGGCTCCGGTCACGATCAACGGGCCGCCGAAGACGGTGCCGCTGTTAGTAAAGCTGCCGACCACCTGGCTCACGCTGGAGCCGTCAAAAAGTCCGGCATTGGTGACCTCCGCGGTCTGGCTGAGGCTGCCCCAATTGAGCAGCGATGCGCCCTTGGCGATTTCCACCTTCGAATGGCCCGAGGTTCCCGTGAGCAGCAGTTCGCCCCGGGTGATGGATAACAGGTTCCCATCGATCGTGCCGGTGCTGGCGACAATAACATGATCGCCGTCGCTAACGATATCGGCGATGAGGTGGCCCATGAGTTGCCCGCCGTGAAGGATAGCGCCCTGGCTGGCGGTTAGAGTGCCCGGCCCAGTCAGGAATGCGTTCGCCCCCTGGGTGTAGGTGGCAATCGTTTCGTTGGCATTTAGCTCGAGAATTCCTTCGTTGGCGAACTGGGTTGCTGATCCGAGTCCTCCGTTGGTGGAAAAATAGCCGTTGGAGTTAATGATCGACGAGTTTGTCGCACTTCCGGTCAGCGAGAACCAGCCTCCGTTCACGTTCAAGGTCCCCCCGCCGATACTGCCTGAAACCGCGGTATTTCCATAAACTGCGATGTCGCTGCCTACCAGATGACCTGAGATCACGTTCCCACTTAGTGAGCTTCTGAGCACCGTGCCGCCGGTGACTGTTAGCGTGCCGGTGCCGGCCAGGACGGCACCGGTTTGAGAGTAATCTGCGATGGTGTCGTTTCCGTTGAGAACGAGGGTTCCGCTGCTATCGATCTTGGCGGTATCGACAAAGTTGTTTCCCGAAAGGGTCAGCGTGCCACTGGTAACAAAGAAGATGGAGGAGTCTACTTTGCCACCGAGGGACAAGTTACCGTTACCGAACTTTGAGAAGGTCGTCCCGTTGGTGTTGACGTCCGCCTGGACGGCCAAGGTGCCGGTCCCGCCAGTCCTCACATCGATAGCTCCGCCACCGAAATTGAGCGAGTCACCAACAATGATGAAGGCTCCGCCATCCCCGGCAGTGATGCGGTGGAGTATGATTGGACCGACTGCCGTCACCGTGCCGCCTGCCACGCTGGTGAAATTGGCGGTCTCGAAGTGGCTGTTATCCCATGCGGTCTGTGGGAGGCCGGTGGAAGTTCCTGACCAGGCGACGACGCTGGTGCTCCAGGTGCCATCCCGGTTGCCCGCGCCGTTCACGGGGGCCGCCCAATACCGATGCCCCTGGCCTTGGGCGAGTGGCGACAACAGCAGCACCACCGGGCCGGCGGCGACGGCGAGCTTGAAAAAAGGAGACCGGCGATTTGGTTTCACAGTCAATTTCATAAGTCGCCGGCCAGCCGGTGGCTATCAGAATCCCGGGGTTCCCGGTATTTTCGATAGCAGCGCTTGAGCCACGGATTTTCAACGG
Organism: Verrucomicrobiota bacterium; assembly: GCA_040385685.1. Lineage (GTDB taxonomy): Bacteria > Verrucomicrobiota > Verrucomicrobiia > Verrucomicrobiales > Akkermansiaceae > Luteolibacter. Next base: position 90,032 of record JAZKGW010000006.1, on the reverse strand, counting down.
CTTGCCATCGTGCGGGCGGCGCGCGCCGGAAGGACTCAAGCGGGATAAAAGCCACCCGCACGACGTTTTCGCTTCTCCCCCCGCGCCGCATCTTTTAGACATCCGGAAGAATCCACCCGCCACCCGGCCTCCATGAACTCCGCCCTCAATCAACTCATCCGCGATGCCTTTGCCGACTCGGCGACGGACGTGTTCCTGGTCGAGGAGGAACCGCCGCGGATCCGCAAGGAAGGCGATGTGGTGGTGCTCCATCCGGGGCCGATCCCGCACATCGCGATGGAGGAGTTTTGGAAATCCTGCGGCGTCGATCCCACGGCGAATCTGGAAGCCGACATCTCGTGGCGGGTCCCTGGAGGCGGGCGGCTGCGGGTGAATCTCTATCACACGCTCGGCCGGCTCGCGGCGGTGCTCCGGCCGATTCGCAATGACATCCCACCGCTGGCGGAACTCGGACTGCCGGGTCCACTGCTGGAATCGTGGATGCAACGCCGCTACGGCCTGATCCTGATCACCGGCCCGACCGGGTCGGGAAAATCCACGACCGTCGCGGCCTGTCTGGACTGGATCAACCGCAACCTGGCGCGCCACATCGTGACGCTGGAGGACCCCATCGAGTTTTTATTCACCAACGACCGCTCGTTGTTTTCGCAGCGCGAGATCCGCCAGGACTCCAGCAGTTTTTCCGCCGGCCTGCGTTCGGCGCTACGGCAAAGCCCGGACGTGCTGTTCCTCGGGGAAATCCGCGATTCGGAAACCGCGGTCACCGCGCTCCATGCCGCGGAAACCGGACACCTCGTCATTTCCACCCTCCACAGCTCCAGCGTGGTGGAAACGCTCGACCGCTTCTCCCACCTGCTCAAGGCGGAAACCGACGGAGCGCTCAACCTGTTAGCCTCGCAGCTCGTGGGCATCGTTTCCCAACAGCTCCTGCCGCGGCTCGGCGGCGGGCTGTTCCCGGCGCTCGAATACATGCAGAACGAGGCGGCCACCCGCCGCTGGATTCAGGAAAACCGCCTGAGCGATCTCCAGGACCACCTCTTGAAATCCAACGAAGCGACCAACTGTTCGCTGCTGGAGTATCTGGTCGCGTCCGTCCAACAGGGCTACCTCGATTCCGAAATCGCCCGCGCTGCCTGCGCCCGGCCGCAGGATTTTGATCGCGCGATGCGTGGAATCACCGGATAACCCCTGCCAGCAGCCATGACCAGCGACATCACCGACTATCTCCGGCACACAATCTCCATCGGCGGCTCGGATCTCCATCTCAGTGCCTGGGCACCCGCCTGCGCGCGGGTGAACGGTGCCATCGTCCCTTTTGACCAGGAGTTGCTGGATCCTAACACCGTCCGTGATCTCATCCTAGACACGCTCAGCGAGGCCCAGCGCGCGACGCTCGAACAGGAATGGGAGCTCGACTACGCGCTTCAGGTGGAAGGTGTCGGCCGCTTCCGCGGAAATGTCCACATCGCCCGCGGCCATGTGGAGGCGGCGTTCCGTTTCATTTCCCAGGACATTCCCGCGCTGGAAACATTGGGGCATCACTCGGCGATCTATGAGCTATGCAATTTGCGTGGCGGCCTGATCCTGGTCACCGGCATCACCGGATCCGGGAAATCCACCACCCTGGCCTCGATGGTTAGACGCATCGCGGAGTCCCGCAACGGCGTGATCATCACCTTGGAGGACCCCATCGAGTTCGTCCACGAACACCGCTCGTGCCTGATCAAACAGCGCGAGGTCGGCAACGACACCCGCAGCTTTCCCCGCGCGCTGCGGCAGGCACTGCGCCAGGATCCGGACGTCATCGTGGTCTCCGAGCTGCGCGATCTCGACACCATCCGCATCGCTCTAACCGCCGCGGAAACCGGCCACCTCGTGCTCGCCACCTTGCATACGTCCGATGCTCCCCAGACGATCGACCGCATCGTCGACGTGTTTCCCGCGGACCAGCAACCGCAGATCATCACCCAGCTCTCCACCGCGATGGAAGGGGTCGTCTGCCAGCGGCTGATTCCCCGTGCCGACGGCCAGGGCCGGGTGCTCGCGTCCGAGGTGCTGCGGCCCAACCACGCGATCCGCAACTGCATCCGCGAGCGGAAGCTGGAGCAAATCGTCGGACTGATGGAAATCGGTTACAAGGAAGGCAGCCGGACGATCGATCAAAGCATCCTGCAACTTCTCGAGGCGAACGTCATCACCCGCGACGAGGCGCTGTTCAATTGCCGCGACCGCAAGACCTTCGACCTGCCGCCGAAAGAGCCCAAGAAACCGAAATCCATCTGGACCTAACTGAATCATGGAAGCCCCGAGTCCCCGTTATATTTTAAGCCGCGCCCTGTTTCTCCTCGTCACCTTGGTGGTGGTCCTGTCCTGCGTCAGCTTTTACAAGAAGAAGCAACGCGAGTCCGCCATCCTGGCGGATCTCAAGTCGATCTGCAGTGACAGCTCGTATTTCCAACAGTTCTATGCCGAGGAGGCGCAGAAGTCTCTGGTCCGTGCCGTCGCCCTGATCGCCCAGGCGAACGCGCTCGGGATCCCGCCCGAGTCGTCGATCGACCGCGCGCTGGGCATCGAAACCAAATCATTCTTCGCCGAGGAGAAACCCGAGGAGCCGACCTATCGGCAACAAATCATCCGCACCAACCTGCGGGCGAATTACGATAATTTCCTCAAGCTCGGCTACAATGCGGACTTCCATACCTTGGGAGCGATGAAGGGCGGATCGCTGCCACCGATTCCCAGCGGACCCGAAGCCGGCAAGAAGCCCGTCATAGGCACCTTCATCAGTGCCGCGCTGTCCCCGGGACTCGAAAAGGTCATCGCCAACCTCGAAATCCGCCCGCCCCAAGCGGATAGCCGCGCTCTATCCGATCTTGAAATCGCCGCCGCCAAGCAACTCGCCTACTCGCTGGCGGAAGCCAAACTCATCGAGGAACCGATCCGCGACAAGATCATCAAGGCCTTGTCCAAACCGGCTCCGTGACTCAAAGCAAGATGGCTCACGCCACGCGTTCCGCCATGAGCCGGTTGGCCAGATCGACGGCCCCCTGCGCATCCAGCGCTGAACCATCGGCACCCACGTTCCGCCACAAGTCCGGGTCGCGGTTGAAGGGAAATCCCCCTGCTAGAATCATCACCCGTCCGCAGCCCGGATCCGCGCGCACGGATCGGATCAGCTCCCTCACGGCCTCGACGTGATAGGGCATCGCGGCCGAGATCGCGAGCAAATCGGCCTGCTGTTCGGTAAGGCTTGATAGGACATCGGTGTGGGGCGTGCTGGCGCCGAGGAGGTAGGTTTTCCAACCGTCCATTTCGCAAAAATCGGCGACCATGCGAACGCCGACCTCATGCTGCTCTCCCGACACGCAGGTCGCTAACAGGGTGTGGCCATTTTTCACCGGAGCGACGAGATGCGGATCCAGTCGGGAGATCGCGTCCCGGGTGGCGGCGGTGCAGTAGTGTTCCTGCGCCACCGTCAGCCGGTTGGTCTGCCACAGGCGGCCGAGTTCGTGCTGTACGGGCTGAAAAACTTGCAAATAGAGTTCCTTCACCGGCGTGCCCGCCGCCACCGCATCGCCGATCAGCCGGCTGGCCGCCTGGCGCTCGCCCCGCTGCAAAGCCGCGAAGTATTCGTAGGCCAGCGGCGAGAGAGGTTCGTCCTGATGCAGGCAGGTCGGTAAATCCTCCGGCATTTCCGGCATCGCCCTAACGGCCGCCCTGACGAAGCCGGAGGCCAGGGCACCCGACTCCGCGGGCAGTTGCTCTTCCAACACCTCGGCCAGGCATTCAAAGTGAAACGTCAACTCCGCCGGCGGGACCTTGCGCTGGATCAACATCACCTTGGCCCAAGCGACGTGATCGACAAACATCGCCGGGTGGTTCAAGGCCAGCGCCTGGGCCAGGAATGACAAATGATAGCCCGCATCCTGCAGCGAGGTTTCGTGATCGGTCGGTCCACCGCGCTGCGGACAGAGCGCCACCTTGCGATCTACCAGGGCCGCGGTGATCTCCGACCACTGGCCGAGAACCGCCCGGCTGGCCTGGGGATGAAGGGGGGCATCGTCCATGGGATTGAAACACGGGTTTGGACCGAACGAGCATGTACGGGTCCCCGGCGGGATTCAAGCTCGGAGAATCTTCCAGTCGGAGACCTCGCGTCGCAGCCTAAGGAGGCACCACATTCCTGTGGTGCAGGCGAATGCAAGGCCAGTGGAAAGCGTGAAACTCGCTTCATCGACACTCACTCGCATCCACGACAGGTATCGGCGGAGACTCCGTCACCACTTTCCGCCGCCTCCAATTCTCAGCCCGAAAGCCACGTCCTTCAACCCGCCTACCCATCAAGCATCTGTTACAATCACTGATGGTTTGAAGAACGAACAGCTAGCAGATTTCGCCGGGAATCCATGAAATCTCATGCAGTCATCGTGGCAGTCAACCGTCGGTTAGCATGTCCACAATCCATTGGATGATCGGTCGTTCGGTCAATCTGCCAGAGATTCTCCTCGCCAAATCCGGCGGTGAACAGCCATCCTCCCACCGAACGAATTACAATGTTCGCCTGCAACCCTGCTGCCTTCTCATGCCTGACGAAACAAGAACCAAGTGTAAGAGCTGCGCGGCCTCAATTCTACCGGTGACGGCAGAGCGATTTGATGGCTACTGTGCACCATGCCACAAAGAGCTGAATGCTATTCCGTATGTCCCGCAGCCCCAACCGCGACAGAGTTTGATCTCGCGTAGCATGGGGTTTCTGGTTCCGGCGATTTTCATTGGATTATTTCTCCTGGGTATACCGCTTGGATACAAGCTGATTCTCGGCGGCTCCCGCTCTACAGTTACCTCGGGCGTAATCAGGTCGATCTATCTTACACACCCAATCATGATTAACCCGAATCTTGAGGGACGGCACGCCCGAATCATCGCCGACTACCTGATCGTAGATATGGATGCTGGCCGTAAGCTCTGGATCTCGGAGGAACACTTGGTCGCCGTTGAGTTTGATTCCGAAGATTGAGGCGTTATGGACAGTCGGCCCACAACCAAGGCGAACCATGCGCGGCTGGCAAGCCTCCGGGCTCTCCACTTTCTGCGATAACTTACCGTAATTCCAACCCTCACCTTGCGTTCCACGCGCTGCTCCGCCCGGAGGCTGCCAGCGCTTGAGTCGTTCGGCAGAGAGACAAGCACCAGATCACCATGAAATCTCACACCGCGATCCCCTTGCTTCTTATTGCGGCTGCTGCGGTTATATCCTATTACAATTTCAGAGCCCCAGCCAAGAGTCACGAAGCAGGAATGAAGCAAACAAACCCAATGCATCCCTCGAGCCAGGGCTTCCGAGAAGCCGCTGCTACCAGCGTCCATCGAACGACCAAGCGCACCCGTCAAACAGCCATCCTAGCAACGGATTCAGATGACGGTGCCAGTTGGAGTGAAATGGATCCCGTAAGGAAAGAGCGTCTGGTGAAGAGGATGAGTGATTGGAATTCCATCGATTGACGAGTTGATAATCGAAACCAGCCGAACAATTTGCGGATCCCGATGGGCATAAGCTCTCCAGTTTCACCTCATCCCCAGTCTCAGGCGCGCCCACGGGGTCGCTAGGGACGTTAGCCAAAGATAGCTGAAAACCGCATGCGCCTTTTTTTGCTGATCGCCATTTCGAGCATCCTAGTTTCGTGCTCTAAGGGCTTGCCACCACTCCGAACCTGGGAAGTGGCCGCAGCACCTGTGGGCAGCAAGCATGTCGAGTTTTCGTTTGCGGCTCCTCTGCGGGATTCCTCGAAGAGCTACTGGGACTACCAATTGGGCATCGTTTTACCCAAAGATGCTGTTTTCGACTTGGTCGGTGAAGTGAAGATTTTTTCGAAGTCTGGCGAACAGATGGGCTCATTCCGGTTCGACTCGGCGACCAACTCATCGTGGTTGAGAGACGAAGCAAGAATCTCTCACCTGCTAACTGGCAATCTCGGAGTTGAAGACGGCAAGGAGTATCGGGTTGAGATAGAGTTTGAGCGCCCGTTGGTTGCTGACACAGCCGTTGTTTTGCATTTCCTGAGTCATACGAATTCTCCGGCCCAAATAATCAAAGAGGCTAACATGCCGGCGCAGACCGACGGCGATAAGCCGTCAAATTAGATTCGGGCCGCCGCGCGCCGCGGCTGCCCTCAAAACGTTCTCCCCAAAAAGATGGTCCCTACGAATCCAACCAAGAGTTCGATTACTGAGGACTACGTCTGTGCCTTTGATGGTATGCGCAGCTATCAGAAGATGCGACTCGCCTACGTTTACGGCTGCCTTGTCGTCGGATTCACTTGTGACGGAGTCCGCGAACCACAGGTCTATAAGCCCACATTCCACCTGCACAACCTCGCGAAACCATTCCCGACAGTCTCATTGGCAGCGGGTCACACGTATCGCCCCAGAGGCGTCCCACACACAGTCCGATATAACCGGCACGACCAGAGCATTCAACAGTTGGTCGAATACTTCTCGGCTTCATGCCCGCTTATCCATTCGTCGAACCGGTCCATGGACTTAGTCCTCGCTCACCATTCAGCACACTTGGAATCGCTACGAGACACCGTCCTCTACTCCAACATCCTGGAGCATGAGATCCCGATCTATGAGCTCGCCTACTTTGGCGACATCGATGGTGCACTGAAGCTGGCTGAGAGGACGGCAGATCACCTTAAGAGCGCGCCGGAGGATCAAGTTTACCGCTTTTCGGGCGCTTCGAAGAAGCGCTGGTTTGATCAACTGTACAGTGACTTCGGGAGGATACATGATTCCGTCACCTCCAGTATTGTCGACCTCAAGCTGACTACGCTAGAACACCACAAAGGAGAACAAAACGTCACTCCTAAAGCCTGATCCGCTTCCATTTCCAGCCGTCCAGCGGGTCGGGAGCTCTAGGGCAATTTTGAAGTTCTCAATTACCAGCAACAAGCCGTCAAACTGAATTCGAGCTTCCATCCCGCCGGAGATCCGCTCATACGTTAGGTGACACCACCACATCACCCCAATGAAACACAATTGGATTTTACCACTACTGTTCGGTCTCCTTCTCGGAGTCGCTGTGGGCTTTGGTTTAGCGACATCGCTTCGGGCCCCGGGCACCGCAAAAGGCAGCGCTTTCCTTCGGGATTTTTCACTCGCCACCCTTACGACCCAGGCGGGACAACCCAGTTGGAACGTGCTCGAAGACCGGGTTTATGACCCCGCCACCGGTCCGGGCGGACGCGGTGCCATTGCCCGGCGGATCGTCGCCCACACCGCCATGCCCGTCTCGGAACAAAATGGATTTGCGACGCGGCTTGACGAAGCTATCAGCGCGTGGCTCGTCTCACAGAACGGAACCCAGAAGGGAGTGTATGAGGCCAACGAGAGTTCAGCGCGCAAGAAGAACGAGGAAATGATCCAGACACTCATCCACGCGCCACGTAAATTCTATCAAACGGGTGATACGCACGGAGTGCTGGACGTTTCGTGTATCGGCGTGAACGGCGAAGTGACGGTGATCATTTCAATTACCGAAGACTCCTGAGAACGTCACCCGGTGAATTCTCCTGTGAACATTGTCATGGGCCCGCCCCACCGCATTCAGCGCTTAACCACTCAGAACCAAACCGTGAACGAGGCCACAATCACTCAGTATATCATTCACACTTTCCCCGAAGTTGAGACCACTGAGGATTTCGGCTACACGTTCTTTTTTTACGGTTCCGACCACAAGCTCCCCTTTGCCACGCTTGCCGCCTCAGACAATGAGTATGACAGCGTTTCCAAGCTTGATCGCGAAGGTGTGTTCCGGCTGAACATCGGTATCAGCAAGGAGACTTTTCAATCACTCTTTGGTAAGGACAAAGTTGTCCTCAGCGACTACGACTTTACCGCGCTCGACCGGTTTATTCCGCATCCGCACTATGCACCGCAGCATTTCATATGCGTCCTCAATCCAAGCGAGGTGACATCTGGGAGAGTTTCCGAGTTGCTTGCCGAGGCTTATGGGATTGCCGTCAGGCGCCGCGCGAGACAGGGCGAGACCCAATGACCGCTGGGCTTGGGTTGCTCGGCTCACCCGTCCTCGTCGCGGATGACGTCCACGGCGACGTCGAGCTTCTGGCCGCCGGCACCGAGGGTGACGCCGCGCAGGGGGCTGACGTCGGAGAAATCGCGGCCCCAGGCGACGGTGATGTGGCGGTCGCCGGGGAGCAGGTTGTTGGTGGGATCGGTGTCGATCCAGCCGGAGGCTTCGCCGGAGAAGAAGGAGACCCAGGCGTGCGAGGCATCGGCACCGGTTAGACGGACTTTTCCGGGAGGCGCGACGGTTTCCAGATAGCCGCTGACGTAGCGGGCGGGCAGGCCGAGCGAGCGCAGGCAGGCCAACATGAGGTGGGCGAAATCCTGGCAGACGCCGGCACGCTTTTTGAGAACCTCGGAGACATGGGTGGTGATTTCGGTGGCCTTGGGGTCGAATTTGAAATCCTTGAAGATGCGGTTGGTCAGACCGAGAACGGCTTCGAGGATCGGGCGGCCCGGAGTGAACTCGGGAATGGCGTAGTCGGCGAACTCCTTGCCGAGCGGCACCATCGGTGAGCTGAAGCGGAAAGCACCGGCTTCGGAGCCGTGGGTGAGTTTCTCGACCTGGCAGGCATCGCGGACGGTTTCCCACGACGGGGTGGCGCTGGGATCGCGGTACTCGTGGGGCAGGACTTCCACCAGACTGCGGGCGATCACTTCGAGGGTTTCGTGTTTGCCTTCGATTTCGAAATAGGCGATGGCATTTCCGAAGGAATCCAAGTGGACGCCGCGACCGACGGGCTGCGGACTGATTTCCAATTCGTGCCACGGGCAGCGCTGCCCCGGCAAAGAGCGCGGGGCCAACCGGGCAAGGTGATGCGAGACGGTGACCGCGCCCGCGTAGGTGTATTTCGTGCGATGGACGAGACGGTATTTCATGTCAGTAAACGCGCCTGACGGAGTGGCTGAAATAGTGCTGGGTGAGCATGTCCGCGAAGACTTCGAGCGAGTCGAAGAACACGTCGAACTCCTCCGCGTCGGGGGCGGCGGAGTTGGCCAGCCGCTGGTTCAACCCCTGCAGGTGTTCGCGGATTTTTGGCAACAAACCGAACTCCGGGTCGCCGGGAAAACGGGCGAACTCGCGATCGAGGATTTCGATCTGATAGGCCACGGAACGCGGGTTGCTGGGGTCGAAGAAGATCAAGTCGATCACTCCTTCGAGGCGGGGCCGGGAGAAATGGCGGCGGCGGTAAGTCATCACGCTGTCGCAGGTTTCGAGCAGCGGATCGAGCAGCGGCGACTCGCCATTCCCCTTCCCTGCGGCGGTGCGCAGGAGCTTGAGGCCGCTCAAGGCGCGCTCGATGCGGCGGCCCACTTCGAGAAAGCGCCAGCCTTGGCCGCGGGTCATGTTTTCCGCCTGCATCCCGGCGAACGCGGAGAGGTGGAGGACCAGGGTGTCGAGCGTGCGGAGGAGTTCGGCAGCGCTGGGCAGGCCGGGTGCCACATGGACGATGCCTTCGAGCCGGTTGAAAAAGCGCCAGGTGTCGTCTGAGAGACGGTCGCGGGCGGCGGCGGCGTTGATCAGCAACGAGCGGGTCAGGCTGGGAATGCCGCCGCGGGCTGTCTGGTCGTGGATCAGGCCGGAGAGGATTTTGAGAGTCTGGGCGGGGTGGATGATCACCTCCTTGGGCAGCAGATCGCTGCCGCGAATCAGGTTCAGGCAGGCGCCGAGTTGTTCCTGCTGGAGCCGCCCGGCCTCACCGCTGAGGTTGCGCAAGGTGACGCGCAGCAGGCGGGTGGCGAGCTCGATGCGTTCCGCATAACGGCCGACCCAGAATAATTGCTCGGCAATCCGGCTCGGAACTTCGAGGGCCGACGGGTGCCGGTCCTTCATCGGACGAGGACTTTTCACCTCGGTCCGGGTCATGAAATCCGCGGCCTCGTCCGGGATCCACACATCCTTGGTGAATCCCTCGTGCGCCGGCCACAACTGCACGGCTTGGCCGGTTTTTCCGACTTTGGCTAAACCGCCGGGCAGGACCAGCGGGCCGGCCTGGGCGTTGAGAGCGAACGCACGCCAAACGACCGGCCGATTGCGGATAGCCCGCGCTTCGAGCGCCGGCGCCTCGCTCGGCGTGATGTCCAATTGGGCGACAAAATCATACGGCCGCTCCTCGATCGCGGCCATCCACTGCTTGCGCGCGGAGGGCGAGAGATTGGAACAGCGAATCGGAAGCAGCGGATCGCGATTGAACGCGGAAAGCAGGACGTAGCGGTGCAGGTTATCGAGCACGCGGCGGCGGATGTCCGGCTGGCTGAGCCACCAGGTTTCGACGAAGGGCAGCTTGATTTCCTCCTTGAACCACTTGCGGCAAATCCCGGGAAGAAAGGGCATCAGCGCGGCAGTCGATGCGAAACCCGCGCCAGGGGCGTTGGCGAGGGCGACATTGCCGGTCCGCCAGGATTCGATCATGCCGGGCACCCCACCGCCGCCACGGACCCAGTGCTCCAGCGGGTCGAGCCCGTCCTCATCGACGCGACAGGCGACGCCGTCGATGCGCCGCAAGCCGGCGAGGGTTTTCAAAAACACGCGGCGCTCGCGGACGGTGAGATCGGCCGGTTCGACGAGCGGAAATCCCAGCAACCTCGCCTTGTAGGCGTGCTCGAAATACGAAGGGTGCCGGAATCCAGGCGTGAGAAACACGACGTTCGGCATCTCGCCGCGCACATTGAGCAGTGTCTGGAGGGTGGTGCGCTCCAGATCGAAAAACGCGCCGAGCCGGGCGACCCGCAGGGCTTCGAACTGGTCGGGCAGGAGGCTCGAGGTGACGTTGCGATTTTCCAACACTTGCCCCAGCCCGCCGGGTGCCGAGGTGTGATCCCGGAGGACGGTCCACTGGCCATTGGTCGAACGGACGAGATCACAGCCGGTGGTGATGACATGGCGACCGCCGACCGGCTGGACGCCCCGGGCGTATTCCATGAATGCCGGGCTGGAGTGCACCAGGTCCGGCGGAATCAAACCTTCCCGGAGCAGTTGCTGCGGGCCGTAAATGTCCGCCAGAACCGTATCGATCAAGCGAATCCGCTGCGCCAGTCCGGCGGACACCTGCGCCCAGTCAGCCGACGAGACCAACAGCGGGATGGGATCGAGCTCGTAGGGTTGCACGACGGCCCCGGCGTCGCTGTAAACATTGAAGGTGGTGCCGAGATCCGCGATCATCCGACCGGCGGCTGCGGCGATCGAATGGCGTTCGTCAGAACTCCAGCGCTGGATTTTCACGCTGAGATTCTGCCAAGGCGGCCGGACTTGACCGCGCGAATCGATCATTTCGTCCCACACGGGGACGGCCGCCTCAGCGCTGGACTGCGACGACGATGCAGGATGAATGCGGAAACTCTCGGCCATGGATCAACAGGTCGCCCGCGGACGACACACACACAAGCTCTATGGGATCATCCGCAAGTCCAGCGTGAAGGGAAAATCCGGGCTAACCGGGGCCTCGCGGGCCTGCATTTTCCCGCCGGTATGGCCGTGTTGGAAGAAGCGGGAGAGTCGGCGGGACTCGGCTTCGTAGGAATTCACCGGGAAACTTTCATGACTCAGTCCGCCGGGGTGGGCCGCATGGTAGGTGCAGCCACCCATCGAGCGCTCGTTCCAGGTGTCCAGCAAATCGAAAACCAGCGGAGTGTGGACCGGGATCGTCGGGTGCAGGCAGTTCGGCGGTTGCCAGGCCCGGTAGCGGACGCCCGCGACGAACTCACCATGGGTGCCGGTGGGATGCAGCGGCACCTTGATGCCGTTGCAAGTGATCAGGTGCCGCTCACCGGTTAGACCGCTGACCCGCAACTGCATGCGTTCCACCGAGCTGTCGACGTAGCGCACCGCGGCACCCGCGCCGCCTTCCTCGCCAAGGACGTGCCACGGCTCGATGGCGTGGCGCATCTCGACCTGGACGCCCCTTTGGGTGAACTCGCCGATCCGCGGGAAACGGAATTCGAGGTGCGGCGCGAACCAATCTTCCTCGATCCAATAGCCTTGCTCGCGCAGGTCGGACAGGACATCGCAGAAATCCTGCCAGACGAAATGCGGCAGCATCCAGCGGTCGTGGATTTCGCTGTCCCATCTAACGAGCGGCTTGGTGTACGGCTCGCGCCAGAAGCGGGAGACCAGCGCCCGCAACACGAGGTGCTGGGCGAGGCTCATCTGATAGTGCGGCGGCATTTCGAAATTCCGCATTTCCAACAGGCCGAGGCGGCCGGTCGAACTGTCCGGGCTGTAGAGCTTGTCGATGCAGAATTCCGCACGGTGGGTGTTGCCGGTCGGGTCTATCAGAAGATTCCGGAATGCGCGGTCCACTTGCCATGGCAATGGCGTGCCCTGGCCTTCAAGCGTTCTGAAGGCGACATCGAGTTCGTGAATTGAGTCGTTGCGCGCCTCGTCGATCCGCGGGGCCTGTGAGGTGGGGCCGACGAACAACCCGGAAAACAGATAGCTGAGCGACGGATGATGGTTCCAGAAGGTGATCATGCTCCGCAACAAATCGGGACGCCGCAGCAGCGGGCTGTCCGATGGAGTTTCACCACCGATGATGATGTGGTTGCCGCCGCCGGTGCCGCAGTGGCGGCCGTCGATCATGAATTTTTCCGTGGCGAGCCGGCAGAGATGGGCCTCCTCGTAGAGCACCGAGGTATTTCTAACCAGTTGGTCCCACGACGCGGCCGGGTGGAGGTTCACTTCAATGACGCCGGGGTCGGGCGTCACCTTCACGACGCTGAGCCGGGCATCAAACGCCGGCGGGGTGCCTTCGAGAATGACCGACATGCTCAGCGAAGCGGCGGTCTGCTCGATGGTCGCCACCAGATCGAGGAAATCCTCGGTTTCATCCACCGGCGGCAGGAAAATGTGCAGGCGGCCGTTGCGCGGCTCGATGCAGAGCGCGCTGCGGGTGATCCATGATGCGGATTCCTGATCTTTGGGTTTGCGCTCCCACGGACGATTTTTGTCGGAATTCTCTCCTTCGCGGTCGAGGCGGGCGGTCACTTTTTCCAGTTCGCGCCGTTGATAGGCTATGACACTGCCGGATGCTTGGACGAATTTCGGGATGTCGCGGGTCGGGTCCGGCGGGATGTGCCACGGGAAATCGGCTTTTGAAACATACGGCAATGAATCCAACGGCAGGCGGTAGCCCATCGGCGAATCGCCGGGTAACAGATAGAGCGTTTCGTCCCGCAGGAACCACGGACCGCTGGTCCAGCGAAGGCCTTGCGCGGTCATTCGCCGTTCCAGCGGGAGTGCGTAGCCCACGACCTCGTCGATGCCCTGGGTGAACAAGCGGGCGAGACGGTCGCGTTCAAGTTTGCTCTTCAAATTGGATTTGAGCGGATCGACATTTTCCGGCAGGCGCTTTTCCCGCCAGACGTAGTAAAGGGCATCCTCGTAGGCCGGCATCATCCACTTGGGGTCCGCGCCGAGCGCCACCGTTAGAGCATTGCCGAAGCGTTCGGCGTGGGTCGCATCGTAGTGGTAGTCCTTGGATTCATCCGCAATCAGCGAGTCATCCTCCCAGATCGGATGGCCGTCCTTGCGCCAATAACAGGCGAGCGACCAGCGCGGCAGAACCTCGCCGGGATACCATTTCCCCTGGCCGTAAAACAACAACCCGCCGGGCGCGAACTTCGCCCGCATGCGCTTGATGAGCTGGCCGGAAAGCTTGCGCTTGGTGGGACCGTCGGCCGCGGTGTTCCACTCGTCGCCGTCGAAATCATCCATCGAGATGAACGTCGGTTCGCCGCCCATGGTGAGGCGGACGTCCATGGCTTCAAGATCCTCGTCGATCTTGCGGCCGGTTTTTAGAATTTCCGCCCACTGCTCGTCGCGGTAGGGCAAGGTGGTGCGCGGCGATTCGTAAATCCGGGTCACCGTCATTTCGTGCTCCATAGTGGATTCGCACGGCTCGGTCCCCCCCGTGACCGGAGCGGCGCTGGTGGGATCCGGCGAGCAGGCGAGCGGCAAATGTCCTTCGCCCGCAAGCAGCCCGGACGTCGGATCAAAGCCGATCCAGCCGGCACCGGGCAGGTAAACTTCGGTCCAGGCGTGGAGGTCGGTGAAATCGATTTCCGAACCCACCGGGCCGTCGAGCGACTTCACGTCCGGCTTCAACTGGATCAAGTACCCCGACACGAAGCGGCTCGCCAACCCCAGGTGGCGCAGCAACATCACCAGCAACCAGGCGGAATCCCGGCATGATCCAGATGCCAGTTCCAGGGTCTCCTCAGGCGTCTGCACGCCCGGCTCCATGCGGATTTTGTAATCGATCAAGTGCTGCAGGTGGGAGTTCATTTTCACCAGCACGTCGATCGTCCGGCCGGTTTCATCTTTGAAAAGGTGAATCAACTCCGCCATCAGCTTGTCCGGCTTTTCCACCGCGAGAAACGGCCCCAACTCGTGGGCCATCTCCGGGTCGTAAGCGAACGGGAACTCCTCCGCCTGAGGCTCCAGGAAGAAATCGAAGGGATTCTGCACCGACATTTCGACGACCAGATCCACCTCGATGTCGAGCCGGTCGGTCGGCTCGGGGAACATCAGCCGGGCCAGGTAGTTCGCCTGCGGGTCTTGCTGCCAGTTGGTGAAATGCTCCATCGGCCCGACTTTCAGGCTGTAGGCGAGGACGTTCGAACGGCAATGCGGGGCGGGTCGAAGCCTCACCACGTGAGCCCCATGCGCGACCGGGCGCGCGTATTTATAACTGGTCCGGTGGTGCAGAGCGACGTGAATGGACATAGGGGTTGCGGTGGTTTAGCAACTTCGGTGCCGAATTCCTATCAAACTCGCAACACAAATCCGCCACACGCCACACGCCGGAGGTCATCCGGTAATTGGCGTTGCATCGCGAGGCTGCGATTCCAAGCTGGCCCGACCCAAATCCGATGCAGCCGATTTTTGAAATTGAGAACGCCAGAGTGTGGCGCGGCGAAACGCTCGCCCTCCGCGATTTCTCACTCACCCTGATTCATGGCGAAAGCGTGGCGATCCTCGGACCCAACGGTGCGGGCAAGAGCTCGTTTCTCAAGCTGCTAACGGGAGAAGTCCGGCCCGAGGCGGATCCTGCGACAACCTGCCGGTTGTTCGGCGAGGATCTTTGGTCGTTGGAGGAAATCCGCCACCGCATTGGGGTGGTGATGCCGGAAGAGGTCAACCGCTTCGAAGCCTACGAAATCACGCGCGACGCCGTGTTGTCGTCGTTGCGCGGTGCCTACGGCAGGACGCGCGACATGCGGTTTTCCCAAACCGACAAAGAGCGGGCCCAGACGTCGATGGAGCAAATGGGCGTGGCGCATCTGGCGGATCGGGAATTCGGCGCGCTCTCGTCCGGCGAGCGGCGGCGGATCCTGATCGCGCGCTCGTTGGTGCATCAGCCGCAAGTTCTGGTGCTCGATGAACCTTCGACCGCGCTGGATTTCGCCGCCGCCATCCAACTCACCGGCATGCTGCGCTCATGGCTCGCCGCGGATCGCGATTTGATCCTGGTCACCCATCACCCCGGAGAAATCCCGCCGGAAATCGAGCGCGTGATCCTGCTGCGCGATGGCCGGGTTTTCGCCGATGGCCACAAACACGAAGTTATCACCGCGGCCCGCCTGAGCACGCTCTATCAGGTCGATCTGACGGTGAGTTGGTCGAACGGCTGGTGCGACGTCAGGCCCGCCTGATCAGTTAGACTCAAGCCGGCACCGCGCCCTCCGTCATAACGAAAAATCCCCGGCTGGAACGAAGTCCAGCCGGGGAGATGAATTGCCCGGGATCATCCCCGTCCGCCAGCGATCAGTTTGGCACCACATCCAAGCGGACGAAGCGTGCCGGATCACCCGAGGGTGGCGTGTAGGAAATCGTTCCAACGCCTGGGACGACCGAACCGGTGACGTCGGCCCAATTGACGAGGTCGGTGGAAGTTTCCACTTTGTAAGTGCCGGAGAACGAAGCGCTCTTCGGCCAGGTGACCGTGCCCGAGACGAGCGCCGGATTCGCGGTGAAAGTGGAACCGGTGGCACCCATGAAGTACTCGACACCGTTTCTCACACCGTCCAGATCATAATCGTTGTCCGCAAGCTGGCTTCCGGCATTCGCGGATGCCCAACTGGCATAAGACAATCCGCCGGCACCATTGGTGACCTGAAGCAAGCCGTCGCCTTCGATGAGCGCCGACTCATGGGTGGCGCCAAGGGCCACGATCGAACCTGTGCGTCCCCACACACCGGCAGCTTGCTCGACATTGTTGATGTAGAGGCGCGAAACCGTATCTGTGCCGCTGAAGTTCAGCTTCAGGAACGAGCCGGTGGCCAGCTTCACGTTGGCCAGATTTTCGAGGCTATCGTCGACCTGCAGCTCAAGCGTGCCTGCGGAAACCGTGGTATCACCGGTGTAGGTGTTAGGCGCCGTCATGGCGAGGGTTCCCAAACCTTGTTTGGTCAATCCTCCCGTGCTTGCCCCGTCAGGCACCAAGGAAGTCGCCACCGCGACACTAAAGCCATTCGTGTCGATGAACGCACCGGCATTGCCTACGTTCGTGGTTACCCCCGTCAGGAAGGTTCCCAAGCCACCACCGGAAAGATCGTTGGTAGTCGGTTTGAGTGTGCCGCCGTTGAAGGTGAAGGTCGCGGTTCCGGCTCCCTTGGCAATCGCCGGAGCAGTCAAGATGCCTCCATCCAGAGTATAGATGGCGGCACTTGTGGCGTCGCGGGCCATGTTGACTCTTCCGGCGGTGGTGACGCTTCCGCCATTTTGATCGAAGACCGCCGCACCGCTGGCACCGATGTTCACCGCGGTATTGGAGACGTTAGTCAGGGAAACCACGGCCGTGCCGTTCACGGTGATGGTCGAAACTCCACCGGTCGCATTGACAGATTCACCCACGGTGAAAACTCCGCTGTCGGTGTAGGTCGAACTGCCGTTGAAATTGACGGTCGGCGAAGACTTGTAACCCACCACGCCGTTAGCATAGCCGATCGCGAAGTTGCCGCTGCTTACCGCCGCGTCGTTGTTGATCGACAGGATCGTTGACGCATTGGCCGTGCCGTTGCCACGGCCGACACCGATGTAGTTGCCAACGGTGGTCGTGCCGCCGTTGATGTTCAATTCCGTCGTCCTGAGGGTCGCATCGTTGATGGTCCCCACAATCATTTCACTGTTTCCGGTTAGAGCGTTTACTTGTCCGGCACCGCCGAGATTCACAATCCCTTCGTTGACCACGAAACCGAACTGCGCGCCGGAAGCTCCGTTAGCGAAAGTGTTTGTGCCGGTGACGTTGGTGAACGAGGAGATCGTCGGATTGATCTGCACCATGTAGAGCGCGCCGGACTGCATCGCGAGGCTGCCGGTCACGTTCATCGACGAGCCCGCCGTGCCGTCGCCCGCCGCGAACCGGCTGCCGCT
>JAZKGW010000006.1:0-72564 GCA_040385685.1 Verrucomicrobiota bacterium | reverse complement strand
GAAATTCAGCGTTCCAATGCCGTTTTTGGTGAATCCGCTGGTTGTGCCCGCACCCACCAGCACCTGGCCGGCGATGGTCAACTCAACGGCGTTGGAGATTGTTCCGCCACCCGCATTGATGGTGAACCCGCGATCCGTCGAGGTAGAAGCTCCCGTGTAAAACAAGGTTCCCCCGCTAAACACGAGGTTGGCCGGAGCCGCAGTGGAGGCGCCGATGTTGCTGTTCACGCCTCCGTTCTGGATACTGGCCACACTCAGGATGCCGCCGCCGACGGTCGTGGCACCGGTGTAGGTGTTAGTTCCCGATAGCGTTTGCGTGCCGGCACCGAGCTTGGTCACGCTGCCGGTTCCGACGATGGTTCCGGTGAAGACTGCGGCTCCGAAGCGGTTATAGATCAACGAGCCGTTGTTGGTGACGTTGGTGCTGCTGAGAGTGCCATCATTCAGGGTGGTGCCATTGCCAAGCTGAAGCGTGGTGCCCGTGTTGATCGTGGCATCGCCGGTGAAGGTATTGGCCGCGGTGAGGGTGACAACGCCGCCCGGAGTGGTGGAGGAAACCGCCAGTCCGCCGGAGGTGTTCGCCGCCACATTTGGACTGAGGATCGCCCCGGATCCCCCGCTGAGGCCACTGACGAGGGTAACCGTGGGCGCACCTGTGTAGTTGACGCCGGGGCTGGTGACAATGATCTGGGTGATCGCTCCGCCAGCCACGGTCGCGACTGCTGTAGCACCAGTTCCTCCACCGCCAGTGAGTTTCACGATGGGAGCGGTGGTGTAGCCGGTGCCGCCGTCGGTGACGGAAATCGACTGCACGCCGCTGGAAGCCGCCGGCGATTGCAGGATTTGGCCGATGGTGATCGCCTTGTTGTCCGCATCGATATTGGCACCGCCCGCGTAAACGTAAGCGCTGCTCAGACCGGTGAGGTAGGTGGCGCTGGCGGCGCTCGCCTTCAAGGTTCCGCCGTTGAAGTTGATGCGGCTGCTCGCGGTGGCATTGTTCGTGCCGACGCTGGCGGTGGTGAGCGTGCCGCCCAGCAAGTTCACTGTGCCGTTAGCCGTCGCGGTGTTGCCAACCGTCAATGCGGCAGTCGTGCTGTTGCTTGCATTGGTGACCGTGCCACCCCGAACGTTGAGGATACCGGTACCGTCTTCGGCGACGATCAGGCGATTTCCCGCCACCGTGAAGCCGAATGAACCGCTCCCACTCACATCGACAACTCCGTAGCCCGTCGCGAAGCGGCCAATCCCCAGGAATCCTCCCGTGGCGGTAACGGCACCTGTGCCGCTGATGTTCAACTGGCCATTGCCATAGGCGCCGGGCTGGAAGTTCACCGAGGTGGTGAGGGTGCCCGCCGAAATGTTATAGATGCCGACGGCAGCCGCATCTCCGGCTCCCGTTCCACCGCCGATGCGCCAGTCGCCGCTAGCCGCGTTCGGCGAGAACGAGCCGCCGGTCTGGTTGACGACGCCGGTGGCTGTGCCGGATTTTCCGACATACATGGTGTTCCCTTTCACTGCTGCAGTGTCTGCGATGTTCAGGACCCCGTAGGAGCCGGTGGCATCGGACACGTTGAGATCGGTGGCGGTCAATTGGCTGGTCCCGGCAAGGCTGACGGTGCTGCTGTCGCCAGTCGCAAAGCCCACGCTCGAAGCGGCGGTGGTCGTGATCTTCGCTCCCGTGTCGAGGAGGAGCGTGCCACCGCGGGTGAAGAGGTTCTGCGCCGTTGAATTCGTGGCGGTGGACGCGAGCGTGAGCGTGCCGGTTCCGTATTTCTGGATGGTTCCCCCTGGACCCGTCAGATTGTTGGCAAAGGTCACATTCTGGCCGTTGGTATCGATTTTGAATTGCTGGGCTCCGGCGGTCGCAAAGCGGCCGGAGTAATCGAACTGGTTGGAGGCGCTGTATTGGAGAATACCGCCGCTGGTCAGGAAGTTGATGGTGCCGCCATTGCCTAGTGGCCCGGAAGTGCCCGCGTTTTCCGCCGATCCCAACGCGACCGTGCCGCCATTGATGTTGGAGGAACCGGTGTAGGTGTTCTGGTTGGTCAGGGCCAACGTTCCGGGGCCGCTGTTGGTCAGGCTGCCGAGGTTGCTGAGGACGCCGCTCAGTGCAATCGGCCCGGTTCCCGCCAGTGTCAGACCGGACCCGCCGCCGTTGATGTTGCCGCTGACCGTGAACGTGCTCGCCGAATTGTTCGTGAACGATTGCGAGGCTCCCAGCGCGAGGTTCGCCGAAATCGAGTGAGCCGCGGCCCCCGAATCGACGACGATGCCGGTCCCCGCGGCGAACGAATTGAGACCCGCGTTAATGGTCAGAGTGCCGGGACCAGAAAGGTTGATCGAGGTCGAGGCCGCGGGAGTGCCCGTGCCGGTGAATTGGAGGAAGTTGGCGGCCGTGACGGTATCGAGCGTCGGGCTGAAGTTGCCGCTGGTTCCGGCGTTCGCCGAAAGGACGATATCCGTAATGGCAGTAGGTCCGGTGGAGGCGGGGGTCAACCCGGGAGCATCGATCGCGAAATTCGCCGCGTTGCTGAGAAGGTCGTTCCCGCCGTTACCCGTGTAATACAATTTCGCGATCTGGGCAGCGCCGATAGTGAGTGTATCCGCAGTGGGGGTCGCATTGAGGGACAGCGGATAGAAGAACCCGCCAGTGGTGATGCCGGAACTGGACAGGGCAAAATTGTCGAGGCCGCCTGCTCCGGAGAACAAGGTGTAGGTGCCTGCCGTTAGGGTTGTGCCTGGGACGACCGAGACCGTGAGTTTCGCACCCGGAGTCACCGTAGCCGCATTGGTAATGGCGATGCTGTCACCCGTTGTCACTCCCGACGCGGTGTTGAAGTTGAAGACGAACTCGCTGTTCGCACCCGCCGTCAGATTGGCAAAAGTCTTGCCCGCGGGCGCTGCCGAAGCGACTCGGTATTGTCCGTTGAAATCCAGGTTGCCGCTGGTGAGGGGATTCGACACCAGATCGACGCCTGTCGGGAATGCCACCGCAGCACCGGCCAACAACTTGCCGCCGTTAGCGGTGAGGGGGCCGGTGAACGTGTTGGGGCCAGTCAGTGTGAGCGTCCCCGCGCCCGTCTTGATGACACCACCGTCGGTGCCCGCACCGGCGTGAGCCAAAACGGTGGAAATGGTTCCATTGAAGCCATTGGTGTTAACCTTTGCGCCGCCGGTGTTGACGGTGGTCGTTACCCCGCTGACGAACATCGCGCTGCCCGAATCATTGGTCCGAAGCTGAAGCGTGCCGCCGTTGAAGTTGAAGGCTTTCGTGCCAGCGCCCGCGCCATTTCGAACGCGGTTCACAGCCAGCGTGCCACCATCGAGGTGGACGGTCGATGTGCCGGCACCGCCGTCGCCCATCACGACTTCCGGAGTGGTGACGATTTGTCCGCCACCGCCGTTAGCCAAGCCACCGGTCGGGCCGCTGGCGGCGTTCTGCAGGTTGAGAACGCTGGGGCCGGCTCCACGGGACATCGAGATGTTAGTATTGGCATCCAAGGTGCCCCCGGAGATGTTGTAGGTACCGGTGCCGCCGGTTTCCGTGATGATGAGTGAAACCGAATCAGTGACAGCGCCACCGGTTTGGTTGATGGTGCCGGTTCCGGCGGCTCCACCGCCCGAGGCAATCGAAAAGCGGCCGCCGGAGGAACCGCTGTTGGTATGAGTAAGCGTGCCGCCGGTGACATTGATCGTGCCCGTCGAGCCGTCGCGACCGGGGGTGAGCCAGTTGTTCACCGTCAGCGATCCGGAGTTCAGGTTGTAAATGCCGGTTGAACCCACACCGTTGCCTACCCACATTTCGCCTGGACCGCCGGAGACGATGGCATTGTTGATTTGAGTGATCGTACCTGTGCCGGTACCCGTGTTGTTCACGATGAATGACTGACCTGTAATCGTGGTCGAGGACACGGACCCACCGTCAATCAGCAACGTGCCGGCATTGACGAACGTTGCGCCGGTGTAGCTGTTCGTTCCCGAGAAGGTGAGCTGGTTGGAGCCGAGCTTGGTGAAGCTCTTGGCACCGGTGATCGGCCCGTAGCTGAAGTCTCCCGCTGTGGTGTCGATGGCAAGTCCCGTGGTATTGGCGCCGAAGGTCGCATTTGCCAGCAAGGTATCGATATTGGCCGCAGTCCATGCGCCGGAGGAAACGCCGATCCGGCTCGTCCCGGTAAGCTGCACCTTGCCTAAAGTTCCGAAGTTGGGAAGTGAGCCGGTGGTGGGCGCATGCAGAATTCCGGCGGTGACCGTCGTGTTGCCGGCGTAGTTGTTGGAGCCGGAAATGATCACCCTGCCGCTACCGGTGTTGCTGATTCCACCCGTGCCGGTGATGTTGTTGGAAAAGGTAGTAACCGTATTGTTGGCGCGGTTGAATGCCAGAACGCCGGTAGTGACAGTGGTCAGACCGGTGAAACTGCTGAGTCCCGAGAGAGTCGTGGTGCCCGAGCCGATGAAGTTCATCGGACCGCTGGCGTTGGCCGTCGGTGCCGGGGCGGTCGCCGTGGCTGCCGTGCTGGCCCCGCCACCCACGAAGGCGATGGCAGGCGCGGAGGTGTATCCCGTGCCCGGGTTGGTAATGGTCACCGCGGTGACCACACCGCCGGAGACCGTCGCGACTGCAGTCGCGCCGATACCGCCGCCGCCAGTGATTTTGACCATCGGAGCGCCGATGTAGCCGGCACCGCCCGTGTCCACGGTTGGGGTGGCGTTCAGGCCGTTGCCGGCTGGCGCTGCCAAGTCCCTGCCGATTGTGATGTTGGTGGCGCTGTTATCCACGGTGCCACCATTGCTGTAGATGTTCACGCCGTCGATGTTGGCGCTGGTCATGAATGCCGCGCCGGCATTGGTGGCGGTGGCCTTCAAGGTGCCCCCGTTGAAATTGAGCAACGCCGTGGGGTTCGCCGAGGCGGATGCGTTGACGATACCTGTTGTTAGGGTGCCGTTGGTGAGCAGGTTCGCGATGCCTTGCACTCCGGCAACGTTGCCGGAGCTGAGCAGGTTGAGGCCGAGCGTGGTGCTGGCCGTCGTGCTAACAGCCGCCGGGCCGCCGCCGCCACCGACGTTCAAAACCGAAAGGGAATTCGCGTTCAGGGTGTTGGTGCCGGCCATTTCAAGTCGGGCCGCGGTCACCGTGCCACCGGTCACGTTCAATACGCCGGACGATGAGGCGGTTCCGCGGCTCAGAGTAAGCCATCCACTGTCCGACAACGTGCCGGCCGTGACATCCATTACGCCGACCGTGTCGGACTGGCTGGCACCGATCCCGACTTCACCCACATTCAAATTGCCGCCTGAGAGCCTGTAATAGCCCTTCCCGGAAGCCGACGAGCCGATCCGCAACGTGTCGGTGCTGACTTGGGTCAACGTTACGGTTCCTCCGCTTTGGTAAATCGCTCCGTCACCGGCGGAGTTATCGCCCGCGAATATGTTGGCACGGGTAATGGTAACGCCCGCAGGGATCGTGATGATTCCCTTGCCCGCCGCCTGGCCGGCAATGAAGGTGTTGTTGGTCGCGTTGGTTCCAAATGGACCGGAGAGAGCAAGCGTGCCACCGCCGTTCACGAAAAATCCACCGGTCATGCTGGCGGTGCCCGTGAGATTGAGCACGCCGCCGCTCACCGTGGTCGAGCCGGTATAAGTGTTCGCTCCGGCGAGAGTTGCCGTGCCCGCGCCGCCTTTCGTGAGGGTGGTGGTGCCGCCGCCGTTAGAGATGATGTTGTTGAAGGCCCAGTTGCCGGTTCCCAAAAGCGCCAAGGTGTGCGCTCCGCCGCCGCCCAAGCCCATGGAAACGTCGGAGTTGATCGTGGCCACGCTCGCGGAATCATTGGTCCACGTTTGCGTGGAAGGGGCCCCACCAAGGGTAAGGTTAAAGGCTCCCGCGCCGTCGCCGAGGGTGAACGCCCCCGCACCGTTCGCGATGGTGATGTTGCTCAGCCGGACAGCGCTCACATTCGCTCCGGAATCGATGCTCAGCGTGTCGGTGTTGGTGGCAGTGACGTTGATGTTGATTCCCACGTTGGGAACGGCCCCCGCAAATCCCGTGCCGTTGTGAACCAAGGCCAGGTTGCCGGCACTGGTCCCGTCCCATTGCGCAACATCTGGAGTGACGACGCTGGGAATGGCCCCTCCGCCCCAATTGGCACCGTCATCAATGTCGCCGCCTGTAGGTCCACTCCAAACGATGGTCCCGCCGATTGCGGATGCGGTAAACGCCATTGAGGCAATTGAACCGGCGAGGATGAAGGAAGGAAACGTGGAGCGATAACGGGGTTTCATGAATTTGGGATAGTGGAGCTTTTGGAACGGAGGGATGCCGGCACGGCAGGCGACATCTCACCGCGGGCTCGGGTTTAACAGCACGACAAGACATGGCCACGAGAGGAACGGTCAATGGAATACGCCAAACCGACCCGAACGGGGGGGGGGAGCAGAAATCCCGCTTCACACAAGGAGCGGAGCGTTCTAACGCATGTGCCGGTCGAGGAAATCGATGGCCGCATCCACCGAGCCGGCGGGTAACAAAAACGCAGCGATGTGGTCGCGGCCTTCGATCCAATAGGTCTCGTGTGGCACGCGGTGTTTCTGCAGCGCGGCGATCATCGCCAGAGCATGCTCGGGCCGGACCAACCGGTCGTCCGTGCCCTGATAGATGAATATCGGCGGGCTGTGATCGGTGACATGGTTCACCGGCGAGGCTTCCTTGAACCGTTGCGGGATCTCCTGTTGGGTTCCGCCGAGAAACTGCGGCACGAGATCGCCGCCCGCATAAAACGTGAGATCGCTCGGCGCGCCGCCCGCGACGATTGCCCGGATGTGGGAACTCTCCGGGCCTTCGGTCATTCCCGTTAGGTAGGCCAGATAGCCTCCCGCGGAATAACCGAAAGTCGCGATGCGGCCGGGGTCGATCCCGTTCTCCGCGGCATGTGCGCGCAGCCATTTCACCGCCGCTTGCAAGTCCTCAACGGGTGCGGGATAGGTCCAGCGCGGCGCAAGGCGGTAGGTGACGTTGAGAACCACGTAGCCGCGTTTCGCCAGTTTGCGGGCGATGGAGGTCATCTGCCAGCGCCCGTCCTTGCCGGTCCAACCCCCGCCATGCACCAGCAGCACCGCCGGTGCGGGCTGCGTTGCCCGCGGTCGATAGAGATCGCCCAACACCGGCTCCGGCCAATTCCCGGGAGTATAAATGATGTTGCGCGTGATGGTGCAGCCGTCTTTGACCGAAGTGGTCTGCCGACGATCACCAAGGTCTAGCGAATTCACGCAACCAGTTAGAACCGCCACCAGAAACAGCAGGGATGATCGGAAACAGCGCGGCATCGGCAGCAGTGTAGCGCGGAATCAAAAAACGCCAACCCGTGGGATCAGAATTGCGTCGGTCGCCGGAATTCATTCCTATTTCGCCCATGGCCACCCGCCCTCACTCCCCATCATTGCCGCAAGAGTTGCTGGAACAAGTGCTCGCCAAGCTCGGCTTCCAACAGCTCCCCGCGACCAGCGCCGCGGATCTCGCCGATCTCTACGCCGCCTGGTGTCAAAAGGTGCCCTTCGACAACGTCCGCAAGATGATCCACCTGCACTCCGGAAATTCAGGCGAGCTTCCCGGCAGCCAGTCCGATGATTTTTTCAAGGCCTGGCTGGCCCACGGCACCGGCGGCACCTGTTGGGCTGGAGCCGGGGCGCTTCACGCGTTGCTGTCCTCGCTCGGCTACGACTGCCAGCGCGGGGTCGCCACCATGCTCGTCGCTCCCGAGCTGCCACCCAATCACGCCACGGTTAGAGTCACCGTCGGCGGCACCAACTATCTGATGGATTCCAGCATCCTGTGCGGAGAGCCGCTGCGACTCGATGAGGAGAACGAAACGATCATTTCCCACCCCGCCTGGGGCCTGACCTGCTCGCAACGCGACGGGCGCTGGCACATCGCCTGGCGGCCGCTTCACAAGACCGACGGTTTCGAGTGCCGCATCGAACACTTCGATGTGGAAGAGCAGGACTTCCTAACCAATCACGAGGCCACCCGCCCTTGGAGTCCGTTCAACTACGAGCTAACCGCCCGCCTCAACCGTGGCGATGAGGTCATCGGCGCGGCCTTCGGCCATGCGGTCACCTTCGGCAGCGATGGCACGGTGACCCGCGCGCCTATTTCCACGGAGGAACGAAACCGGCTGCTGATCGAAGGCATCGGACTCAGCGAGGAAATCGTCAGCCAGCTTCCGGCCGACCGCCCCACCCCGCCGCCGCCGGGTTCGCGCGCGGCTGCGGCAGCTCAAGCGGCTGGCTAACAACTCAGGTCGTGAAGCTCGCCGTTGGCGTCCAACGGCGTTTCGTGACGGACTTCCCAAGTGCCTGCTTCCTTGAGTTCCAGGATGGCGTCGTAACGCAGCCGCGACTCGCCGTTCTTCGACAGGATGACCACGCCGATCCCCTGCTCCGTGAGCATTTCGAGAATGCTTGAGATTTGATTCTTGGGAAGCGCGCTGCCCGGACGATCGAGGAACACGAACGCGGGTTTTGCCAAAAAGATCCGCGAGACGGATAACAGATGCTGCTCGCCGATGGATAACAGATCGTCCCAGTCCTGATCCGTGTCCAAGCCGTGTGCGCGGGCCACGACTTCTTCGAGGCCCAGTTTGACGATCACGCCCATGATCACGGCATCCGGCACCACCGACTCGGCACCTGTCCGCAGCAGAACCTCGCGTAGGGTCCCCGGCGGGAGATAGGGGCGTTCCGGCAGGAAAAGAATGTCATCCAATCCCGGACGGATGATTTGGCCGCCGCCACATTCCCAGACGCCGGCGGTGGCCCGGAAGAGCGCCACTTTCGGGGCATCCTCCTTGCCGATCACCAACCAGCGCGAGCCGCGGGGAATTTCCAGATTGAGGTCCTCAACCAGCACGCGGGTCTGGTCGCCCGAACGCAAAGTGACATTCTGATAGGCCACCCGGTCGGGGGATTCCTCGACCGTGATGGTGCAGGGAGTGGTGCGATTGGCTTTTTCAATCGCGTCGCTGAGCGTGTGCAGCCGGGCGGTAACCGCCGTGAACGCGGAGATCGACTGAAACTGCGTGACGATCAGCGAAAACGCCCCTAACAAGGTCGCGAACGCCATCGTGGACTGGGTGATCACCCCGAACTCTTTCTCGCCCCAGATGAACATCGGCGCGATGATCAATGCCGGGATGATCTGGATGAAATAGTTGTAGCCGTTGGTGAAAAACCCGAGGTTGCGGTTGATCCGGATGAGCTGCCGGAAATTGGTGGTTAGAGCGTCGAGCCGTCTGTTCAAGCGGGCCTTGAACCGTCCTTCGCGGTGGGCCAGGGCGATCGACTCGGAGTTTTCCCGCACATGGATCAGGTCCGACCGGAAGTTCGCCTCCATGTCGAGCTGATTGTAGTTGAGTCGGATCAGCGGCCTTCCGAGCACGATGGTCAGCGCGGATCCGCAGAGCGCGTAGGTCACCGCCACGCAGAAGAGAAACGGACTGATGCTCCACAAAACGCTGGAAAACGAGATCGCGGTCAATGTTCCGTTGACGATCAGCAAGGTGAACGAAAGCGTGGTGGTGGTGAAGGCACGGACATCGTCGGAAATCCGTTGGTCCGGGTTGGCGACGCCCGTGGCGGAATCCAATCGGTAATAGGTGCGGTCGTTCAGATAGGCGTCGGTGAGTTTCCTCGTCAATTGCTCGCGCCACAGGATTCCCAGGCGCTCCTCGGTGAAGCGGTAGAACACCACCACCAACGTCGAGGCCAGGAAAACGCCCACATACATCAATGCCTGGTGCCTGAAAACGTCCATGTCCCGGTGCTCGATGGCCGACATGAAATCCCGGCCCACGTAGCTGTTGATCACGTTCAGGCCGTTGATGCCGACCATCAACATCACCAGCATCACCGCGAAAGTGATTCCCTTCGGGCCTTGCTCCGATTTCGCGAACATTCGCAAAACGGTCCGCAAGCGCTTGAACGTGGCGCGGATGATCTGGAGTTTTTCGTGAGGCATTCGCGAGTCAAAGAAGCGTCGTGACCGATCCCATCACGCGGAATAGTGAACCACCTCTCGCGGCGGGGAATGGCAAAATCCCCCCCCGATGGCAAAGACAATCCCCCGAATCCGGGAAATTCCCGCCCGCCGGTCGTCCTTTCACCCGCAATGTTCCAAAAAAGTCACCCTCCGCCGGTTGCCTGAAACCGGCCGATAATTCAGAGTCCTTAAGTAGTTCGACCCGTTGGCAATGCTCCGCTTACGACAACGGAAAAGGACTGCAAACACATAACAGAAACCTCCGCGAAACCTTGTGGCAACAAGCTTTCAAGGCTCGCATCCGGTTTGCTGGCACGGGGGCTGCTTCCCTCAGAAACGACACCCATACACAACCAAAATGAACATAACCGAATACCAAGCACCATATCCCGACATTTCTACCGTGCCGTCCGAGCTGTCCTTCGAGGACGTCTGGGACGGCGAGGCAGTGTCGGAACTGATTCGCTCCAAGTGCGATCACGGAGAAACTCCCGCCTTCCTGTTTTTGGGAAGAAAGGAAGCTCTCCTTCTCAAGGAACACCTTGCGGAAACGTTTGGTGAGGATTCTGTCGTGACCCTTCACGGCACCTACTACATGGGCCTCGACATCGTCACCATCGATTGCGAGAGCTTCCTCACCACCGGTGGCCGCAAGGCGATCCGGACGTTGCAAGACCCGATGGCGCGCCGTCCCGCATGGCGCGATCGTGAGGTGGAAGCGCTCTGGCAGTTCCGAATCTGAAGCGCATCTTGTGACACCCGCTCTTCCTCAGGCAGGAGGAGCGGGCGTCCCAAGACCTTCAGCCGGCCTGCCACGCGCATCCGACTCCAGCTAAAAGGCTCCCTCGCAAGAGGGAGTCTTTTTTGTGTAGTTCGCAAAATCGGGAATAGGCCACCTGCCTCGCAGGGCGACCACGGTTCCATTTCCTTCCTCAACATCAAGGTCCGGCCGCTATGACCGGATCCCGCACCCCGGTGGCGGCAGATCCGCGGGGACGCGAGGCGATCTCGCGGAGAATGGATTCCAGCCGCCCGACCTCGACGGGTTTGACCAAATGGTAATCAAAGCCGTGGTCGCGGCTGACGCGCATGTCGTCCTCCATGCCGTAACCGCTGAGCGCGATGCCGACAGCGCAGTTGCGAATGGCCACCTCGCGCATGACCTCGCCGGCATTGCCGTCCGGCAGGCCTAGATCGCTGATCAGCACATCGATTTCATGAAGTCCCGCGAGCTCCACGGCGGAGCGGACACTGAATGCGGAAACCACCGAGTAGCCGCGCAATTCGAGCAACATGGTGAGGGCCTCATTGGTGTCCACATGATCCTCAAGCAACAGGATGCGCAGCGGCAACCCGCTTTCGCCAATGAGATTGGCGGGAGCCTCCGGCTTCTCGGACGGCGGTGCCGCGGTGGGGAAGCTCACCGTGAAGGTGGAGCCGTGGCCCGGGCCGCCGCTGCGCACGCGGATTTCCCCGGAATGAAGATCCACCAGGGCCTTGGTGATGGTTAGACCGAGACCGAGACCGCCGTAGCGGCCGCTTTCTCCCTGCTCGAAGGGCTTGAAAATCCGATCGAGCAAAACCTGCTCCATGCCGATGCCGGTATCCGCAATTTCAATGTGAAAGCGCCCGTCCTGGTTGCGGGTCGCAAGTGAAATCCTGCCATGATGGGTGAACTTCATCGCATTGCGAATGAGGTTCCAAAAGATCTGTTGCAACCGGGCTGGATCACCTTGGACGTGGATGGCCTCGGCATCGAGGTGGACGTCGAGATCGAGCAATTTCGCCTCGATTTCCGCGCGGCAAATTTCCACGGCGTTATTGAGGAGGCAGTGGGCGTCCACGGTTTCCATGGTGAGATGGATCTTGCCGGTCCCGACACGCGTTAGATCGAGAAGGTCGTCAATGAGCCTCGCCTCGAGCTCGACATTGCGGCGCATCACCAACAGCGCCTGCCGCACCGAGGGCGTTATGGATTGGTCCGCCTCGAGGTTGATGATCGAAGTGATCACGGGTGTTAGAGGCGTGCGGAGTTCGTGGCTGAGCATCGCCAGGAAGCGGTCCTTGGCCCGGTTGGCGGCTTCGGCCTCCTCCCGCGCCCGGTGGGCCTCCAGGTAGAGCGAGGCATTGTCGAGGGCGAGCCCGGTCCGATGGGCGAGCTCGGTCGCCAAGGAGATTTCGGAAAGCGTGTATGCCTTCGCCCTGCCGGTTCTCACGATGGTGATCGATCCCATGACCGAACCGCGGGCGATAATCGGAAGTGCCAGGTAGGCGGACGGACCAAAACTTTTCACCGCTCCGACGAGGTCTTCCGCGCAGAGGTCCGCGATTCCACTCGCGGTCAGGTCATTCCGGATCTCCGGCGTCCGGCTTTCCATCACCCTCCAGGCGGCCGTTGGTTTCGCACTCGTCCCGGTATAGCGGAATTGGCGAAGCAGGTGCTCTTTAGCGGGGTCCAGGTGAGCGACGGCGACCTGCCGCAGTTCCCCCGATTCATCCATTCGGTCCAGGATGCAGAAATCCCCGAGTCGGGGAACGGCGAGCCTCGCGAGATTCTCGAACGTTTGTTGGTAATCGAGCGAGCCCGCCAAGACGCTGCCGGCCGCCGCGAGGAAGGCCAGGCGCTCCTGCCCGGCTTCCGCTTCGGCACGTGCCGCTTTCTCGTGAATGAAGCGCGCGTGTTCCTCGGCCTGGTGTTTCACCTGCTCCGTCTTGCGGAAAAGATCCACAAACACGGCAATCTTTGCGCGCAGGATTTCCGGCACGACCGGGGTGAGAATGTAGTCCACGGCACCCAGAGAGTAACCGCGCGAGACGTGCGTTTGCGCGTCGTTGACCGCGCTGATGAAGATGATGGGAGTCGTCTCCGAACGTTGGCGCTCCCGGATCAATGCGGCCGTCTCGAAGCCGTCCATGATCGGCATGTTTACATCCAGCAGAATCACTGCGAAATCTCCCTTGAGGAGTTCGCGCAGCGCTTCGTTTCCCGATCGCACGCAAACGAGATTCTGGCCCAGCGGCTCTAACATGGTCCGCAGCGCGAGCAGCTTGTCGGCCCGATCGTCAACGACGAGGATGTTGGCCTTTTCCGCGAATTCTTCCATCTGGGTGCAGGGTTGAAACAAAGGAGCGAGTCAGCGGAAAAGCCATGTGCGAAGCATCAGCAGCAGGCGGTCGGTATCGACGGGCTTGGAAATGTAGTCGGATGCCCCGGCTTCGATGCACTTCTCGCGGTCGCCCTTCATGGCCTTGGCGGTGAGCGCGATGATCGGCAGTTCCTTGAAGCCATACAGATTGCGGATGGCACTCATGATTTCGTAGCCATCCATTTCCGGCATCATGATGTCCATCAGAACGACATCGATCCCGCTGACCTCCTGGATGATTTCCAAAGCAAGCTGCCCGCGCTCCGCTGATAGAATCTCCATCTTGTAACGCTCCAGCAGGCTGGTCATCGCGAAAATGTTGCGGATGTCGTCATCGACGATGAGGACCTTTTTCCCCTCCAGCAGCGTGTTGGGATCATTGAGGCGCTGGATGATTTCGCGTCCGGCGGCGGGCAGGCGGGCCACTTCCCGGTGGAGCCACAGCGCCGTTTGATCGTAGAGCCTATCAGGACTGCGGACGTCCTTGACGATCACCGTCTGGGCCATGTGGTTGAGGCGCCTTTCCTCGTCGGGGGTGAGGTCCTTGCCCGTGTAAACGATGATCGGGAGCTCGCGGTAGCGCTCGCGGACCTGCTCTATCAGATCGAAGCCTGAGATATCCGGCAACAGCAGATCGATGACCACGCAATCGAAATGCTGGCTTTGGAGTGAAGCCAGGGCTTGTTCGCCGGATTCCACGAGCACCAGGTGGGCGGTCTCGTTGCCGATCAGCTCACGGATCTGGTGGCGCTGGATTTCCTCGTCCTCCACCACTAACAACGAACCTGCGGGGCCCTCGCTGATCCGGCGGATTCTCTCGAAAACCTCCACGATGCCGTCCTCTGCTAACGGTTTGTTGAGGAAGGAAACCGCGCCTTGCTTGAGGGCGTTTTCAGGCTCTTGGTCCGCGGAAATGACCAGCACGGGGATGTGGCGGGTGGCGAGATCCGCCTTCAACCGGTTGAGGACCCGCCAACCGCTCACATCAGGCAAGGTGACGTCCAGGGTGATCCCGATCGGTTTGAATTCCCGGGCATACGCCAACGCCTTGTAGCCGCGCGAGGTGACAATACCTTTCAACCCGCTGGACCGGGCCGTGTCTAACAAGAGCTGCGCGAACGTCGCATCATCTTCGACAATCAACACCGTCTTGTCGTCGGGAGACAAATTCTCCCGGTCATCGGCGAAGTCCGTTTCATGCGGCATTTGATCGTTCCGCGCTTCTTCATCCGAGATGGCCCCCGCAAGTTTCCGCGGGCCATCGACCGCTTCGTCGATTTCGACTGCGGGACGGTGAGGCAGGAACAAGGTGAATGAACTCCCCTTCCCTTCCTCGCTCTCCACCCGGATTTCACCACCGAGGAGCCTTGCCAGTTCGCGGCTGATTGCGAGACCCAGGCCGGTGCCACCGTAGCGGCGGCTGGTGCTGCCATCCGCCTGTTGGAACGCTTCGAAAATCACCAGTTGCTTGTCTTCCGGGATTCCGATTCCCGAATCGGTGACGGTGAATGCCAGCACTCTCGAAGCACCGCTGAGCAGGAACCGATCGCTGCTCCAGCCGGATTCGACGGCGGCAACCTTGAACGAGACGTAGCCGCGATCCGTGAATTTCAGGGCGTTGGACACGAGGTTTTTCAGGACTTGGTCGAGACGCTGTTCGTCCGTGAAAATGATTTCGGGAAGATCCGGATCGATGTCGAAGATGAAATCAATGCCCTTCTCCTGCGCGACATGGCGGAATGTCCGGTCCACGTTTTCGAAGAGATCCTTGAGGCGGATCTCGCCCACCGAGATGGTGAAGTTGCCGGACTCGATTTTCGATAGATCCAGAATGTCGTTGATCAGGCGCAGCAGGTCGCGGCCGGAACCGAGGATGGTCCGGGCAAACTCCACCTGTTTGGTCGTGAGATTGCCTTCGTAGTTGGAACCGAGCTGGTCTGCTAGAATCAACAGGCTGTTGAGCGGCGTCCGCAGCTCGTGCGACATGTTCGCGAGGAACTCCGACTTGTAGCGCGAGGTCAGCGAGAGTTGCTTGGCCTTTCCTTCGAGCGCCATGCGGGCCTGTTCGACCTCGCGGTTCTTGCGCTCGACTTCGGCGTTCTGCTCGGCGAGCTGTGCGGCCTTTTCCTGAAGCTCCTCGTTGGTTTGTTCCAGCTCTTCCTGCCGGTTCTGAAGTTCTCCTGCGAGGGACTGCGATTGCTTGAGCAAATCCTCGGTGAGCGTGCTGGCCTTGATGGTGTTGAGCACGATCCCGATACTTTCCGCGAGCTGCCCCAGGAACGCCTCGTGGGTGGGATTGAAGCGCTCGAACGATGCGAGTTCGATGACGGCCTTCACCTTTCCTTCGAAAACGATCGGCAGGACCATGATGTTCATCGGCGCCGCCTCGCCGAGGCCGGAGCTGATATGAATGTAGTCGCCGGGAACGTTCGTTAGAAGGATCGGCTGTTTTTCGAGCGCCGCCTGGCCGACGAGACCCTCGCCGAGCTGATAGCGGTTGCTGACGTTTTTCCGCTCGCTGAAGGCGTAACTGGCCAGCAGCCTGAGCTCCGGCTCCGGCGAGTCGCTGTCCATGATGTAGAAAATCCCGTGCTGGGCGGAGACCACCGGCGCAAGTTCTGAGAGAATCAACCGGCCGACCGTTAGAAAATCCTTTTGGCCCTGGAGCATCCGGGTGAACTTGGCGAGGTTGGTTTTCAACCAGTCCTGCTCTTCGTTCCTCGAGGTGGTGTCCTTCAGGTTGCGGATCATCTCGTTGATGTTGTCCTTAACGAAGGCAACCTCGCCGCGGGCGGAAACCTGGATGCTCTGCGTGAGGTCGCCCTTGGTCACGGCCGTCGCCACGTCCGCGATCGCGCGGAGCTGGGTAGTGAGGTTGGCTGCGAGTTGGTTGACATTGTCGGTTAGATCGAGCCAGGTTCCGGAGGCGCCGGGCACGTGCGCCTGACCGCCGAGCTTCCCTTCGACACCCACTTCGCGAGCCACGCTGGTGACCTGCTCGGCGAAGGTGGCGAGGGTGCTCGTCATGCTGTTGATGGTGTCCGCCAGCTCGGCGATTTCGCCTTTTGCTTCCACCATCAGTTTTTGGTTGAGTTCGCCTTTCGCGACGGCGGTCACGACCTTTGCCACGCTTCGCACCTGGTTGGTGAGGTTGCCGGCCATCGAGTTCACGGAGTCCGTTAGATCCTTCCACGTTCCGGCCACGCCCTTCACCTCGGCCTGTCCGCCGAGTTTTCCTTCGGTTCCCACTTCGCGGGCCACCCGGGTCACTTCGGATGCGAAGGAGTTGAGCTGGTCCACCATGGTGTTGACCGTGTCCTTCAGCTCGAGAATCTCGCCTTTGACGTCAACGGTGATTTTCTTGGAAAGGTCGCCGTTTGCAACCGCTGTGGTCACGGCCGCGATGTTCCGCACCTGGGTGGTGAGGTTGGAGGCCATGAAATTCACCGAGTCGGTTAGATCCTTCCAGGTTCCGGAAACGCCTTCCACCCGCGCCTGGCCGCCGAGAGCCCCTTCGGAGCCCACCTCGCGGGCCACCCGGGTTACTTCCGATGCGAACGACCGGAGCTGGTCCACCATGGTGTTGATGGTGTCCTTGAGCTCGAGGATTTCCCCGCGCACATCCACGGTGATTTTCTTGGATAGATTTCCCGCGGCAACCGCCTTGGTGACGTTGGCGATGTTCCGCACCTGGTCGGTGAGGTTCCCGGCCATCGAGTTCACCGAGTCGGTTAGATCCTTCCACGTTCCCGCCACGCCTTTCACCTCGGCCTGGCCGCCGAGGTTGCCTTCGGTGCCCACCTCGCGGGCCACCCGGGTGACTTCCGCCGCGAACGATCCGAGCTGATCGACCATGGTGTTGATCGTGTTCTTCAGCTCCAAAATTTCCCCCTTCACGTCCACGGTGATCTTCTTTGATAGATCGCCACGGGCCACCGCCGTGGTCACATCCGCGATGTTCCGCACCTGGTTGGTGAGGTTACCGGCCATGGAGTTCACCGAATCGGTGAGGTCCTTCCACGTTCCGGCCACGTCGCGCACTTCGGCCTGGCCGCCTAGCTTGCCCTCGGTTCCCACTTCGCGGGCAACCCGCGTCACTTCAGAGGCGAACGAGTTGAGCTGGTCCACCATGGTGTTGACCGTGTCCTTGAGCTGGAGGATTTCCCCCCGCACCGGCACGGTGACTTTTTTGGATAGGTCACCATTGGCCACCGCCGTCGTCACGTCGGCGATGTTCCGCACCTGGTCGGTGAGGTTGCCGGCCATCGAGTTCACCGAGTCGGTTAGGTCCTTCCAGGTTCCGGCCACGCCGGACACCTCGGCCTGGCCGCCGAGTTTCCCTTCGGTTCCCACTTCGCGGGCCACCCGGGTCACTTCCGAAGCGAACGAGCCGAGCTGGTCCACCATGGTGTTGATGGTGTTTTTGAGCTCTAGAATTTCGCCTTTAACATCCACCGTAATCTTCTTGGACAAATCGCCCCGGGCAACCGCGGTGGTTACTTCGGCGATGTTCCGCACCTGGGCGGTTAGGTTGCCACCCATGAAATTCACCGAGTCAGTTAGATCCTTCCACGTTCCGGCAACGCCGCGCACGTCGGCCTGGCCGCCGAGTTTGCCTTCGGAGCCCACCTCGCGGGCCACCCGCGTCACTTCGTCCGCGAATGAGCTGAGCTGGTCCACCATCGTGTTGATGGTGTTTTTCATCTGCAGGATCTCGCCCTTCACATCCACCGTGATCTTCTTGGACAGATCGCCTTTGGCGATGGCGGTCGTCACGTCGGCGATGTTCCGCACCTGGTCGGTCAGGTTTCCGGCCATCATGTTGACGTTGTCGGTCAGATCCTTCCAGGTTCCGGCCACGCCAGACACTTCGGCCTGACCGCCGAGTTTTCCTTCGGTGCCCACCTCGCGGGCCACCCGGGTCACTTCCGAGGCGAACGACCGGAGCTGGTCCACCATGGTGTTGATGGTGTCTTTTAGCTCAAGGATTTCGCCTTTGACGTCCACCGTGATTTTCTTGGATAGGTCACCGTTGGCGACCGCCGTGGTGACATTGGCGATGTTCCGCACCTGGGCGGTGAGGTTGCCGGCCATCGAGTTCACCGAATCGGTTAGATCCTTCCAGGTTCCGGCGACACCGCCCACTTTCGCCTGGCCGCCGAGTTTTCCTTCGGTTCCCACTTCGCGGGCCACCCGCGTGACTTCCGAGGCGAACGAGCCGAGCTGATCGACCATGGTGTTGATGGTGTTTTTCAACTCGAGGATTTCGCCTTTAACATCCACCGTGATCTTTTTCGATAGGTCGCCATTCGCAACCGCGGTTGTGACCGCCGCGATGTTCCGCACCTGGGAGGTCAGGTTGCCGGCCATCGAGTTCACCGAGTCGGTTAGATCCTTCCAGGTTCCGGAAACCCCTTCCACCCTTGCCTGGCCGCCGAGCGCTCCTTCCGTTCCCACTTCGCGAGCCACCCGGGTGACTTCCGAGGCGAACGAACGAAGCTGGCCCACCATGGTGTTGACCGTGTCCTTCAGCTCGAGGAATTCGCCTTTGACATCCACCGTGATTTTCTTGGTGAGGTCGCCGTTGGCCACCGCCGTCGTGACCGTGGCGATGTTCCGCACCTGCGCGGTTAGATTGCCGGCCATCAGGTTGACGTTATCGGTGAGATCCTTCCAAGTGCCGGCGACGCCCTTGACCTTTGCCTGACCGCCGAGTTTTCCCTCGGTGCCCACCTCCCGGGCGACCCGGGTGACTTCGGAAGCGAACCCGCCGAGCTGCTCCACCATCGTGTTCACCGTGCGGGCGCTGCGGAGGAATTCCCCCTTCAGCGGGCGGCCGTCGATCTCGGTGGAAATCGTCTGCGACAAGTCGCCCTTCGCCACCGCACCGATGACCCGCGCCATTTCACTGGTGGGCTGGACGAGGTTGGCGACGAGATTGTTCACCGACCCGATGGCAGCGCTCCAAGCGCCCTGGACTTCGCCGAGGGAAGCCCGCTGGCTAATCCGCCCCTCGACACCCACGACCTCCCCGATTCGCGCCAGCTCCAGCGCCAGATCCTGATTGCGGGTGATCACCTCATTGAAGGTATCCGCCACCTTCCCCGCGACGCCGGTCCAATCTTCCGGCAAACGGGCGCTGAAATCCCCGCGTTTGAACGAGGTCAATGCGGCGAGCAGGGCTTTGAAATCTCCGCTTTCCGGGCTCTTTTTGGAGGGTGCAGCGGCTGACGACAAGGGAGCGGGCGACGCGGAGGGGGCGGATTTTCTCATGAAATTTCGTCAGTAAGATTCACGCAAGTTAGTGTCCGACTTCACCGCGTCAAGGATTAGAGCGCCTGTCCGCAGCGGCTTTAAAGTTTCAGAAAGTTTCCTTGCCGCGCTTGGAATGCCGTCCCAGCATTTCCGGGTAATACCATGGAAACCAACGGCAACACTCTGCACGAGGCTTCTGTCCCCGCTAACCGCGGGGGATCCGGAAGCGGCGATCTTGAGGCGCGCCATGCGCACAGCCTCGCGAACTTCGTGCACGACCTCCGTTCCCCGCTGTCCTCGATCCTGACGGGCATCGAAGTCTTGAAACTTTCCCTCGAAGACAGGGCGAAGGCCGAAAAAATCATCGGGATGCTGGAGCGCCAGACATTGGAAATGACCCGGCTGTTGGAGGGTCTGGTGAATCCCGCTTCCGCCACTGCCGCACAGTCCGGGCCGGTTTCGCCGGTCGAAGCGCCGGCTGCCTCGCTGGCACCCAGAAAAGTGTTGGTGGTGGAAGACAGCCGTACCGCCGCCGACATCCTCACCCTGTTCTTTAAAATGGAGGGGTTGGATGTCCGTTCCGCGTATTTGGGCGAAGAGGCCATCCAGCTCGCACGCGAAACGAAGCCCGACGTAATTTTCCTGGATCTGGGGTTGCCCGACGTCAGCGGCTACGAAGTGGCGGCGAAAATCCGCGAGATTCCCGGCGGCAGGCAATGCTTCATTGTCGCACTAACAGGACGGGATGAGGAAGAGGATCGGAAAAGCATTTCCGCCGCCGGCTTCGACCTGCATGTGGTCAAGCCTCCGGCACCGGAGACGCTTCGGGAAGTTCTCAGAAAATCCGCGGAGAAGGCCCGCTGACAGGGCATCGAGTTCGAGAATCCCCGCCGCAATCACCCGCATTCATGCTCGCCTTTTCTTCCTGTTGGAACAACCACCGCCATACCGACGGCGAGTCGATGATCGAGGAAATCGTCGAACTCGGGTTTTCTAACATCGAGCTGTCGCACGGCATGACCATCGCGAAACTGCCCGGGATCATGAAGGCCCACGAGCGCGGGTTGTTCACCTGCTCCGGGGTTCACAACTATTTCCCCGCGCCGGTCGAAGTGATGATCGACGCGCCGGACGCCTATGAATTCACCTCGCACCGCGCGTTCGACCGGCAGCGGGCGATGGACATGACGTTGCGCACCCTGGACATCGCGGCGCAGTTCAAGGCCCAGTACCTGGTGCTTCACATGGGTTCGGTGCCGCTCAATCCGAAGAGCTGGACACGCGCACTAACAACCACGGTCGCCGCGGGCGGCCAGCACGGCGCGGACTACATCAAGGCGAAGCTCGCTTTCGTGAAAAAGCGGGAGAAGCTCGGCCCGCTGTATTTCAACCGGGCGATCGACGCTCTCACCACCATCGCCGCCCGGGCGGCGGAAGTCGGCGTGAAGCTGGCGATCGAATCCCGCTCGCGCTTCGAGGACATGCCGACCGAGCGCGAAATGATCGCCCTGCAGACGCGTTTCGCGGACAACCCGTGGGTCGGCTATTGGCATGATTTCGGCCACGTCCAATTGAAACACAACCTCGGGCTGTTGGATCACATCGAGTGGTTGGACAAGATCTCCCCGCACCTGATAGGCGGGCATGTCCACGACGTGCAATGGCCGGCGCGCGATCACCGGACCCCGTTCAGCGGCACGCTCGACTACGCGGCGCTTCTGAAGTTTTTCCCCGCCGATTGCCCGCTGATCTGGGAGCTGAGCCCCTCCCGCGAGACGGCGGAGATCAAAAAGGCGCTGGTTCGGTGGAAAAGCGAGTTCCCCGAAAGAAGTGCCGAGTGATCAGTGAGCAGTGATCGGAAAAGAAATGCACTCCTCTTTCTCTTCTCTGATCACTGATCACTTGGCACTCGGCACTTCTTTCCCCATCCTCCCGCCATGAGCCAAGACGTGGTTTCCCTCCTCCAACAACTCGTCCGCATTCCGTCGGTCAACCCCGACAACGCGCCGGGCACCGAACTGACCGGCGAGGAAACGATCGCCGTCTTTCTATCAGGCTGGCTGGAATCGATCGGCGCGGCGGTTTCGCTCGAGGAAATCAGGCCCGGCCGGCCGAACCTGATCGCCCGCTTCGCGCCGCTCGACGGCAGGCCGCGGATTTTGTTAGGACCGCACCTCGACACCGTGGGAGTCGGAGGGATGACCGTCAAGCCGTTCGGCGGCGAGATCCATGACGGCAAAATCTGGGGCCGCGGCGCGTCCGACACCAAGGGGCCAATGGCCGCGATGCTGTGGGCGCTGCACGAACATCAGGACATTCTGGCGGAACTGCCGGTGGCGGTGGATTTCGTGGCGTTCATGGGTGAGGAGTCCGGCCAGTGGGGATCGAAGGATTTCGTGAAAAACCACGGTGAGCACTATTCCTTCGCACTGGTCGGCGAGCCGACATCGATGCAGGTCGTCCACGTCACCAAAGGTTCGCTGTGGACCACGCTCCGCGCGAAAGGCAAAGCCGCTCACAGCTCGCAGCCCGAGCGCGGCGAGAACGCGATCCTCAAGCTCACCCGCGCGCTCGACCAGCTCGATCACCACCTCGGCAGCCAGCTCGCCACCTTCACCCACCCGGTGCTCGGCCGCTCGACCATGAACGTCGGCATGATCCGCGGCGGCGCGCGGCCTAACATCGTGCCGGATTTGGCCGAGGCGGAGATCGACATCCGCATCACGCCCGCGCTGGCGGCGGCGGGCGGGGCGCTGAAGTTGCTAACGGAAACCATCGAGTTCCACGAGCTGCCCATCCAGATCGTCAACCCGCACGAAAACCCGCCGATGGAAACTGCGGCGGATCACCCGATGATCCAGGCGTTGCTGGCCACGGACTCCGCGACAGGTCTCGCCGGGGCGCCGTGGTTCTCCGATGCCGCGCACCTTTCCAACGGCGGGATCCCGAGCATCTGCATCGGCCCCGGCTCGATCGACCAGGCCCACACGGTGGATGAGTTCATCGAAATCTCCGCGTTGGAGGCAGGTGCCCGATTTTTCTCCACCTTCATCAGTGGCTTGAAACGACTCTGATTCCGCGATCATGCCCTCCAACCCACGATTGTCCGGCGCGCTGAAACGGCGCCTGACCAGCCTGTTTCTCGGGGCATGGCTGCTTGTGCTTTTTGTGGACGCCTTGCCCCGCACCTCACAGTTCCACCAGCGACTCAAAGACTGGGTGGATCCCTTCCTCGACGTCACCGGACTCTGGCAGGGAACCTGGCAGCTCTTCGCCCCGAACCCGGACAAAATTGACATCAGGATGACCGCGGAAATCACCTATGCGGACGGCAGCACCCGTTCATGGGAGTCCCCGGATTGGCGGGATATGTCCAGTGGGCAAAAGTTCGTCAATTTCCGGGCGATGGAATATTTTGACAACGTCCGGAGAAACGACAACTCGGCCGCATGGGGGAGCCTGGCGGACTACCTCGCCCGGACCATTCCCGCACCGGGTGGTTTCTCCATCAGACCGACGAAGGTAAAACTCGCCCGCTGCTGGTCCCTTGTCCCTCCGCTGAAGGACGGCTTGCACAGACCTCATCGCGAAAGGCGCGCTTTCGAGGGACCTTACGTGCTGTTGGAAAGAAACTACTAACGCATGAGTGTCACTCCATTCAGTTTGAGGAAATTGGGTGCGCTTTGGGAGCGTTTCTTTTTTCAACCCGCGGACCTGTCGATGTGTGGCCTGATTCGCATCGGTTACTCGGTGCTTCTGCTCATCAATGTCCTCATCCTCGCCCCCGACCTAACGGGTTGGTTCGGGGAGCAAGGGGTGCTGCCGTTTGCCGTTTCGCGACAGGTGGTCGATCCGGATACCACCACCCTTTTCGCGTGGCTTCCCAAGTCCAACGCTGTGGTGTGGACGTGCTATTGCGTGCTCCTCGCGCAGATCGTCGCACTGCTGGTCGGCTGGTTCGCACGGTTTCAGGCACTTTCGATCTTCATCTGGTTGGCCTCTTTCCATCATCGCAACACGCTCATCTGGGATGGGGAGGACTGTGTGTTCCGGCTACTCGCTTTCTATCTGATTTTTCTGCCGATTGGCGATTTCTATTCACTCTGCGGACGCAATCGCAAGCAGCTAATACAACCCGAGTTCGCTCCAAATCCCGTTTGGCCGTTGCGGCTCGTGCAAATTCAAATAACCCTCATCTATGTCTCAAACGTGTGGGAAAAACTGAATGGCTCGGACTGGCTCGACGGAATTTCGATTTACTATGTGTCGCGATTGGACGACTCATTCGGGCGATTCCCACTCCCCGGTTTTCTGTTTCAGTCACTGGCAGCCATCAAATTGATGACGTGGTCTGTCCTCGTCATCGAATGTCTCGTTCCCATCGGACTATGGTTCAAGGAAACCCGAAGGGCTGCGCTTTTATTGGCAGTGGGATTTCACCTGGCCACCGACTACGCGATGAACCTGCTTCTCTTTCATCCGATCATGCTGGTGGGACTGCTGGCCTTCGTCGATCCCGCCGGCCCGCGGAAGATGTTGGAACGCTGGCGGCCGCCGGTGCGCTCGCCAGCCGAAGACTAATCAGGCGGGTTCCTGCCCCAGGTGCCTCGGTTAGGAAGAATTTCAGATTTTAAGTCCGCGGATTTCGGGGATGATCACGGATGAGGATTCTCGAAGCAGGATAGATTGGAATAGTTGATGGGGCTATCCGGGGTGGGCGATGCCTAGCCTCGCTATTCTTCGGCCTCCACCTTCTCACCCAAATATGCCAAATCCGAAAACCCTTCCCTGAATGTCCCTTCAGGCATTCTGCCCTTAAAGCCCAAAAAGCTCTTTCCCTCTCCACTGATGAGCAAAATCCAGTCACCGCTATTAATGTGCCGGTTTGGATCGTTCACAACCGGATGCGCAAGCTTCAAGAGCCTAAAGCAAATACCATCAGCCGACTTGTAGACCCCATCCTCCAATTTAAGAACCGATTTCAGAATCACTTTTGTCTCGGGAACTGCTTTGGGATACACCTCGATCAGGACATTCTCTTTGCCTCTATCCGTATTGATCCTGATGTGGCAGAAGCGATGAACTTGAAACTCGAATTGTTCGGCCTTTGCGCCTTCAAATGCGAGCACCAAGAGGAATGGAATCAGTGCTAGTTTCATTTTTGGTAACGTTTCATGTCCGTCGATGACCGGCAGCTGATTTGTGGT
This sequence comes from Verrucomicrobiota bacterium, assembly GCA_040385685.1. Classification (GTDB taxonomy): domain Bacteria; phylum Verrucomicrobiota; class Verrucomicrobiia; order Verrucomicrobiales; family Akkermansiaceae; genus Luteolibacter. The sequence goes on along the minus strand of JAZKGW010000006.1, from coordinate 47,929 downwards.
TGGATTGGCGATTGTGGGGCTTATCGGTCATCCGGCGCGACGCCTTGCTCTGCCTCTTCCTTCGGGCGTGACGCAATGACCTCCGCTTTCCATTTTTCTGTGATTCGATATGTGTATTCAGCACTCGAAATTGTATCCACGGCGACAAATGTATCATCACCCGTCCACTTCACAATGGACGCCCCCCCACCGGATCTCTGGTGCTCGGACTTGATGACAAGCTTATTGGGGATCGGCAATTCTTCGATCTCAACCAATTTGTCGGAAACGATTCGGTAAAGGGTGTATCCGGCCAACTGACCAATCTGAACCCGGACCTCCAGAATTCTACCATCTGGGCTCCAAGACAATCCAACTGAGTTTCGATTGTCAGTGTCGTCGGCATCCGGGAAAGGGATCGAGTGAAGGATCTTCTTGTTGCTCGCACCCTGCAGGATCACCACCGCTACCTTCGCGTTAGGCAGCGTGGACTCTACAACATCCTGTCCCAAATCTTTCGCCGGCAATATTTCCACCGATGCCAAATGTTTGTGGTCGGGCGACATTTTTGGCGCAACGTCTGCCAACCGAGCATCGGTAAACATTAAGGTTCCAAGTCCGACCAATAGCGTTGAGGCGATTCGTTTCATTTCGATTCCTGCAGAACGTTTGATGTGTGGCACAGAGGGTGTTGGGCGTCCAGAGCGAAGCGATCTAGGGGCGTCATCCGCCGTTGCCACCACTGGCTTGTTCTGCGCTCTTTCATTCACCAGGGTAAGAGTGTTCCATGCAGCGCTAGGTATCGTCTGGCTTCTGCGAGGTTGGCTTCAACGTCCGTAACACCTCCACCGCCTTTGAGAATCGCTTCGTCGAGGTTGTTCAGGCCAATCATTGCCTGAAAAACCGTGCCATTCGCGAGGAGAAGTAACTTCGTGAACTCCACTAGTTGCTGCCGGAAGAATTCAACAACTGCGGGATCTCTCGTCTTGCCGAGCGCATAAAGTATCCCGCCACGTGTATTATTGCAAGATGTTGCCTGATAGCATTCAAGTAGGGCGTCCACGATCCGCTTGGAATCAACCGCAGAAATATCGCTAACATCAACCTCCGGGCAAACACCAGCGGTGTTGTAGGCCACCATCGAATGTTTTGCTAACGCCTCACCTGCGAGTAGTAATACGTAAAAGTTGTCCTCTGCGATCTTGTTGGGATCACGAAGTCCGGTCAGGATTGTATCGGTGACAGACTTCATTTTAGAATTTCTTGCACAACTTTTCCGACCAGCGTCTATCGAGCGGGCAGAGTTTTGGCGAGGTCTTTCGTTTCCGAATTCCTACAAGTCGTTTGTGGGCGACGATTTGGACCGAAGGTAACCGATGCTTGATTTCCACGGCGCCTGACCGGGTAATCCGCGTTCTCGAGGTTATTCGGGATAGGTGTTCGGTGAATCCGCGGATTGCGTGGTGGCAAATGGCGGTTACGATCCGTCATGCCTTTCTCCTGCACCCGTTCCCATTGCAAGACCCGCCGTTGGATGCGGGGCGTCGTGCTGGCAGCCGGATTCTATCATCTGGGGTTCGCCATCTGGGTGATCTTCCGGCCGCATCAGTGGTTTGACGGGATGGGCATCGATCACCCCGATCACCTGCTTCTGTGGCAAGGGGTCGGCGTCCTCTTGGGCATGCTGGGAATTTGTCTCCTTCTCGCGGCGAAAAATCCGGTTCGTCATGGAGGGATCGTGTTCCTGGGATTTTCAAAATTCACCCTCGCAATCCTTGGCTTCGCCATCGCCCTGTTTCAGGACGACATTCCTCTGCGCGCGGGTTGGATGATGATCGGGGACTTCGTCGGATGGGCTCCCTTTGCGGTAATTCTGTGGGCCTGTGTCCGTTTCCACGTCGGAGTGCCGCCAACCCGCCTGGAACCGCTGGGCATCACCGAGGCCGCTAACAGCTATTCGCTCTCCAATGGGAAGACCCTCGCCGAAGCCTCCGAATCGAAATTGCTGGCGATGGTATTCCTGCGTCACTTCGGTTGCACCTTCACCCGGCAGATCCTGCGCGGGCTGGAGGGCATTCAGAAAGAGGCGGATGCCCACGGCGCGGAATTGGTGCTCGTCCACATGTTGCAGAACGGCAAGGAAACCGAGTTTCTCGGCGAACGCAGCGGAGTCGCCCGGATCGCCGATCCCCAATGCGAACTCTATCGGGCGTTCGGCCTTGGAAAAGGCGGGTTTCTCGAGCTGTTCGGCCTCCACGTCTGGTGGCGGGGCGCGGTGTCCGTTTTCAAAGGCTGCGGCGTGGGGCATCTCGCAGGCGACGGACTTCAAATGCCGGGCGCGTTCCTTTTCCGCGACGGGAAAATCGTCACCTCGCAGCGCGCCAATTCCGCTTCGGATTTGCCGGACCTGCCGGGGCTGTTCAAAGCGTTGCCCTCGCCCGCGAGTCGTGACACGGTATCCGCATGACCTCGCTCGAAGGCAAAACCCTGCTCATCACCGGCGCGTCCAGCGGCATCGGCCAGGCGCTGTGTGATTTGTTAGTCGAACGCGGGGCGAACGTCCTCGGCGTGACCCGCAGGCCGTCCGCGCTGTCGGAAAACGTCTCGCCGATCCTCGCCGACCTGACCCAGCGCGAGCAAATTTCCTCAATCTTCCAGGGCTTGGGAAAAATCGACGGCCTCGTGAATTGCGCGGGCGTCGCCTATCTCTCGCGGATCGTCGATGGCAACGCCGCCGACTGGGAGGAAATGTGGCGGGTCAACGTGATGGCGCTGGCACTTTGCTGCCAACTCTCGCTCAAACACTTTCCCGCCAGCGGCGGGCGCATCGTCAACGTCTCATCGATGAGCGGCCACCGCGTGCCACCGACCGGCGGCTTCTACGCGCCGACGAAGTTTGCCGTCCGGGCGATCACCGACGCGCTGAGGGCCGAGCTTAAGGCGGTGAAGTCGCCGATCCAGGTCGCCTGCGTTTCCCCCGGCTTCGTCGATACCCCGCTGCTGGAGCAGTATTTCCGCGGACGCGAGGAATCGCTGAATCAAACGCGCGCCGCCATGAAAATGCTGGAGGCCGGCGACGTGGCGTGGGCCATTCTAACCATCCTCGAGGCGCCCGCCCACGTCGAAGTCGGCGACATCCTCATGCGCAGCGCGGAGCAGCAGATGTGACATGAACTTCCCGCGCCAAATCCTCCGCGTTCTAACAACCATCGCGGCCTGCCTGCTGGTATCGTGCATCGACTGCCACGAGGAAATCTGGCTCAACGCCAACGGCAGCGGCCGGGCGGACGTGAGCTATTCCCTGCCCGCCGCCGCCGCGAGATTCCAAGGCGGAGAAGAGGGGGTGCGCCGGATGATCGGCGCCTTTCTGAAGGACACGCCGGCGATTTCATCCTCCAGTTTCGAGGTTTCCACCGAGAAGGACCGGCTAAGGATCCGCGTCCAGGCCACGTTCGATTCCGCCTCGGACCTCAAGCAAATTTCCAAAGGAGTGTCGCTGGAAGAACTCCCCTCCTCCGCCACCTATCTGGCAGGCAATACCACCGTGGAGGTTCACGGCCGGACCGTCGATTTCTCGCGGACCATCTCGCCGGGCAAGGCTTTGCCGGGAGCCGTGTTCCTGCCCGTTTCCCAGTTCGAGGACCGCAATCTAACTTACATCATCCATCTGCCGGAAGCTGCCACCGAGACCAACGCCACCCGCGTCGAAAATGATGGCCACACGCTGGTGTGGGACTATCCGTTAGCCGGGGCGATCCAGAATCCGGTCGTGCTGCGTTTCAAGGCCAATATGCCGATTCCACGGTGGGCCCTCGCCTCGGCCGGTGCAGTGGTTTTACTGCTCGCGTATTTCGGGATCCGCTGGAAAATCGGAGCGCGCAATTCATTCCGCGCGAGTTCTCCGGCCGCGAACTAGATCCAGCACAAGTCACCACCCACCATGTCCGCCGAATTCAAAGACTACTATCAGACCCTCGGTGTCCCGCGTGACGCCAGCAGCGCGGATATCAAGAAGGCCTTTCGCAAGCTTGCGCGGAAGCATCATCCGGATGTCGCGAAGGACAAGAAAACCGCCGAGGCGAAGTTCAAGGAAATCAATGAGGCGAACGAGGTGCTGGGCGATCCGGAGAAACGGAAACAATACGATGAACTCGGCGCGCATTGGCAGAATCCCCAAGCCGGGCGACATCCGGGAAGGGCTCCCGGCCAAGGGCGGGAATTCAACTTCGGCGGCACCGGCTTCAGCGACTTTTTCGAGCAATACTTCAGCGGTGCCAGTCGGTATGGATTTCCTGATAGTGCCGCTTCAGGTTCGCGGGAGCGCCGGGGCAGCGACATCGAGGGCGACATCCTCGTCTCTCTGGAGGAAGCCATGCACGGGGCCGTCCGGCCGATTTCCCTCCAGAGCACCAATGCCCGCACCGGCAAGGTCGAGACCCGGTCGTTCCAAGTCCGGATCCCGGCCGGAGTCACCGATGGCAAACGCATCCGCGTCCCCGGCCAAGGCGAGCCCGGCGGCGGAGGTGCGGCGGCCGGCGATCTCTATCTGCGGGTGCGCCACGCCTCCCACCCGGACTTCCACACCGAGGGCGCGGACCTTTACTACGACCTCGACCTCGCGCCGTGGGAAGCCGTGCTCGGCGCTGATCTAACGGTTCCAACTCTGGACGGACCGATCAAACTGCGCATCCCGCCCGGCAGCGAAAATGGCCAGCAACTCCGGGTCCGCGGCCGCGGCCTGCCCAAAGGAAAAACCGGCGACCGCGGTGATTTCCACGCCACCCTCAACATCCACCTGCCGGCCAATCCCGGCGATGAGGAGCGGGCGCTGTGGGAAAAGCTCCGCAGCATTTCGAAGTTCAACCCGCGCACCAACCCGCCCGCATGAACCCGTCTCCCGCAAACGATCCCGACGCGCAGGAGACTTACACGCTCGACCTTGTCGCGAAACTCACCGGCGTTTCCTCGCAGACGATCCTTCATTATCAGGAGCAGGGCCTGATTCACCCCGCCGGATCGGCCGGGGACTTCGATGACGAAACCATCCACACCCTCCGACGGATCGAACACCTCCGCCGCACCAGTGAGGCCAATTTGACCGGCATCAAGCTCATCCTTCAGCTGCTAGACGAAGTGGACCGGCTCCACGTTGCACTGCGCACGCGGCGCTGAGACTGGGCGGGCCCGTTTCCCCGAGCGAATGAAAGCTGTCCAAGCCTCCCTGGCAGGGCTAGGGTTGTCGCCATCTTGGTCAATTGAGGAGATTCTCGTCAAAAAACGTGTGCCGGATTTCAAATAGACCTGTGCTGTGCGTTGCCCTCATTGGAAGGCTTGTCAACCGCAGTCTGCTACTTGGAGCCCTCCTCTATCCATCCCTCGCACTGGGGCTGATCACGGCGGCGAGTGCCTTTGAAGGCCGCATCACCGCAGCCCTAACAAGGGGCGGGGAAATACAAACATTCACCTACACCGTGGGCCCCGGCACGCTCCGGATCGAGCGGAGCGAGACGGATCGCCCATACCCGGGAAATCTGATCGCGCTCGAATCAGGAAACGTCACGTTGTTGTTCCCGCACAACCGCAGCTTCATCCGTTTGAAATCGCCGGGCGGCAACGCCATGCCCGGCGGTCTGCCGATGTCACTTCCTGCCGGAGGACCACCGCCGGGTATTGGGCCGACGAACCTTCCCGGCATGCCGGATTTGCCCAAACCTCAAATGCAGCAAATGCCCGCGGGTGTGGGAGCGGGAATCCCCGGTGGCGCAATGCCCGCCCCCCCGATGATGCCAATGCCGGACGAAGCCTTGGAGCTCAAGGCCACCGGAGAGAAAGCCAATCTCTTGGGCTACGACTGCGCCCAATACGAAATCAAACAGCGTGGCGAGATCATGGAGATCTGGGCGACTGACGCCCTGCTGCCATTTTGGACCTATCTACAAAGCCAGTTGCCACGCTTCGGCCCGCGCATGATTGAACAACAATGGGGCGACCTGCTCAAAGCCAGGAAACTTTTCCCGCTGCTGGCCACGTTGAGATTTGAGAACGGTCCCGAGCGATTGCGCTTTGAAGCAAAAACCGTAACTCCGGGAAAAATCGCAAACGCGGACGGCACGCTGTTCCAACCGCCCGCCAGCTACCACGAAGTCGAGCCCCTGCCATTCTAAACTTAGCCGCCGAGTAGAAACCCCAAACCATCCAATCCAGAATCAATCCCATGAAATCCCAACTTAAACACGCCCCCCTCGCTCTGGCGCTGCTCTCAATTCTCGACGCACAATTCTCGACCGCGCACGCCCAAGGCAGCCTCGCGCCGCCCGGCATACCCGCGCCCACGATGAAGACGCTCGACCAAATCGAGCCGCGCACGCCGATCACCAACACAGGCGCGTTCACCATCTCTGCTGCGGGTTCGTATTATCTAACGACCAATCTCACCGTCAGTACAGGCGACGCCATCACGATCAACGCGGACAACGTCACGCTTGATCTCAACGGTTTCACCATCTTTTCCACCGCGCCTTCCGCGAACGGCACCGCCATTCTATTGAACAACGGTCGCGCGAATATCGCGATTCACAACGGGCACATCCAGAGCGGCGTGGTCACCGACGGCTCAGGCGCCTTCTCCGGAAGTGGGTTTGCCAACGGGATCTACGGATCGTCCAGCCTCCCCATCATCAAGAACGTCCGGGTTGCAAATGTGTCGGTCGAAGGCTGCCTGGCTTCCGGGATCTTCATCGGCGGCCTCATCGGATCCGTTGTGGAATCCTGCACGGTCAATATCGCGGGGGACTATGGCATCGGAGCCGACACGATTTTGAACTCGACCGCCATTGCATGCGGGTCCACCGCCATTTCCGCGATTCAAGCCAGCTCCTGTCGCGGCGAAAGTATCAATGGAAGTGGCGTGTCGGCCACCGTCGCCCAGAATTGCTACGGCAAAACGACACTCGGCGTCGGTGGCATCTCGGCCAACACGGCCAACGACTGCAGGGGCGAGAGTACAAGTCCCACCGGCTGGGGTCTGTCTGCCAGTATTGCCCAGAACTGCTACGGCTCGTGCTCAGGCAACAGCTACGGAGTGTTTGCCGCTTTCTCCGCTAACAACTGCTACGGGGTGAGTGCCAGCGGCTACGGGCTGCTGGTTACCAATATTTTCACCGGAGCGGGTGGCACCGCACAAAACTGCTTCGGCATCGCCGCGAATGGAACCGGCTTGTCTGCCGGCATCGCTCAAAACTGCGTCGGCAGTGGCATCATTGGCCTCAACGCCGACTCGGCCGACAACTGTAAAGGCACCGGCACCACCGGCGTTGGAGTGTCCGTCACCGGCAGTGCCAACAACTGCACCGGCGTCAGTGCGAGCGGCACCGGACTGCTTGCCACGACCGGCGGTGTAGCGGTCGCCACCGCCACAGGCTGCCGGGGCACCAGCACCAGTGGAACCGGTTTGTCCGCCAACACCGCTCTAAACTGCGCTGGCACCAGTGGCACTGGGACCGGCTTGTCTGCGGATATGGCCGAAAACTGCTACGGTGTCAGCAGCGGAAGCGGCACCGGGCTGCGTGCCTTCGGCAGCGCCATCGGCAGCTACGGCCGAAATTATAGCAACGGGACGGGATTGGATGCCTACATCGCCAATTCCAGCCGCGGCACCAGCCTCAGTGGCGCGGCGGTGCTCGTTTCCTTCAAATACAACATGCCGTGAGAGACTGAGGATTCAGCTTTTGCCCAGATGATGATCGGCAACCCCAACCATTCAAACCTATCCACATCATGAACACACATCACGGCTTCCTCGCATCGGCCTTGTTGGTCCTCCTGACTGCATCACTGCCCGCTGCTTCCACCATCGACTCCACCAACAAATTCGCCTACGCGGCGAATGCAGGGTGGATCAACTTCCGCCACGACCAGCCTTCGTCGCCGAATGGCATCGTGTTCGGCGATTACTTCCTTTCCGGCTATGCCTACGGCGCGAACATCGGCTGGATCCATTTCGGCGACGGCACGCCGGACAACCTCATCCAGTATCAGAATAACAGCGCCAGCAATTGCGGCGTGAACCATGACGGCAGCGGCAACCTTTCCGGCTACGCGTATGGCGCAAACATCGGCTGGATCAATTTCGGCTGGACCACCATCGGCAATGAGAACCGTCCGCGCGTGAACCTGCTCACCGGCGCGTTCAGCGGCTACGCCTACAGCGCGAACATCGGCTGGATCAATCTCGGCACCGGCTACCTCATCACCAACACGATGACCCTAACCGACACCGATGCCGATGGCATCGCCGATGCCTGGGAACTCACTTACTTCGGAGTTCTAACCACCGCGACGGCGGCGACCGACTTCGACAAGGACGGCGCTACGGACAAGAACGAATACCTCAGCGGCACCACGCCTAACAACTCGAACGACTATTTCAAGATCGTCTCCAGCACCTACAACGGCACCCACACCCAGGCGACGGTCGTATTCACCACCACAGCCAGCCGGCTCTATCGGTTGGAAACGAGCAATGCTCTCGGTGCCTCACCCGACGTCTGGACCAACTCCGCATTTGGAACGTTTGCGCCGGATACAGGCGCCACGACGTCCAGGATCATCAGCTGGCCAGGCACGGCGAAGAAATTCATCCGCGCCGCCGCCGTGATTCCATTGCAGTGATGCGTACCATTCGTGCCCGAAACATCCAGCACCCATGGCGGTCATTCCCGCATCCTTGTCAGCAATTCGGGATCGGGCAGCGAGCATGCGTCGGACTTGCCCATGAAAAGGTAGCGATGATTCGCGACCCAGCGATAAACCCAATCGCGCAAGGGTTTTGGGATGAAACGGGCGAGCGCGAACAGCCGCCACCCGCCGCCAAGTGCGCGGGCAAGTTCGATCAGGGCATCACTGCGGGTGAAGACCTTGCCGTCGGATTCGCGGAGCAGGACCATGGTGCCATCCTCCGCGGCCGCGTGACGGGTAAAGCCCATATCCGCAGCGAGTTTTCCCTGCAATGGAGCGAAAGAAACCCGCTTTCGCTTATCGAAGCGCACCACCCGACGGACGGACTTCGAACAAAACGCGCAGTCGCCATCGAAAAAAAGTACCCAGCCCATGCGCGGAGTTTACGGGCGCGGGGCCGATTCTCAAGCTTGGGCTTGCACGCCGCCGCATCCGTGGCCATGGAAAGCGGACTGGATCCCACGAACCCGAAATGACCGCCGAATCCCTCAATCCCATCATCGTTGGCACGCGCGGCAGCGAGCTTGCCCTCGTGCAGGCCACGGCCACCGAAGCCGCGCTGGCCGCGGCATTTCCCAACCGCCAGTTTATCCGCCAGGTGATCAAAACAACCGGTGACCGGCGGACGGATGTTTCGTTGAGCGAGGTGGCGAAGTCCGAAGGGACCTTCGACAAGGGCGTGTTCATCAAAGAAATCGAGGAAGCACTCGACTCCGGGGAAATCGACATCGCGGTGCATAGCTTGAAGGATCTGCCGACAGTGCTGGACAGCCGCTACGTGCTGGCAGCGGTGTTGGAACGGGCTCCGGTCCGCGACGTCCTGGTGATGCGCGAACCGGGCGGCTTGGCGGCATTGCCGGTGGGTGCGACGGTTGGCACCAGCAGCGTGCGACGGGCGAAGCAAATCGAATGGCTGCGACCCGACGTCACGGTGACCGACCTGCGCGGCAACGTGCCGACGCGTTTGCGGAAACTCGCGGAAGACGGGAACTACGATGCCATTTTGCTGGCGGAAGCCGGTCTGGTTAGACTGGGTTTCATCCCGCCGGCCGCGGCAGGCGACGAGGCGGAAGCGGTGTTAGGAATTCCCGGGCTGTTCGTCACGCGGCTGGATGAGAGCGAATTCTTTCCCGCCGCAGGGCAAGGCGCGATCGGCTTGGAAGTCCGCGCGGGCGATGCACACAGCCGGGTGTTCGCGGAAGCGATCGGCCACCGCGAGTCGTGGCTGCGGATCACCGCCGAGCGCGAGTTCCTGCGACTGCTGGACGGCGGTTGCCACACGCCGGTCGGAGTTTTCTCCACGATTTCTAACGGCGAGATCCATCTTCAGGCCCGTGTGTTCCCCGAAGCTGGAGGGACTCCAAAAACCGGCGAAGCCCGCGGCACCGATCCCATTTCACTCGCACTCGAACTTTTCAACTCCCTCTCATGAGCACCTCTGGCACTTGTTATCTCGTTGGCGCCGGTCCCGGCGATCTCGGTCTCGTCACCCTCCGCGCCAAGGAATGCATCGAGCTGGCGGATGTCCTCGTTTACGACGCATTGAGCAGCCCCGAGCTGCTCAACTGGACCAAGGCTGGGTGTGAGAAAATCTACGTCGGCAAGCGCGCCAAAGACCACTCGGTGCCTCAGGACCAGATCAACGACCTCATCGTCGAGAAAACCAAGGCCGGCAAAAACGTCGTTAGACTGAAGGGCGGTGATCCAATGATCTTCGGCCGTGGCGGAGAGGAAGCGGCCGAGCTTGCAGCGTCGGGGGTGAATTTCGAGATCGTGCCCGGTATCAGCTCCGCCATCGCCGGTCCGGCCTACGCGGGCATCCCGGTGACCCACCGCGATCACAACACGCAGCTCACCATTTTCACCGGCCACGAAGATCCGACCAAGGGCTTCAGCTCGGTGGATTACGCTCAACTTGCCAAGGCACCGGGCACCAAGGTGTTTCTGATGGGAGTCGCCAGACTGCGCGAAATCACCAGCGCTTTCATCGAACACGGAGCGGCGGCGGATACCCCGATCGCCCTAACACGCTGGGCGACGACCGGTTCACAGAAGACCATCGTCGGTACGCTTGCAACCATCACCGACATCGCCGAGAGCGAGAATTTCACCTCCCCCGCGGTCGCCGTGATCGGCGACGTGGTGAAGGAGCGGAAGAAGATCAATTGGTTTGAAAAGCGCCCGTTGTTTGGCAAACGCATCGTGGTCACCCGCACCCGCGAGCAAGCCGGCGAACTCAGCAAGGCACTGCGCGACCTCGGCGCGGACGTCATCGAGCTGCCGACAATCCGCATCGAAGGCCCGCCGGACCGCCACGAATTCGCGGAACTGGTGACCCACGCCCACGAATACGACTGGCTCGTGTTCACCAGCCCTAACGGCGTGGAGCGATTCTTCGACGCGTTCTTCGCCTCCTACGCCGACGCGCGCAGTTTGGGAAATCCCCGCATCGCCGCCATCGGTGAAGGCACTGCGAAGAAAATCCGTGAATATCGCTTCGCCGTGGACCTCATCCCCGAGCGCTTCGTGGCGGAAGGACTGATCGATGCTTTCAAAAAGGAAGACATCGAAAATCTAACCATGCTATGGGTGAAAGCCGCCGAAACCCGCGATGTCGTGGGTGAAGGTCTCACCGCGCTGGGAGCCATCGTTGATAATTGCGTCGCCTATCAGACGGTTGCGGAAACGGAGGATCCGACCGGAGCCCGCGCCCGGTTGATTGAGGAAGGAGCGGACATGATCACTTTCACCTCGAGCTCCACCGTGGAGCACTTTTTCGCGCTCGGCCTCGATTGGCCGGAAGGATGTGCTGCGGCTAGCATCGGCCCGGTTACCAGCGACACGCTGCGCAAGGTCGGCTTGAAGCCCGCTTTCGAAGCCTCGAAACACGACATCCCCGGCCTCACCGCCGCCATCGTGAAGTATTTCAAAGGCAAATCCTAACGTTCTGGCGGCGAAAGATGACACTGCCCGTGGCAGTATTGCTTGGCCCCATGAGTCCAGCCCATCGATTTCTCATCGCGTCCCTGTTAGCCGCCTCACCGCTCCACGCGGGCGTCGGGATCGGCGAAAAACCCATCCAGGGTGCGGAACTGATTTTCGACGGCACACGGGAAATGCTCGATGCCAAATGGACCTATTGGCAAGGACCGGCGTTCGCTTCGTCGCTGCCCATCAAATGGAAAATCGTCGCGGACCCGGTGGACAAAGGCACCGTGCTGATGACCGACGATCCGGTGGCGGCCGGCGGCAAGTATGGCAGCGCCGACATCGTCACTAACAAGGCTTACCGCGACTTCAGGCTCCACATCGAATTCCTCGTTGGCAACGCAGGCGGCAACAGCGGGGTCTATCTGCAGAACCGTTACGAGATCCAGATCTGCGACGGCGACAAGACCAAGCACGGCATGGGTGCAGTCATCAACGAAACCGAGTCGCCCTATCAACTCTACAAAGGCATCGGCAAATGGAACAGCTACGACATCGTGTTCCGGGCCGCCCGGTTTCAGGATGGCAAGCTAACGGAAAAGCCCTTGGTCAGCCTCTATTTCAACGGCACCAAGGTGCATTCGAACCAGTCTATCAGCCAAGTCTGGGGCGGTGAAAAATCCGGAATCGACGGCGGCAACGACGGCGGAAAAGGCATCACCGACACGCCCGGCGGCTTGAAGCTCCAATGCGAAGGCCACGACGTCCGCTATCGCAACATTTGGATCAAGGAGCTGGACCTCAAAACACCGGACACCGATTTCAAGGAGTAAACCGAGATCTCCGGCTTGCGGGCGGGAAATTGCTTTGTTTCCCTGCGGAGCGCTTCGCGAGTCACCCCTGTAGCTCAGGGGTGGAGCAATTCATTCGTAAGCTAATGCTCCGTCACCAGGCGAACGAAGTTTGCAGGCTTGCATGGGGAGCAGACCTATCAGACGCGGACAGGGTTTCCTTGTTTCTGGCTGAAGAACCGATGGGTTGCCTCAAGTCCTTCCTCAAGGCTATGGCGGGGGATCCAGCCGGCGGCCCGAAGTTTCTCGGCGCTTGCCCGGGAGTGCCGGACATCCCCCGGGCGTTCCGGGCCGTGAAGCACGCTTGATGTGGAGTCCGCGGCTTTTATGATTTCCCCCGCAAGTTCGTTGATGGTCACCTGGCCGCCATAGCCAGCATTGAAAACGCCGGTCACGCCCGTCGTTTCCGCGGAAAATGCCAAAGCTCCCACGATGTCTTTCACGTAGATGAAGTCGCGGGTTTGCCCGCCATCCCCATGCACGGTGACGTCCTCGTTCCGCACCGCTTTTTCGATGAAAATGGGGACCGCAGCCGCATACGCACCGCCTGGATCCTGGCGTGGTCCGAAGACATTGAAAAATCGCAGGGCGGCCGTCTCGAGCAATCCTTCCCGCTGGAACATGCCGAGATAGTACTCGCCATCCAGCTTCGTGATCGCATACGGGCTCTTCGGCTCGGGAATCATTGTCTCGATTTTCGGCACCGTCGGGTTGTCGCCGTAAACCGCCGCGGACGACGCGAACACGAGCTTTTTCACTCCCGCGGCGGACGCCTCCTCCAGCACGTTGAGCAAGCCACGCACGTTGATATCCACGCATTCGTTCGGCTTGGACATCGACTCGGGGACACTCACCAATGCCGCGAGATGGAAAATATAATCAACCCCCTCCACCGCCTTCTTCACGCCCTCCCGGTCCGTTATTGAACCGTTGATGAAGTCGTGGCGCAGACCAACCAGGTTGTGCCGGTAGCCGGTGCGGAGGTTGTCCAGAACGCGGATCTCCTCCGCGAGGTCCTGGTAATGCTCCACGACATGAGAGCCGATGAAACCGCATCCGCCGGTAACGAGGATTTTCATGCCAAGGCCATTTGAGTGCTTCCGATCCCGGCGTTTGCCGCCACGATCCGTTCCATTTCATTCATTTTCTGTTCCATCGCCGCAACGAAGGCAAACTGATTGCGGCAGCGGTCCAGATTGTGGTTCGGGCTCTTGATCTTGAAATAGACGTCTCCTTTCAAGTAGTCCGTCAGGAACCGGATCCCGCACTCCAGTGTGAGCAGCTTCCCGGAAAAGGCAAGATGGTCGATCTCGGCTGTATTCAGGAACGACTCGCCCGCCACCAGATAGCCGCGCACCAACGCTTCGAAGCGGTCAAGCTTCACAGCGAGCGAACTGGTATTGGTGTCGTCCTCCCTTTTGTTGGTCGCGGCCGTGCGGACCATGTCGCCGAAATCGTAGAGCGCAGACCCCGGCATGGTGGTGTCCAGATCGATGACGCAAACGCCTTCCGCAGTGACGTCATCCAGAAGCACGTTGTTCAGCTTCGTGTCATTGTGGGTGACCCGCTCCGGAATATCGCCCGAGGCAATGAGGCCCGTGATGCGCCCACAATCGTCTTCCCTGCCAAGCGCGAAGGCGATTTCCTTCTTCACCTCCGCCGCGCGATTGCAAACATCCGCCTCGATCGCGGCGCGCAGCGCCTCCAGCCGCTTCGGCGTATTGTGAAAGTCCTGGATCGTCTCGTGCAGACGCTCGCCCGGCAAGCCCGCGGCCAGCTTCTGGAAATTGCCGAAAGCCTTGGCCGCTTGGAATGCCTGCTCGTTGGTTTCAAGTTCGTCATGGCCGGTTGCCCGCTCGATGAACGGATAGACCCGCCAATATTCTCCCAACGCGTCCACCGCATAGGCCTTGCCATCAACGGCGGGAATACAGGTCAGCGTCCGCCGGTGGGCTTCCGGATTGCCGTCTTCCTGCAAGCGCTGCAGCGAATGACGCGTCACCCGGGAAACATTTTCCATCAGCTCGACGGGCGTCTTGAAGACCCGGGTGTTGATTCGTTGGAAAATGTAGCGCAACCGCAACAGGCCCGCCTGATCGAAGCTCACGCAATAGGTGTCATTGATGTGCCCGGAACCATAACCCGCCCCATGCACGAAGTCAGCCCGCATGTCGAAGAGGTTCGCGATCTCGCGCAAATCGGTGGGAACAGAAGGGTTCGGCATGGGAAAATTTTTTGCTGGTAGTTTGCAGTCTCGGCTCTTATTATCTCGTGCTAATCCGCCTCGTCAACCCCAGAATCAAAAACCGCCCAAATATCCAAATTGCATTCCGTTTACTCATCCGCCTCCGATAACATCCGGGGAAGCAACCCGCCGGTATCTGCGACCATTCCGCACAGCTAACTTGATCATGAACGCCGAACTTCCGCCCCTTCCGAAAAAATCCATGCCGGCCCCGCTTTCGATCGCTGTCTTGGGGTGTGGCTCCAGAGGGCGCACTTACTCGCGGCTACTCGCAACCTTCCCGGACAACTACCGGCTGACAGCCGCCGCGGATCTTGTCGCCGTCCGGCGCGATGCGGTTGCAAGCCTGGTCTCGCCCGCTAAGATCCGAACTTTCGCCTCGGCGGACGAGTTGTTCTCGGCCGGCAAGCTGGCGGATGTCCTCATCATCGCCACGCAGGATTCGCAGCACTTCGGCCACGCCATGCGGGCGCTTGAACTCGGCTATGACATTCTGTTGGAAAAGCCCGCGGCGGAATCGCTTGCCCGGTGCGAGGAAATCGATGCCCTTGCCCGCCAACTTGGACGCCGTGTCGCGCTGTGCTTTGTCCTGAGGTACACTCCATTCTACTCGGAGGTGAAACGGATCATCGACAGTGGGAGACTCGGCAAGGTGATCTCGATGCGGACCCACGAGGGGGTCGAACCGTTCCACCAGGCGCATTCATTCGTCCGCGGCCACTGGTCCCGTTCCGCAAAATCCACACCGATGATTGTCGCGAAATGCTCGCACGATGCGGATCTCATTTGCTGGCTTGGCGGTGCCGCCGTCTCCTCGGTTTCCAGCCACGGGGATCTCACCTGGTTCCACGCCGGCAATGCCCCGGCCGGAGCGCCCCTCCGTTGCACGGACGGTTGCCCGGCCTCTGAAACTTGCATCTACGATTCGCACCGCTACCTCACGGACAAGCGCCGCTGGCTCGGGATGGTGATGGACGGATTCGAGCAGGCGGACGACCGGGAGATCCTCGACATGCTGAAAATATCTCCTTGGGGGCGCTGCGTTTACCATTGCGACAATGACTCGGTAGATCACCAAGTGGTGGCTTGCGAACTCACCAACGGCATCACCGCCACCCATACCATGACTGCCTTCGACTACGGCAGGGGCATCGAGATCTATGGAACCCAGGCCTCGCTGAAGGGAGGCATCCCGTATGCGGAGGCGGGCGCTCCGGAGCTTTGGCTACGCCATCATGCGGACGGAGAAATCGAGCGGGTCGAAATTATCCAACCGACCGATGGCGGCTACGCCGACCATGGCGGGGGGGATCATGGTATCGTCCAAGCCCTCGGCGGCCTTTTCAGCGGTCCCGGCCGCTTGGAACCGGGCCTCGACGGACTTGCCGGGCACCGGCTCGCCTTCCTGGCGGAAGAAGCCCGTATTACCCGTCTTCGCGTTGTCCAGCGGACCACGGCCTTGCCACCCGCCAGGGAACTCAGTTCGCTTTCCTGACGATTTCCAGATCGTGGCGCCGCATGGATTCGTCCCGCTTGAAGATCGGGCCGATCTCCACCCGGCAGTTTTCCCCATCCGCCTTCACCCACGCGCAATCCGGACTGCCCGTCGTGCCTTTAGTAGGATCCGGATAGTAGGCGGATGCCTTCTTCAGGGCCACTTTGCTGCCGTTCAAGCGCGGGTGGCCGAACGTGATATTCGCCTTGGGAATGCCGGATTTCGGGATTTTCGCCGTGCTGTAAACCTCCACAAATGCGGAATGACGGTCCCAGAACGTGAAATCCGTTCCCTCGAACCGCAGGCTTCCGACTTCGTGGATCGCTCCGCCGCTGTCCTTCACCCGGCAGTGGAACCAGGTGTGCGCCTTCCCGTCGATATTCTCGGTTTCCCCCTTTTCAATCTGATAGGTATAGGTGCCCTTGGTCCATGCGAACGGCCTGCGCACGCTGGCGAACTCTCCCTCGTAGCCCGCGCTCTCAACTACGCAATCCGGACCCGCGACCTTCACGTGCTCCAGTCCGATGGGCGTCGTCTTGTCGCCGGACCACCGCGAGAAAATCGCTCCCTTGCCCGGGAAGACTCTCTCCCGCGATTCTTTGTTGGGCCACCCGTTGATATTGGTCTGGAGTCCTCCGTAGAACTGAAGGCCGTTGATTTTGGCGATCCCACAAGGTGAAACGTAGAGATTGTAGCTGGAGGGAATATCCCGATCGATCGTGATGTCCATCTCCAGTGAGGTGAAGTGCTCCACCGGCTTTTCAAATTCCCACCAGATGTTAATGAGATGCCACGGCAGTTTCGGCAGCGTGACACCGACAGACTCCGCCATCTGGGTCGGAGAAGGCTGGAGGCAGGCGTCTTCCGCCATTGCCAGTCCGGACAACCCTGCCAGGGAAACCATTGCGAGATTCAGGAATTTCATTTGATTTCGGGGAGCTTGATGTCTTTGGGAGCGGTCGTCGCGGGCCGGTCAAACGGGTCTCCATATTTGCTGAAGCCCTCGACGAATCCACCTTGGGATAGGAAAAATCTCCCTTTCTCCACGCCCATGAACCGGTCCAGCCGGTCATTCTTGCCCGTGCCATCATGGCTGAAGGTGGCCTTCCTCAGTTCAGTCCATTTCCCTTTCTCATTGGCGATCCACTGCGGCCCGAAAAACGCCTTGCGCCGCAACTGCCCGTTGTTCCCGTTGAAGTTCTCGCTGAAGGAATACAGGCCGCTCAAATACTTGCCGTCCTTCGGCGCGCGGAAGGCTGCCATCAGCATCCATTCCTTCTTTTCCGGGTGGAACCAGTAGCCCGCGTAAGTCGTGTGTGTCCCATCCGGCTTCGCTGTTAGCAGGAACCGCTGGGTACTGCCCGTCTTCCACGGATACACGAGGTGGGAATGCCCGCCGGTACCTTCATTCCCGAACACCGACGCCTCCACGCCCGGACCTTTCGCGACTAACTGGGTATGGTTCTCATCCGAAACGGTGCTCCGGTCCTTCGCATCCTGGCCGTCACCCGCGTCCCACACGGAGAAAATGATCCTGCGCTCCTTGGTGGAATTCACCTGCATCCCGAAGTAGCCGCGAGAAAAACCGCACGCCATGTAATAGGTCGCCACCGGATCCTCCACCGCCTGCACCTCATTGTAGAACATCGCCACGTTGGTGCCATCCGGCACGGGATAGCTCAGGTGGACCGAGGCCGCGTTGCGCCGTGGCAACAGGTTGAAATGCGCGCCAGCCGCCGCGGCCCCATCCAGCAGCAGAGCTTCGATCTGGCCCGCGTCGTCATCGCCGTTGAACGATGTTAGTTCGAATTTCACAAAGCCCGGTTTGGCGATTTTGTATTCACCGAATGACACCGTGTCACCGTTGGCAACGGCCTTGTGCTTCTCGCCGCCTATCGAAAGCTGCAGCTTCGACTTGCCACCTGCAGGAAGTTTCAATGCCACCGAAGCGGTGAGCTTGCCCGCCACTTTGAGTTCTCCGAACCACGAGACCCGCAAGTCGGCATCCTTCCAACCGGTGATGCCCTTGTCCTTGGAAACATTCGCCCCGTCGGCATCGGGTTCAAGATAGGCGGTGAACGCCGGGACTCGTAATTCGGCGGAAGCGCCGGATACCAATGCGGTGCAAAGAAGACAGGCGGCAAATTGGAGTGATTTCATAAGATGAGCGGGTCGGTGCTTACGTCAGGTGGTGGCGGATTCGATCATACTCCCAGTTCATGCTTCACCTCGATGAAGGCTTTCACGGCGAGATCCAGATCCTCACGCCGGTGAGCGGCGCTGATCTGGGTGCGGATGCGCGCCTTGCCTTGCGGCACCACGGGATAGCTGAAACCGATGACATAAACACCGCGCTCCAGCATGGCCTCCGCAAATTTGGCGGCCAACGCGGCATCACCTAACATCACCGGCACGATGGGATGCTCGCCCGCCGCGATGTTGAACCCGGCCTCCGTCATTGCCTGCCGGAAATACCGTGTGTTCTCCGCCAGCGTGTCACGCAGGCTGGTGGATTCCTTGAGCAGGCGGATCGCCTCCAACGATGCTCCGGCAATCACCGGCGCCAGGGTATTGCTGAACAAATAAGGCCGCGAGCGCTGGCGGAGGATCTCGATGATCTCCTTCCGCCCGCTGGTGTAGCCGCCACTCGCGCCGCCGAGCGCTTTGCCGAGAGTGCCGGTTAGAATGTCGATGCGCCCCATGACACCGCAGTGTTCATGAGTGCCGCGGCCCCGCTCGCCCATGAAGCCCACCGCGTGGGAATCGTCCACCATGACCAACGCGTTGTATTTGTCCGCCAGGTCGCAGATCGCTGCCAACGGCGCGATGAAGCCATCCATCGAGAACACGCCGTCGGTGGCGATCATTTTAAAGCGGGCACCTTGCGCGTCGGCTGCGATCAACTGGGCTTCTAGATCGGCCATGTCGCAGTTCTTATAACGGAAGCGCTTGGCCTTGCACAATCGCACGCCGTCGATGATGGACGCATGATTGAGTTCATCGCTGATGATCGCATCCTCGGGACCTAGCAGGGTTTCGAACAGGCCGCCGTTTGCATCGAAACAGGAGCCGTAGAGAATGGTATCTTCGGTGCCGAGGAAATCGCTCAAGCTCGCCTCAAGTTCCTTGTGAACCCCTTGGGTGCCGCAGATGAAGCGCACGCTGGCAAGCCCGTAACCCCAGTGCTCCAGCGCCTCATGGGCGGCCTGCCGCACCTTCGGATGCTGGGCGAGGCCGAGATAGTTGTTAGCGCACATGTTGAGCACCGGCCCGCCACCGTTGGTGCGGACAATGGTTCCCTGGGGCGTGGTGAGTTTGCGCTCGTCCTTGTAGGTTCCCGCCGCACGAATATCGTCAAGCTGGGTGGCGAGGTGTTGTTTGAAATGTGGATTCATCAGTGATTGTCAGGTTGGAAGGTGGAGGAATCAGGATGGCTCATTGCGCGCTTCGCCGGCACGCAGGCCGAGATTGCCATAGCGATGATAGTCATGGCTGATGCTCTGCTCGCGCAAATACCAGAGCAGCTCGATGCGGCCGTCGGCCAACACGCTTTCATCGGCGAGATAGACGCCGCACGCTGCGGCCGCGAGGCGGACTGCGGCCGGCACACTGGCGGGTGAGGCGAAGCGGATGCGCTCGACGGCATGCGCCGGAGATTCATCGATGCGATTGATCAAATCCGTGTCGCCCTCGACCACGAACTCAATCGCCGCACCCCAGGAATCGGTGACCCTTTCCAGCCAACGCACCACCGCGGGTTCCAGCCCCGGCGGCGTGCTAACAATCACCCGCGCGCCGGTCACCCGGGCAGCGGCAACACGGGCGATGAAATCAAAGGCCGAATCCGTGGCACTCACCCTCACCCGCACCTCATCGAAGGCGAGGTATCGCCGGATGTTGTCCTGGCCAAGCAAGCGCAGGTGGTCGTGCTCACGGCTGAATTCCTGCTGCCAGAAATGATCGTAGCTTCGCAAGGCGGCGTGCAACCGTGCCTCGCTGAAACCTAACACCAGCGGGTCCGCATGGGCGATGGATTCCGACAGCGAGGCGAGCGCGGCATTATCCAGCTTCGTTTCCGATAGGGGTATTGCCGTGTTGGCACGATCCTCGAAGCGCATCAACTGTGCGACGTAGTTTGGACCGCCCGCCTTGATTCCCGGGCCGAAGCATGAGCGGCCCATCCCGCCGAACGGTTGCCGTAACACGACGGCTCCCACGGTGCTGCGGTTGATGTAGAGATTTCCGGCACGGATGCCTTCGCGCCAGCGGGCGATTTCCCGCGTATCGAGACTGTGGATGCCGCTGGTTAGACCATAGCCGGTGTCGTTCACGACATCGATGGCCTCGTCCAAAGTGTCGAATGGAATCACCGCGAGCACCGGACCGAAGAACTCGGTGAGGTGGGTGTAGCTGCCGCGGCTGACTCCCCATTTCACGCCGGGCGAACGCAGGGCCGGATTGTCGCCGATCGGGCGTGGCATCACGGCCCACGACTCGCCGGGTTCCAGGGTTTTCATGGCCCGCTCCAAATCCCCACCCGGCTGGCGGATCATCGGTCCCATGCGCGATGGCAATTCCCACGCGCTGCCGCATGGAATGCTGCGCACCGCGTCTATCAGCATCCGCTTGAAGTCCGGGTCGTCATAAATCTCACGCTCCAACAGCAAGATCGACGTCGCGGAACACTTCTGCCCGGCATGACTGAAAGCGGAATGCACCACATGTTTCAGTGCCAGTTCGCGGTCGCTGAGAGCGGTGATGATGGTGGCATTCTTGCCTCCGGTTTCGGCGAACAGCCGCATGTCGGGCTTGCGGGCGAGCATCCGCAGGGCGGTGTCCGTGCCACCGGTTAGAATCACCGCATCCACGTCGGCGTGCGCCGCCATCACGGAGCCCGCGCCGCTGCCGGCACACGGCACGAACTGCAACGCCTTGCGCGAGACACCCGCGCGCCAGAAGCATTCGCACAGTTCCCACGCGACGAGCACCGCGTCCGAGGATGGTTTCAGGATGACGGTATTTCCCGCCGCCAGTGCGGCCGCGATTCCGCCGCACGGAATGGCGATGGGGAAATTCCAAGGTGGAATCACCAGAACCACGCCGCAGCCGCTGGCATCCACACTCTTCAGTTCAAACAAGCTGCGGGCGGTGCTGCGATAGAGCTCCACGAAGTCAATCGCTTCCGACAACTCGGGATCACCCTCGGCCAGGGTCTTGCCGCAATTGGTCATCGCCGCCCACAGCAGCTTGCCACGGGCTTGCCGCAGTTCGGCAGCCACCCGGCCGAGAATCGCGTTGCGTTCATCGACACCCATCGAGCGCCAGCTGTCGGCATCCTCACGCGCGCATCTAACCGCGAGTTCAACATCCTCCAGGGTCCCCTCCACATAGCGAGCCACCACGGTTCCCGGCTTTGACGGGTCGGCACACTTGCGGTTGGAAGTCCGATCGAGTCCGACCGGTTGCCCGTCAATCACCAGCGGGATTGCCGCCGTGTCCGGGGCGTTCCTCGCGACCAGCATCTCCGCCCAGCGGCCGTTTTCCGGCAGCGACCAGTCGGTATCCGCTTCGTTCTCAAAATGATCGATCGTCATCTCGTCACGCGGCTGACTGAAATCTTCGGCTAGACGGTTTTGCCGACGGCGTGGTTCATCACTAACAGGACTGTGGAAGGCTTCGCGAAAGTCGTGTTCGAGCAATTTCCATTCCTTGGATCCGACGACGAGCTTGAACGCGTGACGCAGGAAATTCTCTTCGCCCGTGTTCTCATCCATGCGGCGGATCAGGTAACCGATGGCATTGAGGAATTCATCACGACGGCAGGCAGGCGCATAAAGCAGCAGGTTGCGGCACTCTTCGAACAAGGCACGGCGCTGATGACCGGCCATGCCTTCCAACATTTCGAATTGCACCCGCTCCAACGCGTTTCCATCAGTGGCAAGCACCAGCGCATAAGAGAGATCGAAGAGGTTGTGCGATGCCACGCCGACGCGCACCGCGGCGAGGTTCTCGGGCCGCATGGCCTCGTGCAGCATGCGCTTGTAGTTGGCATCGGTCTCGCGCTTGGTCTTGAAAGGAGCCTGCGGCCAATCGCGCTGCGACGCCTCGGCGCGTTCCATTTCCATGTTGGCGCCCTTCACCAGACGGATCGTCACCGAAGCACCACCACGGGCGACGCGCTCACGTGCCCACCCGTTGATCCGCCGCTGCACCGCCGCCGAGTCCGGCAGATAGGCTTGCAGTGCGATCCCGGCCTCCGCCTTTTCCAATCCGGGCCGATCCAGCGTATGCATGAACGCCTCCGCCGTTAGATCAAGATCCCGATACTCCTCCATGTCCAGATAGATGAATTTCCGGACCTGCGTGCCATCGGCACGGGTGAACACGAGGTGATCGGCCGCGCGGTATAACAGCTCGAGCCGGTCGCAGATCACGCGCACCGTGTGCTCGCGGGAGATGGGTGAGACCTGCGAATAAAGCGTGCTGATTTTCACTGACAACACTTCCACGTCCGGCAGTTGCAACGCGGCGAGATACTTGTCGAGACGATGCGATGCCTCTTCCTCACCGACCACGGCATCGCCCAGGAAATTGAGGTTCATCCGCACGCCTTCCTTGAGCCGGGCCCGCAGATGGGTCGTTAGATGCTCGGTCTCCGCGGGCAGCACGACATTGGCGGTTTCCTGGCGCATGTGCTCTTTCACCAATGGCACCGTCACGCTTGGCAGCCAGTCGCCAAAGGTTTGAAACCCGCGCAACATCGTGCGATCCAGCGGACTGAAAAATCGCGGAATACCCTGCACGTCCAGAATGTGTGTGAACTGCTTGGCCACGCGCGCGGCCCGCCGCGAACGAAACGCCTGGTCGGTTAGCTGCACCAGCGTCGCCTTGTCTTCCGGCGACTGGCACATGCGGTCCAGCTCCATTTGCTGGCGTCGCTCGGCGGGTGTCTGCAACTCGGCCGCACGCTTCTGTAGCCGGGCCGCGAGAGCGACCGCCCGATCAATAAGTTCTTCCCGAGGTTCAGAGTTCATGCAGGTTTAGTGGAAAACTGTCCAATCGAGAACGACCTTGCCGCTCATGCCGGTCTTCATAACTTCGAAACCTCTTTCGAAATCATCCGCACCAAATCGATGGGTAATCACCGGTTTGATATCCAGTCCGCATTCCAGCATGACATTCATCTTATACCAAGTCTCATACATCTCGCGGCCGTAAATGCCCTTGATGGTGAGCATATTGAAAATCACCTTGTTCCAATCGATGGATATCGGTTCGCCGGGGATCCCAAGCATCGCGATTTTTCCTCCATGGCACATGGCGTCGATTATGTCGCGGAACGCCGCCGGATTTCCACTCATCTCCAGTCCCACATCGAAGCCCTCCTTCATGCGCAACTGCTTCTGCACGCCGGCGAGATTGCCCTTGGTGACATTGAGAGCGACATCGGCACCAAGTTGCCTCGCCAGATCCAGCCGATAATCATTCACATCTGTAATGACAACATGTCGCGCACCCGCATGCTTGGCGATGGCCACCGCCATCACGCCGATGGGACCCGCTCCGGTGATGAGCACATCCTCACCTAACAAATCAAACGACAGAGCTGTGTGCACCGCGTTTCCAAACGGATCGAAAATCGCGGCGACATCTTCATCCACGCCCGACGTGTGGTGCCAGACGTTGGTCATTGGCACACTTATGAACTCGGCGAACGCGCCGGTGCGGTTGACCCCGATCCCCACGGTGTCCTTGCAAAGATGGCGCCGACCCGCAAGGCAGTTGCGGCAGCGGCCGCAGACCACGTGGCCTTCCGCACTCACGATTTCTCCCGTGTGGAAATCACTGACATTCGTGCCCACCTCGACCACCTCGCCGACAAACTCGTGGCCGACGACCATCGGCACCGGAATCGTTTTCCGCGCCCAGGCGTCCCAGTTGTAGATGTGCAGGTCGGTGCCGCAGATGCCGGTTTTGTGGACTTTGATCAGAACGTCATTGATGCCGACCACGGGTTCCGGAACGTCCTGCATCCACAGTCCGGGTTCCGCCTTGGCTTTTACGAGTGCTTTCATGGAGAACTAATGATAGATCGTGCGAGTTGATTCGAAGACCGGCAGTGAGATCCGATAGCGAATCGCTCCGAGACGCAGAGCGATCGATGAGGAGACCGCGATCCATGTCGCCGTGTCATGTCCCGCCCTTTTGAACAGCAGGCAATAGACGATCCCGCCAAACAGGGCGGCGGTTGCATAGAAGTAGGTGTCCTTTCGGAAAACCAAGGGGATGCTCCCGGTCAGGGTGTCGCGGACAATGCCGCCGGCGAATCCGGTAATGACACCCAGCGCGATAGATACGATGGGAGCGAACCCCAGCGCCAGGCCCTTGCCGGTTCCCGCGACGGCGAAGGCGCAGAGAGCCAGGGCATCCGCAATTTGGAACAAGGGTTTGGGTGGCTCCCAACAGCGGCAGCCGACGAAGGCCAGTACAGCCGTGACACAAACCGTGGTGAACAGCCCGGGCATGCGCAGCCAGGCCACCGCCCCGTCGCCTGTTAGCAGGTCGCGCAGGGTGCCTCCGCCCAGGGCGGTGACCAGCGCGAGCACCAGCACCCCGAACAGATCCAGGCTTTTTCCCCGGGCAGCAATGACACCCGACAACGCTGAAACAGCGACGCCGAAATGGTCAAGCAAGGCGGGTGGACTCATGATTTCCGGTATACTGGACAGTCGTCCGATAACTTGGCAAGCGCGTATTTCCACTTTACAGGAATTTTCATCCGACATATTGAATTCTCATGCCAGCCAAGCCGACCGCCAAGAAAGCCAGCAAGGCCGCCGTCGCAGCCGATACCGAGTCGATCAATGAAGACTTGGGACGGCGCGTGAAGAAACTCCGCGGAGATCGCGGCTGGTCGCTGGAGGAACTCGCGTCCGCCAGCGGGGTGAGCCGCTCGATGCTCAGCGAGATCGAGCGGGAGCGGGCAAACCCGACCCTCAGTGTGACCTATCGAATCGCCCGGGCGTTCGGCTTGTCCTTGCAGGATCTTATCGAAAGCGCCGATTCCGCCTCCACCATCCAGACGATCCGGGCGAACGACCGGACGCAAATTTTCCGGACCGACAAGCAGTGCCAGATCCGCACGCTGTCACCGCTGAATCTGGAAAAGGACGTGGAATTCTATGAATTGCGCCTGCCGGCGGGCGGCGCCTTGCACAGCCAGCCGCATGTCGAAGGCACCCGCGAGTTTCTAACGGTCGAAGAGGGTTCCGTGGAACTGCGGTCGGGCGATTCCAACGAGACCCTTGGAAAGGGCGACTCCGCGACCTATCGGGCTGACGTGGTTCACGACATCACCAACCCCGGCAAGCGCGAGGCGGTGTTGTTCCTTGTCGTCATTTACCGCTGACCGCGGGCAGGCCGCGGCCCCGCCGGGCGGGATTTTATCCCAGCCCCCCCTGTCGCATCTACCGGAACTTGATAGAATCTGCCACCAGCGAATCAGGAAGCTTGCGTTGGGCAGGCGAATTCATTTGGGTTCACCCACTCCCAACATGGTCACACAGGCAGAAATCGCAAAAAAACTCGGGGTATCCCGGCAACTCGTTACTTTCGCCCTCGCCGGATATCCCCATGTGGCGGAGGAATCACGCCTGCGGATTCTGAACGCGGCCTCGGAAATGGGCTATAGCCCCAACCCCCACGCCCGTGCACTCAGGAACAAGCGGACAGGCATCCTCGGACTCTGGATACCGGATCAGATCTCCACCCACTACAGCCACGTCTCCCGCGAGTTGAGCCGTCTGGTCAAGGGAGCGGGCCAGGAACTGATTATCTCCGAAATCGTGAGCGGTGACGCGAAACAGCTCATCTCAAATGTCCCGGTCGATGGCATCTTCGTCGTCGACGCTTCCAAGGAAGTCCAAAAGGAACTTGGCGCGGTGGTCGCGAAGTCCATTCCGGTTGTCAGCGTCGGCACCCACAGCGCCCTGAAGATCGATAGCGTCCATGTCGATTTGAAAACAGGCACCATGGAGGCGATGGCTCACCTGATCAGTTCCGGTTACCGGCGCATCGCCCACGCCACGTTCGTGACACGGAGCGAGGCGCATCAGAGCCGCCGCATCGAATACAGCCGAGCCATGCGCGAGGCCGGGCTCAAGCCCGAATTCATCTATTACCCGCTGAGCGAGGGCCAGCGTTCCGTCACCCGCCGGTTGATCCAGGATTACATCAAGGACCATGGGATTCCGGAGGCGATCTTCTGCCATTCCGATGACGTCACGCTCGGGATTTACCGCGGGCTGTGTGACGCGAAGGTCCGTGTTCCGGAGCAAGTTGCCCTTGTCGGTTGTGACGGCATCCAAGACACGGAATATCTCGAAGTGCCGCTCACCACCTTGGTCCAGCCTGTCGTGGAGATGTGCGCCACCGCCTGGAAGTTTCTCGCACGCCGGATGGAGGATTCCTCCCTGCCCCCTCAGCACGCTCTTCTCACTCCCAGCCTCGCCATCCGCGAGTCTTCCATGCGAGCGGCATCCTGAAACAGCCGTGGCGTGGTTTTTTGCGCCCGCTATTATCACGAGCTAAATTGACTTGACCATACCGCTTCCCGGGGGCACTTTCCGCACGGATTTGAGAACGAACAAGGCCCAGAAAAGAGGGGATACTTCATCCCGTCCGGCCGGAATCGCCGCTCACATCGCTTTGGAACAAGGTCTCGAATCCCATCCATATTTATCCAATCATGAGTTCATCCGAAATCCCAGTTAGCGTCCGCCGTGATTTTTTGAAGGCCCTCGGCGGAATCACCGCGGGTCTCGCCGCAATTCCCGCGTTCGCATCCGCCCAGACTTCCCCGACCCGGACGACTGCCGAAGTTCCTTCCCGCCCGTCGGGAGCAAAATACATGGGCGACTTTTCCGCCCCGAAATTGGACAAGGTCAAGGTGGCCATCATCGGTGTGGGTGCCCGCGGCTCCGGCCACGCGTCCCAGCTTGCCAGTATCGAGGGTGTTGAATTCGTGGGTATTTGCGATCTCGTCGAGGCACGCGCCCGCAAGGCAGAGGCGAATGTCATCAAGAAGGGCCACACTCCCAAAGTTTATTTTGGGGAAGAGGGCGCCTGGAAAAAGATGCTGGCGGAAACCAAGCCGGACGCCGTTTTCATCGTCACCCCGTGGGATGATCACGCGCCCATGTGTATCGCGTCGATGAAGGCCGGCGCCCACGCCTTCAGCGAGGTGCCCATCGCCTGCACCCTCAAGGAAATGTGGGAGATCGTGGACACTTCCGAGGCCACCGGCCGCCACTGCATGATGATGGAGAACGTCAACTACGGTCGCGAGGAACTCATCTATCTGAACATGGTTCGCCAAGGCGTTATCGGTGAACTGCTTCACGGAGAAGCCGCCTACATTCATGAACTCCGCAGCCAGATGGAGAACGGTGACAGCACCGGTTCCTGGAGAACCTTCCAATATGCGAAGCGCAACGGGAATTTGTATCCGACCCACGGCCTCGGTCCCGTCGCCCAGTATATGAACATCGGCCGGACAGACGACACCTTCGCGCGCATGGTATCATTCTCCACGCCAGCTAGGGGCCGGGCTCTGTATGCCGCCAAGTCCACCAAGCTGAGCAAGCCGGAATTCAAAACCCTCAAGTTCGAAGGCGGCGACATGAGCACCTCCATCATCAAGACTGCCATGGGTCGCACCATCATGGTGCAATGGGATGAAACTTCGCCGCGGCCTTACTCCCGCCACAACCTGATCCAAGGAACCATCGGCACCCTCGCCGGTTTCCCCAACCGCATGGCGATCGAGGGCGTCACCAAAACCCATCACAAATGGGCCGAGGACGAGGCGTGGGAGGAAATCGCCGCGAAATACGAGCACCCGCTTTACAAACGCATGGGCGAACTCTCAAAGAAAATGGGTGGCCACGGTGGTATGGATTTCCTCATGCTCTTCCGCATCATCGAGTGCTTGCGCAAGGGGGAACCGCTGGACCAGAACGTCTACGAGGGTTGTTTGTGGTCCGCCGTTGGACCGTTGAGCGAAAAATCCGTCGCCGAGGACGGTGCGTCCCTGGCCTTCCCGGACTTCACCCGCGGAAATTGGAAAAGCACCAAGCCGCTGGGCATCATCGCCTGATTCGTTGGCGCGCCAGTCGTGCTCGGTCGTTTGGATCCAGACTGGTCGCCAGCCCGCTTGAGCAGCTCGGTCTGCGGGTGCAGAAAGCGAGCATTGAACTCCGCAACTCTGAATGCGCGGAGCAGAGAATCCAAGAGCAAGGTCATGGCGGAAAATACTTAGCACGAGATAACCCTCGGGAATTCACACCGTATTCTCATCGATTGCTTCCCTTTTGCCCCATGCAGCCATCCACAACCATCCGCCGTATCCGGTTAGAAAACAGCCTGCGCAAGGGTACATTGTCAGCCCTGGGGTTGGCCGGAGCCGCAGTGCTGTGTGGCGGCATGAACTCCTGTGAGAGATCCGCCGCTTTGCCGTCGAAGAATTCCACGACGGTGTCGGCCTTGCCGAAGGAGATTTCGTTCAACGAGCACATCCAGCCGATCCTTTCCGAGAACTGCTATCACTGCCACGGTCCGGACTCCGGGACCCGCAAACCGAAGGACGCCCCGCTGCGCCTTGACCGGGAAGCGGATTCCTTTGCCCCACGCGAAAATGGGATTCCCGTGATCGTGAAAGGTAATCCGGCGGCGTCGCTGCTGGTGAAGCTGATGAAGTCCAAGGACGAAAAGGAGGTCATGCCTCCCCGCGACAGCCACAAGAAGCTCAAGCCCCATGAGATCGCGCTGATCGAGGAATGGATCCGCCAGGGCGCCAAGTATGAGCCGCACTGGGCCTTTGCTCCGATCAGGCAGCCGGGCATCCCGAAGGATGGAGAAGGCTTCGCAGTGAATCCGATCGACCACTTCGTTTCCGCCAAGCTCGCCGCCAATGGACTGAAACCGAACGCGCCTGAAGATCCCCGTCGTTTCTACCGGCGCATGAACTTCGACCTAACTGGTCTACCACCTTCCACCGCGGACACCGACGCCTTCATCAAGCGCCACGCCGAAGCGCCGCAGCAGGCGGTGGAGGAAGCCGCTGACAAACTGCTAGCGACCTCCGCCAGCGCGGAGCATTTCACCCGCCATTGGCTCGATGCCGCTCGCTACGCCGACACCCACGGCATCCATATCGACAACTACCGTTCGATCTGGCCTTACCGCGACTGGGTTATCCGCGCGTTCCAACAGAACATGCCTTGGGACCAATTCACCGTCGAACAGATGGCCGGCGACCTGTTGCCCGAGCCGACGCTGGAGCAGAAGGTGGCCACCGGTTTCAACCGCTGCCTGCCGACCACCGGCGAGGGCGGCGCGATCCCGGCGGAGTACGATGCGATCTATGCAAAGGACCGTGTCGAAACGACCTCCGCCGTCTGGCTCGGCCTAACAACCGGCTGCGCGGCCTGCCACGACCACAAGTTCGATCCCATTTCGACCAAGGAATTTTACTCGCTTACCGCGTTCTTCCGGAACACCCCGATGTCGGCGCTCGATGGCAACAACGCCAACCATCCGCCGAACGTCCTCATTCCCCTCGACGCCGACCGCACCCGCCTGGCGGCAATCCCCGGCGAGATCGCGGCGACCGAAAAACTCATCGCCGAGCGGGTCGCGGCCACACAGCCGGATTTCCAGAAATGGGTGAGTTCACCGGTCATCGCACTTGCGCCTAATTTCGATTCCGAACTCGATATCCATCTCCCGCTGACAGAAAGTGAAGGCTCGATCCACGGAAAAGTGCAGGGAAATCCGCGCGACTGGCCGGACGCACCCGCCCGCATCGACGGGCTTCTCGGCAAGGCCACCGTCGTCAGTGACACTCCGATCGACCTCGGCGATGTCGGCTCATTCTCCCGTGACGAGCGCGTGACCTACGGCGGCTTCATCCTCATCGAAGGCACGCCGACCGGTGCCGTCATCGCCCGCATGGATCCGGCGAACCACTTGCGCGGCTGGGACATCTATTTGCAGGGCGGACGCCCCGCCAGCCATGTCATCGACTCGTGGGACAAGGCAGCTAACAAGATTGTCGCTCCCAATCCGCTGCCGCCTAACACGTGGCACCATGTGATGATTACCTTCGACGGTTCCAAGCCGGGCAAGGAGGCCAGCTCGATCTATGTGGACGGAGTGCTGCAGAAGGCGAAGATGGAATATAGCTCGCTGGGCACCGAGATCGTGACACCCGTTTCCCTGATGCTCGGCTCGCGCGACAAGGGTGGTTCCAAACTCACCACGCCGGTGGCGTTGCAGGACTTCCGTTTCTATCGCCGCCTCCTTAATGCGACCGAGATCAAGGAACTCGCCGGCCATGGCGTGCTCCGCAGCCTGGCATCCGTCCCCGCCAACAATCGCACTCCGGCGCAGAACGACATGCTGCGCCGCCATTTCAACGAAAATATCGATACTCCGTCGATGGAGCTCGCCGGAAAACTAACGGAGCTCAAGGCAGAGCAAAGCGAGATGAACGCCCGCGGCACCGTGACCTTGGTGATGGAGGAAAAAAAAGCCGAACCCTTCGCGCACGTCCTGATCCGCGGCGTTTACTCGGACAAGGGCGAGAAGGTCACGCCGATCACCCTTGCGGCGCTGCCTCCGATGGCGCCTGAGCTGCCGAAGAACCGGCTCGGCCTCGGTCGCTGGCTGGTCGATCCCGCCAATCCCCTGCCCGCCCGCGTGACCATGAACCGCGCGTGGTATTACATCTTCGGGACCGGCATCGTCGAGAGCACCGAGGACTTCGGCGTGATGGGCGCGAAGCCTTCCAATCCCGCGCTGCTAGACTGGCTTGCCGCCGAGTTCATCACATCGAAGTGGAACTACCGCCACATGATCAAGCTGATGGTCACATCCGCGACCTACCGGCAGTCCGAGGACATCACGCCGGAGAAGCTGGAGAAGGACCCGCAGAACCGCCTGTTAGCGCGCGGACCGCGCGTGCGGCTCGATGGCGAACAACTCCGCGACCTCGCGCTCGCCGCTTCGGGCCTGCTTGTGGACAAGACCGGCGGTCCCTCGGTGAAACCCTATCAGCCCGACGGAATTTGGGAAGCGGTGGCGATGAAGGAGTCGAACACGCGGAACTACAAACAGGACTCGGGCGACGCCCTCTACCGCCGCTCGCTCTACACATTCTGGAAACGCACTGCGGCCGCACCATCAATGGAGCTCTTCAATGCTCCCACCCGCGAGGTTTTCTGCGTCCGCCGCGACCGCACGAACACGCCGCTTCAGGCGCTGGTGCTGCTGAATGATCCTCAGTTCGTGGAAGCTTCCCGCGTGCTCGCCAGCCGCGCGCTTGAGACTTCCGCCGACTTCGACACGCGCCTGGACTTTATCACCGGACGCCTGATGAGCCGCGCGTTGAAGGCCGACGAACGCGCGGTCGTGAAGACTACCTTCGAGCAATTCCTCGCGACCTATCAGGCCCAGCCGGACGAGGCGGCGAAAATTTTCACCGTCGGCGCGGCCAAGCCTCCCGCCACGCCCAACGCCCCTGAACTCGCCGCCTGGACGCTGGTTGCCAGCCAAATCCTCAACCTGGACGAAACCATCACGCGCTGAACCCATGACTCCGATCGAAGCCTACAACAACGCTTACACCCGCCGGCAATTCTTCCGCCGCTCCGGCACCGGACTCGGCGTCGCCGCGCTCGCCTCGCTGCTCGGCCGCACCGCCGCCGGCAGCATTGCCGATTCCGCGGGTTTCCTTGCCGGACTGCCGCAGGCCGCGCCCAAGGCGAAGCGCGTCATCTACATTTCGCTGATCGGCGCGCCCTCACAGTTAGATACGTACGACTACAAGCCGGAACTCGCAAAACGATTCAAGGAGGACTTGAACGGATACTTGAAATCGCAGGGCCAGCGACTCACGGGCATGACTTCCGGGCAGGCGGCGTTTCCGCTCGCACCCTCGATCATGAAGTTCAACCAGCACGGCCAATCCGGCGCGTGGGTTAGCGAACTGCTGCCGTGGACCGGCAAGATGGCGGACGATCTGTGCATCATCCGCTCGATGCACACCGACGCGATCAACCACGAGCCGGCCAACCAGTTGATCTGCACCGGTTCGATGCAGACCGGCAAGCCGTCGCTCGGCTCATGGCTTTCCTACGGCCTGGGTTCGATGAATCAGGA
Source organism: Verrucomicrobiota bacterium (assembly GCA_040385685.1). Classification (GTDB taxonomy): domain Bacteria; phylum Verrucomicrobiota; class Verrucomicrobiia; order Verrucomicrobiales; family Akkermansiaceae; genus Luteolibacter. The sequence goes on along the minus strand of JAZKGW010000006.1, from coordinate 15,474 downwards.
CCTGCCGTCGTTTGTGGTGCTTCACGCCAAGCATTCCTCCCCGTATTCTAACGTGCAGGCGATCTCCTCCCGCTTGTGGGGTCCGGGCTATTTGCCGGGGAAATTCGCCGGCGTCGAACTGCGCTCGCTCGGCGATCCAGTGCTGTTCCTCAAAGACCCTCCCGGCGTTTCCCGTGACACCCGCCAGAAAATGTTAGACGGGCTCAACGCGCTCAACCGGAAGTCCTTCGACGACGTGGGCGATCCCGAGACGCAGACCCGCATCCAGCAGTATGAGATGGCGTTCCGCATGCAAGCCTCGGTGCCCGAGCTCAGCGATTTCTCCGGCGAGTCGGAAAAAGTCCACGCGCTCTACGGCGACGACAGCAAGAAGCGCGGCACCTTCGCCAACTCCGCGCTGATGGCCCGCCGCTTGCTGGAACGCGGCGTCCGCTTCGTCCAGATTTTCCACCGCGGCTGGGACAGCCACGGCGATCTGCCACGCGATTTGAAGTCCCAGTGCCTGGATGTGGACCAAGGCTGTTACGGGCTGATCCAGGACCTGAAACAGCGGGGCATGTTGGAAGACACGCTGGTGGTCTGCGGCGGCGAGTTCGGCCGCACGGTTTACTGTCAGGGCGCCCTCTCGGAAACCAACTATGGCCGAGACCATCACCCGCGGTGCTTCTCGCTGTGGATGGCCGGCGGCGGCATCAAGGGCGGCCAGGTTTACGGCGAGACCGACGAGATGTCCTATAACATCGTCCGCAACCCGGTTCACATCCGCGACCTTCACGCGACCATCCTCCACACGCTGGGATTCAACCACGAGCGGCTCACTTACAAGTTCCAGGGGCTCGATCAGAAACTAACGGGCACCGAGCCCGCGCGGGTGGTGAAGGACTTGTTAGCCTGAACAACGCATCGTTCAATTCATGAGACCCTAGGCCGCCGCACTCTTGTTAGCCGCCGCCGGGCTCCCCGCGTTTGCCGCGGCTCCCACGCCATTCGGAGCCACGCCGACCTCGGCACAGGCGGTTCGACGGATGGAGGGGAAGGGGGATCACCGTGTTTCGTCGGGCCACTTCTGACCGTCCGGGGCATTGGTGACCTTGTTGTCCTTGATGACGATGTTCTCGCAGCCGCTGAAGTCGAACGGTGGCTTTTTCCAAGCCTTATACTTGTCGTTGTACTCCACCCGGTTGCCGGTGAAGGCGATGCCGTCGGTGGAGATCGCATGCACGAGCGGGACGTCGAAGGTTTCGAAATCGTTGTCTTCGATGCGGACGTTGGTGTGGTAGCGTTTCGTCTGCGCCTTCAGGTCGGGCACTCCTGGATACGAGACGATGACTGCCTCGGTGAACTGAAAGCGCGAGGTCAGGTTGTTGATGAACTTGTTTTTGCGGATGAGCACGTCGTGGCACGCGCCGGACTCGAACCAGCCGTTAGCGTCACCTGCTAGCAGGATGGCGGAACCGGCGATGGTGTCGAAGGTGTTGTTCTCGACGATCACGGATTTGTTAGTCGTGAACAGCGTGCCCCGCGCGCGGTTATGCTTCACCAGGTTGCCCCGGAAAATCACCGACGGCTGCCACTCCGGATTCTCCAGCGAGTCGCCCACCGAAACGGAGTCCGGCACGGGCGTGTCGAATGTGAACAGCACCTCGGTGGTCGAGAGCTTGCGCACCGCGACGACCTTGCGCGTCTCTCCATCGGTGAGAGTTTTCGCCGTGATGAAACGCAGTGCTTCGCCGGGTGTCGCAATCTCAAAGCCGACGGACTGGCTGTGCATGTACTTGCAACGGAGCGTTCGCGCATCGGACTTTTCCATGATGCGCAAGCAGGTGCAGTGGACGTTGATGGCATCGTCCATCATGCCAGAGTAGACGCCGTTTTCGGAAATGATGATGCCCTTGCAGTTGGAGTAGTGCGTGGCGTCGGCGTTGGTAGAGAAGAATCGGCCGGAGCCTTCGCGTGGGTGCACGCCGCCGCCAGTGACGCGGATGTTTTCGGAACGCTGCGCCAGCAGGCCCATGCCGTGCGCGGCGTGGATCGGGCAGTTTTCGAGGACAGTGTCCTTGGCTCGATAGAGGACGACGGCCGGATGCGGACGCATGCTGACCGTGGCCTGACGCATGGTGAGCGCGTCGCCGACCTTGATACCGGATTTCGCGATGTCTCTTTCCACCCGGTAACGGCCCGGCGCAAGTTCGGTGGTTTTGCCGCCGAATCTGTAGTCTGCGGTGCCGGCCACGATCTCGCCGGTCTTGCCGTCGAAGACGATTCCCCAGCCGGGCTCGCGCGCCTCCCAGCCTTCGCCTTTGAAGACAAGGGTTCCGTCGCGGAATTCGTGGGGGAAGGCCTTTTGATCGACGGTCATCTCATAAAAGTCCGGACCAGTTAGGGTGACGATTCCCTGCGAATGGTGCGGGATGGCGTAGTCGATGCCGATGCCGCGCACGGTCACCCGCTCGCTATCCATGATTAACAGCGGCTGCACGATGCCGTGAAAGATGAAGGTGGAGCCTTGGCCGTCGATCGTGACATCGCGCAGGTCGACCAGCGGGATGGCGGTCGGCTGCCAGACCGGCTGGTCGTGGTTAGAGATATGGAAATGACGCTTCAACGCACCCGCGGCGTGAAAGTGGTAGTCGCCCTTGGCGAGCTTCAGGGTGGAGCCGGGGGCTTGGCGCAGCGCGGCCAGGGCCTTGCGGAGTGCGGGCGTCTGGTCCGCCGTGTCGTCGGCGCGGATACCGAAATGGGCTCCGCCGAAAACTTGCGCTGGCTTGGGCGAGACGGCCGTGCCCTTTGTCCACTTGAGCTCCACCCAGTCGGCGTGGTCGTAGTTGTTTGAGCCGAGGTCGTCGGCCTGCAGATAAAGTTTGCGGTGAAGCGAGGCGGGGGCGGCGATGTCGAACTTCGCAGGTGTGTCGCCAGCCTTCATCTCCGGAGATTCCCAGAGCACGGCGTCGCCCGAGAGGATGCGGAACTTCACCGAGCCCTTGCCGGCCCCGACCTCGTCGTCCACGCCGACGGCACCGGAGAAGCGGGCTGTGCCGGCCGGAACGGGCACCGGGATTTCGGAGACTGCGTGCGAACCAAAACCCGTGGCAAGGGTTTTTCCGGAAAGGGTGAGCGGATGCCCGTCCACCGATGCGTCGCGACGCAGTTCGCCGTAGGACTGGGCTGCGAGGGTGAGGGCGTTATCGTCCACGACCGGAAGGTCGGCGGCTGGCAACCGGGCGGCGGAGACGAGGAACACTTGGTTCAAGGGAATCTCGCGCGGCGCTGCTTGAATGCGGAGGAGGCTGGTCGCCCATACGCAAGCGACGGCAATAGGGCATCCAATTAAATTCATGGGAGATTTTTGCAAGTGAAGGAGGTCGCCTGACCAGGGGGTAAACATGTGATTTTGCGTTCAAGTGAAGGTCGGGTGGCCGACGGAAACCCATTACCGTCTGCCACCACGTTCGATGGCTCTTGTCGCGACTTGCGGTCTCCAAATCGTGCGCAGCCACCACCACAGTTGCCAACCCGGAAAGTCATTGGATCACTTGCTGCCGGGCAAAAAGTTTTCCGCATGCAGCCAAAGCCTGAGGGATGGCAATCGCGAGATCGTCCGGCTGATCGATCCTTTCGTCTGCAACAGATCTGTAGTTCGCAATTTTCATCAGGCCCACGACCCTGTCGTCTTTTCGGGCGCTTGAGCCACTCGGCGGAACGTCGATGGCTTGATAGCGGGAAACAGCGCGGCTCGGGATCCGGATGGCACTGGTGGGAGGGCTTTTCGTGTTCATGGAGGTTGTCCTAAATTCAATAAGAGGCTTACGCAATTCGTTCGGTACCGGAGATCAGGACAGTATAGCCGGGCACATGGCTTCGCTTATGCCCTCACTCGCATCGCCATATCAATTGCTTACTCTGGCATCGTGATGTGGGTGCGATAAAAAGCATGATCTGTTGGCGGTGATGGATCAGTGAGTTGGAGTTGTTGGTCAGACGCAAGAATCCCTGAGCGAGCGACCTCGCTCCAACCGCCGGAAGAGAGGTTCGAGTTACGTTCGAGGATATAGAGCCGGTCTTTTCGTCCCATGATTTCCGCCGTGAAGCCTGACGGGCTTTTTTGAAAATTAGTGAGCTTCGGGTAATCCGTCCGGTCGGTCGGATTCGAACCGGCGACCTGTTCGCCCGCATTGTCGAGGCCATCGCCATCCGGATCACCGCTGCCGCTCTGTGCGGCGAGGTTGCCGAAATGCTGTACTTCCCATGAGTCGGTTAGACCATCTCCGTCCGAATCGGCCACGGTATCATTGACCGTCACTGTGAAGCTCGTGGTCACCAGCGTGTTGGTGCGATCGGTGGCACGCAGGGTAATCACCGCGCTTCCGGTTTCGAAGCCTGACTGCGACACCGTCAGCGTATTCCCCACGATGCTGGTGCCGATCAGATCCGGGCGGGTGTTTCCATGCACTTCGATGGTCAACGGATCACCCGGATCCGCGCTGGAGAAAATGCCACCGAGATTCACCACCGTCGGCGTGCCTTCATTCATACTCACGTTCACGGGCGCGATTGCGAGCGTCGGCGCGGTATTGCCTGCGGTGAAGGTATCGGGATTGCCCAACAGCTTGCGGACAAATCCCGGCCCCTGCCACGCGACGGACAGGTGGTCGCCGCCGCCGCCTTCCTTGTGCAGGACTTCCAAATAATACGCGCGCCCACCTTGCAGCGGGATCACAACGGATTTCTGCGAGGTCTTCTCATCCCAGCTTTGATAGGCCGTGTAGCCGCTCACGCTTGCGATCTTCGACACATTGAACGGATTGCCATCCGAGGACAGGTACAGCTCGCTGCTATCGTCACTGGCGATCCAGAAGGTGTAATCCCCCGTCGTCGGAGGCACGATCACCCCATAGACATGATGGCCGAGGTCCGAGCCGACGTTCTGGCCGGAGTTCACCGTGGACCAGACCGTGCTGGCGCTCGGATTCGACGGGTAGTTCGCGCTGCCGGTTAGATTTGAAACCGATCCGCCGGTGATTCCATTGAAACGATCCGCCTTGATTCCCGCCTGCGATGCGCTCGCGGCTTTCACCTGGAGATTCACGAGCGCGGAAGAACTGCCCTGCCCGTTGGCCGCCGTGTAAACAAAGGTGTCGTTACCCACGAAGCCGGCGTTCGACTTGTAGATCAGGCTGCCATCCGTGTGCACCGTCACCACGCCATTGGCGGGCTGCTGGGTCACTTGGACCGCGGGCGTGCCGGAGACGTCGTCGTTGGCGAGTGGCTTGATGAGCGTGTCCTTTCCGGAAAGCGCCACAAGTTGATCGGCCTTCGCGATTGGAGTGCCATCGCTGCGATGCGCCAGCAGATACGAGCAGCTCTTGCTGCCGGTCGCCATCTCGGCATCGCCGATCGAGTCTTCCGCCAGATAGGCCGACAAGGCGTTGCCACCGGCCAACTTCTGCAGGGGAACGATGCCATCCTGACCCAAGTCGGATCCGCCCCATGGCACTTCAATGCTGGCACTCACCTGCGCGGAGTGCAGCGTCGGGAAGCGCACGAAATCATGCGCAGCACCCGTTTCGGAAATGAGGTCAAATCCCGCATAAGCATCGAAATTCGTCAGCCCGACCTGAAGCTGATCGTTGCCGAACTGATAGCTGCCTGCCTCCATCACGATGTACCCGACCGTTTCGTCGGCGCGTGTGGTCACGGTATCTTCCCCCACATGCTTGCCCAGTTTCACCTGATTGGCACTCGCATCATACCAGAATGCGGACCAGCGGGTATCATTGGCCGTCATCACCTGGCCGAAGATCGCGGGGATGAAATAGTGGTCGTAACCGGTGTAGGCGAAATTCCGTGTCGTGCCCGTAAACGAGTCCTTCCGGTCCGTGGCGGTCGCCGTGAATTTCACCGCCTCCATCTTGATGCCGTGCGTCGCTTCGTTGTAGACGCCCTCCTCCACCACCAGGAAGCGCACGCTGGTTAGACCTGCCGGCGTAGCCGATCCATCGAGTCGATCGAGACGAACTTCGAAGGAGGAACCGCTCGCGTTACGAATGCGTGCGACCATCGGAGGCGCACCCGCGCCGACCATCGGCTGCGCCACCACCACCATCGAATTATAGCTTTTCGGCAGGCCGATCGTCGTCCAGACGCCGCCCTTTGCGACGCCATCGAAGGCCGCCAGTTTCGGATCGTTTGCTGCAGCCACCACCTTCACCGGCACCGTCGTGATGAAGATGTTGCCTGTCGCATTCGTCACCGTGTAAGTGAAGCTCGTGCTTCCTGTGAATCCCGCCGCAGGTGTGTAGGTATAGGTTCCGTTTCCATTGTTGGACATCGTGCCACTGCCGGGCTGGGAAACATTCGTCAGCGTGAGGCCGCCGTCGTAGCTGAAGTCATTGCTGCTCGGATTGACAAAGATCACCGGCGTATCCTGCGTCACCGTTAGTGACTCGGGCGCACGTTCGACCGGCATCCAATTCGGCTTCGATGAAAGCTCCGTCTGCACCGTGGCGGAGGCATGGATCTGCCATTTCGCCAGAAACGCGCACAGGTTGTAACCGCTTCGATTGCTGAGCTGGCGCGCCCATTCATCGATTTTGCCTTGGCTGGTGCTGATCGATGGCATCGCCGTCATGGCGGCGACGCATTGCTGGATCATCGGAGCTCCGAACTCGGATGACAATATATCAAACGGCGTGCCCTTCCAGTCCACCGCGTGGTGCCCATGATTGTGCCACAGGTCGTCACTCAGGCTGCCAAGGTAGTTGTTGATGCGGCCCACCATGAGCTCCTGCTTCCAGGAATATTTGCGCTCGGTTTCCTGAATCCATTTGCCGCCCATGTTCGGGCTGGTTTCACCGAACTCATCGAACTGGATATTGCCGGTATCACAAATGTGGCCGTATTCGTGGAGCGTCAGCGAGTAGGCGGTGGCTTTCAGGTTCAGCGAATTGGTAATCTCGTCGGTGAGACCGTAGGATTGCGGGTAGGTCGAGACGCCGCCCGCAGGGTAGTAGTCGTGATGCATCGGCAACTGCCGGCCGGGATTGTAGGCATAGAACTCTCGCAGCTTGCCGCAGAAGTAGTTCCACTCCGTGATCACCGCTTCCGGATCGGCGAGGGTGCGCAGCCATTTGTCGGCATCGATCACCAGCGTCGCTTCCGGCGAATCGATCACGCCAAACGGAGTGCCGCGGTCGCGAATGCCTGCAACCCACTGCGCGTCAGTGGTTACACCCAGCTTGAAATAAGGTGCCTGCACCGCGCCGGTGACGGTGATATTCTGCGTGCCGGCCCAAGTCACGTTAGACGGCACGATGATCTGGATCAGGCCGCCGTGCGGGTTGGCGAGCTGCACGGAAGTCGCGGTCACGTCGCGGTTGATCATTTGGACGGGCATCACCGGGTAGCTGCTCTGACCGCTTCCCGAGCGCAGGTGGCTGGTGCGGACGTCGAGATTGAGCGTGCTGAGCGCGGCGGGAAAAGTGATCGTCACCAGTTCGCCGGGCGCGGCGTAGAAGGGCGTGTAGATCGTCTTTTCAGAATGGCCCGCGGGTGGCGAAGTGAGCGCGAAGTTCGCGTTGTTCACCCGCGGTGCCGCGGCGGACACCGGCAGCGCGGCGCGATGCGGAGTCATCGACGCGGGGGGCAGCTTGGCGATATAACCACATTCGAAGTCTAACAAAGCACGCTGGAGCGAATCCGTGATCGGATTCTGCGGCGTGGGCGTGATGGTCCCGATGACGCTGTTGTAGGCGGCCAGCAGTCTCGCGTAGGCGATATCATTCGGGTTCAGGCACCCTGACAACTGGGTGAGCGTGGCCGCGGCGATGTCCTTCAAGTTCTGCGAATAGCCCGTGGGGTTGTTGAGGATCGCGATCACCGTGTCCAAGGTCATCTGGTCGTTGGCGCGATTGATCGTGAAGGGACCGCCGGTGTAGTCGTCCTCCGCGAAGCCGATGCCCGCCTCGCGCAGGACCTTCGAGCCGGGGATGTCCCACTTGCTCTTGCCCCACCACCACGTGTAGCCGGGCGAATAATCGCAGATGATCAGAGCGTTGCCGGTGCTGGCGAAATCCGACACGGCGGTCATCAGCGCGGCGCTCGGGGCGTTTCCGAGCCAGCCCGGGATGCACACGTCGGCATTCGCCAAAGCGGCCGGCAAGCCGGCGGCAGTGGTCGTCACCACCTGCGTGTAGCCACGGGCCGTGAGCCAGGTGGCCACGGTGGAATCGATGGTCACGATCGGCACCGTCTTGCTGGCGGTGCCGGCCGCCCAGGTAATCGCGTTTTCGTAGAAGGTTCCGGTGGTGAATTGGCCACCGTAGTTGTTCATCACCAGCCACTGGTGGTCCGGCATCGCGATCACCCGGCCGGCGCCCAAGGTGGCGGCGGCGATCATCGAGTGATTCTCGCTTTGACCCGGGTAGTTCGAAATGCTCGCCGCGGTCGGTCCCCAGAGAGCCATGTAGCCCGGCTGGGTCGGGTCCGCGATCTCGGTAACGCCCGCGAGAATAGCGGTGCGCGCCGCCTCGATATCATAGGCCGCGTTCACTGAAACCGTCACTAGCCCGCTGTCGGTCCCGCCGGTGCCGTCGGCGACGGTGTAAGTGAATGTGTCGCGCCCCGCATAGCCGGCGGTCGGCGTGTAGCTGTAGCTGTTGCCTCCGAGCGGAGTCAGCACGCCGTGGGCGGGCACTCCGACCGCGGTGATGCTCAGCGGGTTGCCATCCGCGTCCGTGTCGTTGAGGAGCAGGTAGTCGAGCACGAGCTGCGTGTCCGCCTTGCCGGCGATCACGTCATCATAGGCGACCGGCGCGGCGGCCATGGCGGGGTCCAAACCAAGGAAAAGGGTCAGGAGCATCGGGCAAAAGCCCGGTCCCTCGCGGAAGTCGAATGGGTTCATTTAGGATTTTTTGGGTCGTTGGGAAATGGCGGCCGCCGTGCTTCGCGGGAAGGCTGCCGGTAAGGCAATCATGAGGCCCGCGGCAAACCTTCGGGCTTTGGCTAACGGGGAATTTCCGGGGGGGTGTTCATCGGGGAAATGGGTTTCCCCTGATGATTATCACGAGATATCATGTTGAGGCGAACGCGCACAAGTTTTTTTGTTTTTGTCACAGGCCGCGCCAAGCATTTCATGGAAAAAGCTTAGACGGCGGTGTGCAGGCGGGCGAAGAGTCTGCCGCAGGTGGCCAGAGCTTGGGGGATGACAATCGCGAGGTCGTCCGGGATCTCGTCCGGGATCTCGTCCGTCTGATCGATCCCGCCGTTTGCCACGGGTCTGGAGTTTGCGACTTTCAAGTCTGTGAACTCATGGCATCTTCGAGGGTTTGAGCCGCGCTGCGGAAAGTCGATGGATTGATAGCGGGAAGCTGCCCGGCTTGGGATCCGGGTGGCAGTGGTGAGAGGGTTTTTCGGGTTCATATCGCCGTGCTAAAAAGTAGTACAGTTTTTCCTCCGGCGGCCCAGCAGGCCGACAGCGAGCAGCAGGCCGGCCATCGCGCTGGACGGTTCAGGCACGGCGGACCAAGTGAGGGTCCCCTTGTTGTCGGCGTAGCCGTAGGTGAAGGTGCCGTAGGTCGAATAGTCAACCGAGGCGGTCGTGTTGCTCGCGTTGAACAGCGCGAAGTTTTGGAACGACGAGCTGCTGGTGCCCGCGACGTTGAAGACATCCCACGAGCGGGTGGCGGTCCAGAACGCGTCGGCTCCGTTGAAATCGGTGCCGAGCACGACTTTGAAGAGTGCTCCTGTCCCTGCGGTCTCGTCAATGACGAGGTTCTTGGTCGCTCCGGTGAGGTCCACGGCGTCGAAGGCGGTGCCGCGGTCAACCGCGCTTTCCGTGTTGGATGCCAGCTTCCACTCGAAGATTGAGCCGGAGTTGAAGCTCATGTCGCCGGTGACGGTCATGGTGCCGGGGCTGTTGCCGACTGTTAGTTTGCCGCCGTTGAGCGCCACGTTGCCGGTGATCGTGCCGGAGCCGCCCAAAGTCGCTCCGCTGGCGACCTCGACATTCGAGGTGATGCTGCCGACGCCAACGACACCGACGACCAGCCTGCCGGCGGTGACGCTGGTGTTGCCGGTGTAAGTGTTGGTGCCCGAGAGCGTGAGCGTGCCGTCACCCGATTTGGTCAGAACGCCCACACCGGAAATGGTTCCGGAGAGGGCCTGGTTTGCCGAGGTGGAGACGAGAAACGTGCCAGCGTTGGAGATATTGCCCGCGTAGGTGCCGTTGCCAAGCGTGCCCACGCCGCCAATTTCCAGCGAGCCGCCGCTGATGGTGGTGTTGCCGGTGTAGGTGTTGGTGCCCGTGAGCGTCAGCGTGTTGGTGCCGAGCTTGGTCAGTCCAAGCGAGGTGCTGCCGGTCGGGTTGGCGAGGTTCGCGGTATAACCGAAGTTGCCGCCCGTAGTGTCGAGACCGAGTTTCGCGCCGGTTTTGAAACCGACGGAGCCGTTGCTCGCACCAAGAATCGTGATGATGTTCGCTTCGGAAAATTCGCCCGTGCCGCCGATATTGAAGGCACCGGTCGCACCGGAGTTCACCGTCAGCTTGGCGGCGTTGGCCGTATTCACGACATTGCCGTAGAATGAAACGGTTTTGGCAAACTTCATCGTGCCGGCGTTGACGGTGATCGGGCGCACATAAGTGTTAGTGCCGCTGAAGATGAGAGTGCCTGCACCATCCTTCGTCACGGAATTGGTGCCCGCGCTGTCGCTCACCAGGCCGGAGAACTCGGTGACGCTATTATTGATGGTGAGCCCCTTTTGAACCCCGCCAAGACGAAGGTTACCTGTGAATTTCAGGTCACCCGTCGTCGTCGTGCCAAACGTGCTACTGGAAGCATAGTCGATATCACTGTTGGTGAAATTACGCGAAGTCGAGTCCGAGGAAGCGATGGTGCCCCCGGAGAATTTGAGTGTGCCGGTGCCGAACACCGTGTTGGTGCCGGAGGCAAGCACGCCCGCGTTGAACTCAGTTGTGCCGCTATAGGTGTTCGCGCCAGAGAAGGTGAGTGTGCCTCCGCCCGACTTGAACAACCCGGCACTACCTGACACCGCGCCCGACATGTTCACGTCTGAATTAACGGTCAGTCTACGCTGGGTGCCGCCGAGACCGACGGTGCTCGTGAAGTTAATCACCCCCGTGTTGGTGGCGTTGCCAAGGGTGATGTCGCCACCGACGGTGACGGCGTTACCGATCGATCGATCACCCGCACCGGCTGCGGCGTTGGACGAGAGGGTGCCACCGTTGAGGGTCAGGGCACCGGTGCCGAACGCGGTATTCGACCCGGCCTGCAATGTTCCGGTGCTGAGGGTGGTGGCGCCGCTGTAGGTGTTCGCGCCCGAGAGCGTCCAAGTGCCCGTGCCGGACTTGGTCACGGAGGTGAGGTTGGTGAGTGCAGCGCTGAAGATAGACGCGCCTGCCGTGGCGGCAGTCGCCGTTCCGGCGTTCAGCGTGACAACCTTGGTAACAGTGTTAATCGACGCGATCGTCGTGCTGAGTCCCGCGATGGTGATGGTCTGACCCGCTGCCAAGCCGTCGACCGAAGCGAGGGTGATGATGGTGGCGTTCGCAGCATAGTTGGCAGCCAGTTTTGTGCTTCCCATGGTGGGGTTGTTCACGATAGCACCGGCGATTTCGCCGGTGCCGGTACCCGTCAAGGTGAGGGCCTTGCTGCCCACACCGGTCGCGGTGAAATTACTCGTGAACGTGAGCAGACCCGAGGCGCCAGACTGGTCGAGCGTCGCGCCACCGGTGGTGCCGGAGAGGTTGATCACGCGGTTGGTGGTGTCGCCGGCCCCCGTGTATTTCAGGGTGGCGTTATTGAAGCCGATGGTGCCATTCGCGGAAGTGACCGTGCCGAGAGCGCTGGCGCTGGTGCCATCGGCATTTTTAATACTATTGATGCTCAACGTGCTGCCCGCGACGGAGGTTGCGCCGATGTAGGTGTTCAGGCCGGACAGCGTCATCGTCCTGGCAGTGTTAGTAGAGGCTATTCCCAAGCCACCGGCACCGGAAATGATGCCGCCCAAGGTCAAGTCTTGACCATTCATATCAACGCTGATGCCGTTGCTGAGGATGATGTTGCGGGTCAGGTTGACCGCCGCGCCGGCATTGAAGGTCGAAAGCGTACCACCGGTGAATGTTACGGTGTTGGTGGAGGCTCCCAAGGCGGCATCGTTGGTGATGGTCATATGACCGCCACTTCCGAGGAAATTCCCCTTGAAGGTATTATTTCCCGAGAGACGCACATTGCCATTCGCCGTCAGGCCTCCGTCGCCACTGATGACTCCGGAGACGGCATTGAATACGAAGTCGCTCGAGCCGAGCGTAAGGGTCTTCCCGGTCGCGATGGTGATGTCATTGGCAAAACCAACATTGTTGGTGATCCTGAGGCTCTCGGTGACGAAGATGTCTCCCGTTCCGAACGCGGCGGAGTTTCCGACGACCACCGTGCCCGGACCCGAGAGGGTCAGGTCAACCGCACCGGTGCCGGCTCCGTTGAGGTTCAGCGAGCGGCCGGTTCCGACGAACCAAGTCTGCGCACCACCAAGCGCGATACCTTGGTTGATGGTCAAATTCTTGCCGGTGGCGGCGAGGTAAATGCCGGTATTGGCGACCCCCTGGACGGTCTGATTACCGGTCAGGTTGAGCGTTACCGGGGTGACCGCGATGGCCGTGCCGGTATTGGCGGCGGTGGTCGCGGTGCTCAGCGTGATGGTGCTGCCGGAAATGGCCGTGACGGTCGTCCCCGCCGCAATGCCGGTACCCGTGATGATGGAACCGAGGCTGAGGCCTGCGGCATTGGCCACCGTGATCGTGGTCGCGCCCGTGGAAAATGGAGTGGCATTGCCGAGGCTCGTCGTGCCGATGACGATGTCGGCGTTCGCATTTTGGACCTCAATCGCGCCCCAAGTTTGGGTTGTCGTATCGGTTTGATTGAGGGTCAACACGCCGCCAAGGGAGGAGCCCGACCAGGTGGCGATGTCGCCGGTGGTGGGCACCGTGCCCGCCCAACTGGTGCCTGCGGTAAGATCCGTGCCGGATGTGGCCCTGGTGACGGTGTCGGCGTGGGCGGAGGAAGCGGTGACGACGAAGGTCGCCGCGGAGAGGAGGAAAAGGTTGGTGTGCTTGCGTTTCACGGTGGCGAGAATACGAGGTTTTAGGAAGTGGAGCCTCGCTTGAGCCGAAGCGGATTGTTTGTTTCAAAGCCCGGAGGTGGTCCGCCGATGCAGGGCGTGCCTGCATCGGCGCACCCCATTCATCAGGGAGCCTGATTGGCGACGACGCGGACGAAGACCTTGATGGCCGGTCCGGCACTGATGGTGGTGGTCACGGTGACCTCACCGGCAACCGGCGCGCCGGCAACGATGGTGGCAGTGGTGCCACCGGTGTTGGCCTGGCCGCTGGATCTCCATTCGGCGAGGTTTGAGGACCATTGATAGGAATAGGTCACGTCCGAGGCGAGGCTCGCGTTGAGCGGATGCTTGAACGTGAGCGACGAGGCTGTCCCGCCGACTTGCGTGAGGCCGGTGGTGGCCGCGTTTGGCGCGGTGCCGAAAACTTGTTCGAGCAGGTTCTTGATGCCGTCGCCATCCGTGTCGCCATTGGCAGTGAGGTTGGCGCCGGGGAAGGCGGCGAAACTAAAGCCGCCCATCCAGGTGGCGAAGGTGTTTGCGGGGGTGACCAGGAGCTTGCCGGTGCCGGTGAGTTCGGCGAGCTCGGTGCCGAGTCCTGCCGCGCCGACGGCTTTGTAGAGTCCGTCAGCCTTCGGGGTGCCGTTGATGACCAGGGCGACGATGTTATCGGTGGTGCCGTGGGGCAGGTCCAGAGTGGCGCCGGTGGAGATGCTGACGGTGGAGGTGTCGGCAAGCGAGGCGGTGGCGAGACTGAGGGTGCCGGCAGTGACGGTGGTGGTGCCGGTATAGGTATTCGTGCCCGACAGCGTTTGCGTGCCTGTGCCGATCTTGGTCAGGGCCATGGCGCCAGTGCCATTGACGATGGTGCCGGCGAAGCTTCCGGTGGCATTGTTGGCACCGACGACGAGGGTTGCCGCAGTACTGGTGGTACCGTTGAAAACCTGACCGGTGCTGGCTCCGTTGAGTGAAGCAATGGTTTCAGTTACGGCGCCCGACAGTTTAAAGTTGCCGTTGGCGGTAACGGATGCCGCGTCATTCAGGCGCTCGTTGGTCTTGATATCGACAGTGGCGCCCGCAGCGATGGTCACGGCCGAGGTGGCGGAGAATCCGCCGGCACCGGCCACAAGGGACAATGTGCCCGCATTGACGGTGGTGGTACCGGTGAAGTCGGATGTGCCGGCACTGCTCCAAGTTGCCAATGTACCTGCGCCTTCTTTGATCAGATTGCCGGTTCCGGTGAATTTACCGTTGCCCCCGAAGAGATGAAAGGTGTTGCCGATAACCTCGACCGTCTGATCGCCGGCATTGAGCACTATCGGTTTGTAAGAAAACGCCCAGTCATTGTTGAGCAACTTGCCGCCATTGAGAATCACTGTGCCAGAGAAATCCTGTCCTGCGGCGGTGCCCAAAATTTCAAATGTGCCACCGGCATTTACCGTGACGGCTGCCGCACTGTTTAGGACCCCTTGATCGTTGATCGAAAGTTTTCCGGTGTTATTGATAGTTATGGCACCAGTGCCGGGTGTCGCGCCAGTTTCGAGCTTGATCGTGCCGCCATCAATGGTCGTGCCGCCGCTGTAGGTATGGGCGCTGTTAATGGTTAGGGTGCCGGCACCGGACTTGGTCAGCGAGGAGTTTCCGGTGATATCGTGCGTGCCCGTCGTGCCGGAGAAGGTGTAGGTGGACGCGTTGTTATTGCTGACAACGACACTGGCCGGTGCCAATCGACCGATGAGGGTGATGGTGGCGTCCGAAGCGATGTCGCCGAAGATAACCGAGTCGCCATTGAAGAATTTCTGGTCACCTTCATCGAAGTTCGGGTCCGTATCGATTTCCCAGTAACCGGTGTTGGCGATGGCGTTCCAAGTCCGCGTGCCGAAGTTGGCGGTCATCGTGATTTTGGTGCCGGTATCAGTAAACCCTCCACGATAAGCCGAGCCATTCAGGTTGGATAAATCGGTAAGTGGGCCGGCACCGTAAGACACCACATCGTAAGTGTTGCCATTCACGAGCGGGGTGCTAAATAGCAGGTTCGTCGCGCCGGCGAAATTGACGCCATTGGCTGTCAACGAAGTGGTCGTCGCTCCGCCCGCAAGTTTGATGAACGATCCGCCGTTCATCGTCAGCAGGTCCGTGGTCACACCGGTCGTGGTGCCGTCGCCGTTGCCTGAAATCGAGGCACCGGAATTAACGGTGATGGCGGAAGCAAGGGATCCGGTCAGATTCAGCGTGCCGGCACTAACTGTGGTCGTGCCGCTGTAGCTGTTGCCCGAAAGCGTCAGCGTGCTCGCGCCCAATTTATTAATGCCGCCTCCCGCACCGATGATAGCACCTGCGAAGGTC
>JAZKGW010000005.1:61708-92676 GCA_040385685.1 Verrucomicrobiota bacterium | reverse complement strand
TCGACAACGACAGCAAGCCCACCGCGATGACCGTCAGCAGGATCATCAGCGACAAGGTGACGATCAGCGCGAAACCGCGGGCCTGGGGTTTTTTGGGGATGAGTTTCATTTTTGGAGATTGATAGGTTTAGCGTTGAGTTCCCCGGCGAGTCGATCCAGCCATTAGCCATTTACCATGGAATACAGCAGGTTGCGTCTAGCAGAGGCATTCATTGGGTTCTCCCGGATTCCCGATTGGCGTACCGCTCGCTCCTCCGACTGCCGTGAATAATCGTTCGTTGTATCTACAATGTCCACTACCCAAACGGGTAAATCGACGATTCCGTGAAAGGGTGGTCAAGACCACATGCCCAAGCTGAAATACACCAGACGGATTTCGCGTGGCACCGCGCTGCATTTGATGAATTCTCCGCCCGTGTCGCAAACTTCCGAGAACCCTCCATCGCTCAAAACCACCGCTCCCGGAAGCGCGGCCGGTCGTTGGTATTTGGCCATCCTCGGGCTGATTCTGGCATTCATCGGCGGGGTGTTTGTCATGCTGATGGGCCGCAGTTTCCTGAGAGCACGGGAAATGCAGGCGTGGCCGGAGGTTACCTGCGTCATCCTTTCCTCCGAAGTGGAGGAGCGGCGTCATGATGAAAACTCGCCATCTGAATTCCGCCAGGATCTGAGTTTCGGTTACACTTGGAAGGGCGAGGCCCATACCGGCGACCACTTGACCCTGCGAGGAAGTCCATGGTCGTCCAATCGTGGATTGGCGGAAGCGAGGGTGGCGGAGTATCCGGTTGGGATGACCACCACCTGCCACATCGATCCGGCGGCTCCCGATTTCGCGGTCTTGAAAACCGACTCGCTCGCCCCGGGTTACTCGATCTGGTTTCCGGCGCTGTTTGTCATCGGCGGCCTTGGCATCAGCGTCCGCGCTGCGATGACCAGGCGGGCCTAACATCCACCCGCACCAAATGATTGTTAGAAACGGGCGGGCAATGGCCGATGGCCGGAAATTTCGCACGCCTTTCTACCTGAAAAACGGGGATACAAGGTTTTTATTGCGTCCCCTCATTTTCGTGGCTTAAGCTCGCGGCCCGGCGTTGCGTGGCTTGGCAGGTTGCTTTGCGCGAAAATTTCCGGGCAATTTTATTCAATTCACACGCGATGAATCCAGATCGAGCGACTCTCAATTTCCTCAACAGTTTTCCAGAAGAGGCCCGGAAGCGGGGTGAGATGCTTCAGAAAGACGGTGCTGTTACCCAAATTTTCGGAAATCATCTGTTCATCCAAGGCCGGGTCGAGGACGAGACCGGCGTCTTCCGCACCAGCCTCCGCCTTCAAGGAAACCGTTGGTTCGGCTCGTGCACCGCCGAAGATGAAAACATCGCCGGGGCTTGCCAATATGCGACCATGATGGAGCGCATGCACCGTGGCGAGGATCTGCCGGAGTCGCCTAACGAATTCGACGACACGCCCGTGCTCGACATCATCGAGGAGAAACTCGGTCGCGAGTTGGACGACAAGGAAGCGGATTTCGTCACCAAGATCGAGAAGCGCTACCGCCGCTACGTCATCGAGGGCGAGCTCCACGACCACGACATGGTGCGCATCACCCCGCGCTGGGAGATCACCACCTACGAGCCGTTAGAGCTGTGGCCGATGCCGCCTGGCGACATCCTCGAGTTCTGGAACTACATCGCCTACGCCTTTTACAAGAAGAAGCTCCCTTACCCCGAGTTCATGAGCGTGATCACCGATCTCGGTCACGTGCAGAAAAAAATGGCGGACTGGGAGCAGGAGCGCGAGGTAGCTTCGTGGTATGAGCGCATCGAGCAGGTCAACGAGCGCCCGCCGCAGGACGCCCCTCTAACGGTAGCGTTCCGTTTGGTCGCGACGATCAACGAGGCCCGCATCGAGGTGAAGGAAGAGAAGGCCGGAGTCTGGGTGCAGCTTCGCGAAAAGAACGAGATCGAGAATTACGTCAATCTCCACCACGAAGCGGCGCTGCTGATGGACGCTTCCAGCCAGACGCTGTGGGAACACTTCCTAGCCTTCTTCCGCAAATACGGCGACACCACGCTCGACTTCGATCAGGAGGAATCCTGCCGGTTCATGAACCGCGTTTTCCGTCAGCCCGCTCTCAAGGGCTACATCGTCAACCTCGACGAAAAGGAATTCAAGGTTTCCGAGGAACGCCTCTCGTGGGTTTGCGAAGACGATCCATACGATCCGAAAAGTTTCGCGCTCCAACTCGTCACCGCCGCCGGCGAAAACGTTTCCCACTCCGTCCGCCTGCTGCCGGGCCGCAAGGAACTCTATCAGTCGGACGAAACCGTCTTCCCCGGCCCGCCACGCTGGCTTGAGGAAACCGACGTCATGCCGCGCTATCTGATTCCGGTGCGTGTCATCGACTCGTTAGAGGGAGTCGAATTCCTCCGCAAGATCGGGGCATCCCTGCCCGAATCGCTCAAGAAGCGCGTCGTCGATCTGGAGCTGAAGCCGAAGTTCGAAATGAAGCTCATCGCCGGCCTCACCGCCGCCGAGACCGAGCACCTCGTCATCGACGTCAACGCCATCGAGACCAAAGGCCGCCGCACCGAACGCCTCACCAAGGATGGCTGGGAACTCGCCGAGCAACAACCTGTCAAGGGCAAGCAGCTCCTCCGCTTCGCCCGCGAGGATCTCTATCCGGTCCCCGCCATCCTCGATGAAATGGGACTCAGCTACGACGAAAAGTTGTTGGCTTTCAAATCCCGCATCACCAAACAGTTCCCCGAAAAATTCGCGGAATGGATCAAGGCGATGCCCGAAAACATCGAGCTCGACATCGACCTCCGTCTCCGTTCCATCCTCGCCGACCCCGTCACTGCCGCGGTTAGATTCGAAGTCGTCGGCCAGGACATCGACTGGTTCGACCTGCGCATTGTCATCGACGTCCAGGGAGCCAACCTCTCGAAAGCGCAGATCCGCCAGCTCGTCGCCGCCCGCGGTGGCTACGTGCGGATGGACGACGGCACCTGGATGCGCCTGGAAATCAAACTCGACGCCGACCAGCGCGAGGCCGTCACCCGCCTCGGGCTCGATCCCTTCGACCTTTCCGGCGAGACCCACCGCATGCACGCCCTCCAGCTATCCGATCCCAAGGCCGCCGAGGTCTTCGATCCGAAAGCCTGGGAGCGCATCAAGAACCGCGCCGGCGACATCAAGCTTGAAGTCACTCCCGATCTTCCTGCGGCGCTCAACGCGACCCTCCGCCCCTATCAGGTCGATGGCTTCCATTTCCTCGCCTACCTCTGCGTCAACAATTTCGGCGGCATCCTCGCCGACGACATGGGTCTTGGAAAAACCATCCAGTCGCTCACCTATCTGCTATGGCTGTTCGACGAACACGCGAAAACCGGCGGCATGAAAAAGCCAGCTCTCGTGGTTTGTCCAAAATCCGTGCTCGACGTTTGGTACAGCGAGGCGGGCAAATTCACGCCGCAGCTCAAGGTCAAGATCCTCAAGAACCGCGACGACATCGACGTCAATCACATCCAGAACAACATCGACATCCTCGTCCTCAACTACGCCCAGCTCCGCGTCTGCGGCGAGGAACTCAACGGCATCAAATGGCTCACCACCATCCTTGATGAAGGCCAGCAAATCAAGAACCCGGACTCCAAGGCCGCCAAGTGCGCCCGCGAGCTGGATTCCCAAAACCGTCTGGTTCTAACCGGCACGCCGATCGAAAACCGCTTGCTCGACATGTGGTCGCTGATGGCCTTCGCCATGCCCGGCGTGCTCGGCAGCCGCGCCTACTTCAAGAAGCGTTTCGACAAGCGCAAGGACCCGCTCAGCCAGACCCGTCTCGCTTCGCGCCTGCGGCCATTCCTGCTGCGCCGCACCAAACTGCAGGTCGCCCAAGACTTGCCGCCGCGGACCGAAGAAGAAGTTTACTCGAAGATGGAAGGAATCCAGCTCGAGCTCTACAAGAACGAGCTCAAGCGGATCCAGAAAGCCCTGCTAGGCCTCGATTCGGACGAAGCGGTGAAGAAGAATTCCTTCGCCATCCTCCAAGGTCTCATGCGCCTGCGGCAAATCTGCTGTCACCCCGGCCTCATCGATCCGAAATATCTCAAGGAGGAATCCGCGAAAATGGAATCTCTGTTCTACCTGCTAGACCAGCTCCACGAGGAAGGGCACAAGGTCCTCGTCTTCTCGCAGTTCGTCTCGATGCTTGACCTCATCAAGGCCCGCCTCGAACTCGGCAACCGCCCTTACAACTACCTCACCGGCCAGACCAAGGACCGGAAAGGCGAGATCGAACGCTTCCAAACGACCAAGGATCCGTCCGTCTTCATGCTCTCGCTCAAGGCGGGTGGCGCCGGTCTCAACCTGACCTCCGCCTCCTACGTCATCCTGTATGACCCATGGTGGAACCCGGCCGTCGAAAACCAAGCCATCGACCGAACCCACCGGATCGGGCAGAAAAACAAGGTCATCGCCTATCGACTCCTAACAAGGGACACCGTCGAGGAAAAGATCCGTATCCTCCAACATCAAAAAACCCAGCTCGTCACCAACGTGCTCGGCGACGAAGGCTTCGCCTCCAACCTCGGTCTTGACGACCTCCAGTTCATCCTCACCCACACCATCGACGAGGACGACGAGATCAAATAAGTCACTGCTTCAATCAAAAGCCCGGCCTCACCGCCGGGCTTTTTTGCACTCACGAAGCCTGCCCGGATTTTCCTAATTTCCCTATCAACGCCGAACCATTCACCTAAACTCCCGCATCATGAAGCCCGCCGCCCTGCCCTTGCTTGCCGTCTCCGTTCTGATCGCCCTCGGCCTCGGCGGTTGTGGCGTGGAACAAGCCGTCACCCGCCCGGAGCCCACGAAGTTCCTCAAATCGACCGGCACTGACATGTCGGAAAGGTCCGCTCGTTTGCCGTTTGAGCACGCGTGGCTCAATCCGAAAGTGGACATGACGAAATACAAGAACATCGTCATCCGTCCGGTCACCACCGCTTATCTCCGCGGCGAAAAATGGGAGGAAAGCAAAAGCCCCACCATCCCTAACAAGCGAGCCTATTTGAAGCGGTGCAACGCGCTCGCACGCTACTGGACCAAGTCGCTCGACAAGGCGTTCTCCTCGCCGCTGTGCATGTTTTACAAAACCCAGAACACCAGCCAGCCGGGGACCTTGATCCTGGAAGTGGCGTTGACCGAGGTTCGCTTTGATCGCCCGACTCCCGCCAGCGAAATCCCCGCCGCCGGCGGCGTGATCAGCGCTGTGACCGGTCCACCAAACTGCGCCTTCGAATCCCGCACGCGGGACGCCGCCACCGGTCAACTCGTGACCACCGCCGCCGATCGCCGGGGTCCGGAAATCAAGGTTCTTCCCAACGAAAAACAATCCTTCGCGAAACCGAATGAGGAAATCTGCGACGAATGGTCCCAACAACTGATGCAGCGTTCCAACACTGAGATCTACACCACGGTGAAGCGCAGTTGGTTCAGTTTCTAATAGGCATCCATTCGGCCGGCGGCATCACTCCCCGGCCGGCTTGATGCGGGTGATCAGCCAGGTTTGGCTGTGCAGGTTAGGAAGATGGACCCAGACCCGGGTGTTCACTTCAGTGAGATTCGCGAGGCCGGTTTCAACAACGATTTTGTCGCTGCCGCCAATGCTGAAAGCGACCCGCTGGGAGTTCGTGTCCACGCGGCCGCGGATCGGCAGGATATCGCCTTTCGGCCAGTTCACATAGGCCCCGGCGATGTTTCCGACGCTGTCCATCGCGAGCTGAATGGCTTGGTTGGAAGTCTTCTGTTTCATGCTGGAGGAAACGGCGAAGGTTCCTAACGGAAACCAACCCGGCCGATCGGCGACGCCCGCGGCATGCGTGTTGGCGAGGGCACGGGCGGACGTGACGAAGTCCTCGTAGGACGAAACCGCCTGGCCGTTCACGTAAATGACGTCGTTCTGGAAGGTGATGTTGCGGTCGTTCACATACTTGAATGGCTTGATTGCGTTTCTCATTCCCAGCACGCGGATCAATTCTTCCCAGGGTGAGCCCTGCCACCAGGCGAAGTCCGGTTTGCTGGTGTAATACCGGTTGGTAACGTCGAGCACGTTCGGATGGGCGGCCCACCAGTCCCTGGTGAAAAGGTCCGCCGGGCGGGACGCGACCGAGGTGATCACTGCCTGGGACCACTCGCGGTCCTCGGCATCCTGTTGGACGACGGACGGACCGGTTAGAGTCAATGCTGCCCCGGTGGCGGTGGCGATATTTCCCGACACATTTCCCAAGCGGACGCCGGCATCTCCGGAAAAAAATCGGGAGGTCGCGGGATTGCTCATCGACGCCGTGCGGTTCTGCAAGCGGCGCTGCTGCGCGGCCACGTTCATCACCGCTCCCTCGCCCAGCGGGACGCCTCCGACGTTGAGAGGAAAGGCACCTTCACCGACCGGGACCGTGTCCGCACTGAATGATCCGGCCGCCAACGGAACTGCGCCTGCGCTAATCGGAACTGCGCCTGCGCTAATCGGAACTGCGCCTGCGCTAATCGGGACCGTACCTTCGCTCAGCGGGACCGCTTGCGCGGAAATTATTTCGGGAAAGGAAACACATAGGACACCGAAAGCTCCGGTGACCAATTTCAAACGGATGGCGGATGATTTCATATGAGTTAGGTTTACCCTGATTCATACTTTTAAAACCCCCATGAAGTGAAGGAAATTCCGACCGCCCAAGTGTCGGTGCCAAACATTCGGCGGGAAGAGCCAGCGCACGAGTGTTGATCTCCGGCCAACCCGGATTGACGGAATCCCCGTCCTCCCTAGTCTCGCCCCATGCGCCTCGACCGTTTCCTCACCCGCCGCGGCATCCACGCGTGCAAGGAAATCGCGCGGTTGTTGGCGGACGGACGTGTTAGGGTGGATGGCCTGACGGAAACCAGCGGGCTGCGGCGGATCAACCGCTTCAGCCGGGTGGAACTGGACGGGGAGATCCTGCAGGAGCAGGAGGCCGTCTATCTGATGCTGCACAAACCGGAGGGCTACCTGAGCGCGACGACCGACCCGCTTCATCCGACGGTGATCGAGATCATTGATCACCCGCTTCGCGACCAACTCCACCTTGCCGGGCGACTCGACCGGGCGAGCACGGGATTGCTGTTGCTGACGAATGACGGGCGTTGGTCGAAAGGGGTGACGGAACCGGTGGAGGAGATTTCCAAAGTCTATCGAGTCACGACTCGCGACGTGATTTCAGCGGACACGGCGGCGATTTTCGCGGCGGGGATCTATTTCGCCTACGAGGATCTAACGACGCGGCCCGCGGTGCTGGAGATCCTAGGCGATCGCGAGGCTGTTCTAACTATCCTTGAGGGCCGCTACCACCAGGTGAAGCGGATGTTCCATGCGGTGGGAAACCAGGTGTTGAGCCTGCACCGGGAGAGCATCGGGCCACTGGGGCTGGACGATCTGCCAGTGGGAATGTCCCGGCGGCTGACCGCGGAGGAAGTGGCGTTTTTCAGGCGGTAAGGAAAAGGGACGAGGCGTCCATGCCCCTTATTGCGTTGCTCCCGGTATGTCGTCTGCTTAATTGGGCCTGTGGAATCTGAGATCGCAGGCTGGTTGAGTGTGGTGTTTCGTTTCGTGCACGTGCTCGCGGCGATCATGTGGATCGGCAACTCGATCCTGTTCACCTGGATGGAGCTGAACCTGATCGCTCCGGACAAAAAGAATCCGCAACCCGATCTGCTAGGCCATCTCGACATGCTCCATGGCGGCGGGGTGTTCCATTTGCAGAAACGGGTGATCACCCCGACGGCCATTCCGGTGCCGTTGCATTGGTTCATGTGGCAGTCCTACACGACGTGGATCAGCGGCGTGCTGCTGTTGATTTCGGTTTTCTATCTGCACGGCGGATCGTCACTGCTGAATCCGGCCGGCATGGACCTGCAGGGCTGGCGGGCCACCTGCCTGAGCGCGGGCGGCATCGCCGGATGGTGGCTGATCTATGACACAATCTGGCGGACAAAACTGAAAGAGCACCCGCTGATCGCGGTGCCCCTAACACTCGCGCTGATCCTGGCGGCGGCGGTTTACTTCAACCAGTTTTTCAACGGCCGCGCGGTGTATCTCCAGATCGGGGCGATGATGGGCTCCGCGATGTCGGCGAATGTGTTTTTCCACATCATCCAGAACCAGAAGAAATTCATGCAGTCGCTGTTAGCCGGATTGCCGCACGACATGAAATATGGCAAGCAGGCGAAGCTGCGTTCGATGCACAACCACTACATGACTTTCCCGGTCCTGTTCATGATGTTGAGCGCGCACTTCCCCCAGCTAACAAGCGCCGGATTGAACGTGCCGATTCTGGGCGTGATCATCATCGCGCTGATGGCCGTGAAGTATTTAATGAACTCGCGCTACTATTTCCGGTATTGGCTGGTGTCGATTGTTGGCACGTTCGTCCTCGCCTGTGTGCTGATAGGAACTTTGCTGGCGATGCCTTCGGGAAACGCAACTGCTGCCGCGCCCGGAGTCGGGGAAGGCGCGAAGCTTTTTGTTAGCCAGGGCTGCGCGGCCTGCCATCAGGCGGGGGCGTCGCAACTGGCGCCGGATCTCAAGGGGATTTTCAAATCCACACAGACTCTGGCGGACGATTCGAAAATCATCGCGGACGAGGCTTATCTGCGGAGTTCCATCAATCAGCCTCAGCTCCAGGTGGTGAAAGGATATGCTCCCGCAATGCCGGCATTGCCATTGACCGACGAGCAACTCGACCAACTGGTTGCCTATCTGAAGTCGCTGTGAACTTTTCGCAGCAGTCCCGCCCAAGACCGGCTGAAGCCGGGACGACGAACGTGACAATCACTGCGGGAGCCCGCTGGCGATGCTGTCCCAGCGTTGTTTGAAGGCCGGACTGGACTGCGACAACGTGGCGGCCGCGGCGAGCGCGCGTTCGCGGTTGCCGGCCAGCCAGTCGTAAGAAATCGCACACTCGTGGCGGCGCAGGCGCTCCGCCTCGCTCTTCGGATTTTTCACGAAAAGCCGGTGCAGGGTGATGAGCGCATCCGGCGAAAAATCCGCCCACTTGGCGGTATGGGTCGATCCGCCCGCGTCGGTGATGGTGATCACGGCTTGGGGACCGATGGCGAGTTTCCGCACGACATCACCCGATTTCATCTGGAACTCGCCGGCCACCGGCTCCTTGGCCAGATCCGTCTCCAGGTCGGTTAGAAACACGGCGGATGCGTCGGCCACGGAGACCAACGATGCCCGCGTCGCACCCTCGGGGTCGGCGGGCAGCGCCTTGAGATAGGTGGAGGTTTCGGAGAAACGGCACTCCTTCGCCAACTCGTCGATTTTTGCGAGGATTGTTACCAGCTCCCAAGCGGATGTGGCGGAGACGGCCGGTTCGGACGACTCCACCTTCGGCGCGGCTAACAGCTTGGCGTGCTTCGCGAGATCGAGCTGCCAGGCGCGCACGTTGAAACGGGCGCGGCCGCGGGTTTTCAGCTTTTCCAAAATCTTGTCGAGCTCCGCCACGGCCGCCTCGCAGCCGGCGATGTCGGCGGGAAGCTTTTCAAAAACCGCGCTGGAGAGAGTCTGGCGATCGGCCAGATAGTCGCTGGCGATGCCCTGATAGATCGCCAGCCACGAGTCGTCCGCTGACACCTTCGCGGCGGCGACGGCGGCAAACCAGCCGGCCGCTTCGCCCGTCAGGCCTTGCTCCCAATCCTTGAGTCCGGCTAGCAGCCACGCCATCACATGCGGCGCATCGCTGGCGGACGAGTCGATGTCCTTCACCGGAATGGCGGGCAGCCGCGGCACTTTGCCTAACATTCTGATCACCCCCCCGTGGATCCGGGACTGTTCCGGCACGGATTCCGCGTGGTCGGAGGTCGCCTTTGCCCGGATCCGGGCATCGCCCGGCTTGCCATTCAGATAGGTGGCGACCACCGCCTCGACCCCGGCCCAGGTGCGGGTGGGTTCCTGCACTTCCGGGTTCTCCAGCAGCTTCACAAAGCCAGCGGCGGCTTTCTCGAAATCGCGGTCTGCCACGGCGGCGCGGGCCTCGCGGTAGCTCTTCGCGATGTCGGTGGTGGCGGCGGAAGTGGCTTCCGGGATGATCGGCGGGTTGACGAGAGCCACCGGTTTTTTCAAATTCACCGAAGGATCCTTGCGGGTGACCCACCAGATCCCTCCCGAGACCGCCGCTAACAAAACCACGCCGGCGACGGCGAGCGTGATGAGTTCCCCCTGCTTTTTCCTCGCCCGGCGTTTCGCGGCGCTGCCGGAAGTTTCGGAGGCACCGGCAGCGCCCGATTTCACGCGCTTCAAGGCGACCTCCAGCATCGCGATCATTTCATCGTAGGACGTGAAGCGGTCCTTCGGATCATAGGCCATCGCCCGCTCGACGATCGCGCAGGTGGCGGCTGATAGAGACGGATCGGCGGTGCCCAGCGGGACGACGTTTTTCTTCGCGGCGCGCAGGATCTCGGTGGACATCGTTTCCGCGTCGCAAGACGGGAAGCCGGCCAACGCATGATAGAGAGTCGCCCCGAAGGCATAGATATCGGAACGCAAATCCTCGGGATCGCCTTCGATGGTTTCCGGCGGGACATAATAGGGCGTGGCCCAGACTTCCTCGGCCTGGGCTTTGCCGCCCTGGGTCACCAGCGCAAGGCCGAAGTCCACCAGCTTCGCATGGCCTTCGGCATCGAGCAGGATGTTGCCCGGTTTCACATCGCGGTGGATCAGGCCGGCGGCGTGGGCGGCCTTGAGCCCTTGGGCGACCTCGATGGCGAGCGGCAGCATTTCCTCCTCCGGGATTTTTCCGCGCTCGCGGATCTGGTGTTCGAAATGCCCGCCCGGGACGAGTTCCATGGCGATGTAAAACCGCCCGAAGGCCTTGCCGGTCCGCAGCACTCTAACGACATGCGGGTGGCTGAATGAGGCGGTGATCCGCGCCTCCTCTTCAAACGCCGCGATTCGCTTCTCGTCCGCGGAGAATTCCTCGCTGAGGATTTTCAAAATCACCTCGCGGTCCAGCGTGTTGTCCTGTGCGGCGAAAACCATGCTCATCCCGCCGATCGCGTGGCGGCGGACGAGCGTGTACGGGCCGAATTCCCGCTTCACCCGGGTGTGCTTGCCGCAAGTCGGACACTCGACATTGGAAAATGGGGCCACAGCCTGGACATTCATCGGGCTTCCGCACGAATGGCAATAGGCTATGATCTCCGCGGTTTCCGGCATGGGCACAGGCTAACTACGTGGCATTATCGTGCAAACTTGAACTTGAAGCGCATTTTCCTCAAAGCATCCATTCGATGGGCAACCAGCTCAGCACCTGGACCTTGGCGCGCTTCGAGAAACCAGCCTCCGGCTCAGAGGTGTAGCGCACTTCTTTGTCGCCCTCGCGCGTCACCCACACGAGCCGGCCGCCGTCGAGTTCCACCCGATACATGTTGCGATCCATGTCTAGTTCGAGTGTCTCGGGCAGTTGTTTCACCAACTCCGGGCAATCGAAAAGCACGCCCATCTCGGTGTTCAGTCGACTCGAACGCGGATCGAGATTGTAGGAACCGACGAAGCCGATGCGGCGGTCAAAGGCAAAGGTCTTCGCGTGCAAGCTCGCGCCACTCGACCCGCTCGCGCCACGTGAGCCGAAGAAGCCGCTGCCCGCCCGCCGCTTGCGCCGGTCGGTGGCGGCAGGCTTGATTTCGTAAAGCTCGATGCCGGCCTCTAGCAGAGGCTTGCGGTAGCGCTGATAGCCCGCGTGGACCGGCAGGCCGTCGGTGGACTCCAGCGAATTGGTGATCACGACCACGCGCGCACCGCGCTGCCGCACGGCGGCCAGCAGGGCGACGCCCTCTTTCCCGGGCACAAAATACGGCGAAACGAGGAACAACTCGCGCTTCGTTTTATCAGCCAGCTTGCGAAGCTGCGGCGCGAGGTGGGTCTCCGTATCGGCCGAGGAGGCAAGCACCTTGTCGGGGTGGTCATCCACGATCGTGGCGCGCCCCCAGT
Organism: Verrucomicrobiota bacterium; assembly: GCA_040385685.1. Lineage (GTDB taxonomy): Bacteria > Verrucomicrobiota > Verrucomicrobiia > Verrucomicrobiales > Akkermansiaceae > Luteolibacter. The sequence continues at coordinate 80,657 of JAZKGW010000005.1, read as the reverse complement.
AGAAGGAAATGTTCCGGCTCCGCAGCTGCCTGGCGAATTCACTGTCACGCAGACTTTCCGCGTAGGCGGAATCCGCCGCCGTCCGGTGATGCGCGCCAAGGACAGCACGCTCCGCGGCCAGTGCATCAGAGGTGGTGTTTTGCCGCGAAAGATTGGCGATCGGAATCGACGCCTTATGATTCCAATAAAGGTCGAATTCTTCCGACACCTGTTTCACGACCGGACCGATGAGCGCCACGTCGAGGTCGGCGAAATTCGCGCCGGCGTGAGCGCCGTAATATTCGTCGCCGATGTTGCGACCGCCGACGATCGCGACCTGGCCGTCGGTCGTGAACGACTTGTTGTGCATCCGCTTGTTGATGCGCGCGAAGTCGCTGGCGATGCCGAGCATGCGCGGCGAACGCATGGCCACCGGATTGAACATGCGCACCTCGATGTTCGGATGGCTGTCGATGGCGAGCAGCACCTTGTCGGACGGCATCGTGCCGAGATCGTCTAGCAGCAGGCGCACGCGCACGCCGCGATCCGCCGCACGGAACAAGCGCTCGATCAGGACCCTGCCGGTCATGTCCTTGTTCCAAATGAAATACTGCACGTCGAGGCTGCGCTTCGCGATGTCCGCCAAGGCAAGTCGCGCGGCCAAGGCATCGTGTGCGTCCGCGAGCACATGGATCCCGGACTGCCCCGGATGCGCCGCGACCCGTGGCCGCACCGCCGCCGCCAGTGGCGTGCTCTCATTGCCGGTTCTCATGGCCGTCGAAGGGGTGCGCGCGCCACCCGTGGGAAGTCCGCAAGCGGCGAGCGAAAGCACTCCCATCAGGATTCCGGTAAAACGGATCACGCAGGCTTTGTTGGATTCACGTTGGATGTGGGTGGGCATGAGCGTGTTCCTTTCAATCACGATCTTATCCAAGACGTTCCGGCGGGGCGTGGCAAGGATGGACCCGTCATCCCAACGTCCGCGATGCTTGGACTTTGGTCTTACCGACTGTCGATTCGCTTGCGAACAAACTTGCAGCGCGTTTCCTCACGGACAGACTCCGCCCGTGGAAATCCAAGTCGAAGACAGTCCGGGCGAGCGCATCGACGCGTTTCTCGCCGCGCGCCTTGCCGACCTTTCCCGGTCGCGGATCCAGGTGCTCATCCGCGAGCAATACATCCAGGTCAACGGCCACCCGGCCAAGCCGCGCGACTCGGTGAAGCTCGGCGACCGGATCACGGTGATCGTGCCCGAGGCCGTGCCATTAGACAACGCGCCGCAGGACCTCGCACTGGAAATTCTGTTCGAGGATGCCGACATGGTGGTCCTCAACAAAGGCTCCGGCATGGTCGTCCACCCGGCACCAGGAAATCCCGATGGCACGTTGGTCAACGCCCTGCTCCACCACTGCCGGGGAAAACTATCAGGAATCGGCGGCGTCGAGCGCCCCGGCATCGTCCACCGCCTTGACAAGGACACCTCCGGCTGCATCGTCGTCGCGAAGTCCGATGTCGCCCACCAATCGCTGGTCAACCAATTTTCCGGGCGGTCGATGGAGAAACTCTACCTCGCCGTCACCCAAGGCATCCCGAAACCCGCCAAGGAAAGCATTTTCACCCACATCGGCCGTCACCCGGTGAACCGCCAGAAGATGGCTGTCGTCAATCCTCCCGGCGGCAAGACCGCCATCACTGATTACGAAATCCTTGCCACCGATCCCGCATCCCTAACGGCCCTCATCCTTTGCCACCTCCACACCGGCCGCACCCATCAGATCCGCGTCCATCTCCATCACAAGGGCGCTCCGCTCGTAGGGGATCCGATCTACGGCAAGCCCAGCAAGGCCTCCGAACAAACCGGCCGCCTGATGCTCCACGCCTGGCGGCTCACGCTCGATCATCCGGTGACCGGCGAGCGCCTGCGTTTTGAAGCGCCGATTCCCCCCGAATACGGGGCGTGGGTCGACATGATGGAATCGCAGGCAGTTCTTGCCCCCCAGCATCCTCTTCCGTAAGTAGTCCCAGCTTCAGCCGGTCTTGAGCCAAAGAGAAGACGGCTTGAAAGCGGGACTACATGCATGCACACACTCTCACAACTGCGCGCGGGCGAGCTAACTGGAATCACCCGTCTCGACCTCCGCGGTGATCTCACTGAGTTTCCGCGCGAGATCCTCGATCTGGCGGACACTCTGGAGATCCTGAATCTATCGGGCAACCGCTTGTCCGAACTGCCGGACGACTTCGCGCGGCTGCACAAGCTGAGGATCCTGTTTTGTTCGGACAACGATTTCCGCCATCTGCCGGCGGTGCTGGGAGAATGCGCGGCATTGGAGATGGTGGGTTTCAAGGCGAACCTGATCGAGACGGTGGACGAGGCGGCGTTTCCTCCACTACTGCGGTGGTTGATCCTAACGGACAACCGAATCGGCGCGCTGCCGGGATCGATCGGCCGGTGTGGGCGATTGCAGAAACTGATGCTGGCGGGAAATCGGCTGGAGGATTTGCCGGAGTCGATGGCCGCGTGCGTGAAACTGGAGTTGATCCGGCTCGCGGCGAACCGGTTCCGCGAATTTCCCCAGTGGCTGTTTGAGTTGCCACGTCTGTCCTGGCTGGCGCTCGCGGGCAATCCGTGGTCGGAAGTTTCGGGCGGAGTGGAAATGCCGGAAATCTGCTGGACGGAATTGCACCCGGAAGAGCAACTCGGAGAAGGCGCGTCAGGCGTGATTCACCGGGCGCGCTGGCAGGAGCGGCCGGTGGCCGTGAAGATTTTCAAAGGGACCATGACCAGCGACGGCCTGCCGGACCAGGAAATGGCAGCCTGCCTGGCGGCGGGCAGTCATCCCAATCTGATCGGGGTGTTAGGAAAGGTTTTTAACCATCCGGATGGCCGGAATGGCCTGGTGATGCCGCTGGTCGATCCCGGATTCGTGAACCTGGCCGGACCGCCGGATTTCGAATCATGCACGCGGGATGTGTATGCGGCGGATCGCCGGTTCCGGCTCGCCGGGGTGCTGCGGAAAATGTCGGCGCTGGCATCGGCGGCCCGGCACCTCCACGAGCGGGGAATCGCGCACGGGGATTTCTACGCCCACAACATACTGCGCAACGCCGACGGCGATTGTCTGCTAGGAGATTTCGGGGCCGCTTCGTTATATCCGCGGGAAGTGGACTTCGAGCGGATCGAGGTGCGGGCATTCGGATGCTTGTTAGAGGAGCTGCTGGAGCGTGTGGAATTCGAGGCCGGTGACCGGGAGGCGGTGGAGGGCATGTGGAAATTGCAGGAATCGTGTGTTGCGGAAGTGGTGCGTGAGCGGCCGGGATTTGATGAAATATGGAACTGCTTGGAATCGATCCAAGTGAGGTAGAACCGCGAATCTTTGGTCATTGAGTTCCGGCCCCGGTCTTTCCATCTTTCCGGCCATGAACGACGATCTGCTCCCCGACCTGCTCGCTGCCGTTGAGCAACAACTCACTTCACCGCAGACGCCGTACGTCGCGAAGACATTCGCCCGGTTGCTGAAGCTGGGGATCGAGGAAACCGAGGCGAAAACCCAGATCGCGCTCTGCCTCGGCGAAGAGATGGACAACATCCTCAGGACCCGCAGGGCATTTGATGAAAAAGCCTATCGCGCCAGCCTCGAAGGCCTGCCGATGCGGGACGAAGAGGACGCCGACTGAAAATTCATCAAAGTTTTCTAAACCGAGGCGGGATGGATTTACATTTGGGGTTGCCCTCCCCCTCCCCCGCTTCGTAAAACCCATCCAATGCTCATGAAGCTGAAAAGCCCCCTCTTCATCTTTTGTGTCTTCGCCACCACGGCATCGACTCTCCATGCCGCCGCGATTTTCACGGACAGCACGGGTGACGTGGCAGTCCCTGGCAACCCATACCCTCACCTCGATATCACCAGTGTGGACGTCTCCAATGACAACACCACCCTCACCTTCAAGATCAACCTGAACGGCGATCCCGTTACGACCAACTGGGGCAAATACATGATCGGAATCAGCACCACCGTGGGCGGCGACACCGCCAGCAACGGATGGGGGCGCCCAATCAGCATGCAGGACGGCATGGAGCACTGGATCGGCTCTTGGGTGGATTCAGGAAATGGCGCCGAACTGTGGGACTACACGGGTTCGTGGATCAAGGACAGCAATACCCCGACACCTAACACTTCCAATCTGTCAATTTCCAGAGATACGAGTTCCGTCACCATTTCACTGGACTTCGCCAGCCTCGGACTCGCTCTCGACAATTCGTTCACCTTCGATGTCTACTCCTCCGGCGGCGGTGGTTCTGACGGCGCGGTGGACGGGCTCTCCGCGTCCAGTCCAAGCATCTCAAACTGGGGTGAATCCTATCAGACTCCCACTGCCAGCACCCCGAGCTACACGCTCGTCCCGGAAACCGCCAGCGTGGCCCTCGGACTGATCGGCGCCCTGCTGATTCTGCGCCGCAGAAAATAAATTGTAGAGGCGGTCTGCGACCGTCTTCTCCGGCCTGTTGCGCTTCTCATTGGCATCGTCGCTCACAGAACGACGCTACAATCACTGGATTTTCCGGATCTTCTTCTGCTCGGCGATCCAGCCCCGGTCCTTGTCCGACAAACTCGACTCCTTGGTGCGGGATCGGGTGCCGTCGGGCTCGATGAGGGTGAGAGTGCCGTTTGAATACGAAGTCAGCTTGGCGAAAACCTTGCGCTCCTTGCGGTCCTGCCATTCGCGGTAGCCCTTTTTCTCAAGGCTGGCGCGCCAAGCTCTGTTAGCCTCGACGGATACAGCTTCGGCGTGTCGCAGCTGGCCCCACAGGTATTCCGCGTTCCCGCGCTTGTAACCGCGGTAGTGGCCAATCACCTCGCCGCTCGAATTGAGCATGATCAGCGCCGGGTAGCCCATGACCTTGTAGCGCTTTTTCAACTCCAAGGCGTAGTGCTTGATCTCGTAAATCCGGTTTTCCTTTTGGAGCAACGTCAGATCCGGATCATCGACGACAATGTTTGCGTCCACTTTCAAACGGACCAGCTTCTCGGTGGCCCAGTCGCCAAATTCGCTGGTGGCAAACAATTCCTGGCTCAGCGCCTTGCACATCGGGCTGGTTTGGGAATCGGTGAACCAGATCAACAGCGGCTTGCCTTCGCGGACGGACCGCTGGCGGGCGATGGTTGCGCTTTCCTCCCAAGGCCCGCGCTTGGGCGCGGAGAGCAAGGTGGCCAGCTCGGGAATGCCGACTTCGGGGCGGTCGGGATCGGTGTAAACGATGTCCGATTCCGGCGTGATGCCCGCGGGCAAGGGTTTACCGCTGGCGTCGCCGCCCGGAGTGACGGGGGTGCCGGCATCGGAGTTCTTCGAGCGGATGAGCGGCTTCCCTGATGGTGTGATGGGATTGGGTTGCTCGTCCTGCGTGACCTTCCCGGTCTTGCACGAAGCGAGCGCGACGGCGAAACACAAGAGCCATGGGTGACAACGTTTCATCGGCAAAAAATCCGGGTTCACTTCTTCAATCTAACCGGCGTTCCGCAGTAGGTGCAGCGGAACCACCTGAACAACAGGATATGCAAACACACCGGGACGATGTGTCCCAGCCCGCGGATGTGATGCGCCTTGGTGTTTTTCAAACACATTCTCGGGACAAACAGCTTCTGCCCGCAGATCCGGCAGCTCCCGTGCATGCCCCACACCAGCCAGGCGAGACCCACCGCCGGCAGGCTCGCCGGAAACACCAGAAACCATTTGGGCACCCATCCGAACTGCGCCGGCACCTCACGTGACAACAGCAGCAGTCCTGCGGAAATGATCCCAACGGGCAGGATGAACCCGAGAAGAAGCGTCAGCAGTGCCCCGCTGGTCAGTGCGACCGGATGGCTGTGCAGCACCCCGCGGATGTAGCGGCGGGACTGCGGATCGCGGCCCTTGTTGGTTTCCACGCGGGGTCCGCGGATCAGGGCGACGCGGTCATCGTTGTTCACCGTCGCGGCGCTCGTCCGCGCGACCGGTCCTGCCAGAGTATCGATGGACTTGAACCGGGAAGCGTCGATCTCCACGCGAGTTCCGCTGGTTTCCGCGATTTTCACATTGCTGGATGCCACGACGGGACGGCCGGGCTTCGGACCTGGCACGCGATCGTCGATTTTCACCTCAAGATCTCCCGAATAACGGTTGAGCAAAATCGCCGCCGGGATGTCCCCGACCGCCAACTGCTGCTCCATCAGAAACTTGGCCGGCAGCGGGATGGCAAACGGCGCGTTGGCCAGCATCGCAATCACTTGCGGGGAAATCTCGTGGTTGATGGGCATCGTCACTGCCTGCGTGGCGTTTTCCACGGCGCCGGTGAGGTCACGGGCGGAATCGATCCATTTCTGGACGTTGCCACGGGCCGGAGCGCGCTTGGCGATTTGGAGAATCCGGTTCGCGCGTTCCAATTCACGGGCAAGCTCGTCCACGCCGGCCTTGGCGAGCGATTCGGCATCGGGGAAACCGGCGGCTTCGAGCAGTTCGAGCGAGGCCTTGCCGATTCCGGGAATACTTCTGAGGTTCGTCATGTGCTGTCGATCGCCCGGTCACTTTAGTGAAGGAACCCTCGTTGGCAAGCGGTCATGCCAGCGCCGCGAGCATCTCGCGAAGCTGGACCAATTTGGCCTTCCAGTCTTCCAACCGGGCTTTTTCCTGCTCGACGACGTCGGGCGGCGCGCGATCCACGAAACTCGCGTTGCCCAGCTTGCCCTCGCACTTTTTGATCTCGATCTCGGTGCTGGAGATTTCCTTCGTCAAGCGAGCCCGCTCGGCCTCGATGTCGATCAGCCCCTCCAGCGGCATGTAAACTTCGCCGATTCCGGTCACAGCCGCCGGGGTGCCCTTCGGTGCCTCGTAAGAAGAATCCAGCGTGATTTCCCCCGCCCCGACGAGCAGCGCGAGCACTTGGACCTCACTCTCCGCCCACATGGGCGCGGATTTGATGACGAACTTGATGTCCTTGCGGGAACCCATTTTGTATTCCGCTTTCAAGTTCCGCATGCGGCCGGCGGCTTCGTAAATTTCGCCGGCGATAATCTGAGCATCGGCAATTTTTTCCTCGGATAGCAGTTCGAGCAGCGGCTCCGACGGCAGCAGCTTCTGCATCAGGAATTCGCCGGGTGCGACGTAACCCATCCGCTGGGACAGCTCTTCCGTGACGTGCGGCATGTAGGGACTCAGCAGTTGCAAATAGCGGCCCATGATCGCGTCGAAAACGCCGAGCGAAAGCGCCTTCGCCCACGGCTCCGCGGTTTCGCGAAGGTCCAGCTTCACGGCTTCGAGGAACTTGTCGCAGAAGTCGTTCCACAGGAACTCATACAAGCGGTGGCCGATTTCGCCGAAGCGGTACTCGCCATAAAGCCGCTCAAGATCGACCGCCAGCTCGTCAAGCTTCGCCATCGCGTTGAGATGATAGGGACGCGCCGAGTCGAGTGTCTCCAATGCTTGAAACGGCTCGCCGCCCATCTGCCGGAGACGGCAGGCGTTGTAGAGTTTGTTAGCGAAATTCCGCCCTTCCTCGATCGAAACTTCGTCGAAACGCAAATCGCTGCCCACCGGCGCGATCCGCATCAGGCCGAACCGCAAGCCGTCCGCGCCATACTTCTCCATCAGCTCGACGGGATCGGGTGAGTTTCCTAACGACTTCGACATCTTCCGCCCCTTGAGGTCGCGGATGATGGAGGTGAAATAGACGTTCCTGAATGGCAGCGCGCCGGTGAACTCGTAACCCGCCATGATCATCCGGGCGACCCAGAAGAAGATGATGTCGGGACCAGTGACGAGATCGTCCGTCGGATAAAACTTCTTTAATGTCGCAGTTTCCTCACCCACATCCGCCATCGTCGCGAACGGCCACAGCCACGAGGAAAACCACGTGTCCATCACGTCCTCGTCGCGGGTCCAGTTCTCCGCATCGGCGGGCGCTTCAAGGCCGACGTGGATGTCGCCGGCGGAGAAATCGTCCATCCCTAACGACTCGGCGTTCTTGAGGCCGTCAAGCTTGTCCTTACGATACCAAACCGGAATCTGGTGCCCCCACCAAAGCTGGCGGCTGATACACCAGTCCTGAAGATTGGCCATCCAATGCGCATACGTCTTCGCCCAGCGTTCTGGACGGAACTGGATGTCACCGTTGGCCACCGCCTCGGCAGCTTCCCGGATCTTTGGATACTTCAAAAACCACTGCATCGAGATCCGCGGCTCGATCGGCACATGGCCCCGCTCGGAATAACCGACGTTGTTCTCGTATTCCTCGATCTTGAGCAAGAGGCCCATCTCTTCTAACATCGTCGCCGCTTTCCGGCGCGCGACGAAACGATCGAGACCGTGGAGTTCGGGCACGTCCGGGCAGTTGATATGCGCATCGGGAGTTAGAACATCGATGATTTCGAGGTTATGCCTCACGCCGATTTCAAAGTCCGCCTTGTCGTGCGCCGGAGTGATCTTCAACGCGCCGGTGCCGAACTCGATGTCCACATGATCGTCCGCGATGATCGGGATCTCCGTATGCGGAAACGGCCGGAACACCTTGCGCCCGATGTATTTCGTGAAGCGCGGATCCTTGGGATTCACCGCCACCGCCACGTCGCCCATCAACGTTTCCGGACGAGTCGTGGAGATTTCCAAGTACTCGCCGGGAGCATCGGCGAGTTCGTATTTCATGAAATACAACTTCGATCGCTGCGGCGTCATGATCACTTCTTCGTCTGATAGAGCGGTGAGCGAAACCGGGCACCAGTTCACCATCCGCTTGCCGCGGTAGATCAGGCCTTTTTTGAAAAGCTCCACATACACATGGCTCACCCACTCGGTGTAGGGCTCGTCCATCGTGAACCGCTCGCGGCTCCAGTCGCACGAGCAGCCGAGGCGCTTGAGCTGGTTGATGATGATGTCGCCATGCTTGTTTTTAAAATCCCAAACGCGATTGAGGAACTCCTCGCGCCCCAGGTCGCGGCGGCTCACGCCTTCCGTTTCGCGCACCTCGCGTTCGACCCGCGCCTGCGTCGCGATGCCCGCGTGGTCGGTGCCGGGCAGCCACAGCACTTCCTTGCCATTTTGCCGCGCGCGGCGGGCGAGAATGTCCTGCAGCGCGTTGTTCAGGACGTGGCCGAGGTGCAAAATTCCGGTGACATTCGGCGGCGGAATGACGATCGAATACCCGTCCTTCGCGGACGAAGGATCGGCTTCGAAACATTTTCCGGCGATCCAAGCGGCGTACCACTTGGCTTCCACCGCTTGGGGTTCATAGGCTTTCGCTAACTCGGACAACATGGGGGCGGATGGATGCCAGACCCGGCCGGATTTGTCCAGTGTGGGAAAAACCCGCCCGGAAACACCCGGCGATGGCGCACTCTTCCGTCGCGTTTTCACTTCAAATCCGCTTCAAGGCCGATGACCTGGCCGGGCACCAGATGGTCGCTTTCGATGGTGAGCCTCGGTCGACCGCCGCCGCTGGCGATGTCGAAGGTCCCGCTCTTGCCGGGGCCGAGACCTTTCAGCGACCGGTCCGCGCGCACTCCGTTCACTGCGACGAAGGCATCACGATAGATTGGCGCGCGACCGGTGTTAGTGACGCTGACGCGAGCGGACCGCTCACCGGACTGAAATCCATCAATGCGGAATTTATAGCCGCAGGCCATGCCCGCCTGCTTGATCCGCTGCATGGTTTGGTGCTCGGGTTGGTCATTGCCGATCATGTAGCTGATGTGGAAGGCACGCGCCGCTTTCTCGAATGAAACGCCGTGGGGACCGTCGGGTGACAAAGCCAGCTTCTGGTCGCGGTCGGTGTAATAACTGAATTCGCCACCCGCCGGCGCGCGCCGATAGCGTTCGCGATCGAGCGCGTTCCAGTTGGGCTCGTTTTCCTTCGCGTGTTGTTTGCAAAGAAACGAATCGTCGAAGACCCCGAAGGGCAGTTTGAGCAACGGGGCATTGTCGGCTATCGGCGAAACTTCCTCGCTCGCCGCATCCACCGAGATGCTCCAAGGCAGCTCTTTGAACGCCGTTGCCAGATGATTCAGGAATTCCGCTTGAAACGCCTTGTCCGGGAACGTGCGGCCCAATTTGAAGGGCCCTTCGTAAATGTGATATTCCGCCCACAGCCCGAAGCCGGTTTGCAAAAATGCAATGCGCGGATCCTTGTCATACCGCCCGGCGAACCGCGTGTAGAACTCCTTCACAAAGCGCTTCAACTCCGGATGCGACCAATCGGGAAACCCGGTGTCCTTGCCCTCGCTTTTGCCTGTCGTCTCCTTGTAATCCGTCAGGCCCTTGATATACGCGGGAACGGCGGTCTGCCTGCCGGGATAGACGAAGTAAAACCGCAGGATGGCCTGATGCTTGCGCCCGGCGATTTGACCGAGCTTCTTCTCCACGGCCGACCAGTTATAAGTGTTGCGGCGGGTGACAATGTCGGAGTAACGCATGTAGGAAAACTCGAGCTGGATGGCATCGGTCTTGGTATTTTCCGAATCATCCCAGAACACGATGCCGGTCATTGGCTGCACCTGGCGGATCCGGCTTTGCAGCGGAATCGGAATCATCGCCTGTCCGGACTCGTCCGCACCGGACCGGGGCAACGACGTGAGAAGCAGTGCGAGAGTGAGGAGGACTGGCTTCATGGGATTTGCAAATGATCGGGTTGGGATCTTCCCGACCTTGCCGGAATTGAAAACCCAAGTTGAGAGTTCGGGAATGTTGCTCGAATTCCAAATCGCCGTAAAACCTGCCGTTTCTGCATTCCACCTTGAATTCCGGGCGATTGTGGTCGTTCCAAACCGGCTCAAACTGGCATTTTTGGCTTCAGGCGGGGTCGCTGGTTTTTCAATGCGGATTGCAGAACTCAGCAGTAGCCATGCGCCCCCCTTCGCCTAGCCTCGCGATAATCCCTATTGAAAGCTCCATCGTTGTGATGAAAACCCATCTTGTCATCAAAACCCTTCAAACATGCCCGCAAGACTCATCGCGCTGTTCCTAACGGCGATCTCCGCTCAGGCCGATGTCCTGTTGGATGACAGTTGGGCTGACGCCACCCGCAGCGACACCGCCCTAACCGCCGAGTCGGCGTGGCATGCATCGAGCTCCGCATCGCTCACGGCGGCGGCGGGATCGCTGACGGGCACGACCGCCAGCGGCTCGTCTCGGTCGTGGTGGACCCATTTCACCGAAAACCCGGCTGTCCCGGTTTCCCTGCTGCAGGGCGAAACCTTGAAGGTCACCTTGCGCTTCACGCCCGTCGGCGTGAATGCCACCAATTCCAGCCGCGCCCTGCGGATCGGGTTGTTCGATTTCAGCGGCGGCACCCGCACCACGGCGGACAATTCATCCCCGGCGGGTGAGGGCGTTGCAGGCTACGCGTTAAACATGAACTTCGGACAAACCTTCGGCGTCGCCGGCCCGATCAGCATCCGCGAACGCACCACGGTTTCCAGCAGCGACCTGATGGGCAGCGCGGGCGATTTCACCACCCTGCCCGACGGCGACGGGGGGGCAGCGGACGGCTCGCCGGGATTTGTCAGCGGTGCGTTGCACACGTTGGAATGGAGCATCACCCGCACGACGGCGGGCGCGGAAATCACCGCCACGTTTTCTCGTTCGGACGGATGGAGCATCACCCACACCGCCACGGATGACTCGCCCGTGGTCGATTTCGACGGCTTCGCGCTGCGTCCGGCCAACAGCGCGCAGACCGCCACCAGCTTTGTCTTTTCACGAATCACCGTGGAAAAGCTCAACGCCGTGCCGCCCGGACCGCCGATCGTCGGAACCCACCCTCAGGGGCAATCCATGCCAGCCGGCAGCGACGTCATCTTGAGCGCCGATGCCGCCGGTTTGCCCCCCATCACCTGGCAATGGCGCCGCAATGGGACGGACCTTCCCGGAGATACGGCAACAACGCTCACTCTAACGAACTTGCAGCTCGGCGGCACCTACACCGCGCTTGCCACAAATCCCTATGGTTCGACTGAAAGCGACCCCGCCCTGCTCACCGTGACGCCGCAGGCCCCGGTCTTCACGCTGCATCCGGAATCCGTGGCGGCGATCAGCGGCAGCACCGTCACCTTCACCGCAACCGCCCGTGGCACGGACCCCATTGCCTGGCAGTGGACCAGAAACGGCGCGCCAGTGGATGGAGCGACGACCTCCTCACTAACACTAACCAACGTGCAACCGTCCGCCGTCGGCAGCTATCGGGTCACCGCGACCAACACCGTCGATGACACGTCCAGTGATGCGGCCTCTCTAACCATCACCACCGTCGCCGCGCCTCCCGGCATTTACGTCGCACCCGGTGGCACCGCCGCCGCACCCGGCACCATCGCGCAGCCCACCACGCTCGCCGAGGCCGTCACGCGCATCGCACCCGGCGGCATCATCTATTTGCGCGGCGGCACCTACAACTATAACACCCAAGTCACCATTGCCCGCGGAAACAACGGCACCAGCGACCTGCTGCGGAAGTCGATCCTCGCCTTCACCCCGGCCAACGGCATCCCCGAGGAACCGGTCCTCGACTTCAGCAGCCAGCCGTATGGCAGCACGTCGTCCGTCTCAAATCCGCGCGGCATCATGTTAGGAGGCGACTGGTGGCACTTCCGCGGCCTAACCATCAAAGGCGCTGCGGACAACGGCATCTATGTCGCCGGCAACCAGAACATCATCGAACTCTGCCGCACCCATTCCTGCCGCGACAGCGGGCTGCAAATCTCGCGCTATCAGTCGAGCGACGGCCCCGCCCTCTGGCCATCCTTCAACCTCATTCTCAACTGCGAAAGCTGGGACAACTACGACACTCCGCCGAACGGCGGAGAAAACGCCGACGGCTTCGCCTGCAAGCTCACCAGTGGCGACGGCAACGTCTTCCGCGGCTGCATCGCCCACCACAACATCGACGACGGATGGGATTTGTTCACCAAGACCGAGACTGGTCCCATCGGCAGCGTCGTGATCGACCGCTGCATCGCCCATAACAACGGCACTCTAACCGACGGCACCAGCAACTCCAACGGCGACCGCAATGGCTTCAAGCTCGGCGGCTCGGACATGCCAGTGGTCCATACCGTCACCCGCTCGATGGCCTACTCGAACGGCAAGAACGGCATCACCTGGAACAGCAACCCCGCCGCGATCCGCCTCGTCGGCAACCTTTGCTTCAACAACGCCCAGGGAAATTTCAAATTCGATCAGCCCGGCCCCGTTTTCTTTAACAACGCGTCGCTCTACACGACGGTCAGTGGCGTCAACGACCGCTACGGCGGCTCAAGCGGCGCACCGACCGGCGCGAATTGCTTCTGGTATGTCGGCAGCAGCAGCCGCGGTCCGAGCATCAACGACGGCGGCATCACCATCAGCGCGGCGAGTTTCCAGAACCTGACGCCGCCCCTAACATGGCCAAGGAACGCCGACGGAAGCATTGATTTCGGCAACTTCGCCCGCCCTATTGCCGGCCATGGGGTCATCAATGGAGGCGTGCTGCCGCCCGGGATCACCCTGCCCTACGACACCTCCTATTATGAGGGCACGCCGGACATCGGACTGGTGGAATACCGCGCCGGCTGGCAGCTCTGGCGCGAACAACAGTTTGGCGAAGACTCACTCTCCCAGCCGCATACTTCCGCCTCTTCCTTGTCACCGGATGGCCAACCGAACGCCCTCCATTATCTCGTCGGGTTGGATGCGGGCACCGCCATTCCCACCGCGCTGCTGCCGAAAATGACCAACGCTGGATCCTTCCGCTGGTTCAGGGAAACCTCCGCCATCGACATGACCGCGATTCCCTACACCTCCACCACCTTGAATGGCTGGAGTCCCCTTGGCACACAACTCATCAACACCGCGGGCCAGATGCAGGAATGGCAAGCCATTCTCCCAACAGTCCCTGGCTCACAACGATATTTCCGATTGGGTCTCACCCCTAACTGACATGACGTTTTCCCTAACAAGCCACACGCTGCGTTCCATTGGGTTGCGGACCGGATTGATCGGATCCGCCTTTCTTGGCGGGCTGACTGCGGCACCGGAAACGGTGGCCACCGTCTGGCAGTTGAACCGGATCGATCAGATCGGCGGCTTGGCGCCCGAGGTGATGGGCGCCCCCAAGGTTCTAATTGAACCAGCGCCGGCGATTGCCTTCAACGGCACCAGCGAAGGGCTTCTCATGCCAGTCAATCCACTGGCGGGTTGCTCCCAGTTCACTGTGGAAATCCTCATTTCCCCCGGATCCGGTGGTGGCGAGGAGCAACGGTTCTTCCACTCGGAGGACACCGCGAAGTCACGCGCGCTGCTGGAACTTCGCGTGTTGCCAGACGGCAAATGGTGCCTCGATTCGTACCTGCGCGCGGGCAAGGCCGCCTGCGTGCTGCTAGACCGCGCGAAGGCGCACCCGCTCGACCGGTGGCATTGGGTCGCGATGAGCTATGACGGCGAAACGCTGACGAGTTACGTCAACGGTGTCCGTGAACTGACCGGGAAAATCGCTTTTCCCGCGATGAAGGAAGGACGTGTCTCGCTGGGAGTTAGACAAAACAAGGTTTCCTGGTTCAAAGGCGCGATCCGCGAAGTCCGCTTCCATCCCGCCGCGCTGGCGGCAGACCAATTGCAAACCGTGGTGCCAGGACAATGAGGCATCGTCATGGCCAGCGCGGCCTGCTAGGGACGCTCCGAATATTCAAGGTAGTTTGCCGAAAGATGCCGTTTACCGGCTCTCCGCGCCCGCTTAAGATCGCCGGTCACCCCAGTGGCGCGGTTCGGCTAAACTTTCCGCGAGCTTTGAAAACCCCAGTAATTCCAGCAGCCATGATGCTCGTCGGTTCCCAATTCCCCATGTCCTTCCGCGGGCTCGGCGTTGCTCTGCTTGCCCTCGCTACGCCCGCCGCCTCGGGCCAAACACTGGCCTTTCCCAATGCGGAGGGCTTCGGCCGCTTCGGCAGCGGCGGCCGCGGGGGTGAAGTCTATGTGGTCACTAACCTGAACAACGCGGGTGCCGGTTCGCTCCGTGACGCCGTGGCCAACCGCAACGCAGGCGTCCCGCGCACCGTGGTCTTCGCCGTCTCGGGCACGATTTACCTGGCCTCCACCCTGCGCATCACGCAGGGAAATCTAACCATCGCCGGCCAGACCGCTCCGGGCGATGGCATTTGCCTCGCCTACTATCCGATCGACCCGAGCAACTCCTCCAACGTCATCATCCGCTTCCTCCGCTCGCGGCTCGGCGATGTTTCCGGAAGCGAAAACGACGCTTTCTCGTGCCGCTACGCGAGCAACATGATCGTGGACCATTGCAGTTTTTCCTGGTCGGTGGATGAAACCGCCACCTCTTACGACAACACGAATTTCACGATGCAGTGGTGCATCATTTCCGAGAGTCTGCGCGACTCGGTGCACAGCAAGGGAGCCCACGGTTACGGCGCGATCTGGGGTGGCCTCGGCGCGACCTTCCATCACAACCTCATCGCCCACCACGACAGCCGCAATCCCCGCTTCAATGGCGCCCGCACCCACGGCACCGCCGACGAACTCGTCGATATGCGCAACAACTTGATCTACAACTGGCGCGGCAACTCCACCTACGGCGGCGAGCCCACCGACGCCGGATTGCCGGCCCGCCAGAACATGATCAACAACACCTACAAGAACGGGCCCGCCACCGGCACGGGCGCCATCCGCTACCGTCTGCTAGAACCAACCAAAAACGCCGAATCCACCGGCCCGACCCTCAGCTTGTTCCACATCGCGGGAAATCACACCACCGCCAGCGCGACCGTGACTGCCGACAACTGGAATGGCGGCGTCCAGGTCGTGCCCTCGGCGGAGTTTCCTCTCATGCGCGCGAACGATCCATTTGTGGTTCCTCCCGTCATCACCCAGACCGCCCAAAACTCCTATCCGCTCGTGCTCGCGCATTCCGGCTGCCGCCTGCCCGCACGCGACCCGGTGGACGCGCGCATCGTCTCGGAAGTCACCAATGGCACGGCGACCTACAATGGCAGCGCTAACAACTACCCCGGCATCATCGACTCGCAGGCCGACGTTGGCGGCTGGCCTGTGCTCGCCTCCACGCCCGCGCCCCCCGACAGCGACGCCGACGGCATGCCCGACGCTTGGGAAACCGCGCGCGGCTTGAACCCCGCCAATCCGGCCGATCGAAATCTAACGAACGAAGCCGGTTATACGAATCTTGAAATTTATCTCAACGAGCTGGCCGCGACCGCGTTTCCCATACCTCAGTTAGGCACCCAGCCCGTCTCGCAATCCGTGGTCTCCGGTGCGGGCTTCAGCCTGTCGGTGACGGCCACGGGTCCAGGACGGCTCAGCTATCAGTGGTATCGTGGACCGGCCGCGATCGAGGGAGCGACCGCCGCGAGCTTCTCGGTCGCCGCATCCACTCCTACTGACGCCGGGTCATACACGGTCGTGGTGACCAATGACTACGGTTCAGTGCGCTCCCAAGCGGCGACGATTGCGTTGGAGTCCCTGCCGCCCGACATCACCGGCCAGCCCGCCTCAGTGAACGCGGTCGTGGGGGAGACGGTCTCATTCACGGTCGCCGCCAGCGGTTCGATGCCCCTCACCTGCCAATGGTATCGCGGCACCAGGCCGATCCCGGGAGCCACCGGACTCACGCTCCAGGTCGGGCCGCTGACCAACGCCGACGCCGGTCCCTATCAGGTCATCGTGACCAATGCCTATGGCTCCGACACCTCGGCCACTGCCAACCTCACCGTGAACACGCTCACTGAAACAGGCGTGTTTGCAACCGGCTTCAACGCGGACACCATCCATGCCGCCTCTCCGGGGGTCGGCCCGACCGCGACAAACTGGTACATCATGTCGTCCAAGAACGCCACGGCCACCGCCGTCGGCGACGACCCCGCCACGGCCGGGACCGTCGATCCGCGTCTCGATCTAACCATGGGCATGACCAGCTCCGGCATGGTCGAAACCGCCGCCCGCTTTTCCAACACCCCGGTCGCCGTTCCGGAAATCGGCAAAAGCCTGCGATTGCGGGTGACCTTCACCACCAACAATGTGCGCGTTCTCGGTCTTGGTTTCTATCAGTCCGGCGGCAGCCTGCCACACACCGGCTTGATCAACAGCCAGCTCGTCGGCACCTCCAGCACCCTCGCCACCGGCGGCACCCAGGGATGGAAGGGATACCGCTTCAGCCTCGATGCCACCAGCCCCGCAGTCACCCACGAAGGACGCCCCGCCCAACCGGGCACCAACAACTCCTCCCAATCCCTGATCATTCCCGGCACCTCTTCGTCCGCACCCACCGTCCATTCCATCGGCTCCACCGTGGCACCCGGGTTCACATGGTCGGACGGCGCGACCTACAACTTCACTTACGACCTTGCACGCACCGGCGCCGATGCACTCGCACTAACCGCCACGCTTCGCGCCGGCAACAGCATCACAGGCTCCGTCCTCGCCACCGCCACGGCTGCGACGACCAGCGCCGCCACCTTACCGTCCGCCCTGGCAGCAAGCTTCGATGCGCTCTCTATCGGCTACCGCAACCGCGACGGCAACACCGTTTCCCACGTGCGCGTCACCCAGGTGAGTGTGCAGGAAATCGCCGCCACGTCGGTTGCGGATCCCTATGCCGCCTTCCTCGCCACCTATCAGCTCGACCCCGCCACCAGCGGGGCTCCCACCGAGGATCCGGAGTTCGATGGAATCGCCAACGCCCTCGAATTCGTCCTCGGCGGAAATCCCAAAGCCGCGGACAGCTCCATCTTGCCCAAGCTCAGCGCCGCAGCAGCAGCAGGCTGGAACTATCGTTTCCTCCAGCACATCAACACCTCGTCGGTTTACAGTTCCGAAGTCGAGCGCTCGACCCAACTTCTCACTTGGGCAGCGCTGCAGCACGGTCTCGATGGAGTCACCATCACCAGCACTCCGTTCAACGCCACCCACGAACAGATCGAAGTCCATCTGCCGGCTTCGTCCGATGCAGCGCGTTTCCTCCGTCTATCGGTCGCGCCGAAGCAGACCCCCTAGCAATCCGTCCAGTTGGAAACTGGCAATCGGCACGGGTCGGCCAGCCGCAAATTTTTTTCCGGAATGACATGAAGTCTCTGCTTCGTTGATGCAGCACAAAAATCAATGTTTGATGCAAAATCAAGGGTGGTGACGGAGAATCAAACCTGACACTCTCACACCATAACCCAACTTCGCCAGCGCATCCCGCTGGCACCGACAAATCCTCATCGGCTACTACCAGCATCCTGGATATCCAGCATAAGATATCCCGCAATGATCTCCTCTCTCGCAATCGTCGGGACCAAATCCAAGTTTTCGACCGAATCTATCAAAACCCAAAAACAAAGAACCACCATGAAACCCAAATGTAACAGCATCTTCAAATCTTTCCCCATCGCCATCGCCACCTTCGCGGTGCTGTTAGCGGGGCAGACAGCACAGGCAACGGATCTCTATTGGGACCCAAACGACACGGCGATCACGGCGATTCCTGCGACAGGAACGTGGGGAACCAGCGTTTTCTGGAACACGGACTCCACCGGTGCGGCGAGCGGACCTTCGCAGGCATCGACGACCATCGCTGACAACCTTTTCTTTTCCGCAGGCACCGCTGTCACTGCCGGCACTGTGACGGTTGACACGACGCAGGCGGCTAACAGCATCACTTTTGACGATGGAGTCGTCATTACCCTAAGTGGTGGCGACGCAATCACATTGGGCAGCACCACCGGCGCGGGAGTGTTCCGGACCGCCAACACGGCGACCACCATCAGCACCCCCATCACTCTGGGGGTGGATGGCGCGCGGACGGCCTACAACTTCTCCAACACCGGGACTGGGCTCCTGACGATTGCTGCGGTGACCGCCACCGGCACATCCTCCGCCACCACGCAGACGATCACCGTGGGCTCCAGCGGCACGGGCGGCATCACGCTGAACGGCATCATTGCCGACGCTGCCGCTGGAGGAAAAG
>JAZKGW010000005.1:0-61610 GCA_040385685.1 Verrucomicrobiota bacterium | reverse complement strand
CATCACGAACAACACCAGCACGGGAATAACGACTCTGAGTAATGCGGGGAATACTTTTAGCGGCGGCATCAACATCAACGCCGGCATCACCAGCTTCGTCAGCGGAGCGTTAGGGAGCACAGGCAATATTACGTTTGGTGGCGGCTCGCTGAGATACGCCACCGGTAATACCCAGGATATCTCCAGTCGGATCGTCAATAGTGGCAGCCCTGTCAACATCGATACCGGCACCAACGAAGTCATTTTTGGAAGCGCGCTTGCCGCATCCAACACCGGCGGCCTTACCAGGCAGGGAGCGGGAACGCTCGTGCTATCCGCGAACAATGGCATAACCGGCCCGGTCGCGCTTCTTGCCTCATCTAACGGCGTTCTGAGACTGGACACCGGAGGCGTTCTGAACGCCACCACGTTGGATGTCGCTTCAGGAAACAGCGGCGGCACCGGCTTCACCAATCAATTGATTGTGAACGGTGGCTCCCTCACCGCCAGCGGGGCGACCACTGTCAGTTCCACCAGCAACATCAGGTATGGCGCGATTGTGATCAACTCGGGGAGCACTGCGGATTTCAACGGGGGCGTCCTACTGTCCAATACCACGTCTGCCGGCGGCATTTTCAAGGTAAACGGAGGAACGGTGAGCATGCTCTCCTATGACGGCAGAAGGAGTGCAATTGGCATCAGTGATTTCAGTGCGGGATTCATCGCCGTGGGCGGCACCACCACCATCACTAACAACGCGATCGTAGGAAACGGCAGTGCGCATGGCGCCATGTCCATCGAAGGAGGGTCGGTTAGTGTCGGAGGCAACGTCATGGTATTTGGACCGGTGCAAAGCAATGGCCTCACTTCATCCCTTCGGGTGACAAGTGGGCTGTTTAGTGTGGCCGACCCCACCCTCGGGCTCTCCATCCTGAATAAAAGCAACGCCGCCAATGTTGCGAGCGCGACCTTCTCGGGCGGCACGAGCACCATCGAGAAAATCACCATGGCTAACACAGGAGCGAATACCGGAACGATCAACCTCACCCTTTCCGGCGGAAACCTGTACTTGGGGGCGGGCGGCTTGACCACGATAGCCACCACTTCGACCAAAGTGATCACTTTGCAAACGGGAACCCTGGGCGCCAAGGCCAGTTGGTCCTCATCGCTGGCCATGGCCACCAGCGCGTCTGCGGCTGATAGTGTCACCATCAAGGCGGCGAATGAAGCCAATGCGCCGTTCGACATTGCCTTGACCGGCGCGATCTCCGGTGCGGGCAACATTGTGAAAACCGGTGGCGGAACTCTAACACTCGGTGGTAACAACTCCTCTCTTACCGGCACGATTCAAGTGAACGCGGGCACGCTGCTGGTGAATGGTAGCACGAATGCGGCGAGCGCGGTTTCCCTATCCGCCGCCACCACGCTTGGCGGCACCGGCACTGTGGGTGCGGCGATCAGCGTCCCAACGACTGCCACCGTGGCTCCGGGAACCAGCACCACCATCGGCACGCTCGCCACCGGCGCCGTTACCTTCGCCTCAGGTGCAACTTTCGATGCCGACATCAATACCAATCCAATCCTCACGTTCGACCAACTCAACGTCGATGGCGACCTCAACCTCGCCGGGGCCACCCTCGCGGTGGAGAATCTTGGAACCGCCGTTCCTCCCAGCTTCACGGTGTTCACCATTGCCACTTACTCCGGCAGTCTCACCGGAACCTTCAACAATCTGGCAGAAGGTGCCCCGGTGGTGATCGGCGGCTTGAACTATACCCTCAAGTATGCCGACGGCGGTAACAGTATCACCCTCACCGCGCCCCTCAAAATTGGAACTCCCTACGATGACTGGGCCACCGCGAACATCACCGACATCGACCCATTGGCAGATGCCACTCCCGCAGGCAACCCCGATGGAGATGGTGCCAACAACCTTGCGGAATTCGCTTTCAATGGCGATCCCCTCGACGGTTCGGACAATGGCCAGGTTTACATGCTAACAGCAGATAGCGACTACGTGGGTGATCCATCCAGCGCAAGCGAGTTGATCCTCACGGTCGCCGTCCGGACGGGCACGGCCGCCTTCGCCGGCACCCCATCCCCCACCGCGAATCAAGCGGCTGACGGGATTACCTACACCATCCAAGGCAGCACCACTCTGGGAAGCTTCAACACCCTGGTCAACGTGGTTCCCACCCCGGTTACCACGGGTTTGCCAGCGGTCGGCACAGGGTATGAATACCGCAGCTTCAGCCTGGATGGATCCAACGGTCTTCCCGGCAAAGGCTTCCTTCGCGCGAAAGCCGCCAACTGAAGATCGCGAACTTGGGCCGCTCCCGGAAACGGGGGCGGCTTGCCGCCGGCCCTCCCATGGAGTTGTCCAGACCCTTCATCCTCTACGAGAAATCCCGAAACGACCTAGGATTGCAACAGCAGAAAGTTCAATAGGAAAAGCAGAATCACGGATATCCACAGCCGCTCCAATCGGTCAGATTCGATACAGTCCCAATTGCATTTCCGCGTCCGGATTGCACCCAAACCCCACCTCCCTTCCGCCCGCGGATCCAACCCATCGGATTCCCGGCCCCCTCGTTCAAAGTGATTTCCCAGCAATACAGAACCCAAAAAAACCCAACCATGAAACCCAAATCATCCAGCTTGTTCGCGTCTTCCCTGCATTCATCCACCACCTCCCGCCTCCGAACCCCGTTCATCCTCGCAGGCTCTGTTGCCGCACTGTTTGTGGGGCAATATGAAGCGGCGGGCGCAAGCTTCAGTTGGAACAACGGCACCGGCCTCTGGAGTGATCTCACGCAATGGAACGGCGGAACCGTCCCGCCGAGCAACGACAACACAACCCTCCTTACTTTTGGCGGCAGTGGCGTGACCGGCTACACCTCCACCGTCGATACCGGCGGCGGCGCGAGCGATCCATGGGGGGTCAATGGCCTCACGCTCAACAGCACCGCCAGCGCGGCGGAAACCATCGACGACTCCAACACCAATGGCATTCGTTTTATGGGGACCATTCCGTTCCTCACCCAGCTTGGTTCCGGCGCGTTCAATATCTCCGCCCCGCTCTCACTGGGCTCCGGCATCTCGGTGCTCACCTTGGGCGGCAATGGAGCTGGATTGGTGACGGTCAGCAGCCCCGTCAGCGAGGAAAGCGCAGGCCTCGGACTGACTAAAACGGGATCAAGCAGCTTCACGTTGACGAATACGAACAGCTATACTGGCGCGACAACCCTCCAGCGCGGCACGACGACGCTAACCGGTGCCAACGGCTCGATTACTACCAGCAGTGGCATCACTCTCCGGGGTCGCAGCACGCTTGCCCTAAACAACACTTCCGCCGCTAACAACGGTGACCGGATCGCGGGCGGGTTCGCCAGCGCCGCCGGCGGCGGCACCTTGAATTTTCTCAGCGACAGCGCCATCGCTACCAATTACAGCGAATCCATCGGAGCGGTCACGACTGGCACCGGCACCCTGAACATCAACACCAGCCTGGCTGACACGGGTCAAACTTCGATACTTACCCTCGATTCGCTGGCTCGGACCGCGGGAGGCACCCTTCGGTTATCCGGAAACGGGTTGGGTGTGGATGACCGGAATCGCATCTCGGTCACCACGGCACCTACCCTTACTGCCGGCATTCTCCCGTATGTCATCCTTGTCGATCCCGCATCCTCCGGGACGGGGATGGTAAACTTCGCGACGCACGATGGGGGGGCGGGAGGGGCGCTTACAAAGTACATTTCCTACGAGACTGGCGCACAGACGACTTGGACGGCCAATACCGTAAACGCCCGGCCTGCGGGGGATCAATCAGTTACCGCAGCCCGCACCTTGAACTCCCTGATGCTGGACGACACCATCGACTTGCTGGCGAGCGGAGGTGATAGAATTATCACGACGGGACAAGGCGGCCTGGGCGCCGTTGTGCAAACGGGCGGGACCAGCACCATGCTCATATCGGGCACATCCGAGGTCGTGTTGGCCTTTGGAACGTCAGAGGCGATTTTCAATATTGATGGAACCCTGATTCACGAGCGTGATGGAACAACCGTTATGACCGGGACCGGTGGATTGACTAAAACCGGGCCGGGAGCATTGACCCTGAGAGGCGCCGGTGCAAGCACGCGATACAATATCAATGTCACCGGCCAACTCAATTTGAACCAAGGCTTATTTGACATTAGCCTCGATGGAACGGGACTTAACGGCTTCACGGCAATCAATCTCAATGGCGGTGATTTCACCCTTCGAAACACCTCAGGCTCCGGTACTCGAATCTATAGCCCCGGTTTTGTTGTAAATGCTGATGGAACACTTTCCTTCGGAGTCGTCGCCGCGGGGTCATTGACCACGACCTTTACATTCAGTAGTTTGGCGATAAACAACGGTGCAACGTTGACGACAGGGGCCGGCCCCAATGCGAACGTCGGCAGCACTCCGAAACTAACCATCGCCGGTACAACCACACTAAACTCGGACGCCACGCTCAATACGGGAACTGGCGCAACGGTAAC
This sequence comes from Verrucomicrobiota bacterium, assembly GCA_040385685.1. GTDB lineage: Bacteria > Verrucomicrobiota > Verrucomicrobiia > Verrucomicrobiales > Akkermansiaceae > Luteolibacter. The sequence continues at coordinate 57,099 of JAZKGW010000005.1, read as the reverse complement.
GCTGGTTGGAGCAGTAGGCCAGGATGCATCGGCCCGAAGCCTTGCAAAGGACGGTCCAGGCACTCTGGTTCTCAGCGCAGCCGGCAGCTATACGGGTGGGACGACCATTAAATCAGGAATTTTGAACTTCGTGACCGATGGCATGGGAACATCTGGAAATGTGACCTTCACCGGCGGCACCTTGCTATATGGCGCATCGAACAGCCAGGATCTATCCAACCGCCTGCACAACAGCACCGGCGCGGTCTCCATCGATACCGGTGCCAATGTTGTCACTTACGCCAGTGCAATTGATAGCAACAACACCGGTGGATTGACCAAGCTCGGGAGCGGCACGCTCACCCTGGCCGGCAACAATGCCTATACCGGACTGACGACGATCAGTGCCGGGACACTGAGCGCGGGTGCCGCAAACAACCTTGGCGAAGCGGCCTCCAATCTGGTTTTCGACGGGGGCACGTTGCAGGTTACGGGCATCGCCCTTACTAATTTCAGCGGCATCGGCCACACGGTTTCCTTCAACTCTGGCAAAACCGTCGGCCTGGACATTAACAACAGCGGCAACACGTTTACCGTGGATCAAGTTCTCAACCAAACAACCGGTGGCTTCACCAAGCTTGGTGCGGGCACTGTGGTTCTAAATCAGAACAACACCTACACCGGCGGCACCACTTTAACCGCGGGTGTTTTAAATCTTGGCAGTGCCCAGAGCGGAAGCGGGGGGCCGCTTGGTGGCAGTGGCACGGTTGCCAGCGTGGGAATCATTTCCTTTGGTGGCGGCACGTTACAATTCAGCGCGAGCAACCAGACGGACTATAGCTCCCGGTTCAGTGCAGCCTCGGGCCAGGCCTACAAGATCGACACCAATGGCCAGTCCGTTGACTGGGGAACAGGCCGCGCGCCCAGCGGGACGGGAACACTGACAAAACTTGGAGCTGGAACGCTGAATGTTACGACAGTTACCAATGGTTGGACAGGCGCGACAACCATCGATGCCGGCACTCTGAACGTAGGTGGATTGGCCGCGGTAAACACCAACAGCTCCATCGGCAAAGGCTCGAGCGGGGGTTCGGCGGCGGATCTGGTCTTCGGCGGTGGAACACTCCAATACACAGTCGCTACCGCATCGACTCCCACGACCACCGATCGCTTGTTCACGATCGGCGATGCCAGTGGTCTGACTGCAACCATCGATTCCTCCAGCGCCACTGCCTCGAACACTTTGAGCTTCACCGGCACAGGTGCACTCGAATTCGGCGTCTCCGGCGCGCGAACGCTGACGTTGACGGGAATCAATACCGGCGCGAATACCTTTACTCCAATTATCGGGGACGGCACCGGCGGGGCCACCGACGTCATCAAGAGCCTCGCTGGAACATGGGTGCTAGCTGGCGCGAACACCTACACCGGTACGACTCAAGTGAACGCAGGCACGCTGCTGGTGAACGGCAGCACGGTTGCGGCGAGCGCGGTTTCGGTCACCGCCGGCACGCTTGGCGGAACCGGCACCGTGGCGGGCACGGTCGGCATGGCAACTGGAACCACACTGGCTCCCGGCTCGACCTCCTCCATCGGCACGCTTGCCACCGGTAGTGTGACCTTGGTGTCCGGTACGGTTTTCGATGCAGACATCAATACCGATCCCACCGCCACCTCAGACCGACTTAACGTCACCGGCGACCTCAATCTCGCCGGGGCCACCCTCGCGGTGGAGAATCTCGGAACCGCCGTTCCGCCCAGCTTCACGGTATTCACCATCGCCACTTACTCCGGCACTCTCAGCGGAATCTTCAACGGCCTGGCCGAAGGCGCCACGGTGGTCATCGGCAGCTTGAACTATACCCTCAAGTATGCCGACGGCGGTAAAAATATCACCCTCACCGCACCCGAGAAAATTGGAAGCCCCTACGGTGACTGGGCCGCCGCGAATATCACCAACATCGATCCATTGGCGGATCCCACCCCGGCAGGCGATCCCGACAAGGACGGCACCACAAACCTTGCGGAATTCGCTTTCAACGGCGATCCCCTCGACGGCTCGGACAATGGCCAGGTTTACATGCTAACAGTAGATAGCGACTATGTGGGTGATCCATCCAGTGCAAACGAGTTAGTCCTCACGGTCGCTGTCCGGACGGGCACAACCGCCTTCGCCGGCACACCATCCCCCACCGCGAATCAAGCGGCTGACGGGATTACCTACACCATCGAAGGCAGCACCACTCTGGGAGGCTTCAACACCCTGGTGAACGTGGTTCCCACCCCGGTCACCACGAATTTGCCGGCGGTCGGCGCAGGGTATGAATACCGCAGCTTCAGCCTGGATGGATCCAACGGTCTCCCCGGCAAAGGCTTCCTCCGCGCGAAAGCCGCCAACTGAAGATCGCGAACTTGAGCCGCTCCCGGAAACGGGGGCGGCTTTTTCGTCGACGGACCTTACCTTCATCCGTTTTCAAAGTTGATTTGATAGGTCAATCACGGAACAGCATCGGCACAAGGTTCAATAGAGAATGCAGAACCACGCGTATCCGCGGCGTCCCCAATCTGCCAAATTCCATTCAAGACCCACTTGCATTTCAGCATCTCCCCCGTCCTTGCATTCCTATCTCCAATCAATTCACCAAGAAACCATTCACTACTCTGCCGCGCCGCCGCAGACGTTGGGGGCCCTAGCCACTTAACAGACTACCGACGAAACAATATCTTTTATCTTCACCTTATCGATCTCTCTAGTGCACTATTTCCCTCCGAGGGAAGGCAATTTCCGGACGGCCCCGGATAATGAGATAGGCTCTTTTTATAACTTATAAAAAGCTCGGAATACCCAACTCGTATCACGAAATAAATATTAAAATAATACGTAAACTCATCGCATTGATTCTCGTATCAACCCTGACAGAGCTTTAACTAACATGATTCAATTAACAAACATTCCCCATTGCCTCGCAGTTGCGCTTACGCTGACATCGGTATTCGCCGAACCGGTAACGCCGGCCCGGCTCAACGAATTACCACCCGCGGAACAGCCCGTTTGGAAAGCTTACCTGGAAAAATCCAAATCCGGCGCAGCGGCGGACCATGCGGCATTGCAGGCGGAAGTGGCTGCCAACAACCTGCCGGGTGCTGTCCGCGCACCCAGCGGTGGCGATTTCAAACTGTCGGTCGAAGCCGGAAACGCGTGGTATGGCGGGGAAGAGGCCGGGAAGCTGGCAGACGCGATCCTGTCCTATCAAACGCCGTCGGGTGGCTGGTCCAAACACCTCGGTTTCAGCGAAGGTCCTCGCAAACCGGGGATGCAATGGACCTCGCAGAATGAACCGGGACAGTCCGCGCATTATGTCGCCACCTTTGACAACAGTTCGACCACCGCGGAAATGGAATACCTTGCCAACGTATGGCTGGCGACAAAACGGGAGGATTGCAAGGCGGCCTTTATCAAGGGGCTGAATTTCATCTCAGCCGCGCAATACCCTAACGGTGGCTGGCCGCAGGTCTATCCGTTGGAGGGCAAGTATCACGACGACATCGCCTTCAATGACAACGCCATCACCAACATCCTGGTCCTGCTCCAGGGTATTGCGGGCAACGAACCCAGCTATGCCTTTCTTGACGAAACCCAGCGCAAGCAGGCCGCGGACGCAATGACCAGAGGAATCGACTGCCTGTTAAAAACCCAGATCGTGCAGGATGGCAGGAAGACCGTCTGGAGTGCGCAATTCGACCCGCTCACGCTTCAGCCATCCAACGCACGCAAGATGGAGCCGGCCACGTTGAGCGGACTGGAAAGCGCCCGGACCTTGAAGTTCCTGATGTCTCTAACCAACCCGTCGCCCGAGATCGTCGCCTGCATCGAAAGCGGATTGACCTGGTTTGACGAAGTAAAGGTCACCGGCATGGGCACGAAAGAGATGGACGGCAAGACGGTCTATGTGGCCGACCCGGCCTCCACCGAAGTTCGCTGGGCACGGTTTTACGACCTGAAGACCAGCAAGCCGGTTTTCCCCGGCCGGGATGGAGTTCTTTATGAGACATTCGAAGCCATGGCTGCGAAGAACAAGCTCGGTTACGATTTCTATACCTCGCAGCCGAACAGCATTGTCACGAACGGCCAGAAGAAATGGCGAAAACTGCTAGCGAGCCAGACGGCGAAGTAATCCAAGAAAATCCTTTCACATTCAATCCATCATCTCAATATCATGAACCCCATTCTCAAATGCGTTGGCGGCCTGCTGCTGATCCTGTGCTGCACCTCTTCCCTGCTTGCTGCGGAAACGAACCCGACCACTCCCCCGCCACACGCAGCGGGGAAAAGCTTCACCAGTTCGTGGGGCGAACGCTTGAAGCAAGGCGGACCGGCGGCTGTCGTTCAGATCGCCTTATCGGTTTTCGGCGCGGGATTTGTCTTCGAGCGGCTCGTCCGCCTGCGGCGCAAGAACCTCGCGCCCGTGGGATTGGCTGACAATGCCCGCAAACTCTGGCGCGAAGGTAAATTCGACCAGTTGGAGAAACTGGGTGAGACCGACCCGAGCACGCTCGCCCACATCATTTCCTTCATCGCGAAGAACCGCCAGTCGCCCATGGTGGAAGTCTCGGCGGTCTGTGGAGATATGGCTTCGCGGGATATTTCAAACCACTATCAACGGGCGTATCCGCTGGGCATCGTCGCCACGCTCGAGCCATTGTTAGGCTTGCTGGGCATGATCCTTGGCATGATCACCACCTTTGAAACCGTCGCTCTGGCGGGTTCGCTCGGCGACGCGTCGCAGCTCGCCGGCGGCATCTCCGAGGCTCTCGTCACCACCGGGCTCGGCCTGGCCGTCGCAATTCCGTTCCTGGCGCTGTTCCACTTCTTCAAGCATCGCACGGCGAGCTTCGGTGTCCTGCTGGAGGAGGATGTCACCAACCTGCTCTCGGAGTGGCTCATGACGAAACAATCCAATTAACAACCGTCATGCGCATTCACAAAACCGAGGACGAGCCGTTCGAGATCATGCTTATCCCTATGATCGATTGCATGCTTGTCATTATCATTTTCTTCCTCGTCGCCACCACCCTGAAGAACAAACAGAAGGAGCTCCCGCTCAACCTCGCGGACGCCAGTTCCGCGCTCACCGTCGTGCAGGTGCCGGATGTGTTGATCATCGGCGTGGACAAACTCGGCAAGGTATATCTCGGCGGCGATAGCAACATCGAGCCGGTGGACAACGAACGTTTGCACCAGCAACTCCGCCAGGCGGCACAGGTGAATCCCAACCGCAAGGTGCGCATTGATGCGGACCGCGATTCGCGCTTCCTTGACGTCGTCCGCGTGGTGGATCTCTGCGCATTTGAAGGCTTGCACAACGTCGGCTTGCACACCCGCGGCGAGGAGAAGGGTAAATAGACCTATGAAATCGAAAATGAATCCTTCCCGCCGCCGGAACACATCGCCCGTGTGGTGGTTGGCTTCGCTGGCCTTTCACGCACTGTTGCTTGGCTGGCTGATCTTCTTTTCACCCGTCCGCGTCATCGATCTGAATGCCAAAAAAGCGGGCTCCGCCTCGCACGTCAGCCCCGCCCGTGCCGCCCAGGTGATGGAGCAAGTTCGCGAGCGGCAAGCCGTATCGCTAACAGACGAGGTGCGCGCCCTGGCCGAGGCACGCCGCGAACTGGCGGAACTCGAAGCCGGCAAGCGCGACGAACTGCGCCTCGCCACCGGCAAGCCGCCGGCGGCGATTGAGGCGGTGGCCGCAGCCCAGGAGAACGCCGCCAAAGCCCAAGCGGCAGCGGAAGCGGCGTTGAAACAGGCAAACGAGCAATTGGCATCGAGCCCCGTGGATTTAACCGCGATCCGCGAAGCTCAGTTAGGCGCGAGCAAGGCGCAGGGAGAGGCGTTTGAATCGCTCGCCCTGGCCGACCCGAAGTTTGAGCAGGCCTATCAGGCGCAGGCCAAGGCGAGCGCCGCCCAAGCCCGCGCCGCTCAGGCACAAGCCCAGGTGGAGGGGCAAATTACCGGCGCGGCGGCAGCGGAGGCAAAGAACAAACCGAAGGAAGATGACTTGGTGGAAGCGAAGGAAATGCTGCGCACCGCCGAGTCGCAACTGGCAGCGGCGCTCGCCAATGCGGAAGTGTTAGGCAGGGATTTGCCGAAACTTCAGGCTGAAGCTGAGTCCGCGAAAGCCGCCATGGACGCCGCCCAGGCAAGCAATGACAAGGCGCAGATTTCAACTGCCAAGAAGCGCGCGTCCGAAACGCAAAAGGCTGCCGCCAACGCACAAAAAAATCTAACTCGGGCGCAAAGTGACATCCCTAAATTCCAGAAACGCATCACCGAACAGACGGGACGCGTGGCCAAGTTCTCCGACAAGCCGGGAGCCAACCCCGAAGCGATGCAGCGCGAGGCGGCGGAAAACCTGCGCGAGGCGCAGCGGTTGCAAACGGAGGCGATGGCCACACAGTCGCAGGCGACAAAGGCATTTTCCGAGGCACAGAGTGGAGCGGCGGCAGCACCGACGGCAGCGGATCAAACGCCGTCGGATCTGGCGGGCGTCTATCAGGCAGCGGTGCGGACGGAAGCCGAACTGACGGAGATCTATCAGCGGCTGCGCGCCACGCAACTCGCGATGCAACGTCAGATCCCATTGGCCCGGGCGCTCGAACTCACGGAGGCGGCGCATACGGCGCGGCCGGATCTATCAGCGTCATTGACCGGCTCACCGGGCAACAGTGCGGATCCCGAGGCACAACGCCAGGCGGTGCTGGACGCGCGTTCGCAAATCGCGGCGATGCGTTCGCTCGCGGATTCCATGCTGGGGCAGGCGCGTGGACTCGGTTCTGGAACCGGCCAACATCAGGCGCTGGAGCAACTCGCTCTCGAAGACGAAAGCGAACGTGCAAAAGATATGACAGGAGTGATGGCGAGTGGCGCAGGTTCAGGCCGCCCTGATTCGAGTGGCGGCACGACGGGCGCGGGCAGTGGAGCGGCTGGCTCGGGTAGTGGAGCGGGCGGCTCAGGAAGTGGCACGGGCGGCTCAGGAGGTGGCTCAGGAGGTGGCTCAGGAGGTGGCGCGGGCGGTTCAGGCAGTGGCGCAAGAGCGGGCGCCGGCACCGCGGGTAATAACGGCGGAAGCGGAGTTGGCAGCGGACTCCCTGGCGGGGGCGAAGGCTCAAGTTCGGGGCCGCCACCCGTACAAAAAGATCTGGGCGCCGTCCCCGGCCGCGTCATCGGCACCGGGGCCGTGGCGGGTCGATGGATGTTTGTCGATAGCTGGTATTTGCTCGGACCGTTCGACAACGCGGGGCGGGCGAACATCGAGAAACAGTTCCCTCCCGAGACGGTGGTGGATCTGAACGCGACCTACGTGGGCAAGCGCGGCCGTCCGGTTAGCTGGGAATTTTTTCAGTCGGCGCAACCCGAAGTGATTCCACCGTTTGACGGATTCAATCCGCTGCCAAGCGGAGACACCAACAGCACCGACTCATTCAGGGTGCGCGACCTCGATTACATCATTTACTATGCCTACACCGAACTTCGCGCCGTGGAGGAATGTGAAGTCTGGATCACCGTGGGGAGTGATGATTTCTCGAAACTATGGATCGAAGACCAGCTCGTGTGGGCCAGCGGCACCAAACTCAAGCCATGGCGGGTGGATGAAGGCTTCCGCAAGGTGCGGCTCAAGAAGGGCGTGAACCGGGTGCTGTTTCGCGTCGAAAATGGCCACTCGAGGACGGAATTTTCATTGGCGGTGTGTGGGCAGTGAAAGCGCGCCGATTCCGGATTGGCGCCTTTCATCACCACAAGTTTCAATATGGAATGCAAATTCCTAGGTATCATTGATGATGGAGGTCTGCCATATTCATCTCGTTTATATCTACCTGGAATCCGGATCACTTTCGATCAGGTTTTGGAAGATATAGGTTAGTTTTCAAAAACTCTTATCGTCATGATAAAAACCCTCTGCACGCTAGGCGCAACTGTCGTCATTGGTTTCATCGGGCTGGTTCCCGCGGTCGCTTCCATTTCGATCACTTCCTCTGGCACGACCAGCGGCTCCACCTACGCTCTCAACGGCGGTGCTTATGTGCAATCCTTCGATTCCCTTCCCGCCTCGGGCACCTTTACCTGGTCCAACGACACCACCCTGCCAGGCTGGTATGCCGCCGACGGTGCCGGCGGACTGAACTCCGCGGGAAAGACCATCAATGGCACCGGCACCAACCCCGACGACCTCACTCTCTCCAATGTCGGTGCCGCAGGAAGCAACGAACGCGCGCTCGCCTATCACACCCGCCTGGTCACCGCGCCCAGCCATTTGGGCATTGCTTTCATCAACAACACGGGCAGCGAAATCACGTCGTTCTCCCTCGCCTACTCGGCGGAGCAATGGAAGGAGGGCACCAACATGCGCACAGTCACCGCCGCGGTCCAATACAAGGTGGGAGCCACATCCGCCGATCTTCATGCATCCGGCGGCTGGACCACCCTTCCCAGCCTCGGCTTCTCCACGTTGAACGGCACAGCGCCCAACTCCACCTCACTCAGCGCTGCCGGCATCCCGGTGAGCATTGCCAACGGCACCTCGCTGTGGGTTCGCTGGGTCTTTACTAACAACGCCACCACTTCGACAACTTCCCATGACATCCTGGCCGTCGATAACGTCACTTTCTCAGCCGGAACTGGCACACCGGTTGATCCGTCTCCTGTTATCACCACCCATCCCTCGGATCAGAACGTCACCGCAGGCGGCAGCGCTACATTTTCCGTCGCCGCCTCCGGCGCGGCGCCGCTTGCCTATCAGTGGTTCAAGGGCGTTGACCCAATCTCCGGCGCAACCCTTCCAGACTATACAATCGATACTGTTGCCGCCGCCGATGCAGGCACTTACTCCGTCACCGTGACCCATGCCGCCAGCTCGGTCACGAGCGACTCGGCGACACTCACTGTCGTCGCCGGATCCACTGGCGCACCCACCATCGTCGCCTCGCCTGTATCAATCACCCGGATGCTCGGTGGAGGCGCAATGTTCAAGGCAACTTTTAGCGGCAGCGAGCCGATGACCTACGCGTGGTTTAAAAACGACGTCATTGTTCCCGACGCCACCGGCAACAAGCTCACCCTCGCCGGCCTTACCGCCAACGATGCCGGCGCTTACCGCGTGACCGCCACCAATTCCCATGGTTCCGCGTCAAGCGCCACGGCCACGGTCAGCACTACCAACAGCTTGCCGGACTCCACCTTCAACCTTTATGGATTCGCCGCCCAACCCATCTATCCGGGCGTCCCATCCAATACTTACAGTCCCGCCACCACCACCGGCGGAGGGGTCATCCCGGAAACAGATACCGCGTACCGCAAGGTTTCCACACCATTGGAATTTGCCCAGGCCCTCGGTGCCGCTAACAAGGGCCAAGGCGTCAAGGTCATCGAAATCATGAACGACCTGGATCTCGGTTGGAACGAAATCGGCACGGCCGTACAAACCGCCATCAACACGCCATTTGTCGCTGCCGTTGCGCCAAAGCTGCATCCGAAGCTTCTGACGTCAGGTGTCAGCACCATTTATATCAATCCCAAGAATGGCGGCCTCACCATCTTCTCCGCGAACGGCTCGGCCATCAGACACTGCATTTGGGGAGTAAAGTCCACCGCGAACATCATCATCCGCAATCTGAAGTTTGACGAGTTGTGGGAATGGGATGAGGACAGCAGGGGCGACTACGACAACAATAACTGGGATTTCATTACCCTGAGCGTCGGTGGCGGCACGGTTGACCACGTCTGGATCGACCACTGTACGTTCACAAAGTCCTACGACGGCATCGTCGATAACAAAGGAGGAGTCAGCAACGTCACCCACTCATGGAACAAGTATGAGGGCGACGACGGCGCCACCAACAGCAACAGCTTTGTCCGACAACAGATCAATCTGCTCGAAGCTAACATGAGTGCCCATCCGATGTATGATTTTCTCCGAACGCGCGGCTTCAGCGTCGAGGACATCGTTGAAATCCTGCAAGGTCCGGACAAGACCACCGCGATTGGCGAGCTCTCGCTCAATGCGGAGAACGTGAACTCTTCCATCACCTTCCACCACCAATGGTATATCAATACCTGGGACCGCCTGCCCCGATTGGCCGGGGGTACCGCGCACAATTATAACATCTATGTGGACGACACTCTGGTGCAGGCGGCGAAGCGGATGCGCAACGCGAGATTCAACGCCATGAATTCGGCCGACCAGGCCACCTTCACCAATAACTACAATTTCAACCCGCCGATCAACGGCAGCATTTCCACGGAGGACGGTGCCCTGCTGGTCGAGAAATCGGTGTACATCGACTGCAACTGGCCGCTTCGCAACAATCAGACAAATCCTTCCAATCCGATTTACACCGGCAAGATCAAGGCGACCGACACGATCTATATTTACCACAACACCGACGGCACCACCACCAACGTGCGCGGCAACAGCACCGATCCGGGCAACCCGCTCGGGCCTTTCCAGGCGACGATCAAAACGTTCTCCTGGAATACCCCGGACGGCAACGCGCCCTACACGTTACCGCCAAGCGCCTACCATGATCCTGCCGTGCTGGGTGAAATCGTCGCAGCCGGGGCCGGTGCGGGAGTGCTCACCTGGCACAAATCCAACTGGCTCAAAACGTCGTACGCTGATCCAGCGACCGACACGTTCGCCGCCTGGTCCGCCCGCAACGGAATCACCGGCCCCGACTCGGATGGCGACGGCATCGCAGATCTCATGGAGTTCGGCCTCGGGCTCAACCCGCAACAGCCGTCCATGCAGGGCTTGCCGACGCTTTCCCAAGCGGCGGGCCAGCGCGTTTTCCGATTCACCCGCCCGAACAACCTCAGCGGCCTGACCTATACCGTGCAGACCTCGACCGATCTTGAGGAGTGGAGCGGCACTTTGCCGGTCACCGTGGAGTCCTCCACCGCAACGACCGAAACGCTCGTCGCATCCCTCCCCACGGGCCAACCGAAGCTGTTGGTCCGACTTCGAGTCCACCAGCCTTAGGACCGAAGGGTTGGGACCGATGCCGCCACGCCGCCGGATTTCCGCTGCACAAAGTTCAATAGGGAATGCAGAACCACGAATAGCCGGACCAAGAGCCGCCTGACATATTTACATCATGACTACATCGCAAGCCCACATCCTTACCCAGAGCGGTCGCACTTCCCGCAGCCCGGTTTGAAAGATCCCTTGCTTCCCTTTCAAAACCCCTTGAACCCATGAGATCCATCCTGCCCAGGGCACCGCTTCGTCATAAGCGAACGCCCCGAAGAAACCATCCTCCTGGCTTCGCGCTGGTTGTGACGCTTTCCCTGATGATTTTGCTGACGGTGATCGCAGTCGGGTTGCTCAGTCTTGCCAGTGTCAGTCTGCGCTCGTCGTCCCAGAACGATGCGATGCAGTCCGCGCGCGCCAACGCAAGGCTAGCCCTGATGCTGGCGATCAATCAGATCCAGAAGACGACCGGCCCGGATCAACGGGTCACCGTGCCTGCCGATCAACGAAGCAAGACTTCAGACGGCAAGCAGACCGCGGCAGCTCCTGGAAACCTCCGCTGGACAGGGGTGTATCGCTCGTGGCCGGCGACTTCCAGCACGCGGCCGACACCCGATTTCCTGTCATGGCTGGTTTCAGGAGATCCCGCGAAAACCGGGACTGCGACGCTGCCGGACACCGCCGCTCCGAATTCGGTGGAACTTGTCGGAGCCGGCACCCTCGGCGCGAGCAACACCGAAGGACGGATATCGGTGCCGACCATCAGCGTCCTTCAGCACAACAAACCGGCAAGGCTGGCGTGGTGGGTGGGTGACCAGGCCGCCAAAGCCGCTCTCGCAACGCCACCAGTCTCCACGGACAAAACCTCGCTCGGCGTCGTTCGGGGAAATCTTCAGTCCGCACCCCGCAGCGCGGTGGAAAGCTCCACCTCGGGGACCGTCAAGCCGTTCGAAAAGCTGGCGATTGACGATGCGCGGTTGGCGCTCGTGACGAGCTGGAGGCAATCGGAGCATCTCGCATCCGATCCCACCGCGCCGCGAGGCTTGTTCCACGATCTGGCCCCCGGCTCCACGGGAATGCTAACCAATGTGGCGTCCGGCGGGTTCCGCAAGGACCTCTCGCTGCAACTTGAGTCCCCCGTCGCCAAGAATCCAGCTTCGAAGTCTCTTTATACGGTGGGAGGGGAAAACGGAATCAACTTCCAGGAGCTGTGGAGTTACTACAATTCCTACAAGAACATTGTCCGTAGCGGCGGTTATAAGTATAGCACCAGCGGCACGTTTGCCAGCGGCACTCCATATATGATGGTGGGGGGAACCAATGATAGCGCGACACTCCCGTCGTCGGCCGCGGTTTGTGCCGATGACGATAACTTCTACTTCAAGCAACCCACCATTCTCAGCTATCAGTTGGTGCTTTCATTCAAGTCGTTCCCGATAACCACAGGATCGGGAGCGAGCGCCAAAACGGCTTATCAGGTTCACGTCGTCGCGGACCCGATCGTCACTCTCTGGAACCCACTCGACATCCCGCTGGTAATTCCACCGAATGCCTTTATTTCCATCAGCTACTGGCAGGTTCCGTACAGTCTTGATGTGAAGATCAACGGCAATCCAGCCTTCACCACTGCTTCTCCGCTGGCCTCGACACTCTCGGGCACGACCAACTCCGTTGAGGAGGACATGCACTACCTCACGCTCAAGGTCGGCAACACTGCGGCCACGCAAATGGTTTTCAAGCCCGGAGAGGTAATCAAGTTTTCCCAAAACAGCAGCACCCAGATGGAAAAAATGAAGGACACCATCTGGATTGAGGGCAAAAAAGGCTTCAGTTACGCCGGTGGTTTCGCCACTCCGCTCAAGGATCTCGCAGGCAAAATTCTCGAGGTCACGAGCGGCAGCACCTTGACCTACACCGCCGCTGCCAACAACGTCACCGCCGGCCAATTCCAAGGCCGGGGCCGCAGCACCACCGGACTCGACCGCCATACCCGCCACTACTCGCTCACCCACCACGATGTCTTGGTCGGAGAGGACGATAGCAAGAAGGGACCCGGCGTCGGCTACGGAGGAATGTATATTGACTGGGACTTCGGCGACAAACGGCTGAAAGCCGGCTCCGCTCTCCGCGGGACGAGCACTCCGGGGACCAAGCCGGTCGGCCAACTGCTGTTTGCTAACAATTTTCCGGATGTATTCAAGCCATTGAAAGCGATCGACTCGCGCCCTCTGTCTTTCGGTCAACTCCGTGACGAGAAGTCTCCGTTCCTCCTGGTTTCCTTTGATGCCAAAACGGAATTCGGTTCATCCACCGGCACCCGCTTCCTCTCGCGCTTCAATCCGAAGGCGCATCAGGTGGATTTCTATGATCTGAGCAAGAAGGAGATGGATGTGCTGCCTTATGAGTTTCGGGCCGAGCCACTGGTTAGCTGGGTCAACCGCAGCCTGGATGTCAGTGTGGATGGTTCCGGATTCTATGGAGGAGGCATGAACGCGCAGGATGGCACCGGGATTGTCACCACCCACTCGATTCCGCGCGAACCCTTGGTTTCCATCGCTTCACTTCAACATTCGTTCGCCAATGGCTTTGAGTTCATCCGCCCCACGGGTGGGATCAACAGTTCCGGACTGAATGATCGGGAACCGATGTTGCCGCAGATCTCCCACGCAATTGGAAATTCACTCGCGCCTCCGATGTTGGCCCCGGACAAGACCGAAGGCACGCTGCTCCCTAGCAGACCCTTGGCCGACCACTCGTATCTCGCGAACCGAGGGCTTTGGGACGACTGGTTTTTCTCCGGCATCGCTTCGAAGAGTTCAAAAACCTTCCCCGCCAACAAGACGCCGGCGGTCGTGGCGAGCGAGTTCTTTTCCAAGACCTCCAAGCTCCCGGTCGTCCGCTACCAGCCTCAGCTCGATGGACAGAATCCCGCCACTTTCGCGAAATCGCTTTTCAGCGGAGCCTCCGCCACCGATGCCGCGATTCAGAATGTGGCAAGCTACCTCCGGGTGGATGGATTGTTCAACGTCAACTCCACCTCGATCGAAGCATGGAAAGCGGTGCTGGGCGGCCTGAAGGGCAGGCCCATCGTCGTGCGCGATGCAACTGGAAAGGAATCGATCGCCCCCTCCACGAGTGACAAGACTCCGGTCCTGGGAATCCAATCACCGCAGGACGTGGTGGTGAAGGGCAGTGGCACCCTCGATGTGAAGGATGCCTCCCAATGGCTCGGGCGCCGTGAACTGAGTGATGATGAAATCGATCAACTGGCCCGGGCGCTAGTGATTGAAATCCGCAAGCGCGGCCCATTCCTCAGCCTGGCGGACTTCGTCAACCGCCGTGTCGGCACGGATCAGGATCTCGCCAAAGCCGGCGCGATCCAATGCGCCCTCGACTCCGATGACGTGGCCATCAACAAAGCCTTCCGCTCTGGAAGCCGCTCCCTCGCTCCCCCAAAAGCCACTTTCGCCTTCCCTAAAGCGGAGGAGGGACCGATGGCCTATGGAATCCCCGGCTATGTGAAACAGGCGGACATTCTCACACCCATCGCACCGGTGCTCTCCGTCCGTTCCGACAGCTTCATCGTTCGCGCCTACGGCGAGGCGGTGGATGCCAGTGGAAAGGTAACCGGCCGCGCGTGGTGCGAGGCGGTCGTCGAGCGCGATCGGAATTTCGTCGATCCCGCGGATCCTGCCACCACCGCCATCGCCAGCCTTTCCAAGCAGGTCAACCGCACCTTCGGGCGCCGCTATCAAATCCTCTCGTTCCGCTGGTTGTCCGCCGCGGAAGTCTGAACCACTAACAACCCATGTCGAAGCTATCCATCCTCGTTTGTCTGCTGATTTCCTGCGCCGCCCACGCCCAGCCGCCGGCAGCAAAAAAAGGTCTTGCTGTCCGTTTCCTCGCCGAACGGGGAGGCGAGGAGGCGGGCAAGGTCGTGCTCGCCGCCAAGGACGCCAAGTCGGATCCCTTCGACCTGCCGATGAATCATTTGTCCGAACCTCAAACGCCGCCGGAGCGGGTGTTCAGCGTGCGCTCGTCGGATCACAATGCGTCGCTTGCCACCGTCACCCTGCCGGAGAAGGGGGATTCATTCATTGTGCTGTTAGTCCCATCGGCGAAGACGGGCTACGACCCGGTGATCATCCCCGCCGATGATGCGAAGTTCCGCCCGGGCGACGTCTATTTCTTCAATCACGCCGACAAGACGGTTCTCGGATTCGTCGGGACATCGAAATTCATCCTCGCTCCGAACAAAGGCGAGATGCTGCGGCCCGCAGGTCCGAGTGAGGACGGGAGTTACTACACCGTCGGTCTGGGAGTTCGGGAAGCGGACGGGGATCGTCCATTGAGTTCCGCCCGCTGGCCGGTCCAGAAGCACATCCGGATGTATGTTTTCTTCTTCAACAATCCGAAAACCGGCCGTCTCGACTTCCGGGCCGTGGACGAATACGTGGAACCCGGGTAAGCTGACGGGTGGACTAAACCCATTACCCCGTCGCCGACCCGCAATTGTTGAGGGTTGACACGAGCCAGTCTCTTCACCTCCGTTCGCCCGGCCTGGGCCCATCCTCACCATCTTCAGTTTTAAAAACCCGCACTTCATGACCAAAACCCTTCGCATCCTGCTCGCCGCAGGGATCACCGGCCTCGCCTCTCTCACCACCGCGAACGCCGACATTTCGGTCACCGCCTCCGGCACGACGGGAGGCTCCACCTACGCTCTTGACGGAAGCCCTTACTCCCAAAGCTTCGACACACTCCCCGCTTCGGGCACTTTCACTTGGACTAACAATTCCACCTTGCCGGGCTGGTACGCTGCCGATGGCACCGGCAATCTCAATACCGCCGCCGTTACCACATCAGGCTCCGGAAATGCCGCAGCATTGATCTTGGCCAGCGTCGGCACCTCAGGCAACCCCGACCGCGCCCTTGCCTACCACACCCAGGTTGAATCCGCCCCCACCCATCTCGGTCTGGCATTCGCCAACAACTCCGGCCAGGAACTCACTTCCTTCACGCTCGCCTATTCCCCCGAGCAGTGGCGGGAGGCCGCAACCGGCCGCAGCGTCACTGTGACCGTCCAATACCAGGGCGGTGCCGCGCTCGCCGACCTCCATGCCGCCACCGGCTGGACCACAATCCCCGGATTGGATTTCTCAACATACGAAGGCTCGGTGTCCTCCGCGACCACCCTAACGGCTCCAAACATCCCGGTGAGCGTCCCCGCCGGCACCTCGCTGTGGATCCGCTGGCGCTTTTCAAACACCGCCACCACCGCCACCAATGCGCACGACATCCTCGCCATCGACAACGTCACCTTTTCCGCCACCTCAGGCACCCCGGTCCCAACCGCCCCATCGATCACCACTCACCCCGCGCCACAATCCGCCTCCGTTGGCGGGTCGGCCAGCTTCACCGTCGCCGCCACCGGCACTGCGCCGCTCAGCTACCAATGGCGGAAAAACTCGGTGAATCTCGACACGCTCGCCAATCCATCCGCCGCGAGTGCCACGCTCTCACTCACGAATCTGGCGCTCGCCGACAATGGCGGCAGCTACGCCTGCGTCGTCACTAACACCCTGGATTCCGCCACCAGCAATCCCGCCACGCTCACCGTGACCACCGCGCCACCGGTCGCTCCGTCGATCACGACCCATCCCGTGAGCCAGACCGTCACTGCTGGCAGCAGCGTGACGTTCTCGGTGGTTGCCACCGGCACGGCACCGCTGACCTATCAGTGGAAATTCGGTGTCGATGACATCCCGGGCGAGACAGGATCTAGCCTGGTGATCAACAACGTGCAGGCCGCGATCACCGGCAGCTACACCGTGACGGTAACCAACCTGGTCAACTCCGCCACCAGTTCCCCCGCCACCCTCACCATCGGCACTCCGCCGCCCGCCACCGGCTACTCGAAGTATAACCTAACCGGATTCGCCACCCTCGGCAGTGGCACCACCGGCGGTGGCGAGATTCCGGAAGCCAACGCAGCCTATCGGAAATGCGCCACCCCGTTGGAATTCGTCACCGCCATCCGCGACTCCAACAAAACCGCCGGCGTGGTCAAAGTCATCGAGATCACCGCCAATCTCAATCTCGGTTGGAATGAAATCGATGCCGCCACCAAGGCGCTTACGTCCAATCCCATTCACGAGCATGCCCAGCCGAAACTCCATCCCACATTGCTCGCCAGCGGAGTGAGCGTGATCGACATCATCGCCAAGAGCGGACTCACGATTTTTTCCGCCAATGGCGCGACCATCAAACACATCACCTTCAACATCAAGAGCACCTCCAACATCATCATCCGCAATCTCAAGTTCGACGAGATGTGGGAGTGGGACGAGGCCACCAAGGGCGATTACGACAGCAACGACTGGGACTTCATGGTCCTCAGCAACGGCGGCACCGCGTCCAACGTGTGGATCGACCACTGCACGTTCACCAAGGCCTACGATGGCATCGCCGACATGAAGAAGGGCACGCAGAACATCACTCTCTCTTGGTGCAAATACATCGGCGACGACGGCGCCACCAATGCCAACAGCCACGTCCGCGTGCAGATCGCCGCGCTCGAGGCTAACAAGAGTTCCTACGCCTTCTACAATTTCCTCCGCACCAACGGATTCTCGCAGGAGGACATCGTCCAGGTCATCCAGGGCCACGACAAGGGGCACCTGATGGGAGCCACGGAAAAAGACGCTCTGAACAACGTGCTCTCCGCCACCTTTCACCACCAGTGGTTCACGAACCTGTGGGACCGCTGCGTGCCGCGTCTGCGTGGTGGACAAGTTCACAACTACAACATCCTGGTCGACAACACCACCGCCCTCGTCGCCCGCCGCATGCGGGATGCCCGTGCCAATGCCATGAGTTCCACGGCGCGAAACACGCTCAACAGCACCTACAGTTTCAATCCGTTTCTCAACGGCTCGATCTCGACCGAAGGCGGCGCGATCCTCGTCGAGAAATCGATCTATCAGGACTGCATCACGCCGCTACGCAACAACCAGACCGACGTCAGCGACCCGACCTACACCGGCAAGATCAAGTCCACCGACTCGATCTACATCATGCACAACACCAACGGCACCACCACCACCGTCCGCGGCGACAGCACCGATGCCGGCAACCCGATGGGTCCGTTCCAGGCCCCTGCGATTCCCTTTTCATGGAACACCACCGACGGAAATCGTCCGTATCCCGCGCCGCCGATGGATGATCCCACGGATCTACCAGCCCTCCTATCATCCGGTGCCGGTGCGGGCACGCTTCTCTGGGACAAATCCAACTGGCTCAAGACCACCTACGTCGACCCGGCGCCCGACACCTTCGCCGCCTGGGCCGCCCGCAACGGGGTGTCGGATCCCAATGCCGACCCCGACTTCGACGGCAACCGGAATCTGCTGGAATTCGCGCTCGGACTGAACCCGCAGCAGGCGTCCACCCAAGGACTGCCGGTTCTTTCAACCGCGGCCGGCCAGCAGGTCTTCCGCTACACCCGGCCTAACAACCTCGGCGGCCTCACCTACACGGTGCAAACCTCGACCGACCTCGTGAACTGGAACGGCACTCTGGCGACCGTCGTGGAGTCATCCACCGCGACCACCGAAACGCTTGTGGCGATCGTCCCCCAGGGCGATGCCACGCGCTACACCCGGCTTCGGATCTACCAGCAGTAGGGTGCGGGAGCAAGGAAAGGCGATCTCCCAATCGCCCATGCCAATGAGAAGCGCTTTGGCTCGGCTCATCGACCCACCATTGGCTTCGGCGGATCGGATCCGCCACTCCTTGCGTCATCACGTTCCGTGTTGGCAGATGACCTAATTGAGATTCAGCCAGCCCGTGACCTTGTTGGTGTTTTCCTGAGCGTCGGGATCAATTTGGTTCCATTTCAAAAAGTCAATGTGGCCGTCGGCGAACAGCGCGTTGACGCCGCCGCCATGACGGATCTGGGTGGAGTCCTTATTGATGCAGATCGGCTTCACATACTGGGTGATTTCAGTCGTCCGATAGACGGCCTTGTAGTCGTTCGCGTCCATCATCATGAGCAGTTGCGAAGGCCTTGAAACCTTCGCCAAGCTATAGGAGTCATCCGCACCGCTGTTATCCGTATCCACATCCACCTTGGCATATTTACCCGATGCGTTCAACTCGTTGGGGCGGGCGAAGAAGTATCCACGGGGTGGATTTCCGGAGCCATTCCACTTCTGGGCGGGACATTTGCGATAGTAACCTTGGGCCGGTCCGGTCTTCTTCGCTTCCGGCCATGCAATTTCCCCATCCCCGAAGTATGGATTGTAGATCTTCGTGGTGTTGGCGATGTCCTCCCAATCCCGGTATCTCACCATCTGGTTGTGGTCAGCCGCATAGGCCATGATCGCCACCGACCATTGCCTGAGATTGGACGTGCACTTGGTCACTTCCGCACGATTCCGCATCGACCGGATCATGGGGAACATCAATCCGGCGAGGGACCCGATGATGACAATGACGACAAGGAGCTCGACCAGGGTGAAGCCGGCCCGGCGAGGGCTGCGACGGCCGGATGGATGGGCAATGGGTTTCATGGGTTGTTGGGTTCTGATGGGTTCTTGAAGTGCCCCGCGGCGGGATCCACTCAAGTCGCTTCGCGATCGATAGAGCGGCGGAACGTCGATTACGTTAATCTGCCGTCGAGCTCACGCCAACCACACCTTTCTGCATAAAGGGTTGAAAAAAAATCCGCAAGCCCCCGTGGGGTACTGCCGAAAATTCAACGCACTTTGCAGAAACACGCATATCAAGCGGGGGGACATTCTCTAATTTGTGGTTGCCCTGTTCGCCCCAGGGTAAAAAATTTCCCCGAACCCATGAAAACCCACCCGAATCCAATGCGTTCCGCCGCGCGCATCGCACTCCTGCTTGCCGCATCCCTCACCGCCAGCCACGGCGTCCAGGTTGGAATCCCGGCTGCGGCCGATTTACAGGTCAGCGAGAACGGCGGTGTCGATGGCGCGAGCTCACCCACCAACCCGGTCGTGAACGCCCTCAACGACCAGTCAAACGTGGACCCCCTCCTCCGCAAGAACGAAATCATTGCCCTGCGCTTCGACTTAACTGGAAAAAACCGACTCCAGTCCACCAAGGCCTACCTGAAATTGATCAACTCCAAGCGAAACTCCACCACCGGCGGACAGCTCGAATTCTATGGTGTCAACAACGGAGCCAAGGGATACGACCAGTCGGGCACACCGGGTGCCTTCACCGACAACGATTGGCCGGAAAACGGCACCGTGTTCTCGACGACCCCCGGCCTTCGGTTTGACGCGGATACATCGACACCAGGAGTGGATCTCAGCCTGACGACCTATTTGGGCATCGTGGCCGTGGACAACGGCAACAGGGATGAGGGCGCGGAATTCATTCTTGCGACTGCCGCTTTGCATGATTTCCTGACCAACCACGAAGACGAGGTGGTGACAATTCTCGTTTATGCATCTAACAATAATCCCTCCCAGAAGCGATTTGCCACCAAGGAGGCTACTAGCCTTGATACCATTCTGACTCCCGTGGCTGCCGGAACCTATGCACCGCGACTTTACCTCGACCTGCCAGGGACTACGGTCAAGGCGAGTGCGGATGCCCAAGTCGGCGAGGTGAACGGAGCTGCTACCACCACCTACAATATCGGGAGCGGCACCGGAGAAAATCTCAATTCCCGCTACGTCACTACGGCCGGTGGCGAGCGGAATGAAGTCATCGCGCTCCGCTTCGATTTGACCAACATCGCACCCGACAAAATCACTGCCGCCGATCTCAGGCTGGTGAATTACCGCCTCAATGCTACTTCCGCCAACCCGATTCATATCTACGGCGTGAATGATGAAGCCAGAGGCCTCCACTCAGTCGATGGAGAGGGAGCTTATACTGACGATGATTGGCAGGATAACAGCCCCGGACTGGTTTTCTCCGCGATTCCCGGTTTGTATTACGATGGTTCGGTGGCCGTTCAGGATTGCGTCGTTCAGAATCGCGTCACGGATCTCGGGACCACCTATGTGAGCGCGAACAACCTCAACTTCGACGAAGGCGTTGAATTGATCTACGCCAACGAGAAGCTGAAGAACTTCCTCATCAATCACCCGGATCGCATCGTCACGATCCTGCTGGTCGCCGACGCACCCGCCAGCAACAACCAAAAACGCTTCGCCTCCAAGGAAGCCTTCCATCTCAATTCCGGCACCGGAGTGGGTGGCGTATGGCAAGCAGGCGACCCGGTTGTGCCGGTCGGCACTTACGCGCCATCGCTCAACCTCATCGTCGCCCCCAGCGACAATTTCAGGATCACGAACATCACGCCCAGCTCCGGTACCGGCCAGATCAGCCTGACGTGGACTTCGCAACCCGGCGAGGTCTTCCGGATCACCCATTCCCAAACTTTACTCGACGGCTTTCCGGGAGTGACTGCAACCAACATTCCCGCGGCTGCCGGCACCACGACGTCACTCACATTCCCAAATCCCGTGCCGGCGGCCCAGAAGCTGTTCTTCCGGGTGGAGCGGCCGTGATTTCTGCGGGCGCATACCTTGTTAGAATGCGCTCGCGAAGAATCGCATCTCTAGCATTGGCCGGAGTTTTCACGGGTCCGTGGAGGAACTAACTGCACGTGGCGGGCTGCGCGACCTGGGGTGCCAGCGAAGGGGCGGACGAATGGCACGTAAATAAGGCTATATCGACGAAACTCGATTGCCCCAGAGGGGTAGCACGAGATTAGCCGGTGGCGTGAGCCACCGGGGAAATGCCCCATCATGAAATGAGCCCCGGAAGGGGCAACGGATCTCGTAACACCAGCTTCCACCGCCCCTGCCGGGACGGATTTCCTTTCTATAATGCACATCCTGTGGCTCACGCCACCGGCTGATTTCCAAAAGTCCCGCTGGGACAGAAGAAAATAAAATAGGGCTTAATTCCGTGCCATTCGTCCGATCTCCCTATTTTGCACACTGCCCATGACGACTGATCCGGCCGTGAACCGTGGCAGACAATTCAAGTAGTTCCGCAAAAAAGCCCTGTAGATTGACCGCCGCCGGGCTGTCAGGCTCATGCGGATCGGGGACGATCGGGACGATTCATCACTTGCGTGGGTGACGCCCCGTTTTCCCGCCTTCCGCTCCAACCCATGCCACTTCCATGCGCTTGCCATCGAAATGCAATTGGTGGTAAGAAATGATTCTAACGCCTGTATCCGGCATTCACAAAAAACCACCAACCCATCTGCAACATGATCCGCTCACTTGCCTCCCTGCTCATCAGCCTCACTCATCTGGGGGCCGCTGGATTCCCATCCGACCTGCTCAAGAAACCCGACGCCTGGTATGGCACGGAGGATGGCAAAAAAGCCACCGCCTGTGTCCTGTCCTGGCAGACGGAACAAGGGAGTTGGCCCAAGGCCACGGACACCGCGCGGACGATGAATTCCGGATCACGCGCCAAACTCGAAGGCACCTTCGATAACAAATCGACCACCGACGAACTCCGCTATCTTGCCCGCGCCTACCACGCGACAAAAGACGAGAACTGCAAGAGCGCATTTCTGCTAGGATACGACCTCATCCTCAAGGCCCAATATGGGAACGGTGGCTGGCCGCAGCATTTTCCCGTCGTAAACAGGAACTACGCAAGCCAGATCACTTTCAATGATGGCAGCATGGTGCGACTTCTTCAGTTCCTCAACGAGGCGACGACCGAAGATGCCTATTCTTTTGTCGATACGGATCGCCGTACCGCCGCCCTCGCGGCCATGACCGGCGGCGTGGACTGCATCGTGAAATGCCAGATCGTCGTGAACGGAAAGCCCACCGTCTGGTGCGCCCAGCATGACAAGGTCACCTTCGCTCCCGCGCTGGCGCGAGCCTACGAACTCCCATCCCTCAGCGGCTCGGAAAGCGCCGGTGTTGTCCGATACCTCATGACGCTCGAAAAGCCGTCACCCGATGTCATCCGCGCGGTGAAGGCCGCCGTGGCTTGGTTCGAGGCAGCGAAGATCGAGGGAATCCGAGTTGACACCGTCAACGGCGACCGCCAGGTGATCAAGGACGCGGGAGCACCTCCGTTGTGGGCCCGTTTCTATGACCTTGAAACCGGCAAGCCATTCTTCTGCGATCGCGACGGCGTGAAAAAGTCCGAGCTTGCGGAAATCGGCAAGGAGCGCCGCAACGGCTACGCATGGTATGGATCATGGGGCGAATCGGTCGCCAAGGAATATGCCAAGTGGCCTCACCGTTGAGTGGGACCGCCCTAACACACACTCCCCATGAACTTGAAGAAACCGACGTTGATGCTACCCGTCCATTCAATTCTAACTGCCCTGTCACTGACCCTTGTCAGCGTCCGCGGCAACCCCGCGGATTCGGGAGGCAACACCGTCGGCACGGTCCAACAGCAAGGCGGCATCACCATCACTTCCTCCGGCGGCTGGTTGGAAGCCGGCTTCGCCCGGTGGTCTAACATGGCTGATGCGACCGGCTACAGCGTTTACTGCAAGCCAGCCACCGGGGCGGACACAACCTATGCAAAAGTCCCGGCTGAGTTGGTGCGGGGCACCCGCGCCGATATCCCGGGCCTGCCAGGCAAACAGTCCTACGACATCAAGGTGGTGCCGGTGGTTGGCGGCGTGGAAGCAACCGCAAAGTCGAGCGTCGTCCGGATCGAGACCCAGGCCCACGACCGGTCGGGATTCGCCTTCGACAAGCGTTCGCCACGAGGAGCTCTCGGCACCAGCGGTGGCTACAATCCCGATGGCGCCGCCGATCCCGCAGCCACCATTCTCTATATCTCCGAGGCCACCAAGGACTCCGTCCAAATGACGGTCGTCAAGGGCTCGAAATCCACCACGGCTACGGGTCTGGTCGCCATTCAGGACGCACGATCAAAAGCCAAAAACCCGGCGCCGCTCATCGTCCGCTTCCTCGGCACCGTCACGCCACCTGCCGGCCTGGATGCGGACCGCTTGAAGATGATGCAGCTCAAAGACTCGGGAAACGTCACTTACGAAGGGATCGGCCCGGACGCCGGATTGGATGGCTGGGGCCTGGACTTCCAGCGCTGCAGCAATGTGGTGGTGCGCAACCTCTCCTTCAAAGGACAACCCGAAGACCAACTCAGCTTCCAGAGCAACTGCCTCAATCTATGGATTCATAACAACGACCACAGCCCGGGCAAGGGCCTGGCAGGCGGCGAGTCCGACAAGGTGGCTGGAGACGGGACTTTGGACATCAAATCCGGATCGGGCTGGGTCTCGGTTGACTACAATCACTACCAGGGAACGCAGAAGACCAGCGGTGTCGGCTTCGGCAAAGACACCACCGCACTGATGATGACCTTCCATCACAACTTCTATGACATCTGTGGTTCCCGCATGCCCCGCATCTCTTATGTTTCCATGCACGTCTATAACAGTTACTTCAAGGAAGCCCAGGTTTACTGCATCGCGGCCGCCCACGGCTGCTCGGCCTTCATCGAAAACAACTATTTCGAGAAATGCGCCCGTCCGATGATCATTGCCAGCCAGGGCCACGATTTGGATTCATCCGGCCAGAGCACGCTGTCGAAAAACGATGGCGGCGCCATCAAAGCCCAAGGCAATTTCATGGATGCATTCAGCGCCGATCCCACGAGGTTCGACCCTGCGATCGATGCCTCCCCCGGCCCGGCCGTCAAGGGCGGCGCGGTTTATAACAATTTCCACGCTGGCTTCGGCTCCGACTACTCCTATACATTGGACACGCCGGAGGACGCGAAGGCCAAGGTGCTCCGGTTTGCCGGCCGCATGACCGACAACGCCCTCTAACCTCAACCCATCACCATGAAAACCATTCTAGCAATCTCAGCCGCGGCATTGCTGCCGGCAGGCGCCGCCCCAGTCACCATCACTTCCACGAACAAGCTGCCGCTCGCCCGTGCGAGCCAGACGATCGAATTATCGGCCGCCCAACTCGCCCCGCTGGATGCCAAAGACCTGACGACCGTCCATGTCAAGGACGCGGCGGGCAAGGAACTGATCTGCCAGGCGGTGGACACGGACGGCGACGCCTATTGCAAGCCGGACATCGTCATCTTCCAGGCGGACTTCGCTGCGAACGAAGCGAAAACCTTCACCGCGACGGCGGGTGCCAAACAGGTTTACACCAAGGAACAATACAAGGCGTTTGGCCGTTGCGTGCGCGAGCGCTTCGACGATTTCGCTTGGGAAAACGATCGCATCGCGCACCGCACCTACGGCAAGGCGCTGGAAACGTGGGAAGGCGAACCGCTGTCTAGCAGCACCATCGACATTTGGTCCAAGCGCACGCCCCGCATGGTCATCAACGACTGGTACTTGGCCGACCACTACCACGACGACACCGGCGAGGGCGCGGATTTCTACTCCGCCGGCGCGGCCCGCGGCTGCGGCGGCAACGGACTCTGGGCCGATGACCGGCTCTGGACGTCGGGCAACTACATCAAGTCCCGCGTGCTCGCCAACGGGCCGATCCGCGTGATGTTCGAACTCACCTATGACGCCTTCAACGTGAACGGCATCAGCGTGACCGAAGTGAAGCGCGTCACTCTCGATGCAGGTTCACAGTTAGACCACTTCCAGAGTTTCTACAAACAATTCACCCGCCCCGGCCAGACCCAGAAGCTGACGACCGCCATCGGCCTGAAGATCATCAGTGGCGAGCAAAAGGAAGTGAACGCGGAACAAGGTTGGTTGTTGAAATGGGAAAAAGTCGCGAAGGACAACGGCAACCAGGGCCTCGCCATCATCGTCGATCCGAAACTCTGGCAGAAGGATACCGCGGACAAATTGAACCAACTCGTCCTGGCCAACACCGTGGACGACGCCACGTCCTACTGGGCGGGCTTCTGTTGGGACAAGGCGGGCCACATCACCAGCGCACCCGCATGGAGACAGTACGTGGTGGAATTCGCGCAGGGTCTCGCGTCGCCGCTGGAAACCAGCGTCCAGACAGCAAGCAAATAACCTAACATACGCTATTCACCCATGATTGCATCACTCCGCCATCCGCTGGCCGCCTTCGCGCTTGCGGCGCTGTTTTTCACGAATCTTTGTTATTCTGCAGAGAAGCCACGCGAGTTCGGCGGTGCGACACCTTTGCAATGGTCGGTGCGCATGGCGGATTCAGAAACCACGCGGCTCGGGGACAAACTCGCGTGGCGCGCGGACCGCAAGTCGAAATGGGACTACACCGCGGGTTTGTTCACGCTGTCGCTGCTCAAGCTGAACGAGAAAGTTCCGACTCCCGCTTATGTTGATTTTGGCAAGGACGCGATCGGTTCGTTTATCGACGGCGATGGTAACATCCAGGGATACAAGCTGGAGGACTATAACATCGACAACGTCGCGCCCGGCAAGACGGTGATCGCACTTTACGAAATCACCAAGGAAGAGCGCTATAAGAAATGCGCCGACCTGCTGCGCAAACAGTTAGTAACCCATCCGCGCACGAGCCAGGGCGGGTTTTGGCACAAGCAGCGATACCCGTGGCAAATGTGGCTGGACGGATTGTTCATGGCTGCTCCATTCTACGCGGAATACACCGTGGATTTCAAGGGCCCGGCGGCCGACCTGGACGATGTCGTGAAGCAGTTCCGCCTGATCGACGAGCATCTCTACGATGCGAAGAGCGGACTCTACTGGCACGGCTGGGATGAGAAGCGCGAACAGGATTGGGCGGACAAGACCACCGGCCTATCAGCTAACTTCTGGGGCCGCGCGGTTGGCTGGTGGATCATGGCGCAGGTCGATACACTCGATTTCCTGCCGAAGGATCACCCGGGGAGAGCGGAGATCGTCGCGCTCGTCAAGAAGACCAGCGACGGCATCATCAAGCATCAGGACCCGGCAACCGGACTTTGGTGGCAGGTGCTCGACAAAGGCGGCAAGCAAGGCAACTACCTCGAAGCCACCGCCAGCGCGATGTTTGTCTATTCGATGGCGAAGGCGGTCAACCACGGCTACCTCTCTCAAGACTACGTCCCGGCGATTCTCAAGGGCTACAATGGAATTATCAACGAGTTCGTCAAAACCGACGCCAGCGGAAAAATCTCCCTGACCCGCTGTTGCTCGGTCGCCGGTCTTGGCTTCGGGCGCGATGGTTCCTACGAGTATTATCTGCGCGAGCCGATCGTCGACAACGACCTCAAAGGCGTCGGGCCGCTGGTCCTGGCTGGCATCGAGTTGCAAACGCTGCTAGGCCTGCCGATGACGGCGACCCACGACATCAAAGCGGCCGCGGCCGCCAAGCCGTCGGTGGCGAAGGAGTGGGCGCAAGTACCGGAAATCCTCTCGCGCATCAAACCGCCGACCATTCCGGGGCGTGAGTTTTCCATCGTGGATTTCGGCGCGGCGGCGGGCAGGGACTGTAGCGAGGCAATTTCAAAGGCCATCGCAGCCGCGTCCGCGGCAGGTGGTGGCCGTGTCATCGTTCCGGCGGGCGAGTATCTAACCGGTCCGATCCACCTCAAGAGCAGGATCGAGCTGCATCTCGATGGCGGCGCGACCTTGAAGTTCAAGACCGACCCGCAGGCGTATCTGCCAGCCGTGAGATCGTGGTTCGAGGGCATGGAGTGCTACAACTATTCGCCGCTCATCTACGCTTACGAGGCGGAGGACATCGCCATCACCGGCGAGGGCGTGCTCGACGGCCAGGCGGCCAACGACAACTGGTGGCCGTGGAAAGGCAACAAGGAGGACGGTTGGAAATCCGGCGCGCCCAACCAAAAGCCCGCGCGCCAGCGTCTCGGCAAGATGACGGAAGACGGCGCGCCGGTGGAGGATCGCCGTTTCGGCGAGGGCGACTATCTGCGTCCGAGTTTCATCGAACCTTTTAAATGCAAAAATGTACTCATCGAGGGCGTGCGCATTCTCCGTTCGCCGATGTGGGAACTGCATCCCGTGCTCTGCACCAACGTCATAGTGCGCGGCGTCAAGATCTCGACGCACGGCCCTAACAACGACGGCTGCGATCCGGAAGCGTGCAAGGACGTGTTGATCGAAGACTGCGAGTTCGACACCGGCGACGACTGCATCGCCATCAAGTCCGGGCGCAACAACGACGGCCGCCGCATCGGTATCCCGACGGAGAATGTCATCATCCGCCGCTGCACCATGAAGGACGGCCATGGCGGCGTGACCATCGGCAGCGAGATCTCCGGCGGTTGCCGGAATGTCTTCGTCGAAGACTGTGTCATGGACAGCCCGAACTTGGACCGAGCCATCCGTTTCAAGTCGAACGCCGTGCGTGGCGGTGTGGTGGAGAATGTCTTCGTCCGCAACGTCAAGGTCGGAACGGTCAAGGACGCTGCATTGCAGATAGATTTCGTCTATGAGGAAGGCGCGAAAGGACCGCACAAGCCGGTCGTGCGCAATCTGATCATCGAAAACATGACGGTCGGCAACGCCGAACGAGTGCTGGATGTGCAGGGTTTTCCGGGTTCGGAAATCAGCGGCGTGCGCATCCACAACTCGACCTTCAATGGCATCACCAAGCCGGACAACATTGTCGAGGCCGACGTTAAACTCGAAAGCTGCGTGGTCGGAAAGAAATAGCCCCCCACTGACAGGCCCAACCATCCAACTTCCACAAACAACCTAACAGACCTTGTCGATATCTCCAATGAAAACTCTCATGATTGCTCCACTCATGGCGGGAGCTGTGTTAGCCCCTCTCGCATTCATCGCCCAGGCAGCCGAAAGTCCCGCTGGTGCCGCCAAGTCCGCCCAAAGCGCAGAAGGCATTCTGGATGCCAAGAGTCTAACTGGCGCTACCACTCCGTTGCAGACCGCGCAATATGGCACGCGCAATTTCTCCGCGCCAGTGCTCGTCGGCAAGCTTCACGATCCCGCAAATTACAAGGCCGCGCCCAAGCAGCCTGCCTGGCAGTTCGCCAAGGAAGACCCGACCCGCGGCGTGCTCACCATCGAACGCCAACCCGCTCCGGTCGATGGCTGGCACACTTTCTCGCGCAAGGGCAAGGTCGTGCTTTCCGGTGGCTCGTCGGCCGCGGCCGATCGTGTCTACACGGTGTTCGACCCGCAGCAACTCATTGCGGCCATCAAACAGGCTGGCAATGATCCGAAGATCATCCGCGTGGTTGGCCACATTGACCTGCGTTGGAGCGAGAACAACACCAAGTTTCAGGAGTACACCAGCTACTCCGATCAGAAATTCGGTGGCACGATCGCGATCCCGTCCAACACCACCCTTGTCGGCATCAACGACGCCCAGGGACGCCCCGCGCGCTTCACCGGCACATCCCTGCAGATCGGCAATGAACTGGCACTAACACCCGGAGGAGAACCGGAAGCGGATTTCAAACAATGGGTGGCTTCCGGCAAGGACCCCGAGGACTACCCGACATGGACCCGCAACATCATCATCCGCAATCTGGCCATCGACACGCCGTGGGACGTGAATCCGGAAGGTTCCGCCGATGCCTATGCGGATGGGATTACAATCGCGCGGG
Organism: Verrucomicrobiota bacterium; assembly: GCA_040385685.1. Classification (GTDB taxonomy): domain Bacteria; phylum Verrucomicrobiota; class Verrucomicrobiia; order Verrucomicrobiales; family Akkermansiaceae; genus Luteolibacter. Next base: position 27,577 of record JAZKGW010000005.1, on the reverse strand, counting down.
CGCAGAACATCTGGATTGACCACATCAGCATCACGGATGGCGACACGCCGGATTCACTGGCCGATGATACCCGTCATGATGGAGCACTCGATGTGGTGCGCGGCTCCGACTATGTCACCATTTCCAACTGCTATTTCGGCAAGCATCATAAAGTCACGCTGGTGGGCAATGGTGATGGCGGCCGCGCCTGGAGCGATGCGGGCCGCCTGCATGTGACCTTTTCCGGGAACTGGTGGGACAACCTGGGTGCCCGTCTGCCCCTCAACCGCTTCGGTCAGGTCCACGTTTTCAACAGCCTGATCACCGGCAATACCAGCACCAAGGACAAGGATTTGAAGTTCCAAAGCGGACTCGACGCACGCCACCAATCCAACATGCTTGTGCAAAACAACTATTATCAATTCACCGGCCTCAAACCGGCTGAATTCTGTAGCAAGGCGATCAAGGGCAAGGACTATATCGGCTTTCGTTCCAGCGACCACCTGTTCATCAGCGACAAGGCCGACAAGGGCGCATGGGTTGGAGGTGCCATCGAGGTTGACGGCATGTGTGGCATGACTCCGCCGAGCGAAGCCGATACGTGGACACCGCCATACGCCCACACCCTCAAAACCGCGGCCGACGCCAACACCTCGGTGCGGGCCAACGCCGGAGCCGGCAAGCCGCTCTAACGAAAATGGCATCGCCGCGCACGACCGGTGCGCCAAGTGTCCATGGATGGAATTCCGCAGTATCATGCCGTTGGAGGACAACGCACTTTATTCAATGTATTATGCAGGATAACGAATATACAACGGTACTTGGAATCTAAACCATTCAGCCGTTCCGTCCCGTCAAACCCACTGGATCACCCTCCACGAGACGGGTCAAAACCCATCAGAACCATGCGCACCCAGCAAAAATCGGCCGTCCTCCTCGGGCTGCTCCTCGCCACGGCTTCGCCCAGCCGCGCCACCACGGTGTTTAACGACACTTTCAGCAGTGGATCAACCATCAACAACGTAACCCCCACGCCTGCGAATCCCAGTCTCGGTGCAGCGGCCTATCAGGAAGTTACAGCCAAGACCTTCAAGCCCAACCCGCCGACACTGGTCAGCGGCGCATTGACCTACGGGATCACTTCCACTTCTTCGGGCTTTTGCAGCATCGAGGCTCTCTTCACCAAATACCCGCTGGTGCTTTCCAATACCGGTGACTACGTCGAAGCAACCGTCACCTTCACGGCGCAGGGGGGGGTCATCACCGACCAAACTAACAGCGGTCTTTTTTTCGGCCTCTACAACGCCAACCAGATCCAGCCTAAACTTGGTGGCCTTAACGCTACTTCCAACACCGCTCTCGCCGGCTACGCTGCATCCTGGAAGGGCTATTGCAGCCGGATCTACTATACGGGAGGGGCTAACGGGATCTACACCCGGCCAGCACAAACCGACACTGGAGCCAACAATCAGGACCTCCTATACCAATACTCGTCGGGTGCTGTCGTGGGATCGACTTCCACGTCCACAGTGGGATTGTTTGTCACCGGCTCACAATACACCGGGGTCTATCGAATCACCAGGGCCAGTGCCACCACCCTCACGATCGGCGCCACGCTTTATTCTGGAGCGGGAATCGGAGGCACCCAACTTTTCACCCAGAGTGCGACGACGACCAGCGTTCTCACCGATACTTTCGATGCCCTTTCAATGGGCTGGCGTGCAACAGGAAGCGTCGACAGTGCTGTGAGCTTGAACTCCGTCAATATCGTCACCAATGCCGCGACCACCATTCTTCCCGTGATCGAGTCCCCGCCACTAGCCCAGACGAGGGGCGTCGGTGAGAATGTGGATCTATCCGTCGTCGCCAATGGCGGTGGCAATCCGGCAAGCGCCGGACTCAACTATCAGTGGTATAAGAACGACAGCCTGATCACCCTCGGAGAGAACTCCACCGCTCAGAGCGCGATCCTGAACTTCCCGAGCACGGCGCTCACCGACACCGGTGACTACAGGGTCACCATCACCAACGCCGCCGGCACGGTGATGAGCACATCTGTCACCCTGACCATCACCGACGGCCCCATTCCGCCAACGATCGTGACCGATCCGGCTGGCGCGACCATTCTTGTCGGCGGGTCAAAAACCTTTGCGGTCTCTGCCTACGGCACCGCCATCCTGACCTATCAGTGGGAGCGTAGCACCGACGGAGGAACCGTTTACAATCCGATCAGTGGGGCAACCGGCAGCAGCTACGAAATCGCCAGCGCCCTGCTCAGCAATGCCGGACACTACCGCTGCGTGGTCTCCAACGACCATGGCTCGGACACCAGCGCTCCCGCTGTTCTAGCTGTCAACCAGGCACCGGCGATCTCGGTTCAGCCCGTCGGTGCCACCCTCAATATCGGTGATCCGCTCACGCTCTCCGTCACCGCCACCGGCACTCCGGCACCGACCTATCAGTGGAAGAAAAATGGCGTGAACATCAGCGATGCGACCACTTCGAGCTACTCAGTTGTTAGTGTCACCGGTGCCGATACCTCGAGCTACACCGTGGTGGTGACGAATTCCGTCACGTCCGTCACCAGCTCCGCCGCGGCCGTGGCCGTGCTCTCTCCCACCCTCGCGACGACCACCGTCAGCCCGGCCAGCGCCGCCACCGGCCGCAATCCCGACACACGACTCGCGATGACCTTCAACGCCGCGGTCACCGCCGGCGTCACCGGATTCCTGCGGATCCACGACGCCTCGAACGGCGCCGTCGTGGACACCATCGACTTCGCCGCCGCGTCGGCGCTCCGGGCTTCGCTCAGCCCCGCCTCGACGCTCAACCTGCCGGTGCAGAACCAGTCGATCGGCGGGGTGACCAACTTCAACTATTACCCGCTGACGATTTCCGGCAACACGGTGACGGTCTATCCGAGAAACGGCACGCTTGCCTATGGAAAGAGTTACTATGTGAAGATTGACGCCGGCGCCTTCGTCAATACCGCCGGTGAGTCGTTTTCCGGAATCGGTGATAACTCTACATGGACTTTCGGCACCAAGGCCGCCGGACCGGCCGCGGCAGCAGCCAAGTTAACGGTCACGGCCGACGGCACGGGTGACTTCGACACCGTCCAGGGAGCGCTCGATTGGATTCCCTCCGGAAATACGGTTCCCCGCCTGATTGACATCAGGAACGGCAGCTATTTCGAACAAGTCGTCTTCACCAACAAGCACAACCTCACGCTTCTCGGCGAGGACCGCACGCAAACCACGGTCGTCTATCCGAACAACAACAACTTCAACAACGTCTCCGGCTTCTATCACCGGTCCACGTTCATCGCCAGCAATGTGCATGACATTACCGTTGAAAACCTGAAGTTCCACAACACCACGCCGCAGGGCGGTTCGCAGGCGGAAGCGTTCATCCTCTCCGGCAGCGCCGTGTTCACCGCGCGCAACATCGTCAACAAGTGCAATTTTTACAGCTATCAGGACACCGTCCAGATCAGCCGGCAGTGTTATATCAATGACTGTTACATCGAAGGCGACACGGACTTCATGTGGGGTAGCGGTCCGTGCTTCTTCAACAACTGCGACATCAAGATCCTCCGCACCGGCGGCTACTTCGCCCAGGTCCGCAACGACAGCGGCAGCCACGGATTCGTCTATGCGAACTGCCGGTTCACCGCCGGCGCGGGCTTCACGGGAAATTTTCTGAACCGCATCGACCCGAAATCAACGGGCTTTCCTTACAGCGAGGTGGTTGTCCTCAACAGCAAGATCGGCGATGCCACCAACAACACCTTACTCAACACCACGATCGGCGCAAACGGCTCCGACTACAGGGCCGCCTGGTGGCTGCTCAACGGCACCACCAGCCCCACCACCGAGACGACTAACATCCGCAACTGGAACTACAACACCACCGACGGAAACGACGCCCCGCTGAACATCGCCGGCGGACCGGCCTTCACCTTGATGCCCACCGATCCGACCACGATTGCCCATTACAGCGATCCGTTCTGGGTCTTGAACAGCACCTGGGCAGGGGTTGTCACCGGAGCTTGGACGCCATCCCTGCTTCCCAGCTTCACCACCCAGCCCCAGAGCCAAACCGTGGCGGCAGGCGCATCGCTGACGCTGACGGCCGCCGCCTTGCGCACTGTTTCCTACCAATGGTATCTGGACGCTTCGCCCATCAGTGGAGCCACCAGCACCAGCTACCAGATTCCGAGTTTCTCCGGAGCTAACAGCGGTTCCTACACCGTGGTCGCCACCAACACCACCGGCAGCACCCCGTCCGCGCCCGCCATCCTCGCGTCCGATACTCCATACAATGCCTACGTGTTGGGCTTCGGCCTTAATCCGGCGACTAACGGCGCTTGGGACCAAGACCCCGAACACGATGGAATGAACAACCGACTGGAGTTCTTCCTCGGCGCAAATCCCACCACTTCGGATCTTGGTAAATTGCCGGCGTCACACACGACGACCGGCCCGCCGGCCTCTGTCTTCGAGTTTGACCGGAATACCGCCGCGGCCAGCGTAACCTACGTGGTGGAATCCTGCTCCGCCCTGGATACTTGGGTGCCTGTCGTGGATGGGACGAACGGTGCCACCATCGTGACGACTCCGGTGAATGCCAGCAAAGATCACATCACGGTAACCCTGCCCATGTCCGGCAGTTCGACCTTTGTGCGCCTGCGGCTTCCCTGAGCCGGTCGCGACAGGTTCGATCCCGTGCGCCCATGAACGTCGGCGCGCGGGAAGTCATCTGGATGATCCGCTCGCAAAATGAAAACCATGCTTACATTCGCTTGAAGAATTTACCTCCTATCAGGTCGCTGGCCGCAATTTGCAGAGCCGGGCAATTGAATTCGTTTTTAGTGATTTACAGCCGCAAGACGCTGCCTTACTTGCTCTTTCAGTGAAGAAGCAAAAGAATGTGATCCTCGCCTTGGGTCTGCATGACCACCGTTTATTGAGGGGCATTACCACGTTCGCGTCCGAACACGACTGGCACATTTCCGCAGCCAGCATCACCAAGGAACTGGTGATCCCGTGGGGCTGGAATGGTGACGGCGTCCTGACGTGGCTGGCGGGAAGTGACGAGCTCTGCGACTTCGTGCTTTCGGTCAAGAAACCGACGGTCGATTTCAGCCTTCGCCGGGCCACTCTGCCATTCGCCCATGTCGCTCTCGACCACCTGGCGTGCGCCGAAATGGCCGCCGAGCATTTTCTGCGGCGCGGCTTCAAGAATTTCCTTTTCTACAGCGACTCGGAGAACTGGACGTTCGAAGAACGCGGCTCCGGTTTCGTGAACCTTCTCGTCGAGCAGGGTTACGAGTGCACGTGGCTCAAATGGCACACCCACAAATCATACCGCAAGGGGCGGGGGGAATGGAGCGAGCGCCGTGCGTGGCTGGTGTCGAAGCTCAAGCATGCTCCGAAGCCCCTGGCCGTTTTCACCGCTAACGGAACCCTTGCCGTGGAGATCATGGAAGTCTGCGAAATGACCGGGATTACGATTCCCGAGGAGGTCGCCCTCATCGGCATCGAGGACGATTTGCTGTTGCCCCAGAACACCCATCTTCCCATCACCGCGGTGGAGCCGAATTTCGAGGAACTCGGCTATCAGGGCGCCGCATGGCTGGACCGCCTGATGCGGGGCGCCAAAATTCCCGAGCGCCCGATCCGGATCCCGCCCTCCTGCATCATTCCCCGCCAGAGTACCGACATCACGGCTGTTAGCCACGAGGGTCTCGCCAAGGCACTGCGCTTCATCGCCACCAACTTCAACGGCAACATTGACATCGATGCGGTGGCCCGGCACGCCGGCATGTCCCGCCGCGCCCTGCATCAGGCGTTCACCGAAAACCTCGGCCGGACTCCGGGCGAGCTCCTGCGGACCACCCGGATAGAGAACGCGAAAACCCTTCTGAGCGAAACGACCAACAAGGTGGAATCCGTTGCCGTGGCGAGCGGCTATCCCAGCGTGAACAGTTTCTTCATCGCTTTCAAACAGCATTGCGGAATGCCACCCGCGGAATTCCGCAAACAGGCTCGCCGTGGGAAATGAGGCGGTGGTTAGAGACATTTGAATTTCCCATTCGGTTTCAATCATTCCGGCGGTTCCGGCGGAGCAATCCGGCGGCAAGAAGAAGCCCGGCAATCGCACTGCCGGGCTCGGGGACGGCGGACCACGTCAGCGAGCTGCCACCGTTAGTGAAAGTGAAGGCCCCTTCAACAAGCGAGTCAGGAGTGCCCAAAGCCCCGCCATTCACGTTGGCATAGGTGAAACTGGAGAAGACCGACGCAAGGTCCAGTGCGCCGCCGGATGTACCATTCGTACTGATGATGTTGTTCCAAGTGTGATCGAAATTCCAAAAGTTGTCGCTGAAGGTCTGCGAGCCACCAAGCACGATCTTGAAGATGGCATCGGAGCCGGCGAGGCTGCTGCTCAGGACATTGTCGTAGCTGGTGGCCGAGGCCGTGTCGCCCGGAGTCGTGACATTCAGATCCCATGAGAAAATCGAATCGGAGTTCAGCGTCGTTCCCCCGATGCCCACAGTCGCCGTGCCAATCGTATTGATCCCGCCTGCTGCTAAAATCGCGTCTGCATTCACCGTCACGCTGCTGCCGATGGTGCCGGTCGCGCCGCTGGCCAGGATGGTTCCCGTTCCGGTGACGGTCACTGCCGAACTGCCGATCGAGCCGGTCACCACGAGTTTGCCCGCGTCTATGGCGGTGGCGCCGGTGTAGTCATTGGCGGCACTCAAACTAAGCGTGCCCGCGCCCGTCTTGGCCAAACCGCCCCCGCCAGTGATTTTCGTTCCGGAGACCGTTGTATTGTTCGCACCATCAAACGTCACCAGAAAGCCGGCGTTGTTGATGCCGCCGGCAAGGTTGAGGCTCAGGTTGCTGGCACCCGTACCTGATGCCGTGATCGTGCTGGCACTTCCCAGAGTAATGGCTCCGGTGTGACTGCCTGTTACCGTGTTGCTGCTGTTGATCAGCGCACCGCCGTTGGAAATACCCGTTCCGTTGAGCGTGATGGCTTCTGCCAGCACGGCCGCTTGAAGATCGAGAACGCCATTGGCCGCCACGCTCGTACCGCCCGCTGTGGTGCCCAGTCCGCTGGCATGGGTCACTTTCAACGTGCCGCCATTCACCGCTGTCGTTCCAGTGTAGGTGTTCGCGCCGGAAAGCGTCACGGTGCCTGTAGTGGTCTTGGTCAAAGCGATCCCGCTGCCGCCGAGGATGGCGCTGACAGAGCCGCTCATCATGGCAAAGGAGGAACCGGTGGAAGCGGTCAAGATGCCGGTGGTACCCGTAATGCTTCCCCCGTTCAAGGTGACGTTACCCACGGTTTCAGGCCGCGTGTTGATGTCAAAAATGCCGCCGTTGACGGTGACAAAGGAGCTGGTGTTGTCAAAAATCTGGTCGTTGCCACTCCCGCCAAGTTGGGCCGTGCCGTTGGCGCCGATGGTCAGGCCGGTGCCCACGGCGTGGACGCTACTGGTGCTGGTTTTGGCCAGCACCAGGGTGCCGGCATTGACGGTTGCGGCCAGATAGGCGTTGTCGGCCGCGCCTGCCAACGTCAGGGTGCCCGCGCCGGTTTTGGTTAGAGTGGCGGCGGCATTGGCGCTGCTTAAAACCGTTCCGGTGGTGCCAAGGTTGGTTCCGGAATTGAACACCTCAATGGTGCCGCCATTGGTGTTGTTTATCGTCATCCCGCGGTCAACGCTCACCGTGCCGCCGGTGTATTGGAGTGTGCCATTGTTGAGCACGAGGTTGATTGCGGCGAGCGGAGCTTGGCCGATCGAACTGGCGGTTCCGCCGTTGGCCAGTGTGCCGGCGCTTAGCACGCCGCCGCTGATGGTGGTCACACCGGTGTAGGTGTTCGCGCTCCCAAGGATCAGTGTGCCGGTACCGAGCTTTGCAATGCCATCAGTGAGCGATGTCCCGAAGTTGCTGATAACCGAACTGTAAGTAAACGTTCCGCCAGTCGCGTTGGTGGTGTCAATGCCGAGAACGGCACCGGACTTGAACCCGACCGTTGCGGTGCTCGCTCCCAGGTGCGACGCGTTCCGGAAAGTGTCCAGTGCGGTGGAATCAAAGTATCCCGATGCCGAGTCGCCCACGCCAAGCGCCAGAATGGCGCCACTGGCCACCGAGATGTTGGTGGTCGTCCAACTGGCCGCCGCTGAGTTATACAAGGCTTGCTGCTTGGCAAAGTCCAAGGTCCCCGCAGTGACTGTGGTGATGCCGGTATAATTGTTAGGCCCGGCAAGGATTTGAGTGCCCGTGCCGTTTTTCGTGAGAGCCATCACGCCAACGACAGCGATTCCGCTGAATGTGTTGTTTCCTCCACTCGCCGCAGATCCAAGCGTGCTGCCATTTACGATGCTGCCCGAGAATGTTGTGTTGGCCGTTCCGTTAACCGTCAATGTGGACGTTCCTGCGGCGGTCGAGAGATTGGCCACCGTTCCACCGCTGCCGGATAGTGAAAACACGGTCTCGTTTCTGGGCGTAGTGAACGACTCATTCGACATGCTGAGATAGCCACCGGACTCCATCGTCAAGGCTGCCACATTGCTTCCGCTAGTGCCGCCAAATATGTCGTTATTGTTGCTGAAGACCACCACTCGGTTTCCAATGGTGAGCCCGGCGTTATTGATGAAATTCGTGTTGCCGAAAAACTTTACTCCGGTGTAGCTGGTCCCCGCCACCGCAGCGTCCGCTACAAGACGCATGGCGCCACTCGCAACACTGACTTGTGGGCCATTCGTTTGCGTATTCAATTGGAGAGCGAGAGTGCTCGAATTCGTCGCGGAAAAGAGATTCCCGCGCGCCAAGGTAAGTGTGCGAGTCGCGCCACCCATGTTCCACGGCCCCGAGATTTCCAAGCGGTTCGAGCCTTGGATCGCAATGTCGCCATTAACCGTCGTCGCATTTCCCACATTGGCATTAACCGAGCCGAACGTGCCCCCGTTTAGCGTCAATGGACCCGTGCCCAGGCCACCCGAAATTAACGCATTCCCGGCATAGGTTCCGGCCGTTCCTGAAAGCAGGGTGCCGCCGGCACTTAAGGTGGTTCCACCTGAGTAAGTGTTGGGCCCGCTCAGTGTCGTCGAACTCGTGCCGTTTTGTAGAATCGCGACTTTGCCGCCTGTGTTGATGCCGTTGTTATCGCCGATCACGCCCGCAAAGGTGCTGGTGATATTGCCGCCGATTGTCAGGGTGGAATTACCACTGCCGGAATTGTTCTGAATCTTGCCATTACTCGTACCGCTAAACGCGGCGATCGTCTGGTTCGTTCCCCCCAAATCCAGGATGCCGCCATTGGTAATCGCGCCGAGTGTGCTGGTCGCCGCCCCCAAGGTGCCCGCGCCGCTGAGCTTCAGCGTGCCGCCAGTGATGGTCGTCGTGCCGGTATAAGTATTGCTGCCGGAGAAAACCAATATGCCGGAACCATTCACGTTTACGGCGTTGGTTCCATTGGCCACAATAGGCGAGGCAATGGTCACCGCGCCGGTGTTGTAGTTGTTAAAGTTAATGGCATTTCCACCCGCGAGCGAAGTGAGACCCGCGCCGGATGCGCCACCCGTGATCTGATAGGTATTGGACCCGCCGCCGAAGTTCCATATGTTGTTGCTCAGCACGATGCCGGAATTCAAAGCAAGAATGCCGGAAGCTGTGGTGGTATCGACGGTGATACTCTTGGCCGCCCCTGAAACAGACACCGCCAGACTCGAGCTGCCATCCGCCGCAGCCCCCCCGGCATTGTTGTCAATGGCATAGTCAACAGTAGAAACTGCGTCTGAGGCAGGTAGCAAGGTCGTGGCGGTAAGCCGAACGACCTGGTTGGATCCGTCCACCGTCGCCAACCCAAAGCCCCCGGCGTCCAACACCGTGAAGCCCGAATTGATGGCAGTTCCGGCCGTCTGCCCTGATAGAGTCACAATCCCGGTACCAATCGTGGAGGTGGTAGCGTTGGCACCGCCCGCCACGTTGTTGAAGAGGAGCGCCGAGTTGCTATTGGCGGCGGTCAATGCTCCCAGCGTGAGGGTTTGATTGGTGCTCAGTAGGATGAGGCTGCCCGTATTTGCCGTGGTGGTCAGACCATTCAGGGTTTGGGTGCCTGTGCCGGTTAGTTTAAGCGTGCCGCCACCCAGAACCAGGGCGGAGCTGCCCGAAAGAATATTGGTGGAAACCGCGCCAAACGTCAAATTTAGCGCTCCTTGATTGATCGTCGTCGCCCCGGTGTAGCCGTTAGTGCCAGCGAGAACACTCGTGCCGGTGCTGCCTTGCGTGAAGGTGGTGCTGGTTCCCGCAATCACACCCGTGCTGGACTGAGAAACAATACCGGTGCTGCTGGTGGTGACGTTTGAGCCGGTCAGCGAGCCAATCAGGCTCAATGTGCCGGCACTCACATTGGTCGCCCCCGTGTAGGTGTTTGTGCCAGCAAGAATACTGATGCCGCTGCTCCCTTGCGTAAAGGTGGTGTTTGTTCCCGCGATCACGCCCGTGCTTGACTGCGAAACAATACCGGTGCTGCTGGTGGAGACGTTCGAACCGGTCAGCGAACCAGTCAGGCTCAATGTCCCGGCACTCACACTGGTCGCCCCCGTGTAAGTGTTCGTTCCCGATAGAACCCAAGTGCCGGCACCGCTCTTGGTGATTGCCAGTGAGGTGGCGGTGCCATTGACAATATTGCCGCTGATAGTGTTGAGCCCGGTATTCGTCCCCGCCAAGGTCAGAACCGTCGCCCCCGCATTGCCACCGCTGATCTGACCGCCAAATTTCAACAAGCCCGTGGATGTGCTGAGGTTGGTGAATGTGTAAGTGCCGCTTGCGCCTAAAATCACGATCGGGGCGTTGATGGTCTCCGTGGCGGTGATGGCAGTAGCCGTCAACTGAATGGTTCCCGCACTGCTCAGATAAAGCGAATTGCCGCCGGTGGTGCCGATGAAGTAACTGCCGACGCTTGCGGTATCAAAGGTAATGCCTCTGATGTTTTCGCTAGCCGAGTCGATCAAGATCGGGCTGCCGGATGTGCCAAATGTTCCGAGCGCGGTATTGAACGTCGCGATGTCGGCATTGGCATTTAAACCGGTGATCGCGACAGTGGCACCTGGGACCGTTCCGCTTGCCCAGTTGGTTCCCGTCGTCCAGTTGGCATTGGCCACTCCGGTATTCAACCAAATGCCATTCGCGGCTTGCACCGATTGGCTTGCGAGCAGAACAGCAATGGCTCCAATAAAGACGGAGTGTGCGCGGGAGGAACAGGTAACAGTCGGGATGGCAAGACGGATTTTCATGGTGGATGGCTTTTTGCGAGGGGCGCGGGGATAGCTCGGGAGATTTTTCGCAGGGCATTCCGGAGGCGTGCATTGAGAATGCTCTCCCTGATAGAGATCCCTGAGGTCGGGAGCGTCCGGATTTTCAACTGTGCGGTCGAATCTATCCCTATCTCGCATCGTGCATTTGACTGTGAATATACGGCCATCGCACGGAGCCCCGGAAGCAAAACCGCTGCAGTGGAAACCCCTGACCACTGCGGCAGTTTACTCAATTCCCTTGATCAAGGAAGCTATGAGAGGCAATCATCAGGGCAAACGCAGTCTGGCGAAATCCTTGTTAGCCGATCTTGGAATGGTGACGGTCACGTGGTCCTTGGTGGCGTTCACCGGGGTAACCACAATCGCAGCTCCGTCCTGACCATGCACCACCGGTGACCATGCGCTGCCCAGGTCCGGGGTGTGTTCGACCACATACGCCACGGCGGAAGCGGCGGTGTTGCGGTCGAACTCAAAGACGAAGGCATCTGGTCCTTGGGAGATATGGCATGAAGGGACGATGCCCGGCTGGGCTACCGCGGGATTGCCGCCGAGGAAGAATTCCAGCTTGTTACAGGTTCCATCGTTATCAGGATCTTCCAGCGGAGCTCCGGTAGTAGCCGGGTCCAGCCCGTGGCTGGCCATGTAGTTGGCCTGCGGGTCGCTGAAGGTCAGCGTGGCGGTGTTGCTAGTCGCCGTTCCTGCCGAGTTACCGGCCACTACCGTGTAGCTGCCCCAGTTTGCACCGCCGGCGCTGGGGATGTTGTAGCTCGCACTGGTTGCTCCATTGATCGCCGCTCCGTTTATATACCATTGGTAGGTCGGAGCCGGGGTGCCCGTCGCGGCGGCGGTAAACGTCACGCTTTGACCGGGATTGACTGACTGGCCAACTGGCTGAGTCGTCATCCGCGGGATTAGAGACGGCAGCCAGCCACTGAGATTGAAGTAAGCATTGCCGAAGATCGCCGCGAGGGTGTAGTCGGCGGGATTGACCGTGACGGGATCTCGGTTGCTGTTGCCGGGCGGAGCGAGCGATGCTTCCGTTCCCGTCAGCGACGGGTTGCTGACGTAGTCGGGATCAATGGTGTTGAGCCAATAGCCGCCCGCCATCTGCCGCTGGGCGGGCGTGCTCGTGACACCGCCCCCGATCGCGGTGGATCCATACTCACGATTGCGGCAGGTGTTTTCCCGGCCATCCCATTCCCCCCAGCCCTTGGTGCTGATTTGCGTGCCTATCTGACAATTGATGATTGCGGTCGCGCCATCTTTCCCCCATGGCCGCTGGAACGTGGAAGATGCCGTGTTCACATCGTAAGGATAGCCGTTGGCGATGAGCGCCCGCGGGAAGGTGCAGTTGAGGAATGTCAATCCATAGGGTTGGGCAGCGGCCGTATTGGGCGCTGTGATCGGGCCTCCCGAATTCCGGATCTCCACGATTTTGCACTGATCGAAGACTGCCAGCGCAGCGCCGTAGATGAAGTCCACGCTGCCCCAGACTTCGCAGTTGTTGTAATAGATAATCCCGGAGTTGTTGTAGATCGTGTCCTGTCCGCCCTTGATGAGGACATTGTCACACACGATGCGCTTGCCGGTCGTCGCAAGGGTATTGATCGCCCCGGCAAAGGCACCTACCGCGCCGCTGTCGGGTTTCCCGGTGGGGTGGTAGTCCTTATAGATGATGTTATCCAGAGTCATATCGCGAACCGTGACATCAGAACTCTCGATCCGCAGCGAGCCCGCAGTGAATATTGAGTTCGGAGGAGCAAAGTAAGCGAATGGATAGATGAACTGCACATCCGTGCGGCTGGCCCCGTCGCCCGTGATCGTCACAAAGTTGCGGTTCTGGGCGAGGGTGGCGCTGTCCCGATAGAACCCTGGTTTCACGTGGATCGTGCGCGCCAGCGTGTTGTTTTGCGGGACCCAGTCGAAGGCCCCTTGAAAAGTCGCAAAGTCACCCGTGCCATCCTGGCCGACGGTGATCGAAGTCAAACCCGTCGAGGCGGTCGGCGTCGCCGGTCCCGAGGCTTTGGTTGAGAAACGCCAGGTGGTGGGAGCGGTCACCCCCGGGTAGGCCGCATTGCTGGAATCCAGCACAAGGGCCGAATCCATCGTCACGTAGTAGGTCTTGCCAAAGGCAAGACGCTGCGTGGGGCTGAGCGTGATCCACACTTCGTTTCCATAAATGGCCATCGGCATATAATAAAAGCTGGAGCCCTGGACGGAGCGGATCGCCGCATTCGGGATGACGGCAGAGGCGTTGCCTGGAGTGTAGGATACGAATTGCGAGCTATCGATCGTGGCTACCACGGAGTCATTCGCAGCGTCGCGAATTTTGATCGCACCGGAAACCCCCAACTTGGGAGCACCGGGGAAGGTAAGCCGCAGTTGCTGGTCGGTGCTGATTTTAGTGGCGTTATTGCCAGGAGCGAAGGTCACCTGCTGGGTGCTGGGAATTCCAAAGTAAACAGTGCGGCTGGTGACGGAGCCGACGGAATTGGTGGCGGTGACCCGGTAGAATCCCGAGGCTGCCTGTGAACCGGTTAGTGTGAGCGAGGCGGTCGTGCCACCGGCGGCATTGGACCAGGCAACGCCATCCATACTGAACTGCCATTGGTAGGCCGGAGTGGGAGCGCTGACACCGTACGTGGGCGAAAGTGTTAGCTGTTGGCTGATTGCAACGATGCCACCGACGGGCTGGGTGGTGATGGTCGGGGCCATGGTGACGGTGAGCGTTCCGGAGGTGGAGGTTGCCGAGCTAACGGAGTTGGTCGCGACCAAATGATAGGCGCCGGCGTCGGCGAGTTGGACATTGGTGATCGAAATATAAGCGGTGTGCGCGCCCGAGATCACCGCCCCGCTGGCGGTGGTGCCGTTTTCCAACAGATTGACGCCTTTGTACCAATCGTAGGTGATGGGTGAGGTGCCGTTGACCACCACATTCATGTTAGCGGTCCCGTTGACCGGGACGCTTGAGTTGCCAGGATTCAGGGCAATCACGGGAGCCTGCGGAGTGGAGGTCACGGCAACCTCGGCGGTGTTGCTGGTGGCGGTCCCACCGGGGTTGGTGACCACAGCATCGAAGTTTCCGGCATCGCCGTTCTGGACGTTTTGGATCGTCAGCGTGTTGGTGCCGCATCCCGAGTAGTTGGAACCATTTCCTGTTGGTCCGTCGGCGAGATCGACGCCGGCCTTGCGCCAGCGGTAGGTTAGACTGCCAGGACCGGTGGCGATGGCGGTCATTGAAAAATCACTGTTCAACGTGGCGGTCGGCGTAGGCGGCGGTTGGACGGTGAAGGCCGGGGCCGGATAGGGAACCAACTGGAAGCCGGTGAAGTATCCGTTGGCCGTGAAGGAAAGCGTCCCCGCGGCACCGACGGTCGGGGTGAACTTCAGGTAGGAATAGCCCTCGGCATTCGGCGCGAAAAGGTCGCGGTTATCAGTACCGGTGGCAGAGGTGACGCCTGAGCCGCCACCGTTGCCCGCCGCGACGGTGACTGTCGAATTCTGATTCGGTTGATCGCCATGAGCGAAAACGTAGAGGTAGTAGTTGCCCTGTGGCAGTCCGCTGAGCGAGAGGGTAAAATTCGCGCCGAAGAAGTAATCGCGCATGAGGTTCAACGGATTCGGATTTCCCGGACTATCAGCCCCGTAGGTGCTGATCCCGCTGCCACTGCTGGCGACCGTCAGATTCACTCCGGCAACCGTGCTTCCCGTCGCGGCCAGCACGTTGGTAATGGTGTAAGAAGGAGACGCCGAGCCGGGAAGTTGGTTCCACGTCGAGCCAGGCACAACGGCCACGGCGGTGCCGCTGTAGGCAGTGGCACCCGCATCGGCGAAGATCGAAGGCCGCGGGTCCACGGGCCCGCTGGTGGCGCGTTGGAGCTGGAAACCGTTGAGGTAGTTCGCGACCTGGAATGTGAAGGTGCCGCCAGCGCCGACGGTTTTGTTAGTGAAAGATGCATAGGAAACCCCCTCGCCTCCATTGACGAGATCGCGGCCGAGGGCGCTGTTTTCAGTCGAGCCGGTGCCACCGCCGTTCGCGCCGTCGATCATTACGGTGCCGGTTTGGTTCGCTTGGTCGCCATGGCCGAAATACCAGAATTTATAGGTGCCCGGCGTCAGTCCGGCGACCGTGACATTGTAGGTTCCGCTGAAGGTGTAATCCTTCATCAACGCCGCTGGATTCGGTGTCGTGTTGGCGGTGGTGGAAAAGCGGCTGATGTTGCCGCTGGCGGCGGCAAGGGTGATGGAAACTCCGGGGAGCGCGCTGCCCAGCGAATCCTTCACGCTGCCGCTGGCGACTGTCACGCTCGGAGACGTGCTGTTCGTCACATTGAGCGCGTTCCACACGGTGCCGGTGTCTCCCGGAACCAGACCCAGGCCGGTGTAGTTATCGGACGCGGTGGTGCTGGAGTTGAGGTCCACATTGATGGTTTGGCCGATGGCCGGCACCGTGGCGAAGGCGGCGGCGAGGAACATGGCGGGGCAACTCGACCACCATCGTGAGAGGACTGCGGAGAGGTCCGGGGCTGGAATCATCATGGAATTTTCAAATAGGGATTTTGGGGATTTTTAAAAGGAATGGAATCAAGCTCCGACGGTATAGTTCCGGCGCCTGACGACTATCGCGGTGCCGTCGATTATAGGTAGAAACGTTGGAAGGGATATCGCCATGATCGGCAATCCTTATTGAATTAAGTGAACTGGAGCCAGAGATGGAGGCACGGTGGACCAATGGCAGTCGGCATGGCGGTGATGCGTTTCGCCGGCCTCACTTGGCTCACCGCTGGATGCCGATCTGGCCGAGCCATGGCCAGAGCCGTTCGATCCATTTGCCGCCGTCGCCCGGGGCTCCGATCGTGAAGGCTCCGTGGCCGCCGGTTTCGAAGACCCACAGATGATGTTTGCTGCCGGATGCCTGATAGGCGTTCCGCACGCGAGTGATCAAAATGCCCGTGATCGGAAGCGTCCGGCTTTCCCGGTTAAGCGAGCAGACATTTTCATATCCACCAACTCGCAATTGAATGTGAATTTCCGACCATGGCGCGGACACCCGGACAAAAAACCGCCGCAGCGGAAACCCATTACCACTGCGGCGATCTCTTTAGTTCCCTTGATCAAGGAAGATTGCATTCATAACGGCCGAACCGCGAGCCATCAGTTAGGCGTCACGACCAGGCGAGCGAAGATCTTGCCCGCGCCCGTCGGCAGGGTGTAGGTCAACGAGCCGCCCGGGCCGCTGGTATTGGTGGTGAGACTGCCCGCGAGCACCGGCGTCCATGTCACCAGGTTAGACGAGGTCTGCACGACGAACTGGGTGCCGTAGTCGCCGCTAGGGATATTGCCGCCGTTGGTCCAGGTCACCGTGCCGCCCACCACGCTTGGATTGGCGGTGAACGAAGACCCGGTTTGCCCCATGAAGTATTCCACACCATTCTTGACGCCGTCGTTGTCGAAGTCGAGGTCGGCGGTCTGATTGTTCGCATTGGCGGAGGCCCAGGTGGAGTAGCCAGCAGGAGTAATTACGCGGATGGACCCGCTGCCGGTGATGGGTCCTGACAGGGTGGCGGGGTAAGTGCCATCCGGCTGAGGGACGCCGTTGAGTAAGAGCACGGCCACGTCATCAACGGCACCGTGCGTGAGGTTGAGATGCGCATCGGTCGCGATCGAGACCGTCGAGGCGTTATCAAGGGTGGCGGAGGCCAGGCTGAGCGTCCCTACTTCGACGATGGTGGAGCCGGTGTAGGTATTCGCACCCGCCAAGGTCACTGTATTTGCCCCGACTTTGGTCAAAGGAGTCGACCCGGATACCGGCGGATTGATGGTGATGTCACCGGTGCCGCCGATGTAAGAACCGGACGCCCCCATTGCAACCGAGGAAAGATTGGCCGTAATCGCAGCCGAACCGGTGGAAAGGCTAACAGCGGGTGCCGATGTGTAGCCGGAACCATTTGCCGTTAGGCGGACTCCTGCCAAGGTGAAATTGGTAGCGTTGCCGACCCCGCTCGCGGGATCCCCTGCAACAAGCACAGTTCCCGTGCCAAAGGATATGGTCGGCGCGGTGGTATATCCGTTGCCGATATTGGTGATCGTAATTCCAGTAAGAGTGCCGGTTGCACCTCCTGACAAGATTGCAGTCGCTGTGGCTCCGATGCCACCGCCGTCTGCTATCGTCACCGTGGGTGCCGTGGAATAGGTCGCTGTGCTAGGAGTGATCGCAAAGGATGCAGCCGTGATGCCCATCGATGCTACAGCAGTAGCTCCGCTGCCGCCACCACCCGTGATGTTAAGCGTCGTGGTGCCACTCAAGCCCGACGGCGTGCCCGTAACACTCAGGGAAGAGACCGCGCCACCGGCAATACTGGCCGCAGTCCCACTGCTGTTGATCAACGCTCCATTGTCGCCCACGCCGGAGCCGTTGAGTGTTAAAACTTCGTTGACTCCGGTTTGCCCGTTCAAATCCAGCGTGCCGCCGGCAGAGATTGTGGTGCCACCGGTTCCCGTGACCTTGCTAAGCCCTTGGGAACCCAGCGCGCTGGCACTGCCCATAGTCAACGTGCCGCCACTGATCGTGGTGGTGCCGCTGTAGGTGTTTGCTCCACTCAGAACCTGCGTGGAGTCTCCACTTTTCGTGAGGGCCAGGATTCCGTTTGGCGATATGCCCGTGATCGGTTGGTCGAGCCCGTTGGTGAGCTTGCCCGCGAAGGTGGTCGAACCGGACGCTCCGCTGATGGTAAAAGTGGACGTGCCGGGGTTCGTGGCAGGATTGGTCACGAGGCCGGTGCTGCTGCCGGTCAGGGAATAAACTGCGGCGCTCTGCGATGATCCGCCTAACTCTCCGGGAGCGGTGTAATAAGTCCCTTCCAAGGTAACCGTGGGAGCGTTGGTGGCGGTGGCCGAGGCGGTTCCCAGGCGATAGATCACGTTCGTTCCGATCGAGAGGCCCGAATTGTTCGTGTAGTTGGTGAGCGCGCTCACCCGGACTGTAGCCGGATTCGCCGCGCCAGCACCTGCACCCGCGACGAACGAGAGCCTCCCGTTCTGCACCGAGGAAACCGGCAAAGTCGCATTCAGCCCATTGAAACCGAGTTGTTCCGAACCGTTCGTTAGCGCGGTATTAACTCCGCCGTAAAGTGTGACGGTCCTTGTCGCCCCCCCCAGCTCCCAAGTGGCTCCGATTCTAAGGCGACCGATTGATGAAATGCTGGGGCTGCTGACGGGGCTGCCGATTTGAAAGTCTGCGCCGACATTGATCTGGGTAAATTGAAGATTTCTTCCGCTCGTGCCGTTATTCGAAATCACTCCCCCATTGATTGTCAGGGTGGTGGTGCCGAGCGGGCCATTCGTAATCACCGCGCCACTCGCCGCGGCGCTGTTTGCGACAATAATAGTTCCGGCGGTCAGCGTAATCCCGCCGCTGAAGGTGCTAGCCGACGAACTAAAGGTTGTTGCCCCCGTGCTGGTATTATTGACGTTGAGCGCGACTTTTCCGCCCGGGATCGGGGGGGGGCCAGGGGACACAAGTGGAGCGTCGAGAATGCCGGCGCTGAACGTGATGCCGCCCGAGCTGCTCGAGCCCACGGTGATGGTCTGCGTGGTGGCGGAGGATGTTCCCGAGCCGGTAATGGCACCGCTAATCGTTAGGGCCGCCGTCCCGCTGTTGGAGAAGCTGTAGGCGGCCGGCACACCGGATACTCCCAGGGTGATCGGGGTGCTGATGGTAGCTGCGGCGTTCGCAGTCCGAAAAACTCCGGCACCCGTGGTGCTGCCCAGCGTGATGGTGGCACTAGCCCCGGGGCTGACAGTGATGGCAACCGGGTCGTCAAAAGTGATGCTGTTGGCGAGCTGCGCCGTGGCCGCAGCAACCGTCACGGTGCCACTGCCTCCATTGGTGCCTGCGGAAAAGAAAACGTTGTCACCAATGGCCGTCAATGCCTGGAAAGCTCCCGCCGCACCACCCAAGGGGTCAGTGTTCCAGAAATTGCTGGTTCCCCATGTTCCCGCCACGGCACCCGAGCCGTCCGTGATGTCATTTGTATCCCAAAACAGGTCCGTCGCCCGCGCGGATTGCCCGGCGATCAGGACAGCAATGGTTCCGATAAAAATTAGGTGAGCCCGGGAAGTGGCGGTGAGGTTCTTGCTGAATATGCGGATTTTCATAATAGATGATTGTTTGATTGAGATGGTTATACTTGGAATGTGAGCGGGATGGCCCGGAGGGTTCTCAAAGGACAGTGGATTTCATTAATGGGAATGTCCTGAGAGAGGCAAAAAGCTTGACGCTTGTTTCGTGGGGTTTGAGATCGCAATGTTTCCCGTTCTTGGTCGTGTAGCGAACGATTTCGCGTCCCGAATTTTGCATTTGAAATTGATATTTGGGTCGGCAGGCAGAACCGCGTTGGCTCCCACAAACTGGAGAAAGGCCGTCAGGTGGTATGGCTCCAGATAGAGAATCGGGGATTCACAATTGATCGAATTGGAACTGGCGGCGTCTCTGGATAGACGATGGAAAGACACATAGGATTATCACAACGGTGCGGGCTTTCTCAGTGGGTTTGCCCTTAACCAAGTGGTGGTGAATTTTCACCTTTCCCCGTGCAGAGTCGAATGATTCCGTATCTCGAATTGTGCATTTGAAATTGAAATAAACGAGAACGGACATGGCCCGCAACATACCATCCGGGCAATGGAATCTGCCAACCCTCACCGCGACTCCCCTCACTCCCTTGCTTCAGGACCGGAGGCAGCACACACCAAGAAGAAAACCTTCAATTCGGTGCCTTGACAGGCGCAGCGGGGGGAGCAAAGTCCTGATAGGTGGTGATGCGGGGACGGCCCGAGGCCTGGTCCACGTAGGCGAAGATCATGTAGCGCATGCCGGGCAGGAACCGCAGGGCGCTTTCGTTGGCGATGTGCCATTTGTCCTTCTGGACAAATTCGAAGATGATGGGCGCCATGTTGAAGGTGTCGCGCTCCTTGGGCATGGCATAACCGTGGGAGCCGCCGGCATGAAGCATGCCCTTGTGCTCGCCGACGACGAAGCGGATGTCGTTGTTATAGAAGTTGGCGATGAAGGCGCCGCCGTCGGGGAAGTTTTTCGGTGAGTCCTCGATGACCATAATCCTCCAGGGCGAAGCGTCCGCCGCGGTGCTCGCCGCTTTGGGGGCTTGAACGAACACGAGAATGGCGGCACTAACACCTGCGGGGATGGTGGCGGTGGCGAGGGGTTTTCTATCGCCGGACGAGAGGAAGGCGATGGCATTGTTCTTGGCGGAACAACTGATTGGCGGAGACAACTGGCTGGAGGAAAGCGGGCAGGTAACTTCGCCCCCCTTGTCGGACAGAGTGATGGCTGAGGCATCCTCTCCCGTGCCGCCGAAGCTCAGGAAACGGCAGCGGACGGGACGCGCGTCCTGCGCGTGAACCATCGCGGGCAACAGGAGGAAGATGGATAACAGGAGGGTACGCATGGGTTTGATGGAGCCAATGTAAGGTTAAACTTCGTTCGGGGCAAGCCAACGGAAGGTGAGGATTTGGAAGCGGCGGCCGAACTGGATGTTAGCGGGCTGGGTGAGCGAGGCGGTGGCGGTTTCCGGCTTGTCCGCGCTGTCGATATACTCGGGAACACGTTGGATCACCGCTTCGCAAACGGTGGAAGCCGTCACTTTGCCCGCGCCATCGCGAGCCTCTCCATAACAGCGGATGGTGAAGGTGTCGGAGCGTGGGGTGGCGGCATTGCCGAGGACGCCGAGAAGGTCGGCCTGTGTCAGATAGCCCGGTGCTCCCTGATAGCTGGAACCGGTTCCCGACTCGACGTTTTGATACTTGTAACCGGAAACGGTCCCCGCGGGAATCGGGAAGCCGGCGTTGGTGGATTGGGCAAAATTCGCATTCAGGTTGGCGTCGTCGATCGCCTGTTGGAGGGCACCGCGCTGGGCGGTGGGCCCGGTGCCGAGACGACGGTTGACGAACTCCGACATGGACAGGAAGGGCCCGCGAAGGCGGACTTGCTCGACGATTTTTTCCGCCAGCAGTTGCAACTCGGCATCGGTGTATTCGCGGGCTCCGAGCCAGTAGGCTTCCTTCGGGTCCACACTGCTGTCCTTCTGGGACTCGCTGGCAGGAAGACGGAAGCGGCTGACGCGCGCTTCGTTGCCTTTGACATCGGTGGCGCTGATTGTCGTTAGAGAGGAGGTCTTGGCAGTCTTGTTGATCTTGTTGACGAGGGCCTGCGAATCGTGAATCGAGCCAAGCATCGCCTTCCACGCGGCAACGGAGGTCGAGTTGATGTTGAACGCGCCGTTCATCATGAGGCGCGAGGCGATGCTCGTGTAAGCGGTGGGCGCCACGACATCGGTGGCAAAGGTGGACGAGGCCTTGCCCGGCAAGTTGTAGTAGGCGAGCCGCGGATCCGCCAAGGGCTTGCCAGCTAACAAATCAGCCGCAAGGGTCGCAGTGGTTTTCGTCGGGCTGATAAAATTGCCGGACTGCTCGGCGAGGCCAGAGAAAAAGAAGTGATCGTATAGCGCCAGATTGAGAAGGAACGAATGATCCATATAGTCATAATTACTCGCAAAAGCACCCCGGGGGGTGATGATCTTGGAGGTATCCAGCATCGGGTGTGCCCAGGAATTTCCAATCGGTTGGGCGAAGCGCGGCTGATAGCCGGACGAACCGCCTGGATTCGCGCCATTCAGGCCGACGAGCGTTTGGAGGGGCGATAGCGGGATGTCATACTGGGCACCGAATTTCAGGCCCGAGTTTCCTGTTAGTCCGGTGATGAAATTGCCTCGGCCGGTTTTGGGATCGTATTGGAGAAGGTTGATCGTCCCTTTGTCCAAGCGCTCGATGGCGAATTCGTGGGAAAGGTTGGCCGGATTCTCGCTGACCAATTTGCCGGATGAAACGCCGGTGGTCGCGTGGGCGAAGGAATAAGGTTTGGTCGCCAGTTTGCCATCCTCATTGTCCGGATTGAGCCCGCCGTTGGTGGTTTTGGCCTGGGCGCTGACGACGGCGAACGGCTTGACATTCGCGATGTCCTTGATGGGTGTTAGCGAGTGGGAGTGCATCGCCATCGTATTGATGGTTTTCACGGTATTCTTGGGATTCGGGTAGGTGATGGTGCCATTCTTTCCTAACAGAGCATCCTGCAGGCCGGTCGGAGATTCATAATCCATCTCGATGATCCCGGACGAAGTTAGAGCGGAGGCGGGAGTGGCTTTCGCGAAGATTTCCACGGTGAACTTGTTCTTGCTCAGCGTATCGACGCTGAGCGGCGCGAACTGGACGGAGAACTCGTCGGTCGCCTTGGCTCCGATGCATCCCTTCCGGTTATAGTTGGTTCCGTTCTCCACTTCGTTGGCGTTGACCAGCAGGCTCTTGTAGGACGGACAGAACCAATCGAGGTCGAAGCCGATACCGTCGCCCCGCCATCCCGGCAGGCCGTCAATGGTGAGTGTGCGGGTCGAGGTGCCCTGGCCGGTATCCCAATCGGAAAACATGCGGTTGGAATACTCGTCCTTCCAGGTCCGATTGGGATCGATATAGGGGGAAAACAACATGACCTCGCCTGGCAGAAGTTTGAAAGTGGTGGCTCCAACCGCCGGGGCGGTCGGGCTGCCGGCATTGGTCTTCAAAGTCATTCCAAACCGCTTGGCGAGATTCCCGGTCTCGGACTCCTTGTAGTACATCGTGTCCAGCGGAGCCGGCGCCTTGGTCTGCGCCTGGCCGTTCCGGAACACCTGGAGCGCAAACGGCACGTTGCCGAAAACCACCTTCAGTTCGGTGAACTCAAGGGCAACGTTATACGGATTGTGGACGGTGACCACCGGGGTGTAGAGCAGGTGGAGCAGATAGTCATAACTGGATCCCGCGAAGTTGGTCCCCCACGGATCATGCATTTGGGCTTTTTCCTCGTCGGCCTTGGTTCCGGGAGTCTTCGGGGTGGTATCGCTGACCTTCGGGTAGTTATAGATATCTCGTGTTAGAAGACTGAAGACGACCTGCACCTTGACGATCTCAGGCATCAGCACCACCCCCGGAGGCGACGGGCGCTGCGCAACACCTTGCACGCCGGACGTCGGATCGGATCCGGTGGATGCCTTCCAGTTGGCCGGCCCCTGGGCCTTGAGGACGGGGACGCCGCCGGAAGTGGTGAGGCGGGTCTTGTCCTGATAGATACGGGCGAACTGGTGCAGCGATTCCCAGCGGGGATCGGAAGGATTGTCAGTTGCGGACGCTTTCATGCCAAGACGGGAGACATAGACGCCTTTGCTTGCATAGGTGCTTGGCAGAGCGGCGTTCGTCAGCAGGCTGAAATCCTCCTTGAGCCCGCCGATGGCGGTATCGGTGAACAGGCCGACCGACGAGGCGGTGACGTCATGGCTGAGAGGCTTGAGCGACTCCCGGGTGCCCGCGCCGAGGTTTTCCACGGCGAGGCCCAGGTTAAGCTTGCTGATGCCTTTCTCGATCGTGGCGAAACCGGTCGAGGTCTTCTCGAAAAACGGCCGCTCAAGTTTTGAGAGAGCGGAGATCGCTGAAGTGTTGGGACGGGCGCCGGAACCGAGCTGGGCGGTCTGCATGCCCTTGCTGCTAGCGGCATCGACGTATGGCGTGTTGATCCGGACCTTGACTCCCTCATCCATCACGGCCCAGGCAAACGCACCCCGTGACGGGGAAATGGTGACTTTGCTGGCGGTGACGACATCGGCCGCCAACGCGGGCTTTCCAAGGGAACCTTCTCCCCACAGGGTAACCGGAGATGTGGGAGCCTTGCTGGGATAATCCACTTTGCCCAAAGCCACCGGGTCGGCACCGGATGTTAGCCAGCCCATGAACTTCGCGTCGCGCGCGGTCTTCTCATAATCCTGCGGCGACGGCGGCGAGGTGGCCTTGATGTCCCAGGATTTCCACACTCCTGTTAGCCGCGGGCTGGCGGTCTTCGGGTCCAGGATGTCCGCCCGGGCGGTGACACGTGTGTCAGGACCGGCGGTCTTCTGCAACTCGCCGATAGCCAGCATCAGCGCCAGCCTTGCGTTGGAGCGGGCGGTCGCCATCGCCGAACCCTGGCTCGATGTGCGCAGGCTGATCGAGCTGAGCGTCAGCAAGCCCACGGCGATGACCGTCAGCAGGATCATCAGCGACAAGGTGACGATCAGGGCGAAGCCGCGCGGATTCGAACGCGGGCGGCTACGATTATGAAAACGCATATTCATGGGATTCTACGAGGAAGGGGTTTGGGATTGTCAATCATGCCAAGGGCTGGATCTAACAACAAAAGCCTTGGACATCCGAAAATGTTCACAGGGGCTGGTGCGGTGTATTATTCAATATCGCAAAACGGCCGGTTTGAAATGGCCACTTCCTGCATTAAAACTGCAAAATACGGCACACGTGGCGGGAGCTCCGCGGGCAGCACGTGTGCCAATCAGGAGCGCGAACCCCTCCCCCAACGCCGGAGCATGACATCGGAGTCCTGCGGAGTCGGCCCAGTGGAATTGCTACGACAAATGTCCCGACGCGGCGCCGCCGACCTTAGCGGGTGGCGGCAGGGACCAAACCAGGTTCAAGACCTTCATGGGCGATTGGGCAACGCAGGATCGCAAACCAACCGGGACTCTGCTTGAAAGTCGCCGGCCAGCATGTCCGCGGTTTCGTCGACGATAAACTGGTGACCGAGGCCACCGACGAGGGACGCCCCCGTGCTATCGGCGTAGCCTCCGTCTCGTACGCCACCGCGGCCCATGACGCCCATTGGAGACGTAAATCAACTTCCAAGGTGCCGGCGAGATCGCGCACAACATTACGGCCATCGTGATTTCCGGAGAACCCGCCGCGGTCAGCACCATCGACCGAACGGAAAATGTCGCGCCAAGGAAAGAGGTGGTTGCCACTGCAACGGCGTTATTCGACCGGACGTTTCCGTCTCATTTCATCTCGCTGCTCAGACCCATGGCGCGTCCTAACAAACAGAATCATTTGGCGGCCGGGCAGATCACGGCTGAATCGTTCGGGCGTTCGCTCCAACTGCCGGTCGCCTGCGAAGTTCAACGTGCGTCCGTTCGCTGTCCCCGTTTTGGGGACTATGCGCCATCTCCGGATTTCCTGAAAGTTACGTTCAGCCATAGAGTGCGGACAACGGATTCAATGGGTTAAGCTCCGGGAATCATGGGCTCGACGGTTGAAACACCGACGACCCCAACTTCCGGAGGCTAGTGACCGAATTGGAATCGCCGGCGAGCGCAGTCTTCCGTGAAAAGGCGGTTAACGGTTGAGAAAAATCCAAAAATTCAGACGTTCGAATCCTCGGCTCCGCCCAAGATCATTCCCGTTTCGTGCCACTTCCATGAATCCATTGCCGCTCGCCCTCGCTTTTTTCATGGGCAGCTTGCTTTTTGCCCACGGAATTCCGGAACCCACTTCGATCGAGTTGCTCGTCGATCATTCTCCTAAGCCCCTTTACGGACCCCATGTCGCCGTTCCTTATGACACCTCGACCTTGCAGTTTCTCGTAAAGCCAGAATCGCTTCGCGTCCGATACAAGTTGGAGGGGTTGGATTCGGACTGGCAGCAACGGACCGAGGAGATGTTTTTCATCGTTCGTTTCCTCAACAAAAATGGCGATCAGGTCTCGCAGGAAGCCTTTTCAGCCAAAGGCGCGAGCCGCGGATGGAAGGGCTCCGTCGAGCGTTCCGAATTCACCTCGAGACGGGAAATCGTCAAGGTCCCCGAAGATGCCGAGTCCATTTCCGTGGTGATGTCGTCCGCCGGACCCGCGACCACGGTGGGGATTATCGCAATTTCGGGAATCACTATTTCGTCGGTTGCCAAGGGGGCGGAAATGCCCGTCACCTACCTCAAGAACGGCCGAGTCCCCGGTTCGGATTCCTTCATTTGGAGCAAATCGGGAACCCATCCTTCGATGGCTTCCACCAGTCAGTTGGACAACGGGAGCGCTGAGGTCTTCGTCATCAAGGACGACGATATCAAGGCCCACGCCGACTGGGTCACCACGCTCAGGGACCAGCCCAAGGTCGTGCCGGGGGAGTCCTTGGAATTGCTGTGGAGCGAAGTCTATTGCTCGGGCGCGGGCGGCCCCTTTTCCGCCACTTATGAGCGTCTCCCCTCCGGATCCTACCGCTTCGTGGTCGAGGACCTCGCGATCACGGGCGAACCTTTGAACTCCGGGACGGCGATGGCGGTGAAGGTTCCCCTTCCCTACTGGAAAAACTTCTGGTTCTGGGCGGTCTGCGCGGCGGTCATTGCAGTCCTCTCGACACTTTACGGGCGGCATCTGATCCGGAAGCGAATCAACCTCCACCTGCGTCACGCGCAACTGATCGCGGACGAGCGCCTCCGGATTGCCCGGGACCTTCACGACGACCTCGGCACGCGGCTCTCTCACATTGCCCTCCTCGGAGCTTACGCCGAAAGCAACAACCCGGATGGAGACGCCCGGGCGGCGTTCGGTCAGATCACCACGATGTCCCGCGAACTCATCAGCGCGCTCTCCGAGACCGTATGGATGCTCAATCCGAAGAACAATCAACTCGAGGCACTCGTGGATTTCTTGTGCCGGTTGGTCAGCGAGCTTTGCCGGCTCTCCGAAATTCGATGCCGGATCGATGCGATGTCGGTCACAAGCAACGTCACCATCAGTCATGAGTTCCGCCACAACATGAGCCTTGCGGTGAAAGAGATCGTCAACAACGCGTTGAGGCACTCGTTCGCGACCGAAATCAAAATGTCGATTCAGCTTGAAAACACTCAACTCAAAATCGCCGTCACCGACAACGGTGTCGGAATCACCCGCGAGCCCAACAAAACCAGCCTCGGGCTTGAGAACATCAACCAAAGAATGTCTTCGATCCGAGGGAAATGCACGATCGACAAACATGAGAAGGAAGGCCTGAAAATCACCTTGGAAGCGCCTATAGTCTGAACCCCTTACAATACCGACAATGATATCTAGCAAAAAGACCGTGGTCGTGGTGGAGGACGATCTCCGCCTTCAAGAGCATCTCATCAAGATCCTCGACAAGCCGGAGGACATCACCTGCCTGTGCGCGGTATCTTCCGCTGAAGAGGCCTTGGAAAAAATCCCCGCGTATCGGCCGGACGTCGTCCTCATGGACATCAATCTGCCGGGGATTTCCGGCATCGACTGCATCCGTGATCTCAAGAAGAAAATCCCCCAGCTGGAAGTCGTCATGCTGACCGCCTACGAGGAGGAGGACAATATCTTCCGGGCACTGAAGGAGGGAGCCAGCG
>JAZKGW010000004.1:62765-83791 GCA_040385685.1 Verrucomicrobiota bacterium | reverse complement strand
GTCGTACAAGGCGGAGACGATTTTCGGAGTCAAAACCATCCAAGCGAAGGCCCTGATCAAGGGCGGCAAGGTCCAACGCTGGATCTGGCCGAAGAGCGGCATGGAAATCAAGTGAGGCGCTTGAGCACAGGCGGCGGAGGGCGGCGATTTTTTCTATCGCAAACCCTTGCCAGCTTGCGGGAGGTGGGTTAACTCCACGCCCCTATGGCAACCTATCGTGTGTTGGTTTCTGAACCCATTTCAGAAAAAGGCGTGGACGCGCTCCGCTCTTCCCCGGAGATCTCCGTGGATGTCAAAATTGGTGCGAAAGGCACCGGGTTGGAAGCCGATGAGCTGCTGAAAATCATCGGCGACTATCACGGCTTGGTGATTCGTTCGAACACCAAGGTGATCCCGGAGGTTTTTGCCGCAGCCACCCAGCTCAAGGCTGTTGGACGCGCGGGGGTCGGCGTGGACAACATCAACCTCAGCGCCGCCACCGACCACGGCGTCGTGGTGATGAACACCCCCAGCGGCAACACCATTTCGACCGCCGAGCACGCGTTCGCCCTGATGCTTTCCCTCGCCCGCAACATTGGCCGCGCCCATGGCTCGATGCTCGCCGGGAAATGGGAACGCAAGGCCTTGGAAGGCGTCGAGATGTTTGGCAAACGGCTCGCCATTATTGGCATGGGCCGGATCGGCACCGAGTTTGCAAAGCGTGCCCAGTCGTTCGGCATGATCGTGGTGGCCTATGATCCTTTCCTGACCGCCGCCCGCGCGCAGTCGCTCAAGGTCGAGCTTGCGGACACCGCTGACAAAGCCCTCACCGGCGCGGATGTGGTCACGCTTCACATCCCGATGACTCCGGAAACCAATCACCTCATCAACGCCGATCGCCTCGCATTGATGAACCCCGGTGCCCTGGTCATCAACTGCGCCCGCGGTGGCCTGGTTGACGAGGCCGCGGCAAAAGCTTCCATGGATGCCGGGCATTTGGGTGGCATCGCTCTGGACGTCTACGAAGTCGAGCCGCCGCCCGCGGATTTCCCGCTTTTCTCTGCTAAAAAATGCGTCTTCACGCCGCACCTCGGGGCCTCCACCGCGGAAGCTCAGGAGAATGTCGGCATCGAAGTCGCCCATCAGGTGAAAAACTTCCTCCTCACCGGCGAAATCGTCAACGCGGTGAACATGCCGAATCTCGACAGCCGCACGCTCGAAAGCGTCGGCCCGTATCTCGACCTCGCCCAATCGCTCGGCAAGTTGCTATCGAAAATCGCCCCCGCGCAATGCGACTCCATCCGCGTTTCCTACCTGGGCCCGGTCTCGGAACTCGATACCCAACTGGTCACCCGCAAGATCCTAACAGGCTATCTGGCCGCCGCGCACCATGAAGCCCAGGTGAACCTCGTGAACGCTCCCGCGATCGCCAAGTTACACGGCATCAGCGTCTCGGAATCGTCCGTCGCGCTGGCCACCAACTGCACCGAGTTGATCGAAGTTTCCGCGATCAAGGGTGCCGAGGTTTGCACCGTGGCCGGAACGTTTTTCGGCAAGGACGCGCGCATTGTCCACATCGCCGGCCACTATGTGGAAACCAACCCGACCGGCAGGTTCCTGTTCGTGGAAAACGACGACCGCCCCGGCATCGTCGGAGCCATCGGCACCGCCCTTGGCGAAGCCTCGGTGAACATCGCCAACATGGCCCTGAGCCGCAACCGCGCTAACAAACAAGCCGTCACCGTGATCGAGGTGGACACCGAGCCACCGACGCAACTGCTTGAGAAACTGCGGGCCACGCCGGGCATCATTCGCGTCCTCAGCTTCGAGCTATAAAAATACACGAAATCCGAGAAATCCGTTGCCAACCCCGATCCAGATTACTTAACGTCTCCGCAGCATGAAAAAACTCCTCGTCATCGCTACCACCTTGGCCGCCTTCAGCGGTCTAGCCGTCGCCGACATCCACGCACCTCCCGGTTCCACTTACACGTCCTCGCGCAAGCTGGGCCGCGCCTTCAGCAACATCCTCTATGGGTTCATGGAGATCCCGGAACAGATTGTCCGCAAGGATGAGATGTATGGCCGCAAGGCTTTTGGCTATGGCAGCGTCGATGGAACCAGCCGCGCGCTTCGTCGCCTCGGCTATGGTTTCTACGAACTATTCACCTTCACGTGCCCGACTTATCGCGGCACTTTCAAGCCACCTTACGAACGCTGCGGTGAAGACAACCGTATCGAGATGAACGTGCATGACGGTCTCTCTGAGTTCCCGCCTGAGCTCGGTTTCGACGGTGGCTACCCATACGTCCGCACTCAGAAATACTGAGCTAACAGCGCACTTCGTTTGAATTTTAATCCCGTCAACGGTTCGTCCGTTGGCGGGATTTTTCGTCCGGAGTGCTGACTTCAGTCGGCAAGTTTCGAGTTCGGTGGCCTGGTCGGTTGATGCCTGTAGTCCCATCAAACGAAGCGGGCGCGAACCGTTTCCGATCCGCGCCCGAGATTGCACATTTTCCCCCCAAATGTCCCGGTGGCTTTGCTGGCTACCATCGTCTTCCCCCCGGAGTTCGAGGCGGCCTGATGCAAAGTTCAGCGGGACAGGATATGTTGAGAAAGCTTCAGTTCACTCGCGTGCGCTGTCGCTTTCGTTGGATGTAAGATGAACCGAAAATCTTAGTTTTGGAAGCAATTCCGAGTCCCGGATCCGGCCAGATGGTCCCATTATCGGCCATAGCGTCTCGCCGGAGCGACCTACGGATTCTTCGCGCCGTCTTTGAATTTCTTCCACGGCGGAGCCTTGGGCTTGAAGGTGGAGGCTGGCAGTTCGTCGTCGAATTCCGAGCGCTGGCCGATTCCACGCAGGAGACTGCTGATTTCCTTGGCCTCATGGAGCAACTCGATCATCCGCACGGCAGTTAGGCCCGGTTGTTTGAGTTCCGCTTTCACGGCCGCGTCGCGACGTTGCAACACGGTACCCGAAAGCAATGCGAGCGCCTGTTCCGCCGCTTGCATGCCATCCAGCGAAACCCCTTCCAAGCTCGAAGTCTCGCGGGCCAGCGCAAGGCGGTCCGGTTCTGATAGACCGCCGATGAACACATTCACCGCGGCGCTGGAGGCAGGGTCCGGGGCGCCTCCAAGGATGGCTTCCAACAGCGGGATCCCTTCCAGCCAGCGGTTAGCCTCATGCAGCGTCTCGAACTGTTCTCCCAGGAATCGCTGGGCCTGCCCCGATGTTAGAGCGAGATGACACAGGAATGCCACAATCCGGTGAAGACGCGTCGGTTCGGCGGGAGGTGCGACTTCCCCCTCGCCTGTCGATCTCTCGGCGTACACCCGCTTCGGCTGTGACTTGGCCTTGGCAATTGCGTCGCGCAATGAACTGGTGGATGTCTGGAGATGCACCGCAACAATATTGAGCTGGTTGTCCTGCACCGCAAAATCCGTGATCAGGGCTAACATCTCGGCGCATTCGTTCAGTGCGGTGGCTCGCGCCGAGGGAGAATCGAACAATCCGGTGGCCTTCGCCCGCTCGAGTTTGAAATCGAAAAACTCCTTTGCGTTAGAGAGCAGTTGCCGGAAAGCGTCATCGCCATGCGCCTTCAGGAACGAATCAGGATCATCGCCCGCCGGCATCTCCACCACGCGGACACCAAGGCCCTCCGGTGCCAATTGCCGGTAAGCTTTTTCCACCGCCGCCATGCCGGCATTGTCCGCATCAAAACAAATCAGGACATTGCCGGTATAGCGCTTGAGAATTCTCGCATGTTCACTGGTGCAAGCCGTGCCGGAAGTGGCGATGGCGTGGGTGAATCCATGCTCATGACAGCAAATGGCATCGAGTTGTCCTTCGCATAGAAGTGCCGCTTTCTCGGCGAGAATGGATTTTTTCGCCCGGTCCAAGGCGAAGAACACCTTGGATTTTTTATAGATCGCCGTCTCAGGTGAATTGATATACTTCCCGCTGTTCTTGTTTTCCCGGAGTTGGCGCGCGGTGAAGGCAATCACATCGCCGATCTCGTTGCGAATCGGAAACATCAGCCGGTCCTGGAATCTAACGTAGAGCCCGGATTTCGGATTGTCGTCGTTCTGCAACTTTGCAATCCCGGAGTCTATCAGCTCGCGGCCGGTGAATTTCTTTGATTTCGCCCAGTCGAGGAAAACCTTCGGATTGTCCGGCATCCAGCCGACCGACCAGTTCGCCGCCATCGCGCTGCCGAAGCCCCGTGACTTCATGTAATCCCTGGCGTGAGCCGCCTTGGGATCTTTCATCAGCAACTCGTGGAAAAATGCCGTGGCCTCGCGGTGGATGTCCAACAGCTTGCCGCGCGTCCGCCGCGACTGGTCTGCGTTCGGATCGGAATCTTCCTCGACGATGTGGACCCCGGCCCGCGACGCCAGCTTTCTAACGGCATCGACGAATGGCAAGTTTTCATGATCGCGGACGAAGGCGATCGCATCCCCTCCCGCGCCGCAACCGAAGCAATGGAACCGCTGGGTGGACGGCGTGATGTAAAACGACGGCGTCTTCTCGTTGTGAAACGGACAATTCGCGCGGAACGACGAGCCCGCTTTTTTCACCTGAATGTAGGAACCGATCAAATCGACGATGTCCGTCGCTTCGAGCACTTTCTCCACACTTTCTTTCGGAATCTGGGCCACGGGTCTTGCTGCGCGGCAGACTAATCCCCTGCCGACAGCCACGCGAAGCCGGAATTTTAAAATCGCTCCGGGCGCACTGAATTGCTTGCCAAGTCCGTCCCCGCCCCTCCATTGTTCCCGCCCGGTCGCAACGGTGCGGCCATTGACTCGGAAAGCATGCTTAGCTCAGTGGTAGAGCACATCCTTCACACGGATGGGGTCGCAGGTTCGAAACCTGCAGCGTGCACCAGTCGATGAATCAGTCACTTACGGTTTAAGAGACTGCCCGGTGTGACCTTAAACTGTGGCCTAGTCGATTTCTCGCCTTCACGGCATAAAGAAGCCCGTCCGGACGCATCCAAGTCGGGAGTGCCGATTTTGCGGTTTCCTCCGCGTGTATTCTTCAATGGTGGACGCGGCCCGTCGGTCCGTCCAAAGTCAAAACGTCTCTGAGGAGGGACACAGAAAACCAGCGCGCCAGTTGTGCCGATCCCTGAGAAGGGCCCAGCCGATGCGCTGGCTTTTTCGCGTAGAAGCTTTGGTATCGGCACCGGCACCAATGTCTATCGGTAACACGATGCCACCGCTAGAATGGCCGGCATGAATAACCCCGCCTTGGGAGGGGTCAAGGCGGGGCTATCAGTTCAACTGCACACTGCGTTCATCTGAACGCGGGTGCAGACTAACCCCCAAGGCTCCATCGGGGGAATTGGCCATTTCCTTAGCTGTGCCTACGCGGATTCATTGCCACGGAAAAGCCCCGCCAGTTTCCCTGCGGGCAATCACATCCAGACAAGAGCGCGAGCTGGAAATCCCCCTCGGATCTCGCAACTCGCGCTCTCCCAAAGCCGCTTTGCTTTGCCTGGCTCGATTGATCTCCCCCCGGATGTCAATCGAACTTTATCGGCTTGGCTGCATGGCTGCTTGGCTCTGGGTTCCAAGTGGCCGAAGCCCCTCAGAACGAGGTCAAATTGCCTGAAAATCAGGAAACCGAAAGTTTTATGCGGTCCCCTTTGCGGCCAACTGGTCCCAAAATCGGCCCCACCGGCCGAAACCAGCGAAGCCGTGGTCGAGGTTTCAGGAAACGAGCTTCCGCTCCTTCAGATGTCCTGTGAGGACGTACTGCATGTAGCAGGACAACCGCCCGCAACCGGGTTGGGTCCTGCCTCCTTCCTCCCTCCATCGACGGAAGGAATCCGCCAGTGTGCTTCGTGTCCGGATGATCCAACCTCGGGATTCGTAATTTTTCCATCGGGTCGCCTCGATGTTCCAATGATCGGGAAGGGCGATGAGGCTGGCTGTTTCTTGACCTTCATTGGACACCTCCCGCGTTGACGGTGGCAGCTATGGATGGACCAACGATCAGAACGATATTCCGATTGGTTCCCCGCCATAGTTCACGGTCTTCTCATCGCCATCGGGAACCAGTTGGATCCGGAGGGTTTGCGGTTTCACTTGAGTGGAAGAGTCGGTTTTTTGGGGTTTGATCGTGAGCTTGGCGGCTTTGTCGTCCCATGAGAATTGGGTGAGGGCGGACTTGCCCGCTAGATAACCGAGGCTCGCGCCGTCATCGTCATAAAGGACCGACGAGCCGTCGGCGCCGCGGTAAATGCGGATCGTGAGTGATTCGCTCACTTTCTCCCCGGTATATTGGCGGATGGGGTCGAGGGGAAGGATCGCGCCTGCACGTGCGTAGATCGGCATGGTGGCGAGGTCGATTTTCCGGCTGATCGTGCGGCCGCCGCTTTGGCGCTCCCCGGTCCACCAGTCATACCACTCGCCTGGCGGCAGATAGAGTTCGCGCGCGGTCGCGCCTTTTTCGAACACCGGCGCGACGAGAAGATCGCGGCCCCAGAAGTATTCGTTGCCGATGCCACGGGCCTTCGCGTCGTTGGGATAATGCAGCCAAAGCGCCCGCATGAAGGGCATGCCAGTCTCCCGTGCCTCCCAGGCGAGGGTGTAGTTGTAGGAAAGCAGTTGATAGCGGAGTTCGGCATAGCGCCTGGCGATGGGCTCGATCGCCGGGTTGTTCAGCGAGGAAAGGTCCGGCGGGTTCTTGTCCTCGACCGGGCCGATGTTATCCAGCCCCCACCCCCACGGCAGACGGGTCCACCAGGTGCGGCCGTGGGAACGAAAGGACGGGCAGAACGCGCCGAATTGGAACCACCGCGCATACAACTCGCCGGAGAGTTCTTTCGTGGAGAAAAATCCGCCGATATCCGAGCCCCAGTAGGGCGAGAGGCTGAGCGAGGAATTGATGCCGACGGCGATCTGCGCCTCAAGGCTCTTCCAAGTGGAATCGGTGTCTCCCGACCAGATCCAACCGCCCCAGCGCGCGATGCCGAGGTGGCCGTTGCGATGCAGGCTCCACGGACGGCGGTCGGGCTGGGTGGAAATCGGACCTTCGTAATAGAGCTTGTGGCGATCTAACCGCTCGTGGAGATCGAACCAATCCCCCTCGTCCGGCCACCAGCCGTCCACCCCGAGTTTGGTTAGACTGACGTGCTCGTTCCAGTAACCCGCGAGGTGCGCGTCGTCGAGACGGGGCAGCTTGTCGCGATCCCACGGGACCATGTGGAGCACCAGCTTCACATTTCGCTGGTGGAGATC
The DNA here is from genome assembly GCA_040385685.1 of Verrucomicrobiota bacterium. Classification (GTDB taxonomy): domain Bacteria; phylum Verrucomicrobiota; class Verrucomicrobiia; order Verrucomicrobiales; family Akkermansiaceae; genus Luteolibacter. Next base: position 76,561 of record JAZKGW010000004.1, on the reverse strand, counting down.
GTCGACGAATGGGGCGAGGCCACGCTTGAAAACCTTGGGGTTGAACTCGAACGACGGTTGCTTTGTATTCCAGCCCTGAGGCGTGAAACCCGTTCCCAGATAGATCACCGCATCGAGTGGGATGCGCTTGGCGCGGAACGTGTCAGCGATGCCGAGCATCTGCGCGTCGGTCTCAAGCGTGCGGTGCGATTGCATGTAGCCGAGCGCCCACTTCGGCGGCAGGACCGCGGCTCCGCTGATAGCAGTGACGTCCTTCATGAAAACCGCGGGATCGCGCGTGTCGAAAACGAACAGATCGAGCAGACCGGGCACCACCGCTTCCATCGGCGGGATGCCCTTGCCAAGCTGCAGTTGCTGGTTGCCAAACGTCTGGCGCATGGACGCCGGATCCTTGCGCTCGATGGGGAAAAAAATCCCCTCCTGCGGTTGCCTGAGGTCGATTCGCCCCCATGGCGTGGCGAAGTGGAGCCCCCAGCCGCTGGTGCCGACGAGTAACGCGACGGGATTCCGCGAGCCGTAGGCACCTGGTTGCCACCGCGGTTCCATCGGGTGGAGCCGACCGCTGCGGTCGAACTCAACGGTCGACTTCCGCCAGTCCTCGCCTTTTTCCGGCATCGGCCCGCCTTCCCCGAGTCCGAGGATGGGCTGATCGTCCGTGCGGAAGGCGACGCCGCCATCGTCGCGCAGGTTGAGATTCTGGATCAACACGCCATCCGCGCCGCTCACCCGCACCGCGAGGGGGTGAGGGAGAATCTCGACGCGAAGCTTCCCGATAGCCGCCGCCACCGGCTTTTCAATTTCCGTGAGACGGATCGCCGGCGCGGGATAGTCCCGCCCGGTCAGCGCCGGATTATCCGGAAAATCCTGGGGATGGCCGACTGGACGCACAGTGACTCGCACGGCATTTTCACTGGCTCCGCGGACGGAAATTTCCACAGGCTTGCCGCCGATCCGAATAGGTTCCGCATGGGCAGGCGAGAGCAGGACGAGACCTGTGGCAAGTAACAGAGAAGCACCGACGGCCAGGATGTTAGGTTTGTTCATGAATGTGGATTTGGTGATGATTGACCCCGCTATCGCCTGCGTTCTCATGGCGTCGATTTCCTCACCGGCCCTTGCCATTGACCAGTGGTTCGCCGCGGTCACCGGGGAGAAAGGCGGGTTTCATCGGGTCCATTGGCTTGATGCTGCCGTCGGGGTTGAACTCCATCCGCAAGAGACAAGTCTCGCGCTGATAGCCGCTGCCGCCGGGAATCGCGTGGCGGTGATAGGCGACATACCAGCGGTCGGTGCCAGGGATATTGACGACACTGTGGTGCGCCGTCGCCACGGCGACACCGTTCTTTTGGAGGACGATGAAGTCCTTGCCCGGGGTTTTCACGGGGCCGGTCGGCGAGTCGGAAATACCCCAACCGACGCGGTAGTTAGGGCTGCGCGCGTCGTCGATGGACCACATGAAATAGTATTTCCCCGCGCGCTTGAAAACCACGATGCCCTCGCGGAATTCCTTGAGCGGGATGTCCACCGGATCGCCGTCGAGGGTGATCATGTCGGGCTTGAGTTTGACGGCCTGGCACGGGGTGCCGTTGCCGTAGTAGAGCCAGGCGTGGCCGTCGTCATCGATGAACGGATAGGGATCGATGGCATTGGTGCGGACCGCGCCGCCCTTCTGGAGCAACGGCTTGTCGAGCGCGTCCTTGAAGGGCCCGGCGGGACTGTTACCAGTAGCCACGCCGATTTTTCCGCGGGCGCAGAAGTAGAAATACCAAGTGCCGTTGCGCTCGATGCAATCCGGGGCCCAGGCCTGGAGATCGGCCCATTTCAAATCCTTGGTGACATCGAGGGCGACACCTTCGCGTTTCCATTCGACGAGATTTCTCGACGACCAGACGACGAACTCGGTGGTGTTCCAGTTGGGTTTGTCGGTCGTCGGATAGAGATAGTAGGTGTCGCCGAAAACGCGGATCGAGGGATCGGCGGTGAAGCCGCCGAGGATGGGTTTAGGCGCGCTGGCGATGGCCGCCTGTTCTTCCTTGCGCAGCTCTGCTAGAACGGAAGCCGCCGCAGGGAAGATGGTGCCGTGGCGCTGGCCGGGGATGACGGAGGTGCTGGACGTCACGTCGGTCCATTTCTTCCAGTCGGTGGTTTCGTAAACGCCGTATTTCCCGTTGGAATAGAAATCGACGTAAAGCTGCGTCTTTCCATCAAGCGTCACGAGCGCGGGCCCCTCGACACGCTGGTCCCGGACTGGGGCGTCTGGCAGAAGCTCGTAAGGACCTAACGGGCGATCGGCAATGGCGGAGTAAATCGGTCCCCATTTTCCTGCCTTTTGGTCGTCGGCCTCCTTCAGCACGATGACATACTTCGAGCCGACCTTGAGCATCGTCGTGTCGAGGTTGTTGAAACCCGGGTCGAACAAAATCTTCGGCTCGCTGAAGGAGGTGAAATCTTTGGTGAGCGAATAGTAGGCGCGCAGGTACTCCTTCCCGGCGACCGGGACGTTGGACGACCAGATGATGATGTAACCGGCGGTCTCCTCTTCATAATAGAGCTCCGGTGCCCAGCAGCTCTGGGTGCCCGGGACTTTCTCCATCAGCGGGATGAAGTGCTGCTCCGACCAATGGATCAAATCCTTGGACGTCGCGTGGCCAATGCCGGTATCCTTCCAACCGCTGGTCCAGACGAGGTGATAGAGACCGTCCGGACCTTGCAGGATGTGTGGATCGCGCATGAGTTTGGAACCGACTTCCGGCTTGAGAAAATTCCGGTTGAGGTCGGTCCATCGGCGACCGTCCTCGCTGTAGGCGAGGTGCAAGCCATCGCCGCCGCCGCGAAACGAAGTGAACAGATAGGCGCTCTTTTGCGCGACGGGTTCCGCCACGGCAAGACCTGTGATGAAAAGAACGAGAGAAAGGAGAAAGACGTAGGCTTTTATAAAAGTGACGGAAGCCGGAAAGAAGGCGATCGGTCCGGCCTGGACGACAGAACAACGCGCCTGGATGGTCGCCGCGAACGAAACGGGAAAGTCGGATTTTTTCATGGGTTTAGGTGACTGGGTGCATTGATGAGGAATTTCCAACCCAAACACCAGCCCACAAGCTACGACCTAATAAGCGTATTTTCCGGCCGAAATCCGCCACAATGACCCGAGTTTTTTCGATCCCCCGGATTTCCTCCAGTGCCGGAAGCCGATCGCTGACATCGCAACCGCTTCCCAAGCTGCCTCAAAATCAAAGCCCCCGAATCGGGGCCAAGCGCCCACGCTATTTGGGCGCAGGTGTGACCGGAGTGGGCTTCCCGACTGGTGGAGGCGCTTGCTTGGGAGCCGGAGGCGCGGGCGGCGTAACGGTTACGGGTTTCCCGCATTGGCCCACGGCGAACACTGCCGCCAATGCGGCAACGACGATGATTCCCGTCACCAGCGATAGCATTTTGAGCGGTACCGGTTTCTTCGGTTCGACAGTGATTGGCTGCGGAGGGGGCTCCGGCGGGGCATCGGCGGGATTATAGAAGACGAATTGATAGGGTGGCAGCGAAAGCGTCTCGGGAAGGTCAAAGCGCCGCAAAATCAACCCATTCGGGTCCGCGAGAAAGAGCCGGCCGTTCTGGAAACGCCCAATCATGCACCAGAAAGGAGCGATGCCGGTGAGCGGAAGAGTGACTTCCGACGCGGGCGACGCACCGATTCTGGCGTGGGTGCCCGGTGGGAGGTCGAACTCGACCTTCAGGTCGGGACTGTAAGAGCGGAGATGGATTGCGTGGGCGGACATGAATTATCTCGGTTTCTCGTTCCATACGAGACGGTTGGATCGATGGATTCAAGGATAATCGGCCCACAGGGATTCTATGTTAGAGAGCGCCGGATTGCCGCCAGCTACCGGTGACTGTCACAGGCAGCAGATCAATCGATCGTCCATGCGTCGTGCCAGCGGATCTCCGGCTTGCCCTTGCCGTCAAAAGTGATGGGCAGCCAGATATAGCGGGAGTCGGCAAGGTCGTCCTTGATCCAGCGGTCCGCCATGAAGATGAAGCTGTCGGGCTTGCCAGCGACGGGCAAGACGTAGGTGCCCTGGGATTGGAAGGTGATGTCGGCCTTGTCGCCCTGGCAGGGATTGCCCAACTCCGTCCACGGGCCCCAGATGGAATCGGCGACGGCGGAGCGGGCGGCGTTAGGCGCCCACGCGGTGCAACCGGAGGCGATGAGATAGTATTTCCCCTTCCGCTTGAAAACCGCGGGAGCTTCCATCGAACGGCCTTCGAACACGCGCATGTATTTGCCGGTGGTCTTCAGATAGTCGTCGGTTAGTTCGGAGATCTGCATGGTGGGATTCGCCTCGGAGGCGGCGAACAAATAGGCCTTTCCGTCATCATCGACGAACACCGTCATGTCGCGGACCATCTGGCCAATGGCGAAATCCTTCACGAGCTGGCTCTTCTCATCCTTCTTCTCCGCGTCCTTGATATTGATGGGCCACTGGTTCGCGTGGGGGCGGAAAGCCCCCTGATAGACGAACGGGCCGGTCGGACTTTCACTAACAGCCACACCGCATTTGGCGGCGGCGTAGTCCACACTGTCGCTGTGGAACCACAGCACGAACTTCCGGGTCTTGGCGTTGTAGATGACTTTGGGACGTTCGAGGACCTTCTTCGGATCGAGGTCGCCGCCGGGGACGGCCGGCAGGACGTTGCCACAATTCTTCCAATGGAGCAGGTCGGTGGAGGAATAACAGGAAACCCCCACGACATCGACGCGGGTGCCACCCCACGATTTGTTCACCTCCGGCAGATAGGTTTTCCCTTCCTTGATCTCGCCATACCAATAGTACGTGCCTTCATGGAAAAGAAGGCCGCCGCCGTGGGCGTTGACCATTTTCCCATCAGTATCAGGCCAAATTTCGCCGGGACGGATTTGGGTGACGGACGGGGTTTCCTTACCGAAAGCCAGGGGAGCCGCGAGGCTTAGCAGGCCAAGGCCGAGAAGGATGGAGCGGCGAGAGAGGGTTTTTGTCATGATTGTGGGATCGAAGAGAACCGTCACCAAATTGGGCACCGAATCCCGGACACTCAAGCTCCGTCTTTAAGTTCATATAAGCGGCGGAGGATTGGAGTCTCGAACCGGTCGTCGTTTCGGTGGGTCACCCCACCACGGATTCAAGCGGCAGGTCCGTGTTAAAATCGTGGTCCGACAACCAATCCCGGTTGTAGATCTTCGATTCGTATTTCAATCCCGTGTCGCAAAGGACGGTGACGATGGTAAGACCCGGGCCATGCTCTTTCGCGTAGCGGACGGCACCGGCAACATTGATGCCGCTGGAAAGACCGAGGCAAAGCCCCTCGCCTAGCAGATGATGGATGATGGTGAGCGCGGTCGGGTCGTCGATGCGATAGGCGGCGTCGGTTTGGAAGCCTTCGAGGTTTTTGGTGACCCGGCCCTGGCCGATTCCTTCGGCGAAGGAATCGCCGTCGTCATCGTCGAGATGGCCGTTGGTGAACCACGACCACATCGCGGCCCCATAGGGATCCGCGCACACGGCGGCGACGGAAACGTTCTGCGACTTCAGGAAAAGCGAAGTGCCGACCAAGGTGCCGCCGGTGCCCACCGACGCGACGAACGCATTCACCTCGCCGCCGGTTTGCAGCCAGATCTCCGGACCCGTGGTGCGGAAATGGGCGTCGCGATTCGCCGTGTTGTCGAACTGGTTCGCCCAGAACCAACCGTTCTTCACCGCAAGGTCGCGGGCGATGTGATTGTAGTTTGCCGGGTCGGAATACGGCTTGGCGGGCACGGTGATGACCTCGGCTCCGAGCGCTTCGAGAATGCGGATTTTTTCCGGCGACTGGGTTTCCGGGATGACGATCACCGTGTTATACCCGCGGGCCCTACCGATGGCGGTTAGACCGATGCCCGTGTTGCCGGCGGTCCCCTCGACAATCGTCTGGCCGGGTTTCAGCAGCCCTTGTTCTTCCGCCCGCGTGATGATGCCCCAGGCGGCACGGTCCTTGACGGAACCTCCCGGATTCATGAACTCGGCCTTGCCGAGGATTTCACAGCCGGTGAGTTCGGACAGGCGGTTGAGGCGGATCAAGGGAGTGTTACCGACGAAATGATCGAGACCGTGGTAGTTCATGAGATGTGATAGATTGGCGGGGGATGTGGGAGAATTGCTCATGCCGGACGGCGCTTGTTCCATGGCGCTTTGGCGATCAGCAGGCCCATGCCACACCAGTCGGTGATACCGGCGAAGATCAGTCCCGCGCCGACAAAGCCGGAGAGGCCGTAGAATAACGGATTCACGAAATTTCCCAGCAGCACACCTGTTAGCACGAGAGTCCCGGCGGCGATGCGGACCTGCCGTTCCAAGCTGATGGATCTGCCAGCACCTTCCACCACGGGAAGACCGGCGGCGATCCAGGCGAGGGTGCCGCCTTCGACAACCACGGCGTATTCAAATCCCTCCTTGGCAAACTGCTCCGCCGCTTTCGCCGCGCGTTGGCCGGACCGGCACAGGATATAGACGGGTTGTCCGCCGCTTCCGGCGAATTCTTTGGACGACAGGCTGTCGAGCGGGATGTTCCTCGCCTGCTTGACGTGGACGTCGTCGAATTCGAGTTCGGTCCGGACATCGATGACCGACAAATCCGGTTGATCGACCAGCAAACGGTGGAGTTCTTTCGGGAGAATGGCTTTCATCGGTTGAGTGAGTTCGGGATCGGAGCGTGGCGATGAGCCTGTTGGGATAATGCAGAAGTCCGGACGCTTCAAGGATGTTCGTGGCGACCCAGTCGGCCTCGACGAGTCGAGTCGCCGGAAAGATGCCTGCTTTGTCTCGGCCTGTTAGCTCGCGGAAAGGATGGTGAGTCACTGGCAACTCCGCTTCCGGGTCGGGAATTCATTTCCCCTCGCTCTCGCTCTGGTCCTTTTCCTCGTCCTCCTCACTGTCGTCGCTGGCTCCGCCGTAGCCGATGACATCAACGGTGATGATCGACAGTGATTCGTCCGGTGCCACCGTGGTTTCAGCGGGCTTCTGCTCGCCCTGGTTCACCTCGGTGTTGGTGGCCGCGGCTGCGGCGTTGGCCGCACTGGTCACGGTGCTGACACTCGGACCACTTGCGGCGGCCGATGGAGTTCCGGTAGTGGCACCGCCCGATGAAATGTTAGATGAGTTGAGGACTACCTGAGCGGCGATGTTGAGGTTGCCGGAAACCCGGATGCCCGCGTCGCCCGCATCGACGGTGCCTTCCGGCGCGATCAGATCGACATCGCCGGGTTTGACTCCCGCGACCGTGGCCAGCACCCCGATGCCGCCGCCGGTGGCGAGACCGGCGAGGTCGGTCTGCACGGAGGCGCTCTGCGGATCAATGAGAACCCGCGTCGGCGGCGCGGAGGTGACGGTTTTGGACGACGAACCCGCGGCGATGTCGCCTTTGGAAGACCAGATGATTTCGTTTCCGCCACGGAGCGTGAAGATCCTGCCGATGCCGATGCTGACATCGTTGTTGGCAAAAATGGAAATGTTTCCGCCACTGGCGGTAATGATGCCCGGAGGTGACAGTGGATTGCCGATGGTGGTATTGGCGAGAGCCAGTCCGCCGCCGGGAGTGATGATGTCGATGTTGCCGCCGCTGGCGGTACGGATGTCGCGGCCACGGGCGAAGATCTCACCGAGTCGTGGCTCGTCGCCGAAGAGTAGCTTGATCGCCTTGTTCCCGGCCTTGTAGTTGCCGAGCTTGGCGAAGTCGCGACCGCTGTCGCGGAGAATCAGATAGAAAACCTCCAGCGCGAGTCGGGCTTGCTTTTCTTTGCCCTGCTTGGCGAAATCCACGCCGGGTGCGATTTCCTTCAGGTATTTCGCGCCCTTTTCCGTGAGGACGTAGGTTTCGATGAAACTTTCGAAATCCAGGCTGCTGTTAGCCAGTGAGGTGGAACCGCTGACTCCCGCGCCGACGACGAGATTCGCACCCGACGCTGTTAGCGATGGGTTGCGGGCATTGCCGATGCTGGTGATGCCGGCACCGGTGCCGTCGCTGAAACTGGTGCCCGTGCCGAGATCCAGGTTGCGGCCGGCGAGGACTTGCAAGGTGCCCGGCCCGGAAATCTGGATATCGCCGGGAAGGGCCGGACTGTCGAGGTTCACGACGTTTCCGGAAGAGTTCGCGGCAAGGCGCAGCAGGGAATTTGCGTTGGACGGAATGATGTCGCGGCCCGCGGTGATGGTGGTGGTGTCACCTGCGCGATTGTTCTGAATGTAGAGCGCGACGTCGGTGATGTCGTTGCCGGCGTTGATCTCCGCGAACTTCGGCGAGAACAGCGTCAGTCCGGAGATGTCTCCGGTCCCGGCGAAAAGGCGCACCGGTTCGGCATCATCGCGATGAAGCAATCCCGACGCGTGCAAGGTCTGTTTGGTTTCCAGGACAGCGCTGGGTCCGAAGGTGGCACCCGTTTCCGCGAACAGACGGTTGATGAAATTGAGGAATCCACCGCGGGTCTGGCGGGCCTGGGTCTGGTCGTTTCCTACCAGAGTGGCATAAGCGAATGGCTTGGTGATTCCCGGGATGGCGTCCGGATCGGCATCGGATAGAATGATGCGGGAACTGCCCCATGACGAGCTGGAGCCGTTGAACGTGACGAGGCCGTTGCGTTGGAGACCGTTGATGGCTCCCCCTGCCAGAAGCTGGATATTTCCGGTGGCGGATGGCGACAAGGTAAGGTTTCCGACCAGATTGATGTCGCTGCTGAAGGAGGTGGCGGAAAGATTCGGCGGCAGCAGCGACAGCACAGTGCGGAACGACTCGACGCTGGTTTCCGCCAGCCGCAGCCATGGCTGATAGAACGAGGCGGTGACCGGATTGGAGCGCAGCAAATGCTGGCGCTCCACCCAGGCGAGCAGCAGCGGCGTGACACTGCCGGCACCTGCCGCCGGCAGGGTGGCGCCCTCGCGGAGGGTTACCGCGCCGCCGACGGAAGTGACGTTCACGCTGCTGTCCGGAGCGTAGGTGCTGAAATAGGATTTCTGCCAGTAGGTGTTGTTGATGCCGGGCGGGAGCAGGAAGGGATTTGCAACCGGACCTAGCAGCAGGTCGCCCAGAGAGGTGACCTCGAAGTTTCCTTTGCCGAGGAACAGGGTCGTGGGCAGCCAGGTGGATTCGTCGAGAATGTTGCCGCTGCCTGCCAACTGGGTGACCGAAGGCGAGCGGGTGGAATTGGTGACGATGCTGCCTCCGGCGGACAGTTCGCCGGAGCCACGCTCGACGTAATAGACACCTGCATCGAGGTTGTTGCCCGCTCGGACGATGAGGTTTCCGCCGCCGAGTTCGAGCAGGTTGGCGGAGTTAGGCATGCCCTTGGTCATGCGGGCGTTGGTCGGGACGACGGCATCGACGTTGTTGATGTTATTCCCGGCGACGAGCGAGACATCGCCACCACCCAGAGCACCGACGCCCTGGAAGAAATTGCTGAAGTCGATCCACCAGGTGGTGGACGCAACATCGCCCAACGCGCCGACGCCGAAGGTGCCGGTTAGAGGGTCGATGTAGCCGCGGCGGTTGAGCCAGTTGTTGGGTAGCTGGCGCTGGGAATCGGCGCTGACGACGCCCTGGTTCGTGCGGGTGATGTGTTCGATGTCCTGCCCGGCGAAAATCGAAACGTCGCCGCCGGCCATCGTATATTGCGGCGCGTATGAGGGTGTTTGCTGGTTCGCGCCGAGAGTCACGTTGCCACCGTTCTGATTGAGGACCGGCATGTCGAAGGTGCCGCCCATCGTTGCGTCGAGCACCTTGGTGCCGGCGGTGTAAACGGTGGCGAAATGGTTCAGCAGTTGGACGCTTCTTCCGGCGTGAATGTCGATGTCGCCGGTGCCGGTGCGGATGACCTGATAGCGGTTGGTCAGCGCCGCGGCGGTGGTGGCGTTGTTGCCGGGCTGATTGTTGGAACCGTTGCTGTTGGAGAGGTTCGTCGTGTTGTTCCGCCCTAGCAGCAAGGAACCGCTGGTGGCGGCGAGCACGCCTGGATCGCGAACCACGGCGTAGTCCGCGGCCGAAAAATCGGATCCGGATACGAGGCGGTACGACCAGTTCTGGGTGTTGACGGGCAGCAACGGATTTCGCTCGAGCAGCAGAGAATTGTGGGCGCTGGTGACGAAGCCATCGCTCAGGGCGTTGTTGAAAACAAGGTTGCCGGAGGCGCGCAGCGTGAGGACGCCCGGGGCGCTCATCCGCCCGAACCGGAAGGTGGCGAGATTCCAATCCGAGGTGTTGGTGGCCGTGGTGGTGCCAAGGGTCAGGTTGCCGTTGAGATTGATGATTTCAGCACCCGGAGCGAGCACGAGCGTGGATTCAAGTCCCGCGTTGTTAGCCAGCAATCGTGTGACCATGGCGGTGTAGCCGGCGGTGGTGCTCCCGGCCGCGCCGAGGAACGCCTGCGCTTCGGTCCGGATTTGAGTCTGGATGGCGGCGGTGATTGTGCCCGTGGTGGCTGATAGATTGTAAACCTTGTAGCCTTCCACCAGGATGCTGGATGCATCGTTGATGGTGGCGTCGAGCGCATCGATGGCGACATCGGCGGCGAGCCGGGGCACGCGCAGATGGAGCTTGCCGGTGAAATGACCCAGAGCGGCGCTGTCCGCATCGTTCGCTGCCACGGACAGGTCCAGGGTGGATCCGGCTTTGAGATCGAGAGCGCCAGTCCCGGCAACGCCATTGCTCTGGGCACCGGCTTCGAGAGTGATGCTGCCACCTTTGCCGGCGGCGCTGAACTTCCTGCCCGCGACAGTTAGACTGGATTTATCGGCGGTCGTCAGCGAGCCATGCGCCGCGAGCCTGATGGACCCGCCGGTGGTGCCGGATGCATCGATGGTGCCGCTGACGGTGATGTCGCCTTGATCCGAGGATAGCGTGAAATCCCGCGCTTTCGAGAAACCGTTGATGTCGGTGTTTCCGGTCCGCACGCGGAAATTCTGACTTCCGGTAAATGACGCCGAGCGAAGATCTGAAGCCAGGCCGGACAAGGATGGCAGCGCGGCCGTATCGAGCGAGAAATTTCCATCGCTGCCTCCGTTGCCGCCCCGGCCTGACAGTTCGCCGTCAAGCGTGAAGGTGCCGGCGGGAGTTAGAACGGATAGAGTTCCGGCATTTCCACCACCGGTCAGGGCGGATAGATCGAGCTCGGCCGTGGATTTGATGTTCACATCACCGGCGTCGGCCGACAGGCGGATGCTGCCAGCCGAGGTGTATTTGAACACATCGCCGAAGGATTTGCGACTTCCCGCAACATCGAGATTTCCCGCGATGTCGAGATTACCGGCGGTGGCGTGAAGCGAGAGAACACCGCCTGGGAGGAAAATCCCACTGTCGGTTGATAGATTTCTGCCAGTGAGCGAAAGCGTGGAACCAAGCCCCCCTGCCGCCAGGCCATCTGTCTTGCCGGAAGTATTGATGAGTCGCAAGTCTCCGCCCGCAGTGATCTTCCGGACGGCGCCGGCTTCGCCAGTGAGACGTGAGGTATCGAGGTTGAGCGCGCCCTGGGTGGTCAATCCGCCGACTTCCGTTCCGGTGATCCCGTGGCTGGCTGACAGCAGGACTTCGGCAAATTGATCGATGCCAAGTTCGTTGATTCCAAGGCTCAGGTTTCTCGCCGAAATTTGCAGAGCCCCGGAAGCGGTGCCAGGAGTGGTTGCGGTAGAGGCGTTCGGATTCTGTAGAGTTAGATTTCCGGCAACGATCCGGGCGGGACCGTTGCCCTGGCCGATGCCTTGGATCTGCCCGGCGCTGAGAGTCAGATCCAGGCCGCTGTTACCGAACTCCCCGCTGCCGTAAAGATCGATGGAGGAATAGCTGAGGAAATTGAGTCTGGAGGCTTCGCGGAGGGCGCGCAGGATTCCGTCGGTTAGAACCAGGCTGCCGGCCGCGGGCGACTTGGCGGTTTCTCCCAAGATGACGCTGATCCGGCCCGCACCAAACGTGTAGGCATCCGCGATGAGGTCCGCATCCGGGTGGAGAGAGAGGACCGAGGAGGAATCCAGAATGATGCTGCCGCCCTTGATCTTCGCTCCGGATCCGATGGACAATGACGCGGTGGAGGATGCCGTGACACCGGACCGGAGGGTGATTGCCAACGGGTTCGCCGCGACCCGGACGAGAGCGCCATCTCCGGTGAACTGGAAGGTTTCCGCGATGGTGGTCGATTTCCCGGTGGATGAGATCTCCGCATCGGCGGCGATGATCAGATCCCCAGTGCTGGCGAGTGTCAGGTCGCCGGTCGTTAGCGGCGAACCGGAGTTGTCCACGGTGATTTTCCCGGTGCGGACCGCGATCCCGGTCACGCCATCCTTGCGGGTCCGGACTCCACCGATGAGCAGGCTTTCCGCGCCGAACGCGTTCAAGGCCGCGGATTGGAGGGTGATGGCTCCCGGCGCTCCGGTCGTGGTGCCGTTGGAAATGAAGGTGTCGAGCTGCGTGCTGATGTCGATCAACGCACCCCGCCCGCCGCTGATAGAACCGGATTTCACCGAGCCTAGCAGACTCATCGACTCCGCAGCCTGGAATCTCAGGTAGCCGGAATCCGTTGGAAGGACCGGCACGGGGGCGTTGAGCGTGGCGGCGCTGGCCTTGATGAAGGTGTTCGCGAAGAAATCCGTGTATTCCGCCCGCGAACGGACGACCTTGGCCGAAGCGACTTCGTAGCGGGTGGCGAACTCCGGTAACGTCCGCGTGTCATTGAGCGAATTGTAGCGGAAACCGGAAACGATGCTGATATCACCGGGCACGTTGAATGAACCGATTCCGCCGACGCTTGTCGGGCTAACAAGCACGGCGCCCGGCAGCAGTGAGTAACGGGCGGGCAGCAGCGTGTAATAGCCGGCGGTCAGCGTCGAACTGCCCTCCAGATAGATCCGGTCGCCGGCTTTCAGACCTGCACTCGTATAACCGGAGACATCCTTGATCAGGTTGCTCGGATTTTCCGAACTGTTATAGGGAGCATAAGGTGCGAAATCGGAACCGTAGTCGGGCAGGATGGCGAAACTGGTGTCGCTGGCCAACACGTCGAAGCGCCCGCCGAGGCCGGACGCCCAGCGGTCCGCGTAGAGATCGCCACCGCCGCGCAGGTCGATGGTGGAGCCGGCACGCTGATCGATGTTGGTTCCGGAAATCGAAACCGACTTTTCCGGCAGCCCGCCCGCGGTGATGTCCACACCACGCGGGTCGATCCAGAGGGTGCCGTCCGGACTGGTGCCGTAGGGCAGGATGAGGCCCTTGCCGGTATCCGGATCCACGGGGGAAACCGAGGTGACGCTGCCTTTGCCGAGTGTCACGCTGTGAGTGATCGGAAACGGCTTGGAGCTTCCGGTGAACCAATCGCGCGGAGCCGCGCCGACGCCGTCGTAACCCAGATGGATCGTCCCGAATGGCGCGCGCAGCACTCCGTCATGGAGAATCGTGGATGCGTAAATCCCGAGCTTGCCGCCCGCCGAGAACGGCAGCTTGCGATCACCCGATTTCCGGATGGTGATGGAGCCCTGAAGGGTCGTGGCGTCTTCCTGATAGTCGTAGGCGATCAGGTTGAACTCGCTGGCGGTGGTCGGGAAAATCTGTCCGGCGCGGATGGTTAGATCTCCCGCGATGATGAAGGTTCCATTGCCCCGCACATCGCCGTTTTCGGCGACCAGCCTCGCACTGCCCGTCCCTTGCAGGCTGAGGCTACCGACGTCGATCTGTTTCGCAAGGATGTTGAAGACTCCGTCGCCGTGGAGGGCTGGAATGATGAACGGCTGGTTGTTGAAAACAATCGGGCTGACCTCTTC
>JAZKGW010000004.1:0-62755 GCA_040385685.1 Verrucomicrobiota bacterium | reverse complement strand
GGAATGCGGTGCCGATGGTGACGGCGCCCGCGTTGATGGTTAGAGAGGCGGCGTTGTAGAGGATGCCGCGGTCGGCGAGCTTCACCTCACCCTTAGCATCGATGCGGACCGGCCCTTTGAAATCGAGCACTCCCATCAAATTGAGCGAATCGAATCCCGAATTTTTGAAATCATCAATGGCGAAGAAGCCACCGACCGAACCCTGCGATCCTTCGACGGCCTGTCCGATCGGGCTGGACGACGGTTGATGCGCCAGAACCGGCCCGGACTGGACGATCGTTAGATTCACGTCCGATGGCAACGGCGACTCGGAGGGGAGATAGAAGCGGTTCGAGGAAACAGTGAGCAGGCCGCCGAGAGCCGACTTGCCGCCGGCCTTGCCGACCAACGTGGCGTCCGAGAACAGGAACTGACCGCCGCTCAAGCTGATAGAGCCGCCATTGCTGTCCACCCGCGCCGGAACGATCCGGGTGATCCGCGGGGGCTCGTTGATTCCGGTGTTAGTCGAGGGTGCGTTCGGATCGAAAGCGGAGACCTGCGACGGCTCGAAATCGAGGATTCCACTGGTTCCCGAAACATCGAGTTTCGCCCCGGCGGCCGCCACGATATTTCCACTAACCGTGATGGAGCCGCCAGCCAGGACGTTTCCAACCCGGCGGTTGAACGCATCCGGCACGAGCACCATCGCGCCCGCCGCGGAGATGACGCTTTTAGATCCGATGTAAGTGGTCGCCAGCGCTTGGTTCGCGTCGCCGAACACACTGGTTGAATTGCTGCTGCCCCCGATCCGGATGGTTCCGGATGGCGCGATGATGGAACCGAGAACCGTCACCGTGTTGCCGCTAACAGCCACGGAGCCTTTGGGATCCACGCGAATGAGCGCACCTTCCCCGATCACGACATCGCCACGATACGACACGCCCGAGACCGAGTCACTGATCCCCGGCGCGGCAAGGCTGAGGCCGACGGCATGACGCTCCCCCACCCCAGGCGCGCGGCCGTTGAGTTTCTCAAAGTCGCGCAGAATCAGCCCTCCACCGGGAGGATTCGGATCAATCGCCAGCATCGTCGCGACCGGGCGGATCACCGTCCCGGCAGTGACGGAAACCGCGGTGATGTCGGGACCGCCAAGCCCGGTTAGATTGAACTGGGTGAACCCGCCTTGGTTGAAGAAGCCGGGATCGATGACAAAGACGTTCGCATTGGAGTTGGCTCCGCCGATCTGGAACGCGCCCGCCTGGAGGGATAAGGTTCCGCCTTTGGCTCCGGAAAGTCCGCGCAGGGCTCCGTCAAGTTTCAGCGTGCCGCCGAGGGCCGAAATGACGTTGGGATCCTTGCCCGCGAGGATCGAGATGGATCCTGAATTGCCGAATTTTCCCGCACTGTTAGCGGCCATCGAATAGCCTCCGGAAACGTCCAGGACGCTGCCGCCTAGCAGATTGGCGCTGTAAGCCTGGATGCTGACCTTGCCGCCGTCCCGGCTGACGGGATTGTCGGCGAGGACTCCCGCCCGGTCATCGGTAATGAGACCCGCGGTGCTGATTGTCGCTCCGCTGCCGAGCGTGAAGATCCCCTTGCCCGGCTGGACCGGCGGAGCCTCGGGGACCGGTTGGCCTAGCAGGACCGCGGTGTCATACGGTGAAATGTTCAGCGCGGTGAACGACACCGATCCGCCCGGCGCGGTGATGTTGCCCAGCACGTCGATGTTGGAGGCTGTTAGCGAGATGGAGCCGCCGGGAGCGGTGGTGATGTTCGTTCCGACCGGGACCGTGATCGTCCCCTCCTCGTTGTTCAGTGTGAAGTTTCCGAATCCATTCCTGCCGAGAAGTCCTGGCGAAATGAAAACTTTCGATTTCCTCTCGTCGCTCAGTGCGAGTGGATCGCCGTTCGCATCCAGCGAGAAATCCGCCACATCCGGCTGGGTAACGCCGGCTTTGAACACCACATCCAGCGGGTCCGGATAGTTGACGTTGTAGGTCGGAGAGAGATTCTCGTGACCGCGGAAATTCAGCGTGAGGGATGCGGCTTTTGGTAGCGAACTGGTTCCGGAATGGTCGCGGTTCTGATACTCCCCGGCGACGGTCGTGCCACGCAACTTGCCATCGAGGACGATGGCCGGCGCGGTGATGGTTAGCTTCCCAGCATTCGCGCCTTTGGTGTAGCCTTCCTGATAGTGCGAACCCGTCGGAGCAAGGGCATGCTTGAAGACATCAACGACGCCCCATTTCGGATTGGAAATCGTCGAGGTGCCGTCGTAGATCCCGGAATACACCCGGTCGGGCGTCGCGTCGGAAATATCGACGAGCCGCCCATCCTGGAACACCCGCGTGGTGGCGACCGTCGCGCCTTTGAAATTGGTCCAACCGCCGGACACGTCGATGACCGAACCGTCACGGATCACGGCGGAATCACCGGCCGATATGACGAGATCCCCGCCCGCGACTGTTAGTTGCGAGACGTCCCGCTGAATCAGGCCGAGATAGCCAGTTAGATCGGCGAGCGGCGTTCCCACCCACTCCCGACCGTCGTAAACACCGGTGATGTTGGCATCGACCGTGATCGCCACGCCACGCAGTTTGCCGTCGCGCTGGATCGGCGAGGGCGCGAGTTCCGGACCACGCAGTTCGAGATTGAGAACGTTCTGGGTCACCGACGCGGAGGCATCGGCCGTGCCTGCCAGATTGATCACGGCCCCCTTGTCGATGAAGACCTGCCCGTTCTTGGAAATGAAACTTGAGCTCGGCAAGGACGGGGAATCGATGAAGTCCCAAGAACCGGCGAGGATCGATACCTTCGCATTCGGGGCGAGAAGGATCGAGTCGGGGGCGTGATGAACGGTTTTTCCCTGAATGTTGATCTGCGAGCGGAGCGCGAGTTCGGCACCGACGGTCTTGGCGGTGCTCTCGGTTTCCGGCAGGATGCGGAGCACGCTGTCCGCTCCAAAAGTGATGTTGCCGGTGGCGCGGTTGACGAACTGGGTGCCGGTGTTGACGTTCGCGGCGTCGAAGCCGGGATTGCTGATGGCGTTGTAGTTGGCGAGGATCTCGATGCGGCCGTTGAGGGCGACGGAAGTGGAGCTATCGATGAAACCTAACTGGTTGATGGTTTTCCCCACCAGCGTGGTGCTGGCGCGGGCGATGTCGATGATGCCGCCATTGACCACCGTTCCCGCATAGGGTGTCAGGGACGACGCCGGATCCAAAACGGCACCGACGTAAACATCCACTCCGCGCAACGAAGGATCGCTGTTGTCGTGGGCGGAAATCCCCACCTGGAGACCGGCGGCGAGCACGACCTGACCGGCTTCGGACTTGAGGGTGCCGTTGTTGGTCACGTTGGCCCCCGTCAGCAAAATGCGGCCGCCGTTGCCGTCCGCGCTGACCTTGGTTTCGATCCGGGCTCCGGCCTGGACGGTCACGTCGCCGGTCCTGCCGTCCAGTGTTAGGGGGGCCGGCGGCGTGAACGCCGGAGTGCCCTTGGCTCCCGCAGGAATCGCAAGGGCGCTGAAAAGGAACTGCGAGTCCGGATTGTTGAGGAGACCGCGAGTTACTAGATTTTCGTTGACCGGCAGCGATGAGGCGGTGAGTCCACGGACGTTCACCTGGGAGCTGCCGCCGAAGATGATGCCGTTCTGATTGATCAGATAGACCTGGCCGTCGGCCTTGATGTTGCCGAGGATCTGGGTGGGATTGCCGCTCGTGTCCTTGATCTGATTGAAGGCGATCCACTTGCCGGAATCGGCACCGCCGACTTTCTGGTCGAAGGTGAGGGTGGTTTTTTTCCCGACGTTGAGAGTCTGCCATTCGAGCAGGGCCTGCTGGCTGGTCTGCTTGATGGTGACGGTGGTCTTGCCGTTCTTGCTCGTCTGGACGGGGGCATTGGCGCCGGTCCATTTCAATGGATTCGCAGTGGGATTGAGGCCGCCAAGGACCAGGCCGTTGGGGACCTTGGGAAGGGTGACGGTGAGGTTGTTAGGTTTCCTGCCGAGATGGTTGGCGCCGTTGTTGATGGCGGCGTTGCGGGCTGCGTTCTGCATGGCCCGCACGGCGTCGAGGGTGCGGGTCGTGCGGGCAAGGGTGTCCTTGGCGTTGGCGCGCGCGGCGTCGGTGGCCGCGGGAGTGGCGGCGCCGGCGGCGGCGCGGCCGGGCTTGTTGGATGAGGTGGAACCGCCGCGGAGGATGTCGCCTGCATTTGCGGTGATGCCGGTGATGGCGAAGGTGAAACCGATGAAAACGGGAACGCCAAACTTGAGCGGAGTGCCGAAGATGGTGGGGGCGCGGAAGATGAAGCGTTTGGCTTTCATTGCTGGAGAGTTGAAGAGATGGAAAGAATGGGAGTCTTGGGAATGATGCGAGTGATGGTTTCCATAAATCTCATAGTTCCCATCCTTCCCATTTATTGGTCTTTGGGCGCCTGGATCCGGTTGTCGAGGATCTTGTCCTGATAGCCTTGGACAAGGTTCTCAACTTTGACGCGGGTGGTGCCGATGAACGGTTCGCGGGCAGCCAGGGCCTTGCCGAGGGCGTAGCCTTGATAGCGGTCGAGGATTTCGTTGGAGACATTGAAGAGCGCGATGTTCTTGCGCTCGCGGTCGGCGATGGTGAGTTTGGCGGAGCTGAGCTGGGAGGCGAGCTTGGCGCGCTCTTCCTCCTTGGTGCGCGCGACTTCGGCAGCTTTCTGATAGCCCTCCTTCCAATGTTCGAGGGCTTGGGTGAACTGGACGATGCGCGCGTCCCGGTCGGCGACCTTGGCTTCAAGGGTGGCGATGGATTGGTCGGACGCGGCTTTCTCGGTGTTGGAGCGTTTGGTGAGGGTGGCGTTGGCTTTTTCGAGTTCGGTGATTTTGGCGGCGAGGTCTTTGTTAGCGGCTTCGGCAGTCGCTTGGGCGGCCTGGGCGTTGGCGGCGTCGGTCTGGGCGGTGCGGAGCTGGAGCATGACGCCGCGGAGTTGTTCGCGGAGTTTGCTGGACGGGTCGGCGGGCTCGGCGGCGTGAAGGGGTTGAAGAATGGAGAGGAAGACTAGAAGCGGGACGCATCTGGCACGGCCTGCGGCGAGACGCCGCAGCCACATTCTGGCGGTGGCTGGTGAGTTGGTGATCATGGTTAGAACTTGGCGTTGAGGTCGATTTGGAGGACATCGGTGCTGAGGGGCGGTCCGGCGACTTCGTCGGAACTCATCCAGCGCAGGCCGAGGCGCACGGCGGGCGAGAGGGCCATGAAGCCACCGAGGGTGTAACCCTGGACGTTGGTGCCGCCACCGCCGAAGTCGGAGTCGGTGAAGCCGTCGACGACGGCGTCGCTCTCAACGTAGCGGTAGCCGAAGTTGGCCTGCCAGTCGCCGAATTTTTCCATGGCGGGCTTGCCGACCTGGAAGGTGAGATTCCAGGCGGTGTCGCCGCCTTCGAAGGCGCCGGGGTTGTTACCGGCGCTCGGGCCGCGGTTGTTGACGGCCTTCTTGTTGATGGCGGAGGAGTCGAAGGCGATGTTCTTGGTGACCTCTCCTAACAGGGATAGCCGGACGGGATCGAAATGGTCGTAGTCGAGGCGACCGGTGATGGTGAGATTCCGGAATTCGGAGGCGAGGCCGTAGTATTGGTATTGGTATTTGGTTCCGAAGTCGTTGGCGGCGGTCGGGACGATGTCGCGCAGGGCCATGTAGGTGTTGCCGCGCTGGGCGAAGCCGGGGCGGGTGGTATCGGTGTTGCCGGCGTCGCTGGCTGATAGCGGGGTGAACGGGTCGGAGAGTTCACCGGAGATGCCGTCGAAGTCGTAGTAGGCTATGCCGAACTTGGCGGTTAGATCGTCGGTGATTTTCCAGTCGATGCCGACCTGGGCACCGGTCAGCCATTTGTCGGTGCTGGCGAACTTGGAGGGCTGGTTGGAGGCAAAGTTGAAATCGGTGTTGTAAACGGGGAAGTAGCCGGCGGTGAAGAAGGTGGAGGCGCAATCGTTGATTCTTACTTTGCCGCGCAGCGCGAGGCCGTCGAAGCCGAGGTCGTCGTCCCAGAGGATTTCGGTGGAGAAGAAGGGGTTGTCGAAGCGGCCTAGCAGGAAGACGAGCTCCTGGCCGTCGCCGGGCCCCGCGTCGTAGCTGACGAAGGCGCGGTCGAGCCAGATCTGGTATTTTGAAAAGTCGCCGCCGGAGCCGCCGAGGGTTTGGTTAGGCGAGGTTGGGGAGTTGGATTCGCCGGTAGCGACGCGGACGCCGGCGTTGAAGCCGTCTCCTAACATGATGTCGGTGCCGAGGCGGGCGCGAAGGCGGGTGCGCTTGCGGTCCTCGTTGACGTTGTACTGGGGGGAGAACTGGGTGCCGGAAGTGTCGAAGGGGGTGGAGCTGGTGTTTATGGCATTGAAGTTGGGGAAAGCGCCGGTGTCGTCGTTGCCGTCTCCGAAGAAAGTGCCGTCGTAACGAGTGCGGATGTCGCCGAAGGGGCGGAATTTGGAGGTCCAGTCGGGGGCGGATTTGGCGGCCCATTGTTCTTCTCTGGCAGTGGCCATGAGCTCCTGTTTGATTTCATCGCGCATGTTGTTTTTGACGACCTCGGGGATGTAGGTGACGCGCATGTCGTCGGGGCTCGGAGCGGGCGGAAGGGCGGCGATGTCGGCTTGCGCGGCGGCGTTCTGTTGGGCGGTCTGCGCGTCGGCTTCGGCCTGAGAAATCATTTCGGCCGCCTCTTCTTTTGATAGAATGCCTTTTTGGACGAGGCGGTTGATGAGGTTGACGGTGACGTTGGAGGTGGGCGCGGGGGTGGCGGGGAGATCGCTAACTAACGGAGCGCTGGTGGTGGGATCGGTTGATTCCGCGAGTGAGACTTTATCGGGCGTTGCAACCGGGGTGGATTCAGTAGCGACGTCTTCAGCCTGGAGCAGGCTGGAGGCTCCCAGGATGGCGGCGATGGCGAATGGACGGGTAGGCGACATGGATGAATGCGGAAAAGCTTACAGCGGAATTTCGTTAGATGGCCTTGCGGGCGGTGATGCGGATCTTGACGGAGGGAGGCATCCCGGCGGCCGTGGACGCGGGCGGTGTCTGGAGACCCACGAGGACGCGTTTGACGGCTTGGTCGAGAACAGAACCCGCTGAGGAACCGAGGATGCGAGCGCGCGTGATCGTGCCGCCGGAGTCGGGCCAGAACTCGAGGGTCAGGCCGTTGAGGATGGCCTTGCGAGTGACGGGATCGCTTCTCAATGCGCTCTCGATGGTGGCTTTGGCAGACAGGGAGTAACGGGCGTATTTGTTTTTGCCGCCACCGCCGATGTTGTTGCGACCACCGCCACCGTTGCCGCCGCCGCGGGTGAGGCCCATGTCGGGACCGTTGCCGCCGGTGATGTTGGTGCCGAGGTCTTCGGATGGTGGCGCAGCGATGGGTTCGTCCGGTGGAGTTAGATCGACAGGCTCCTCTTCGACAAGCTCCTCCTTCTTGTCATCGGGAGGCGGCTCGGTCTTGGGTGGCTCGATCTTCGGCGGCGGCGGTGGTGGCGGCGGGAGGGTGATGGTGATGAACTCCTGTTTCGCCGTGACTTTGCGAGCGCTCTTGCCACCGGAGGTAAGGAATGAAACGACACCACCTAACACAACAACAGCGAGCATGATGCCGATGAACAGGCGGTGCTTGCCGGGCTTGGGAGCAAGGGGCGGGAATGGCGGGCGTGGGGACATGGGCGTAAAAACTGAATACTGAAATTCTGAAAGCTGAAATGAAGATGGCGGGCGCGGGGCTTATTTGGCGGGCTGGGTTGCGAGGCCGATCTGGGTGATGCCGACGCGGCCTAACACGTCGAGGACGTCCATGACGCCCTGGTATTGGCTGGCGCGGTCGCCACGGACGACGACGGGGACCTCGGGAGTGGCGGCCTTGATGGCAGCAAGCTTGGTTTCGAGATCGGGCAAGGTGACAGGAAGGGTGTTGAGGCGGATCTTTCCCTCAGTGTCGATGGTGATGGCCTGGGTCTTGGGCTGATCCAACTTCGGCGAGGAAGCCTTGCTGGCACTGGGCAGATTCACCTTCACCCCCTGCACCCCGGCAGTGGTCATAATGATGAAGATGAGCAGCAGCACGAGGTAGAGGTCCACCATCGGGGTGACGTTAATGTCGTCGTAGCTTTTTTCGTCGGCGGAGGCCATGATGGTGGAAGTTTGTTAGTTTTCAGTGTTCAGTTTTCAGGGAAGACTGAATCAGTGGGACGATCCGCCGGTGTAGTCGGACTCGTTGGCGGGGCGATAGAACTCGGCCATCTTGGCGACGAACTCGTCGATGAACACTTGCATGAGGGCGAGCGAGTTCTTGATGCGGCCGTTGAGGTAAGAGTAGATGAACAGTGCGGGGATGGCGACGACGAGACCGACGACGGTGGCCAGCAGCGCGGAGGCGATACCGGGGGCGATGGAGTTGACGTTGACCTCGCCCGATTTCGCAATGATGGCGAAGGTGATCATCACGCCAACAACGGTTCCTAACAATCCGACGTAAGGGCCGCCGGCGATACTGATGGTGAGATAGACGAGGCCGTCGGAGAGGCGGTGGCTTTCGTGGACGAGGCCGGCGTCGAGGCTGGCGCGGATGGCCTGGATGGAACGGCCGTTGAGTCCCACGGCGCGGTTGCTGTCCTTATCCAAGCGATGGCGGATCTCCTCGGAACCGATTTGATAGATGTGGTAGAGCGGGGACTTTCCAATGAGACCTTGCTCGGATTCGTCGAGATTGCCACCGAGGCTGCTGACGTTGGACTGGTCGCCGTGGTCAAGGGCAGTGAGGTCCGTCGAAAGAGATTTCCACTGGCTAAGGAATACCTTGGTGCCTTTCTCAATGGAGTTCAGATAGATGAACTTTTTCACGGCGACAGTCCAGCCGACGAGAATCATGATTCCGCAGACGCCGATGGCGATCCAGCCGTCGAACATCATGTTGCCGGCGATGTCGCCGAAGAGCGAAAGGTGCTCCATCAGATGGCTCTGCTCCCCTGCCCCGCCGCCTTCGGCGGTGCCTAATGAGAGGGTGCGCTGGGCGGCGTCGGTGGAACCTTGGTTGACGGCGGCGAGCTTCACCCACGAGGCGGAGCGGGCGATGTCAGAAATGGTGAACTCGTCGAGATCGCCGACGAAGTTATTGACGCCGCTGGCAGGCGTCGCGAGTCCGCCAAGGATCACCGGGGCGGCGAGTGCCGGGAGGCTGCCGGCGAGAGTGGCGTAGAGCTCGCCATTCGCCAGCACGCTGATGGATTTACCATCGGCAACGACAGCGAGGTGGGTCCAGACGTTGGGGGCGAGCGGGGTTCCGGCGGTGCTGCGCGTGGAGCCGAGCTGGACGGTGGGAATGCCTTGGTCGAGCATCAGCCGGAACGAGGATGTGCCTTCGGCGCGACTGAGGACAACGGCGTTCTGCTGGAGCGACAGCGGCTTGATCCACAGCGATAGCGTGAGGGTCTGGCCGGCCTTCCATTCGAGCGATGGGCTGTCGGGGATCAACACCGGCGTGACACCTAACAAGCGAAGGCCACCGCCGATGATCGCTCCCTCGGCGGTGGCTGCGGTCGTCTCCGCGTTGTTCTTGTTGGGCGTGGAGTCCACAGGGGCGGCTCCGCGACCGGCGAAGTGGTAGTCAAGGACGGTGGCGGTATCGTGGGCATCCCCAGGCGTGGCGGCCTCGGGATTTTGATTTCCGTAATAGACATGGAAGGTTTCCTTGGTTGCGGCTTTTGCTTCCGGCAGCTTCACCCAAACGAAAGCCTCGCCGAGGCCGGCATCGTAACTTTCGATCTGATGGGGAAGGACGGTTTTCCCATCGGCGGCGACGAAGCGCAGGTCACTGCCGTCTTCCCTGGCGGTTTCAAACTGAAACGAGCCATACGGCAGGCGGACGAGCACGGTGGCGTCCTTGACGGATTCCTTGAGCCCGGCGGCATCGGCTCCGGTGTCGAGAACGAGGGGCTGACGCTGGGTCCATTCCTTGTTCCACCATGCGTCCTGCGCGCCCAGGTTTCCCGTCAGGGCGAAGGCGGCAGATAGAACGGTGGCGGGGATGATGAGGGATCGGTTGTGCATTGCGAAAAAAGTAGTTAGAAGTCGGCCCAACCGCGAAAGGTGACGCGGACATCACCAGCATCGGCGTGGGCCTGGTCGATGAGCGGCACGCCCACGTCGAGCGAGCCGTGGTAGTGATTGCGCAGCATGAACCGCGTGCCGGCGCCGATGCTGGCGAAACCATAGCGGCGCTGTTGCGAGGGCAGCGCGTCGTAAATGCCCACCAGTCCGCCGTCGGCGAAGGCGTGGAGCCGCCATTCGTTGGCCTGCTTGCCATTGGCATCCGGTGTGCCGATGAACGAGGGGCTGCGAAACTCGACCGTGCCGAAGACACCATTGTCACCGAGCGCAGTGGCTTCGAGATAACCCCTAACTGTTTCGAGCCCGCCGCCCGCGATTTGCTCGCCGTTTACCAGCGGGCGGTTGGCGATTTGGCCCTGGATCTTTCCAAAAACCTGCGAGCCGCCCTTAATGTCGTGAACGTGGCTGAGGTCGCTGCGCAGATAAACGTAGTCGGCATCCGCGTTGTAGCGCTTGTTAGCGTAGTCGGTCACACCGCTGCCCATGCCGCGGAGGTGGAAATTGAGCGAATGGTTGAGTTCGGTGAACCCGTTCTTGCCGATCCAGGTGTATCCGTAGTTGGCCGCGAGCGGGTAGTATTCGATCGGCGAGGAAACGATGCTCTTGCCGACGACGATGTCCTCCTGGAAGTTCTTGTAGTCCATCCCGAAGCTAAACGTCTGATAGAACTTGTCGGTGACCGGCAAATCCCGGATCACCCGCAGGCCGACGATTTCGCCGCGACCACCAACCGCCGCACCGCCGAGTGTGGAGATGTCGCTGTTCTGCTTGGTCCCCTGCACCATCAAACTGGTGCCTTCTGATACACGCGCGAGGTAGTAGCCGGAGTAAACCTGAGCGTCGTCGAGGTTCTGCGGCGCGATCTGGAAACTCAAGCCGCCGGTATGCCCGAGTTGGAATAGATTTCCATAACTCACCGCCCCGTTGATCCGCAGCGGCGTGGTGTCGGCGCTGTATCTGTTATTGAGCTCCAACGAGCCGTGCAGCGGCAATTTGTCCTCCACGTTCAGGTCGATGTCCACCGTCCCCGGCTCCACGCCTGGCCGGAGCTCCGGCTTCACCGTGCGGTCGCCCAAACGGTTGAGCGCAACAATCTCGTTTTTCACCCGGTTCATGTCCGGGACATTTCCTTCCGCAAGCGACGGCGCTTCCGCCTTGATTCTGCTAGGCAGGAAAAACCGCGCGCCATGGACGCGCAGGCGGCCGACCTTGCCCTCGACCACCTCCAGCCGGATCACCCCGCGCCGCGGGTCCTGCTGCGAGATCACCACGGACACCGTCTCGAACCCCTTCTCGTGATAGACTTTTTCCAGCGCGACGCGCGCCTGCTCGACGTCATCCGGAGTGCGGGATGGACCGAGAAACGGATAGACAGCTTCCTCGACTTCGAGGCTTTTCAGGCGCTTCGCTCCTTGGACGCGATACTCCCGAATGTTGAACGACGTAATTTCCTGGCCGGGTGCAAGGGCGAGACCCGCCGACCAAGTCAACAGGAAGGCCAGCCACCTTGGCGGGTTGAGCGAATTTCTGCCTTGGCGATGAAAGTATGTCAGGTAATGGAACACCAAATTATGAGGACGAGGACCGGATGCGTTGTGGGCTTTCCGACGAAACCCATGGCAGGCCAGCGCGAGATTCTCTCGCACGGACCCGCTTGGGTTCAGGCTTGTAGAACCAGGATCATTCTTCCGCTGGCAGAGGCCCCGGGATGACCGGACCACCGTCTTGAGTTCGGTGGACCTTGAGATCCGGATCGTCGAGCGCGATGCCCTGCTGGGTAGCGACGTCGATCTTGATCCGGTTGGTGAGGGCGGTCACGAAATCG
This sequence comes from Verrucomicrobiota bacterium, assembly GCA_040385685.1. GTDB lineage: Bacteria > Verrucomicrobiota > Verrucomicrobiia > Verrucomicrobiales > Akkermansiaceae > Luteolibacter. Next base: position 50,829 of record JAZKGW010000004.1, on the reverse strand, counting down.
GCCCGGAAGGAGGGGCTTGGATCCCCGACCTTGCCGGCCACGCCGGCGAGCGGAGTGAGAATGCGGTTGTAGATCCAGAGGGTGTATTTGCCGCTCTTGACGTTCTCCGGGGTGTTTTCGATACCGTTGAATTTAAGCGCGACCCCCTTGCTATCCGCCGGTCTCGCCAATCCTTGGCCAGTTCCGAGGATAGTCGCACTTGCGTCGCCGGGTGTCACATAGCCGACATACCAGCCGGCGGTCGCGGCGGGATCGGCTTTCTTATAGGCCGCCGATCCAAGCTTATAGGTAAGGTTGATCGCGACGTTCGCGCCGCTGTTATGACCACCGCTGGAAGTAATCCCGGAAAAGGTTTCGTCCACGCCGTTGTTCCATTGGCGGTGATCGGAAACGGTCCCCCCGATGACAGCCGTCCCGATCGCGTATGACTTGCTGGCGTCGTGGGACGGGTTGGCAATCCAATTGCCGGAGCCTGCCGGGCTTTCAATCAGCGGGGCGTTGGCCGCACCACCGGCGGCCGGAGCTGGATTCGCCTGATAGAGATACTGGAAGCCGATGCCGGAACGACCGATTTCGAGTTGGGCGCCGAAGCGCTGGCCGGCATCCGTATTCCGCCCAATGGCATAGATGTATTTCGTGTTGTCCGTTGTCCAGTTGCCCGTGATCAACGACAATGGAATCGCACCCGTGTCATAGAGCAGCCTCGCCTGCTGGGTGGTGATGTTGTCAACGGGAGTTCCCGGACTTCCATAGAAACCCAACTGGGAAATACCCACCGGAATCTGTTTGATCGCATTGTATTGCACGTTGTTGTAGGTTCCCAGGAACGGGGAGGTTGCCTGGAAATTGGTGGAGAGACCGAAGTCCACCGAGGACTCCACGTAGTTCGCCGGAGTGGTCGAAGTGAGCGGATTCTCCGGAATTTTGTTAGCGGCGTCACCGGGGGTTCCCGGATTGGGCAAAGTGCCGTTGGTCGAGTCGAAACGGACCTGAATGTTCTGGTTGGCGACCGCCGCGATGCCGGCCAAAGCTCCGGCGTAGTTCGTCTTGATGATCACGAGCTGGCCGTTCCAAGTGCCTCTCCAAGTGCCGAAGTTCGACGTGCGGAAGTTGTCGTTGGAGGCTTGTCCGGTTCCACCCGCGCCTGCGGCACCGGCGGTGAGGCCACGGTAGGTCCAGTTCGTCAGCGTCCGGCTGATGGCAACCTGGGTCGCGTTCCGGTCACCGTTGGAGGCGGAGAAGTAAATGGTGGTCTGGGCCTGTGAAAGGCTGTTGGATGCGACGAAGGCAAGGCCCATCAATGCGATTTTCGATAGTTTCATGAGATTTGGATATTTGGAGTAAAAATTTTGTTAGGTATGTTTCGATCTATGACATGCGGGTTTCAGGGATTGCCGACAAAAGCGCGATAGAATCCCTTCTGCTGGCCGATCCGGACCGGATTGTTGTCGATGAACTGGAGCGGCGTGGCTCCGGCACCCGACAGATGGACATGGACATCCTGCCAAGGGCCGGCGAGGTCGTCGTTGTATTGAACCGTGTATTTGCGCGACGCGATGGTCGGCAGGTTGAAGGTCGTGGAAACGCCCGGCACGACCACCGGAGCGAACAGTTTGAAGAACGATGCAGCGAGCAGCGGATTAGTCCCCGCCAGCGCCTCGTCGCCATCGCTGAACCCGTCGCCATCGCTATCAATGGTGAATGGATCCGGCGCGGAGGCAGCGGTGAAGCTCACCACACCCGTCGAGTTGATCTTGAAGTAGCCAAGATACGTGACCGTTCCCAGGTCGGCGATGGACGGGCCAAGACGATGCACATAGAGGTCGATGGCCGAAGCCGCAGCCCCTGCGCCGAAGTCCTTCTCAATGGTGGCCCAGGTCCCGAAGTCCAGCCGTGCCTCGGTGGTCACTTGCGCGAAATAGCTGGTGGCTCCGGTAAGCGGAGTGGTCTGGAAGGCTCCCCGGGGGTTGGCCACCGTGGCAGACTTGGTATTGTAACCTTGCACGATCACCGAACTGATCTCGCCGAGTGCGGTGTTATGCACATAGCCGCTGCGAGGGGCGTAGGAGTTGCTCTTAACCGCGATCGAAGGCCTCGGGCGGGAAATGAAGATGGCATTATTATCGGCCGAATTCCGGCTGAAGGCGGACCATACGACGCTCGAACTGCTATGCCAGGGGATCAGGGTATCGTTCTCGTCGGTCGCGTCGAAGGTTTGAAGGTCGGGCCCCAGTGCCCCGATCGTTGACACGGCCGTCGTCGATCCGGGGGATGCGGAAACGAACTGGGAGACGGGTCCGACATTCACCAAATACGAGCCCGCTGAAGTGTCCGTGGTGTTTCTGAAAGCCAGCAAGAGGTCGCCCTGCGTGGCCTGAACCACCAGCGCAGCGTGGACCTGACCGCCAGCGGCCAGACCATAGAGAAGGACGATACCCAGCATCTTCGTGAGGGATGACGCCCTGGGATTCGTGGAATTGATTTTCATGTGTTCTAACAAATTGTTTGATTGATTGCAAAGGTTCGGTTCGTCAGGAGTGACCATGACGATGGGTCAGATTCCTCCTGCCCTCATTCCGGGTGGAAGAGGCCGTCAGTTCGGAACAACATCCCGCATCACGGGGTAGTCGGAGCCAAGAGTTTCAGGTTCCCTGCATGGGGGTCACCTTTGACAAATACGGAATCGGTCGCCGCCCTCGTGGGCTTGGCATCCGGTGATCTCCGTTACTCTCGCGTAGTCGCTGCCTGCGTAGGCTGAGCGACGGCTTTCGCCCGCGCGGCGAATTCCTACCAAAGAGGAGACTATGCGCAAGAGTATTCTTTGGGAAATTACTCTCACCCGGCCTGATACTCCACCAACTCGCTTACCGCCAATTGGTTCAATGGTTCAATTTGAGGCAAAACGTTTAAGAAGAATGCTTGAGAGCCTTCGGCAACCAACCTTGTTAATCAGGAAGACTATGAAGGTTCTAATTCCCTCATCCTTGGAGCTTCATCCGCCGGGATTGGATTGGACTTGGCGCGGGCGGACTGCCTCACGGCTCGACCTTGAGCTGATAGAAGCGCCTGGCTCCGGCAGCGGGGTCCTGGAGATCGAGGCTTTGGCCGTTCGCGGTGCTGGTCTGGAGCGGATGCCAGCTAACAAGATCGTCGGTGTAGGAAATGGTGTAACTCCGTCCTGCGGGGATTTGCGTGTGCAACATCGGAGCGCCGGTGGCATTGAAGCCGGTGAAGTCGAGTTTCAGCGGCAAAACCGTGACGCTGACAGTTGTGGAGGTGGTGACCCGGCCGTCGTTGTCGTAGGCGACGGTTTTAAGGAGATGAGTTCCAGCGGTTAGAGGTCCGGTCCAGGACCACGTGTAAGGCACGGTGGTGTCTTGTCCCAGCTTGACCGCACCGTCCCAGAACTCGACACGCGAGACGTTGCCGTCGGTGTCGGCGGCGGTCGCGGTGAGCGTGATGCTGTCGGTGTGGAGATACGCGGGATTGGCGGGCAGCCCGGTGAGCTCAACAGTCGGCGGGATCGAGATGCGGTCGATGTCGATGAAACAGATCTTGCTGTTCGCGGCATTGACCCCGGGGGCGATCGTGAGTTTCCCATCGGACACCGTGACGCTGCCGGTGGCGTCGATCCAGTTGGCGACCGGAGTGCCGGAGGTGATGGTCACGCCCTCGGCGGTGAGGTGCATGTTTCCATCGGTGAAGTCGGCATCACCGGCCACGATACGGACGTCGTAGTAGCCGTTAGGCACGTCGATTTCCCATGAGCTGTTCCCGGCTTTTTGCAGATGGACGAGTGTGGCGTAGCGGAGGTCGGCGGGAGTCGTCCGCTGGCGGGCATCGGCGGTGTTGTTTTTGCTCCAGCCGTAGCCACGGCCGACGGTGTAAGCGGAGCCGTCGTCCTTCAGATAGCCGGCCGGGGTGACGGTGGCGGTGGTTTCGAAATTGATGCGACGCTGGAAGATGGCCGGAGGATTCTGAACATGGATCATGGCGGGCGCGGACTGCGCGGAATTGCCGAGGACGCCGTACGCGGTGGCCGTGACCGGCAAGTCCCCTGCTATCGTGTTGTTCCAGAGGTAGGTGTACGGCGGGTTGTTAGCAGTGCCTAGCAAAGTGCTTCCCTGGCGGAATTCCACCTTGCTGATGCCCAGCGGATCGCTGGCGGTGGCCCCCATGGGAATGCTCGCCATGCGGAGGAAGGTAGCACCGTCGAGCGGGTCGATGAGCGCAACGGACGGCGGATCGACGGGTGTTAGGGACTGGATCCACGCCTCGATCACCGCGACACCGGCAGTATCGATCTGGTTGCGGGCAAGCGGTGGCATCTGATCCACGCCGACGCGGTTTACCCGTTGATAGAGGATCGAGTGGGAAAGGTTCTGAGGGGACACGACGCGGGCGCCGGGAATGCCTAGATCGCTGCCGACCATGCCATAGACAATACCCTGCTCGGTGAGCGGGGTATCATAGCGCGCATCCCAGAATGCCTGGACGCCGCCGGGGCGGTGGCAGTAAGAGCAATTGGAATCAAAATACGAACGGGCTCGTTTCTCCAAGCTGGCGCTGGTGTCGGTGGGTGCCGCGAGTTTTTCGAAAGCAGGAATTTCACTCTCCGCAGGGGCGTTTTGAAACAGCCCGACGTGGGCCCACGAGCGGAGCTGGTTGTCTGTCACTCCCGTGGGCGTGTAGAAGTGGTCCTTGTTGAGCTGGCGGGTGCTGAGACCGAGGACACCACCGCCGGCATCCGGGGTGTGACAGGCGGCACAATCGGAGCGGCTCGGGAAATACCACGGCTGATAGCGGTGGCTTTGCAGCCAGAACTTCGCCGTGGTGGCCGGGCTGGCGGTGTGGGCGGTGACGGCGAGCCCGAAGAACACGGTGTCCGGCAAGTCCAGCGTGAGGCGGGCAAATTCCGCCCAAGCGGTGCCCGTGGTGCCGGAGTAGGCGATGAAAGTATCGCCCTCGCGCTTCATCCGCAGCCAGGTGTTAGGGAAAGTCACGGTCGGCTGGGGCAGGGCCGGATAGATGGCCGCGGAAGCGCCGCCGGTGGTCGTGCGGTATTGGAATTCGTAGCCGCCTGTGTTGTTCGCGCGGGCGGCGTTGCTGGGAAAGGCGAGCGCGAAAACATGTCGGCTGTTAGCGGCGAGCGATTCGCGAACCATCAGACCGGCCTTGGTGTAGAGGTTCGCCTGGGTGAGTGACTCGATGCGGACGGATAGATCGAAGTCGCCGGTGCGCGGTTGCGAGGCGAAATGCCCTTGGTCGGCATTGCCCCAAATGTCGGTGCCGCCGGCGGTGATGGTGACCGCGTCGCCCACGCGGGTGGTGTTGCCTGCGATGGCCGGGCTGCCCAGGTCCGCACCTGCAAACGTGCCGGGCGGCTGGATGGCAATGGGGATATTCTCGGTCAGCGCCGAATCCATCAGATCCGCATCGGAGTTGTCGTCGCGCCATTTGTAAGTCGCGCCGTAGGAGCCGCCGCTGGCCATCTTGACGAGCAGGCGGGTTTCCAGCCGTTTGTGGATGGCTGGGTTGATATCGTCAGAGGGGAGTTCGAAGTGTTTCACCAACACGCTGCCGCCGGGGAACAACCAATCGCCGGTGGCCGTGAAGCCGATGTTGGTGCCGTTAGGAATGGAGGCCCAGCGGCTTTTCACGGCGCCGTCGGACCAGAACGGCGCGTTCAGCGAGTAGGGAATCAGTTTGCTGCTAGGAGTCAGGTTGGCGAGATTCGAGAACACTCCGGTCTGCGAGAGCGTCGCGGGCAGGACCGTGGGTGCCGGCCCGCCGCGCTGGAGTTTGTAGATCTGGCCACCGTCGTTGGCCGCGGCGGTGCCGGTGCCCATCTGGCAAAGGTAGAGCTCGTTGTTGGCATCGCGGCCCCACGAGGAAATGCCGAGGTAGTCGCTGCCGGAATTCGAACCCGGGCCGCGGACCATGGTGGTCATCAGCACGCGGGTCGCGGGGGTCGTCGCGGTGTGGGTGGATTCATCCATGTACCAAACCCGGCGGCTGATGTTGTCGGCAAACAGGTATTTCCCGACGAGTTCGGGAAACTCGGAGCCGCGGTAAACGTAGCCACCGATGATCGCGTTGCCGCCGGTGCCGCCGTGCGGGTAATCGAGAATCGGCCGCTTGTTCACGCCGAGGTAGGTGCCGGTTAGATCCCCGTTGTAGCCTTCGATCCTGCCCCATTGGAAATTCAAACCACCGGGATCGTTCGGCTCGATGGTGCTCACTTCCTCACGCGCGCCGCCACCGACGTCGCCGATGAAGATCCGCTTGGTCACCGGGTCGATGGTCATCCGGTGCGGGCTGCGCAGGCCGATGGCATGGATTTCTTCAAGCGCATCGGGCACGCCGACGAACGGATTGTCGTTAGGCACGTAATACTGCGGCCAGTTCGGGCTAACTTCCTCGAAGGCCCGTTTCACCGGCGGATGGCTGACCACACCGCCGCGCTTGTCCACGTCGATCCGGATCACGCAGCCGAACAGGCCGCGGTTGATCACCTGGTCGTGGGTGCCGTTGTTGTCGTTGCCGTTGGTTAAATAGAGAAAGCCATTGTCCGGGTGGAAAAACATCCCGCTGCCCTTGTGCCAGGTCCCGTGGGTCGTCTGGTCAATGAGGATCAGTTCGGAAGCTGGGTCCGCGATGCCGCTCGCATTCACCGTGAAGCGCGCCAGTCGCACCCGCGCGTTGGTCGCGTAGGCCGGGCGGGTCGTCGGGCTGCCCACCACCGTGCCGGGCGGCACCCAGGAGTAGTAGGCAAACAAATAGCGGTTGTTCAAGTAGTCCGGATGGAAGGCGATCGCGAGCAACCCCATGTCGTCCCAGCCCTGGCATTGGTTGCTGAGGTCGAGCATCTGGGTTTTTCCCGCGTCGCTGGTGGCGGTGTTGTTGTCAAATCGGAAGATCCGGCCTTCCCGCTCCCAGACCACGAGATTGTTGGTTCCGGGCATCGGCAGCATGCCCATCGCATTATCGAAATGAAGGTTTGGAAACGCGACGACAGCCGTCCAGGTGGAGGTCACGGCCGGGGGCGTGCCCGGCATCACCCCGTCCAGATAGGCACCCACGCTGGGCCGGTTGGCCAACCCATAGCTTTGGGCGGAAACCGTGGGGCAAAAGACGGCAAGGAACGCCGCCCAAAGCAGGGCAGTTAGAATCGGGTGGGTTTTCATCAGTCTGGAAATCGAGTGGCGGACCGTCCGGAGGGCGATGCGCAGATCCTTGGAAATCGCTTGCAGGCTACAGCATGGAGCTTGGGTGACAAGCCCCCGAGTGGGTAGGATTTCAAGCGCCGGAGAGCGCACCACGGCAGGGGCAGGCTACGGTATTCCTGCCTCAGGGGTCCATGAAACTGAGATTGGTGCTGCAAAGGGACCACCGGGCCGCCGTAAAAATCGACAGCACGCCACCCGGTGCTCACTCGCCCCTCCGCATTCCCCTCCCCCAATCAATGAACTCCCCCAGGGTCCCTGCATTGGGGAGAATATCAGATTTTCAAACCGCGGATGATCACAGATGAAGAATCTCAAATCAGGATGGGTTCGAGGATTTCCAGAATTACGACCGAGCAGGATGCTCACAACACATCACTTCAAAACCTCTTATCCGTGATTATCCGCGTAATCCGCGGTCAAAATTGCTTCTTTCTGAGGACATATCCCTAATGGAGGCACCCTGTGAACTACCCCCAATAAGGGTGATGGCAATCTCAAGGCATTCTGCCACCTTCCGTTGATTCCAATTCCGATGATTCACGCCATTCTCCGCTCCCTCTTGCTCGCGTCCATGAATCTAACGGCGTCATTTGCGGCCACCTATCACTTCGACTCTGCCGCGGAAAACGATCTGCGCGACGGCCTGACCCCGGGCACCGCTTGGAAGTCGCTGGAAAAATTCAACGCCACCGTCTTCAAGCCGGGTGACCGCATCCTGTTTAAGTCCGGGGAGAAATGGTCGGGTCAAATGCGTCCGCAGGGTTCCGGAACCGCCGTCGCTGACAATCGCGTTCCGATAGTGATCGGCCGCTATGGCGAAGGGGCGCTTCCGGAAATCGCCGGAGAAGGCAACTCAAACGCCACCCTGCTTGTCAGCGACGTCGAGCATTGGGAGATCACCGATCTATCAATTTCCAACAAGGGCCCTTCCACCGCACCGGATCGCAGCGGAGTCCGCATCCAGGCGGACGCGGTCAAGGTCATGCACGGCATCACCCTTCGCGGCCTCCACGTCCACGACGTGAACGGCGACCTGCGGAAGAGTCACGAGGGACACGGCATCCTTTTCGAAGCCAGCCGGAGAACCGGCGCGTCCTTCGACGGAATCTTGATCGAGAATTGCAAGCTGGAGCGCACCGACCGCAACGGGATCTGCCAGCGCGGCCAAGGAAGGACCCGCAGCAGGAACGTGATCATCCGCTCTAACATACTCAACGATATCGGCGGCGACGGCATCAAGTTGTGGGGCACCAACGGCGGACTCATCGAGAAAAACATCGTCCGCAACGCCCGCGCGCGCTGCTCCGACGCGGCCGCCGGGATCTGGCCGTTTGCCTGCGATGACACGATCATTCAGTTCAACGAGGTCACCGGTACCAAGGGCACCACCGATGGCATGGCCTACGATTCCGACTACCAAAGCAAGCGGACGATCATCCAGCACAACTACAGTCATAACAACGAGGGCGGCTTCATCCTGGTTTGTTCGCCTGGACACTCCTACAACCTGGACACCATCGTCCGTCACAATGTGAGCGTGCATGACGGCATCAACAGCGCCCGGGTGATCCAGATCGCCGGCAACCCAACCCGCACTCTCTTCCATAACAACACGATCGTTCTGGGCCCGCATCAGAACGTTCCGCTCATTTCCTTCAACGATTGGGACGGTGGAAACGCCAATGACACCCAGTTCACCAACAACATCCTGATCGTCTCGGACGGCGGCAAGGCCACCTACCGGTTTGGAGCCAGCAAAGGCACCCGCTTCACCGGCGATCAGTTCCTCGGCACCCATGAAGGGCTTCCCGAAGGCGTTCGCTCGATCAGCGCGCGCCTGCCCGCGGAGGACGCCGCGATTCTCCGAAGTTCCTCCCCACCCGTGTCCCAGCCAGGGACGCCGGAAGGCCCTGGCTTCAGCGAGTGATTCAACAACTCCGGTCCGTTCCCCCTCCGTAAAACTACCCGTTTAGGTTGTTCCAAAGAGCGGCAGGCGGACCTACAATGCCGATTGCAGCGCTTGCTGGTTTTGAGGAGCATCCCTTAACTGCCGCCCGCCTCACGTTGTCCGGCCGGGTCCACCCGACCGTCGCTCATCAAACCCACGTATGAAGAGATTCCTTGTTTCCACCTTGATCCTGACGCTGTCCTTGGCCGGAACGGGGTTTTCGCAGTTGCCCGGATTGGATGCTCCCGTCGCGATCGGAGCCTACCTCAATGGCACGCTGCCGCCGGTCGCTCCCGGTGCTTCGACCGGCTGGAGCACGGTGAACGCGTTTCCCAACCTGACTTTCGTCGATCCGCTGTGGCTGACGCCCGTCCCCGGCACGGGCGATCTGCTATTGGTCGGGAAAAACGGCCAGCTCTGGCGCTTCGCCAACAATCCGGCCACCACCCAGGGGCAGGTGGTCAAAGTGTTGGAATGGGTGGCCAACACCCAGTCGTCCGAAGACCAGGGGTTTTACAGCCTGGCGTTCCACCCGGAGTTCGGCCAAGGCACGTCCCCTAACAAGGACTACGTGTATGTTTGCTATAACCACAAGCCGGCGCTCGCCGGAGCGGACTCGAATCATTCCTATTGGCGGGTTTCCCGTTTCACCTGGCTTACCGCCAGCGGCACGCTTAATCCAGCAAGCGAGTCCGTGCTCATCAGCCAGTATGATCCGGACCTCTGGCACAACGGCGGAGCGATGTTCTTCGACAACGCCGGCTACCTCAACATCACCTGCGGCGACGGCGGCGACAGCGGCGCAGGCGGCGGCCTGGCAGGAGCGTTGGGCCGGACGCAGAAGCTCAACGCCGGCCTCTTCAGCGGGATTTTCCGCATCGATGTGGACAACAGCCTCGTGAACTCCCACGCGATCCGGCGGCAGCCGTTAGGTCCGACGCCGCCGGCCGGTTGGCCGGCCAGCTTCACGCAGGGCTATCGCATTCCCAATGACAACCCGTTCCTGGATCCCGCCGGCACGATCCTTGAGGAATACAGCGCGCTCGGCCTGCGCAGCCCGCACACCGCCCATTACGATCCGATCGAGGACGAGGTCTGGCTCGGGGACGTGGGAGAAGTTTCCCGCGAAGAAATCTCCCGTCTAACCCGAGGCGACAACGCCCAGTGGGGCTACAAGGAAGGATCGATCACCGGTCCGGGAACCGCAGCGGCACCTCCCCTCGGCACGGACACTCCGTCCTACTTTGATTACACACGCAGTGTCGGCAGTTGCATCATCGGCGGTATGCGCTATCGCGGCACCCTGTGGAATTCGCTGCTCGGAGGCAAGGTCTTGTATGGAGATCACGCGGCCGGAAAAATCTGGAGCATCGCCGTCGATCCGGGAGGAATGCCCGTCCCGGAACTCCTGGTCGATGGGTATCCCACCGGCAACAAGGTCGGGCTGGCCAATTTCTGCACCGACGCCGCAGGCGAAATCTATCTGATGAACGTGAACGGGACGAATGTGGCGGGTGGCACCATCCGCCGGCTTGTCTCGGCCGGTGTCTCCACCGAACCGCCGCCGCTTCTCTCCCAGACCGGAATCTTCAGCAATCTCGCCAACTTGACCCCGTCTTCGGGAGTGATCCCTTTCAATGTTGCGACCCCGCTGTGGTCGGATGGAGCGGCCAAGCAACGCTGGATCGCCCTCCCTAACAACGGCAGCCATGACACCGCCGCGGAGGACATCGCCTTCAGCGAGGAAGGCAACTGGGTGTTCCCCGCGGGGACGGTTCTCATCAAACACTTCGAGATCGGCACCAACTTGAACGACCCGTCCCAGATCAAACGGCTCGAAACGCGTTTGATCGTCTGCACGGCCAACGGCGGGAAATACGGCGTGACCTACAAATGGAACGCCGCCGGGACCGATGCCACGCTTCTAACTACCGGCGTGGGTGAGGATTACAACGTCATCCAGATCGGTGGCGGCACCGTCACCCAGCACTGGGATTACCCCTCGCGCGCGGATTGCCTGCAATGCCACAACAACACCTCCGGCCAGGCCCTGGGGGTGCGCACCGCATCCCTCGCCATGGATTTCCACTACGGCTCGACGAATCGCACCGCCAACCAGCTCCTGACATTCAACTCGCTGGGCATGTTCGACCGCACTCTAACGACCACCGAATTGGAAAATTTCATCGAGTCCCGCGCCATCGACGACACTTCCGCGCCGCTCGAACACCGGGTCCGCTCCTACCTCGCCAGCAACTGCTCGCACTGCCACCAGCCTGGCGGCACGGTGCCCTACTTCGACGCCCGGCTCGGCACCCCGCTCATCCAGCAGGGGCTGATCAATGGAGCCATCCAAGGACACTTCGTCCTGGAAAACGGCCGCTACCTGAAGCCGGGCGACCCGGCCCTATCAGCCGTTCACGTCCGTCTCGGCAGTGTCGGCAACGGCGCGGCCATGCCTCCGCTGGCGAAGAACATCGTCGATCAAGAGGCGGTCGATCTCCTCACCCAATACATCACCGGCCTCAACGACGCCCAGTTCCAAACCACCGGCTCGGTGCAGGCCCGCTATGTCCGTCTAACCGCGCTGTCGGAGGTCAACGGCAACGCGTGGACCTCGGTCGCGGAGTTTTCCATCCTCGATGGTACCGGCACCCCGATTCCACCCGTACAGCTAACGGTTTCCGATTTCGACAGCCAGGAACTGGCCGGGGAAAACGCCCCCGCCACCATGGCCATCGATGGCAATACCGGAACCTTCTGGCACACCCAATGGCAGGGCGGATCGCCTCCCCCACCGCACCATCTCACCATCGATCTCGGTTCGCCGCGCGCGATCGGCGGCTATGTTTACACGCCCCGCCAAGGAAATGCGAACGGCCGCATCGCCGGCTATCAGGTGGACTCCAGCACCAACGGCACCTCGTGGACGCCGATCGATTCCGGCACTTGGGCCAACGACGCCAACCCGAAATCCTTCACCGGTCTGGTCGGCATGCGCAAGGCACGCTGCGAAATCGCCGGACCTGCCGGCACGCTAAGTGGAAATTTCGACGTGACGATCGCGTTCGACACCGACGTCACGGATTTCTCCGCCAGCGACCTCCAGATAAGCGGCGGCACCGTCACGAAACTCCGTGGCTCGGGCTACTATTACGTCGCCACCATCGCCCCGGTCTCGGCTTATGTGTCTGTTAGTGTGCCCGCCGACGTCGCTAACAATGCCCTGCTCGGAAACTTCGCCTCCAACGCGCTGAACCTTGGCGATCCTAACGCCGGCCCGGTCGCGGTCTTCACCGGGCTTCCCCCGGGCAGTGTCAATGGCCCCGTCAGCCTTGGCATCCAATTCGACAAGGTCCCTGTTGGATTCTCCATCACCAGCCTGTCCGCGACCAACGCCGGTCTATCAGCGCTGGCTGGCGGAGGCACCAGCTACAGCGTGCTCGTCAGCCCGGTGGCGGAAGGTCCCTTCTCCGTCAGCTTGAACCCGGCAGGTATCACCGACAGCCAGGGCCACCCGATGACGGTCCCTCTAACCGCCAATTTGGCCTACAAAGCGGACATCCTTCACGTCGAAGCCGAAAACGGCATCCTCGCCGGCGGGATGACCACAGTCAGTGATACCAGCACCTCGGCAGGACACTACATCTGGCTGCCCGACGGCAGCTATCCTAACAACGAGCAGGGTTTCAATGCCGCCAATTCAGCCACCTACACCTTCGTGCTGCCACGTTCGGGAAATTGGATTCTCGAAGGACTCCTGCGCTCCGACAATGCGTCCGGCAATTCCCTGTGGGCCAAAGTCGACGGAGGAACCACCTACACGTGGGACACCAATACCGGACAAATAGGAACCGGAGTCTTCACCTGGGATCAACTCAGCAATGCCGCCACCATTCCACCAACCGCCACGCTGATCGACTCCGCCACCCGCAACGGCAGCTTCGAGCTGCTAGGTACTCCTCCCGGTGCGGTGAGCGCGGCCAAGGCCACTCATTGGGACACTGATCCGGATGGCGATGTGACTTACTGGACCTTGTTTCCCGGTGTTACCGCCTTCGATAACAGCGGCTCCGAGACCAATGCAGGGCTTGCGACGCAAGGCACCAAGCTTGCTTTCATGCAAACCGGCAACGCGGCCTACAACATGACAGACCATGTCATCCAGGCCGGCGATGTATTCACCTTCCGGTGGGATTCGCGCAACACCGTGGCACACAACGTCTCGTTGATTTATAACAACGGCGGAACTCCAACCGCGCTGGGGACGGCCGTCACCAGCACCACGACCGGCCTCAACAAGACCGGCACCTACACCGTGTTGGCAGGGCATGCCTGCATCGGCAAAACCGCCGGCATCAAAATCGCCGCCACCGCAAACTTTCCGAATCTGGACAACGTCCGCTTGACCGTGACACCCAGCCCCACCCCGCTCGTGGACCCGGTTATTCTCAACCTCACCGCAGGCACCCACACCGTGACCGTATATGGCCGTGAAGATGGCACCCGCCTGGACGCCTTGCGCTTCACCAGCGAACGGCCGTTGGTCACTCTAGCTGCTCCCGCCGTATCGGTCGGCGGCGGCAACATCGCCGTGGCCGTTGCCTTCTCCGAGTCCGTGACGGGGCTCACGAGCGGGGACTTCACCCTGAACGGGGCCACCTTCGTGTCGCTCACCGGGTCCGCGGCAAACTACACTCTAACGGTCGCGCCGGCCGCGGCGGTCATCACCCTGACGCTCCCGGAAGGCGCAGCCATCGACTCCAGCAGCAACCCCAGCTTCGACTCGAACACCGCAACCGTCGTCATCCGCACCCTGTTCGAGCAGTGGGCGCTCGACTCCGGCATGGAAGGCGCCGGATACCAGGATGATCCTAATGGCGACGGTCTCCCCGCCCTGCTCGAGTTCCTGCTCAACCTAGATCCCCACGCCGCCGCAGCCGTGACCTTCAATCCCGCCAATGGACCGACGGGCCTGCCGAAAGCCAGCATCGTCAACCAGCGACTGCGGATTGAATTCCCGCGTGACCCGGCCGCGGTGGCCGCCGGCTATCGCTACATCGCCCAATTTTCGGGAGATTTTCAAAATTGGGACGATCTCGAAGCCGGGGTGCTTGTGCCGATGAATGACGGCTGGGACCACATGACCATCGAAGACCCGAATCCAACGGGCGGGAAGCGGTTCGCCAGACTCAAGCTGGTCTCGCCATGAGCTTCACCCGGTGCGCAGGTTCCGGTTCAGCGTCTCCACGGTGAGTTCGTTTTCCAAGCGGCTGATCACCACGGTGGCGACTCCGTTGCCGATAAAATTGGTGATCGCGCGGCACTCGCTCATGAATCGATCGATTCCGACAAGCAACGCGAGAGCCTCAATCGGGATGCCCGGCACAGCTTGCAAGGTTGCAGCCAGAGTGACGAAGCCCGCGCCGGTGACGCCGCTGGCACCTTTCGAAGTGATCATCGCAACGAGCAGCAGGCTGATCTGGTGTTTCAAATCGAGCGGAGTGTTAGTCGCCTGCGCGAGGAAGACCGCGCCCATCGCCATGTAAATGTTAGTGCCGTCGAGATTGAAACTGTAACCGGTGGGCACCACCAGCCCGACGGTGGCCCGGGAGCAGCCGAGACGCTGCATCTTTTCCATCAGGCCGGGCAATGCCGTTTCCGAAGAACTGGTGCCAAGCACAAGCAGCAACTCGTCCTTCAGATAGGCGAGGAGGCGGAAGATCGAGAAGCCCGAGTACCACGCGATGCCGCCCAGGATGACGACGACAAACAGCCCCGCGGTTAGATAGAAGCCCGCCATCAGCCACACCAGTTTGCCCAGCGCGGCCAAGCCGTAGCTGCCGACGGTGAAGCCCATCGCGCCGAACGCCCCGATCGGCGCAACTCTCACCAGGAGGTGCATCAGACTGAACAGAACCTGTGCGCCGTTGTCGATGACATGCAGCACCGGTTTCCCACGCTCGCCCATGGCGGCGACGGCGAATGCCACCAGGATCGCGACAAACAACACTTGCAGCAGATCGCCGGAAACGAATGCGCCGACGAAGGTGTCGGGGATGATCTTGAGCAAAATTTTGTCATGCTCAGGGCGTGAGCCTTGTCCACAAGACCCTTGCTAACATCCACGGCGGCGGATGTCGCATGAAAGGTCTCGCCCGCCGGCGTGAAGCCGACACCGGGCTTGAGCACGTTCACCACGACCAGCCCGATGATCAGGGCCAGTGTGGACACAATCTCGAAATAGATCAGCGTCTTCGCCCCCACCCGACCGAGCTTCTTGAGGTCGCCCATCGACGCGATCCCATGCACCACCGTGCAGAAAATGATCGGCGCGATCATCATTTTCACCAGTTTCACGAAGCCATCACCGAGCGGCTTCAGCGATTTGCCGAAGTCCGGCCAGACATAGCCGACCACGATGCCGAGGGCGACGGCGACAAGCACCTGGACGTAAAGAATGCGAAACCATGGGGTGCGGGCGGAAGGATTTTGCATGCGGTGGCCGCGATGGAATCATCTTACCACTCCCCGAACAACCGCCGATCACACCGGTCGAGGGAGCATCGCGAAGAAAATTTCGTGCATACCGGTTCAGTTTTGCGCTAGAAATCGCCGAACCCCTTCGTTCTGAAACCATGCCTCGCGTCACGATCACCGTCCCTGAGAAAAATGCCCAGCCTTACCGATTCCAACTGGACCGCGAAGTGGTCAGCTTGGGGCGCGGGAGTGAGAATGACATCGCCATCGACTCCGGATCGGTGTCGGTGCTCCACGCGGAAATGCGACGGATCGAGGGCGGCTACGAGTTGCACGACGTCGGCTCGACCAATGGCATCAAACTGGATGGCGAGCGCCATCAGGTGATTCCGTTGCGCAGCGGGGCGACCGTGAAAATCGGCGACGTGTCATTTGATTTCGTGCTGTCCGATGAGGAACGCGAGGCTCTGGCCCGCGAACGGCCGACCGAGCCGTCGCCAATCACTCGCGAGCAGGAATTCCCGCCGATGCGGCCGCTGCCCAAGCGTGCAGCCACCTATTCCCCGGCCCCATCGTCCGGCGGGACCGGCGTCGGGGCCATGCTGCTGTTCGTGATTCTAGCAGCCGCGGCGTTCTTCGCGGGGCTGGCCGTCCGCTATAACAAGGAAACCGGAGGAAATCTAATCGAAGCGGTGAAGGCGCATCGGGCGGTGAAACCCGCGCCTGCCGCGCCCGCGCCTGCGGGGACGATCGCGCCGGCTCCGGACAATTGATTAACCCGGAGGGCGGCTCTGCCAGGCTGATTTTCGATACCATCGGGTTTCAACAAGAGCGCGTGCCGCCGACTATCCTTTTATACTACCGGGTAACTCGGGCGAAATAAATTTCGCGGTCCGTCAGAAAGGACGCAGCCCTCACTTCTTCGACAACGATTCCAAGTAGTCCAACAGGCTGGCGAACTCGTGGACGGTCAGAGTACTAACAAGGCCCGGCGGCATCAGCGAAACCGGCACTTTCTCGCGCTTGGTGATGTCGGCGGTCTTCCAAGTGAACTCCTGGCCGGCGATGTTGCGGACTTTCACCTGCTCGGCGCTTTCGAAGGTAACGAAGCCCATTTGGCCGCTGCCGTCCTTCAAGGTGAACATCTCGGTCGCGAAGCCCTGGGCGATGGTCTTGCCGGGATCGAGGATGTTTCCTGCGAGATCCGCGCGGGTGTAAGTCTGGGCGATGGTGCCAAGGAATGGCCCCTTTTGCTCCTGATCGAGACTGGTGGCGTGGCAGGTGGTGCAGCTCTGGCGGGTGAACATTTGCTCGCCAAGCCCGACATTGCCCTTGGTCGTCATGATCGCGGCGACTGCGTCCTCAGGCTTGAGCGTGCTAACAAGCGGAGTCTTGTCCTCGCCCTTTTTCTCGAGCATGAGGGTCTTGGCGGCGGCCGTAGCGGCGGCGGCCACAGTGGCGTCGGCATCCGTCATGGCGGTGCGGACGAGATCATCGAGACCGTGGAAACCGCTGGCCTGGATGGCTTTCAAGATTTGCACACGCCGTTTCAGATCCGCCCATCCCTGATCGAGGGCTTTCTGCGAGAGCTCGCGCGACTCGGGACTTCCTGCCTGGCGGCCGCTGAGGGCCAGCAAGGCGGCATCCGCCCAAAGGGATGAACCACCATCGAGTTTGGCGGCCTGCGTTTCTAACATTGAATGATGATTCTCAAGCTTGGGAGCTGCCAGGAAGGCGGCTTTTGCTGCATTATAGGGTTTGCCGGCATCCTTCATTCTGCTGAGCCGATCAATGGCAGCGAGAGAGGCCAGACACCCTTCCTTGGAATCGGTCTTGGAGAGGGTGGCGACAGCGCTGGAAATCGTCTCCGCGGGCAGTCTGCCTTGCGCGGCCTTGATCAGATAGGGAATCGCATCGGCGGAAATCGTCTCGGCAGAGGCCAATTGGGCGACCAGATCCGGGAGTAGCGCGGGATTGGTTTTCACCATCTCGGTTAGATTCACAGTTGATCCGCCCATCTCGATGCGGTTGCGCTGCAACTCGCGGATGAGCGCGGGCGCACGATCCGGCAAGGTCTTCTCCAGCGCGGCCTTGAGGGCTGCGGCGATCTTCGGGGACTCGCTCCAGGCTTCCGGCTGATAGTAGGGGCCGCGGGTGTCGGGACGAGTGCCCCATGAGTCGCCTTTCCACACGCCCTCCAGGAAATTCAAACGGGCCAGCGCGGCAAAGATTTCCTCCCGCGCGGCCGGCACGTTCGATTTCGCCAGGCGGTCAATGAGCCCTTGGACGACTTCCGGCGTGTGGATGCGCATGAGCACCCTCAACGCACCCGTGCGTTGGGCGGCGGAGGACGCGGTATCGTCCACAATTCCGAAACAGGGGGCGGCGGCTTTCAAAGTCGCCATTGATCGGAAGGCGGTATGGGCGACGACCGGATCGGCATCGCCTAACAAAGTCGCTATCTGTGGAGCCACGCTCTGCATGTTCTGGCGGGTGGCGCCCACAACGGCCTCAAGACGTGTCCGTGGTTCGCTGCTTTTGAAACCGGCGGTGTAGAGGGCCGCCGGCGCGGTGGTTTTCCCTTCGGATAGTTTGTCGAGCCCGGCATCGCCCAAGGCGCGCAGAACGAACCGCTGAAGCGCCGGATCAGCGGCGAGCGGCGTGACCGCCTTGATGATGGGCGCCGCGGATTCGGCTTTGACCGCCCGCTGGGTCAGCGCGTAGAGCGCGGCTACGCGGGCGGGCAATGGCTTGTTAGTATTTCCTGCCAGAGCGAGCAGGCCGTCCCTCATGGTCGAGGTTCCCGGCCGGCGCAACAGGGTTCGCTGCGCTTCGAGCGTGCGCACCTGACTCGGCGATTCCAGCAGGCGGACCAATTCCGCTTCGCTGGCTTTGGCAAAATTTGGCAAGGCTTCGGGCGTGTAACCTTTGGGCGAAACGCGGACGATGTAGCCGACATCCGGGCCTTCCCACTTGAAGGTCGCGCCCTTCCAACTCGCCTGATAGATCCCGCTCATTCCGTCAACGTCCGCATCGGTAGGACGGGTCATGTTGATCAATGGCTGCGGCTTGGCGGATTCCTTGAAGGTCGCGCCCTGCGGCTCGACGGTGTGATGCCAGAGCGCATTGGTTCCCCAGTCACAGGTGAGCGGGGCGTCATTCCATTTCGCTGGAATCCCGGGTTCGGATAGATACACCGACCCGCAGCCGGAGCCACCGCCATAGTCGGCCAGCGGTTTCACGATTTCATCGCCGAAGTTGATATACATCCGCGGATAGCCGTGATCTTCGAGGCCGGTGAAATGGTGGAAACGCACGTCCCATCCGCCGCCGTCGTTGGTGTTGTCGCGGGCGAAAATATCCAGCAGCGGACTGACCGGTGTGCCGAGGATATTGCGGGTGCCATCGCTGAAGACCTCCATTCCGGAACCATCGGGGCGGAAGCGAACCACTCCGCCGCCGCGAAGTTGCAAGTGCCTGCCGTCACTGCCGACGGCGTCCTTGAAACCGAAATCGCCGACGGAGATATAGAGCCAGCCGTCAATGCCCATGCTCAGTCCATTGGTCGTGTGGTCGGCGGGCCGGTCCTTGAAGCCGAAGGCGATTCCCGTGATCAGCTTCTTTTCCTCGTCGGATTTGCCGTCGCCATTGGAGTCGATGTAACAGCTAACATCGGGCGGATGGATCAGATAGAGGCGGTCATTGTCCCAGACCAGGCCTCGCGGCGAATCCACGTCCTTGACAAACTCCGTCACTTCGTCGGCGCGGCCGTCCTTGTTGGTGTCGCGCAAGCGGAGGACCCGCCCCCGGCCCGGATCGCGGCCCAACGAACCATTGCCATCCGACGAGACGTAGAGATCGCCGTTCGGCGCGGCGGCGACATACACCGGATAGTTCGCCGCGGAGGGCGTGGCGAAAAGGCTGACATCGAAGCCGTCCGCGACTTTCACGTCTTTCAGGATTTCGGCTTCCTGTTCCGGGGTGAGCTTGGAAATCTGCGGCTTGATGTTGCCGGATTTTTCATTGGGGTCATCCTTGGCCGCTTGAGCGGGGATGGAAACGAAGGCGCTCAACAATAAAAAGGACGGAAGAAAAGGACGCATGGCCGATGGCGGAGGAAGGGGCTTGATTTCAATGTCCGCAACGGTTTGCGGAGCCTCCGATACGCGGGTGGGAAGCTGAAGTATTCACGGTGTCGGTGAAAACCAAGTCCAGCCAAATAAACTCCCCAATCGGGTAGGAGATGCTCCGGGGTTGACCTTGCCGCGCCGGGCGTCGTTCATTCGCGCACGCGATGTCGCCTGCCCCTTTCCACTCCAAACCGCTGATCATGACGCCCCACCAGGCGTTGCAGCGGTATTTCGGATTTTCCGGGTTTCTGGAGGGCCAGGAGGAAGTAATTTCCGAAATCACCTCCGGCCGTGACGGCTTGGTGGTGATGCCGACCGGCGGCGGAAAATCGCTGTGTTTCCAGATCCCTGCCCTGTGTTTCAGCGGAGTGACGCTGGTGATCTCGCCGCTGATCGCTTTGATGAAGGATCAGGTCGATGCGTTGGTGGCCCGCGGGATCGATGCGACGGTGATCAATTCCACTCTCAGTTGGCCCGAGCAGAAGGAGCGCCTCGACGGGATGCGGACCGGGCGCTGGAAGCTGGTCTATGTCGCTCCCGAGCGGTTCCGGGCGGAGAGCTTTCTCAACGCTCTATCAGGCATTGAGATCTCGTTGTTCGCGGTGGATGAGGCGCACTGCCTAAGCCAGTGGGGCCATGATTTCCGACCCGATTACCTGCGGCTCGGGAAGTCTCTGGAGAAAATCGGCAGACCGCAATGCGTGGCTCTAACTGCAACTGCCACGCCGATCGTGAGGGATGACATTTCAAAAGTCCTGGCACTGCGCGAACCGTTCGAGCGGGTCAGTGGATTCTCCCGCCCGAATCTCTCGCTGAACATCACCGCCACCGACAAAGCGTCCCAAAAGGATGAGCGGATGAAGGCGGTCATCGCCACGCACAAGACCGGCATCATTTATTGTGCCACCCGCAAGAAGGTCGAGTCCGTCTCCGAAACGCTGGCAAGCTGGGGCGTCAAATGCGTCGCCTACCACGGCGGCATGGGCGACCCGGAACGCGAACGGGCGCAGGAGATTTTCATCCACCGCAAGGCCGACGTCGCAGTGGCCACCAACGCGTTCGGCATGGGCATCGACCGTTCGGACGTGCGCTTCGTCATCCATTACGAGGTGCCCGGAAGCGTCGAGGCCTACTATCAGGAAGCCGGCCGCGCGGGCCGTGACGGGGAACACGCCGTCTGCGAACTGCTCTTCAACTACGCCGACACCCGCACCCAGGAGTTTTTCATCGAGGGTGCGAACCCGACCGCCGCCATTGTCCGCTCGATCTATCAGTATCTGCTCAACGAGGCGGACAAGGATTTCGAGGTCCACCGCACGCTCGATGAGATCGCCGAGGGTGCCGATGTCAAAAACTCGATGTCCGTCGGCAGCGCGATGGCGATCCTCGCCCGCGGCGGCTATGTCGAGCGCTTCGACATCCCGAAAAAGCGGATGAAGGGCACCCGCTTGCTCAAGCCGGAAATTCTAACACGTTCGCTCCTGCTCGACGAAACCGCCATCGAGGAAAAGGACCGCCGCGACCGCGAAAAACTCAAAGCCATGGTGGAAATGTGTTACTCGCGCACCTGCCGGCAGCAATGGATTCTCAGCTATTTCGGCGAGGACGATGCGGGCGTTTGCGGCACCTGCGATGTCTGCCGGGATGAAGGTTCCGGCGAAACCCGGTCACCGAACGCCGAAGAGGAGATCATCGTCCGCAAGGCGCTCAGCGGCGTCGCCCGCATGTCGCGACGGACGGCCAACGGTTGGGACGCACGCTTTGGCCGCGGACGGATCGTCCAGATGCTAGCCGGCAGCAAGTCGCAGGAAATCGTCAGCGCCCGCCTCGATCAGCTCAGCACCTACGGCATCCTCAGGGACAAGGGAGCGGGCTATTTGAACAGCCTGATGCGCTCGCTCGCCGACGCCGGTCTGGTCATCACCGTCACTGGTGAGTTTCCGCTGATGACTCTAACGACTCTTGGCGACAAGGTCATGCGCGGCGAGGCGAGGTTCCAACTTGTCTGGCCGGATCCCGAGGCCGGGCGCAAGGAAGTTGGACTGAAGGACCACGGCTTCGAAGGCCAGCTTTACTCGATGCTGCGGGACATCCGGGAGAAGATCGCCAAGCGCGAAAACGTGCCGTCCTACACCATTTTTCCTAACAAAACGCTCGAAGCCCTCACCCGCTATCAGCCCGTCACCCCGGCGGAAGCCTTGCTGGTCCCGGGTATCGGCACTGCGAAAGTCCAGCGCTACGCCAAGCCCTTCCTCGATGCGATTCAAGTTTGGAAAAAATCCTGGAAAGGTTGATCCTTGACCCACTGTTGGGTCCCTGCTGTTTTCCTGTTAGCTGCTGCTGTATTTTGCCATGAAGTTCTTCATCCTCGCCTGCATTCTTGGAACGATCATCACTGCGGTTCATTCGGAGCCGGTTCACGCGGGATTCCCGCTGGCGGCCAGCACTCTCAGCGACGGCGACCGCATCCTTGCCCGGGCTTTTAAACTGAAGACCAGCGGTTTCATGGTCAAATTCCGTGGAACCGTGATTCGGAAACTTCCGGATGACCAGGTTGGAAGCCGTCACCAGAAATTCATCGTTAGATTGGATTCAGGACAAACGTTGCTTATCGCCCACAACATTGATCTCGCGCCCAGGGTCTCTCCTCTCAAAACCAACAACACGGTGACGATCTACGGAGAGTATATCTGGAATATTCAAGGTGGAATTGTCCACAAGACCCACCGTGAACCGGACGGCTCCAAAGGTGGAGGTTGGATCCGCCGCAAGGGAGTGATTTATCATTAGGGTCGCGCCGGACCGCCTCGGGCGGGGAGAATTTTTTGTGCTCCGGGCGTTGGATCTCCGGATGCTCCGAGCGGTCAATTGACTTTGTTAGAACCGCCACCTACGCGATCGCGTAGGTAATCTACAGCTGTTTCAGTGTCGAAAGAGGCTGGCGCAAGCGCCGAAAAGCGGCTATACACACGACGTGTTTGATTTTCATCCACGCTTTCCCCACCCTGTGAGAACGACATCGTCAAGGTTTCGTTCCGGACCACCCGTGTGATGATGGATTCCGGAAAAGTCAGACAACCGCGAGTCCTCTACAGCTTTCCTCAGAAGATAGGAGCGACAGGGGTTTGCTATGCCGCTTGGCAACATGTGAAGGGCCTTCACGATGCCGGGGCGGCGATGACTGTTTTTCCGGGAGTCCTTCACCAACCGCTTCCGGCAGGCGTCCAAGTGCGACCAACCCTGAGCCGCGGGAAAATTAGAATCCCTTACTCGCTCTTGGGAAATTTCAGGTCTTACAAGCTTCACGATTGGATCGTCGCCCGGCAGCTCCGCAAAATGGCGGGTCAATTTGACATCGTGCATGGATTTGCCTTGGGATCGTTGGAAACTCTCAGAGTGGCGAAAGAGATGGGAATTCCGACTGTGTTGGAACGGAGCAACGCCCACACCCGCTTCGCCTACGAAGTGGTCAAGATGGAATGCGAAAAGCTGGGAATCGAGATGCCAGTGAGTCACCCACACGCGTTCAATTCGGAAGTCCTGCAGCGCGAGGAAGAGGAATACGACGCTGCCGACTATTTGTTCTGTCCTTCGGAATTTGTGGCGAGGACGTTTCAGGACCGCGGATTTTCTCCGGCAAGGTTGGCGAGATTCCAGTATGGGTTTGATGAGAACGTCTGCTACCCGCCTGCGGAGCCACGGGAACAGAAGCCCGGTTTGACGGTGCTGTTCGCGGCCGCCTGCGCTCCCCGCAAAGGTCTTCACTACGCGCTCGACGCATGGTTGCAGTCCAGCGCGCATCACGACGGCAAGTTCATGGTCGTCGGCGATTTCATCCCGGGATACGCCGAGAAACTATCGTCGCAACTGGCCCATCCGAGCGTGGTCCAGCTCGGATACCGCAAGGACTTGGCCGATCTCATGCGGGCGAGCGATGTGATGGTGCTGCCAAGCATCGAGGAAGGAAGTGCGCTGGTCACTTATGATGGGAGGGGTGCCGGTTGCGTCTTGCTTGTTTCGGATTCCACCGGTGCGGTTTGCGAACACGAGAAGAACGCATTGGTCCACCGAACTGGCGACGTGGAGACGCTCGCCGACCATTTCAGCCGTGTGCACGAAGACCGAGCGCTGCTCGCCCGTTTGCGGAGCGCCTCACTGGAGACGGCGGACGATCTCACTTGGCGGGCGGCAGGACGCAAAATGCTCAATTCCTACCTGGAGATCGTCGGACGGCCTTGAGCTATGGCCGACGGGTTCGCGTGAAACCTGCTCCACGGCCCGGTTTCCGAGCTTGCCGACTTTCTGGAATTCCGATTCATTCCTTTGACCCGCCAAACCGCACCAGCCCCCCAAGTGCCTAAAAAACAATTGAAGCCGCCCCTCTCACCCATTGCCAGGATTCCCACCGAGAGTTCATATTCAATGATCCAGTTCAACCGCCCCTATGTCGCACCCAAGTCATTTGACTACATGCGACAGGCGATTGCCAATGCCCACACTTGTGGTGGTGGCCCCTTCACCAAGAAATGCCATGACTTTCTGGAGCAGCAATTGGGAACGACCAAAGCGCTGCTGACCACTTCCTGCACGGACGCGCTGGAAATGTCCTCGCTCTTGCTTGGCATTGGCCCCGGGGACGAAGTCATCGTTCCAGCTTTCACTTTCGTTTCGACCATTAATGCCTTTGTTCTTCACGGTGCGACGCCCGTTTTCTGCGACATCCGCGACGACACTTTGAATCTGGACGAATCGGCTCTGGAGCGACTGATTGGCCCGAAGACCAAAGCGATTGTCGTGGTTCACTATGCCGGAGTCGGGTGTGAAATGGATCCCATCATGGAGATCGCCGGGCGACACGGGATCGCTGTCGTGGAAGACAACGCCCACGGACTCTTCGGAAGATACAAAGGTCGCCTGCTTGGCACTTTTGGGAAATTGGCCACTCAAAGCTTCCACGAAACCAAAAACTTCAACTGCGGTGAAGGCGGAGCCCTCCTCATCAACGACCCGGCCCTGGTGGAACGCGCGGAAATCATCCGCGAAAAGGGTACTGACCGCAGTCGCTTTTTCCGCGGTCAGGTGGATAAATACACATGGGTCGACGTTGGATCGAGCTTTCTGCCGTCTGACCTGCTTGCGGCATACCTGTATGCGCAGTTTGAGATGAGTCGTGAAATCCAGGAACTGCGCAGGCGTATTTGGAGCCGTTACGAAATGGGCCTGACATCTTGGGCTGCCGGGAACGGAGTGCGGCTGCCTTTCGTGCCGGACCATTGCGAGCAACCTTATCACATGTTCTATCTGTTAATGCCATCCCTCGGCGATCGGCAGGCTTTAATCGACCATCTCAAAGCGCTGGGAATTTGCAGCCCGTTCCATTACCAGCCCCTGCATTTGTCCCGCAAAGGCAAGGAGTTCGGCGGCAAAGCGGGCGATTGCCCCGTTACGGAAAATGTGAGCGATCGCCTCTTGCGCCTTCCCTTTTACAATGACCTGACCGGAACCGACCTCGACCGGGTGGTGGCCGGAGTTTCGTCATTCCGTGTGAGGTGAAGACTTATCCAACTCGGTTGTCTCAAATACAACGTTCACCGCAGAATCAATTCCTAACCGATCAAACAGATACGGGAATGAAAATCAAAAGTGCGCTCCGATCCTTTGAGGCCAGTTTGGGAGATGCCATTCTAGGGATTTCCACACTTGGTTCGCGAAAGGGCGATTACCCCGAGACCAAGTCGATGCACGACGATTCATTCTGGTACGAGTCAAAATCGTATTATTTGAATTGGCTCTATTTGCGGCCTGTTCGGCTAACGGCGCAGGACGTGGTGTATGACATTGGCTGTGGTGCGGGCCGACTTCTGTTTGTGGCGGCATTGATCGGAGTCAAGCGCGGCGTCGGCCTTGAGCTTTCAGAGCGCTTGAGCGAATTGGCGCGGACAAATGCCTCCAAACTGCGATGGTCCCATCCGCCAATCGAGATCCGGCAGGCCGATGCTTCACAAGTAGACTATTCGGAAGGGACAGTGTTTCTGATGTGCAACCCGTTCGGTGCCCGTACTTTGGAGACGGTTCTGGATCAGATCCGGTCAAGTCTGACGACAAATCCCAGACAGATCCGGCTGATGTATATCCACCCTGAGCCCGATCATCTGGCGCTGTTCGCCAAATGTGACTGGCTCGACAAAACTGGAGAGAGGACCTTTCCAGGGGCATGGGGCATACCGGCCCTGTACTTCCGCGCGGGACCGTAAGCCCTTCTTCAACTCTTGGGGAAATGCGACCTCTGAATCCTTAAAATACTAAAGAGTTGCTGATTATTTTAAAAAAATTGACATTTTGGGGTGTATTAAGTTTCATTCGCGCATCGCCCTCCTCCCCACCCCACCGTGAAACGCCGCGACGTAGAAATCATTCAAAGAGACGGAAGGTTCCTGGTCCTATTGGCCCGTGACCCCCAGCCCTTGTCGCTTGGACAAATCGCCCGCGAAGGCGAATATCAGTTGTCGAACCTCTGTGACCGGATTGGCGTTTCCGAACGCCATCTGCGCAGGGTATTTGAAGAAGGGATCGGTATTTCACCCAAGGATTGGCTCCGCCAGGAACGAATGGTGGCCGCGAGATCGCTCCTGCGCGAAGGCTCGCCGATCAAAGAAGTCGCTATTGATCTGGGGTTCACCACCGCAAAAATGTTTTCCCGGGATTTCCAACTGTTCCACGGAGTAAAACCGACCGATTTTCAGAGGAAGGAATTCAACCACGCTTTCCACGCCGCTGGCTGAAAAGGAATGTCGTTAGGCGCGCGGCGGCAATTCCGCGCACCCGTTAGCGGGTCAGAACTGCCAGTTGCAATTCAGCATCATCCCTTGAAATCTCGACTTGTAGGATCCGTCTGCCAGGCCAAACGGCGATCCCGAGACATCGCGGTCCGAGAAGGCGTATTGATAGGCGAAATTCCATCCGAACGACTCATATTTGCAACCGAAGCCGGCGTTGAGCCAGTGTCGGTTCGCGTCGGAGACGCCGGGATTGTAGGTTGAGTCCGGCATGCTGTTTTCGATGTAGTTGTAGCCCGCGCTGATGTTCCAGCCGTTGTCGAAGAACCGGGTGGCGCCCACCGAATAAATGAAGTTGGACTCCCAGTTGAAGGCGATCGGTTGCTCACCGGTTGGTGTGATGAGACTGAGGGAGTTCAGCTCATTCCAATTCACCCACTCAATGTTCGCCTCGAAGCTCCATTCCTTGCAGGGCGTATAGGCATAGCCTGCGCCGACAGTGGAAGGTGTCATGAAATCCAAATTCGCATCCTGGCTTCCCACGCCCATGACTTCCGCATCCCCGTCGAGTTTGAAATCCGTTTGGCTGCGGTAAACCAAGCCGAAGGAATGCTGATCGCAAGGCTTCCAGAGAGTGGAAATCGTCCAGGAAACGCCTTCGTCGTCACCGCTGAACTCGAAGAGATCGGTGCCTCCAAAGGTGATCCCTTGGCGGAGCGACGCGTCGGCATGGCTCACGCCCACACCACCGCCAATCGAGAGAGTGTCGGTGAGTTTGTAGCCCAATACCGCCCAACCGGTGACATAACTAAGCTCGGTTTGGGTGGCGATTTGACGGAACTGGGTGTCGCTTCCCCAATCGGTGCCGAGACCAAACGGGGTGTTGACTGCAAAGCCGGCGACCAGCTTGTCATTGATAGGCACACCCGCATAAATCTGGGGAAGAAGAGCCCAATCGTTATCGTTTTCGTAGTGATTTCCAAGGTCGGTATCCGCCTCGATGCCAAGCGAGATGCCGTAGCCCCCGATGATGACTTCTGGCGAATCGAGCTGGGTAAGGCCTGCCGCATTGTAATAAACCGCTGCCGCGCTGTTGGCCGTGGCTATCCACGCATTTCCCTTGGCCGTGGCTTCAGGAGCCTGGACCGGAATGTAAAATCCGTTGGCGAAAACGGGCGAAATCGTCAATGCGGACGCTGAAAACAGGAGTAGGGCTTGGCGTTTCATAGAGTGATTAGAATTCAAAAATCGTATGTTCGGTGCTGAAGAAAATCGCCGAATTGGAGCAATCCACGAAACGGGCTTCATCTTCCGAGAGGATCCGGTTTGCTTCGAGACCTTCCGGAGTTTGGAGCGACGCGGCGAGGGATTCCGGACTATCCCACCAGACTTCGGTGATGCCGTCATACATGTCGGTGATCCCGCGCGGTTGCTGGGCGGCAGCGTTCAACATGGGATTCTGGATGGTGTGGCTCTGGACATAGCGCTTCATCCCGAGGATCGGTGCCTTCTCCCGCACCAACGGGCCATGCTTGTTCAGCCAGTAGTCGTAAAACTCTTCAACTGAAAGTGATGGCAGACGCCGAACGCAGTAAACACACTTCAACATGCCGCCCTAAATAAATTAACTTTTCTTAAGTGTCATCAAAAATTTCAAAAATCTAAGAAATTTGCTTATCAGCCGGCCACGCTCACTTCACAGGTGAAAAATCGGTGGCCTTGAGCATTACGGACTTCACGCCGGCCGGCACCGTCAGCGAACCGCCGGCGGCGGTCTCGGATTCCACTCTCACCTTGATCCAGTCCAGATCGGTCCCAAATGCGGCGAACGAGGCGTCATGGGCTTCCGGCGACGCGTGGTAGAGGAAATAGATCAGCGTATCCTCGGCACCCGGTTGCCCCGCCGACGGTGTGAAGTAGCCGAAATGCTTCATCCCGTGCTTGGAAAACAACCCCACGGTATATTGCCGGAAACGATCCAACAGGCGCGGCAGATTGCCCGGGGTCGCGGTGTAAGTTCGCATCTCGAAAGTGTGCGGAGCACCGGCCGGGTCCACTTTCATCGCGGGCGAAAAGTCGGTGAGCGTTAGGAAACGGCTGTCCACTCTATCCACCAGCTTGCCGGACACCTCGGAAGCAGCCTTGGCGCCGACCCACTCCGGGTCGGCTTGAAATGCCTTCCAGGAAGTTTCCCGCGCGGCCAGATCTGGGTAGGATAGCAGATAGATGAGCTTCCGCTCCGGGTTCTCCAACGGCATCCAGTAACCGACATTCATCATCCCGTGGCGAGTGAAGAGCGCGGTGGTGTGATCCTTAAAACGAGTGTTGAGC
Source organism: Verrucomicrobiota bacterium (assembly GCA_040385685.1). Lineage (GTDB taxonomy): Bacteria > Verrucomicrobiota > Verrucomicrobiia > Verrucomicrobiales > Akkermansiaceae > Luteolibacter. The sequence goes on along the minus strand of JAZKGW010000004.1, from coordinate 21,935 downwards.
GCATCCAATTTCCCTTCCGCGGCATAGTAGGTTCGCAATTCGAAGCACAGGGGAGCTTTCTCCGCAGCTACGCCTAACGATGACAGACTTGCCAATAGCATGAGTCCGAGGAATTGGATGCGGTTCATGGGATTATTCGAGATCGGTGAGGTAGCGCTCGGCTTCGAGCGCCGCAGCGCATCCTTGGCCGGCCGCTGTGATCGCTTGCCGGTAGTAGTGGTCCGCCACGTCGCCGGCGGCGAAAAGGCCGGGAGTTTTGGTCGCAGTTCGGCCGGGGTTCTGGAGGATGTAGCCGTTCTCGTCCTTGTCCACCAGATCGCCGAGAAAGGCACTGTTAGGCACGTGCCCGATCGCCACGAACACGCAGGCGACTTCCAGTTCCTTTTCCTCGTCGTTGATTAGATTCTTGAGGGTGACCGCACGCATCTCGCCTTTCTCATCGGTGAGATATTCGCTGACGGTCGAGTTCCAGATCGGTTCGATCTTGGGATTGGCCAAGGCGCGGTCGGCCATGATTTTCGAGGCCCGCAGCTCGTCGCGGCGGTGGATCAGATAGACCTTGCTCGCGAAGCGGGTAAGGAAGACCGCTTCCTCCGCCGCACTATCTCCGCCACCGATCACGCAGACCGGCACGTCGCGATAGAAAGAACCGTCGCACGTCGCGCAGGAAGTCAGGCCATGGCCGATCAAATCCTTTTCATCGTCAATCCCGAGATGGCGGGGCGCGGCACCAGTGGCGATGATCACGGTTTTTGCTTCAAACGATTCGGATCCGGCCTTCAGCAGGAAGGTTCCGTCATCCCGGCGTTCGACCGACTCAACGCTGGCCCACGCGACGCGGGCACCGAATTTCTCGGCCTGCGCCTGCATTTTCATCATCAAATCCGGTCCCATGATCCCTTCCGGATAGCCCGGGAAATTCTCCACCTCGGTGGTGGTGGTGAGCTGGCCGCCCGGCTGGGTGCCGGAAAGCAAAAGTGGCGTTAGATTCGCGCGGGCGGTGTAAATGGCGGCGGTGTATCCGGCGCAGCCGGTGCCGATGATGATGACGTTTTCCATGATTCGGTGAGCGTTGGAGCGCGGGAGTATTCCGGCGGATCCACGAATGAGTCAACCCCGGCTGCGGCAAATTCGGCCGATGACGACAAACGCGTTGCACCCTTGGCGGATTGGGTAACAATCCCGCCGTCCATGAGTCCTGATTTCATCCGCGAAGCCCTCCGCCAAGTCCGTTACCCCGGTTTTTCCCGGGACATTATTTCCTTCGGCCTCGTCAAGGACGTGAAATGCGAACCCGGCCTCGTAACGGTCCACATCGAAATCGCCACCCGCGACGCCAAGGTGCCGGAGCAGATCTTCCAGGACTGCCACGCGCTCCTCGATCCCCTGCCCGACATCGGAACGGTTAAAATCGAGATCGACGTCAAGGATGCTCCCGCTGCGGCAGGCGGACTCGGTGGGACAGTGGGCAAATCCTCGATTCCCGGAGTGAAGCGCATCATCGCCGTCGCCTCGGGAAAAGGCGGCGTGGGGAAATCCACCATCGCCGCCAATCTAGCAGTCGCGCTCGCTGGCACCGGCGCGAAGGTCGGCCTTTGCGACTGCGATCTCTACGGGCCGTCGGTCGCCCAGATGTTCGGCGTCAACGAGCGGCCGATGGCCAACGAGCACGATGAAATCATCCCGCTCGAAGCCCACGGACTGAAACTCATGTCGATGGGATTTCTGTTGGAAGACCGTTCGCCCGTGATCGTGCGCGGCCCGATGGCCACCCGCTACACCCAACAGTTTCTCCGCCAAGTCGCTTGGGAAGACCTCGACTATCTCGTGCTGGACCTGCCGCCCGGCACCGGCGACATCCAGCTAACCATCGTCCAGACCGTCACCGTTGATGGCGTGGTCATCGTCACCACACCGCAGGAAGTCGCGCTGATCGATGCGCGGAAAGCCGTTTCCATGTTCGCCAAGGTCAACGTGCCGATCCTCGGATTGATCGAAAACATGGCGTGGTTCGAGGGCGACGATGGGAAGAAGTATTTCATCTTCGGCAAGGAAGGCGGCGTCCGCGAGGCGGAAGACATGAACGTCCCGCTGTTGGGACAAATCCCGATCGACATCGAAACCCGCGAGCGGGGTGACAGCGGCGCGCCCATCGCGCTGGTTTCGCCATCGGTTAGCAAGGTCTCAGCCGCGTTTCACGCCGTGGCCGCCACGGTCAGGACCAAGCTTCCGACAGCCTGACGGCCGGTGGACTTCAGGCGTATTTGATGAAGGCGGTGTAAACTTCGGACGGAATGTCCAGCAAGGCATAGTCCTTGGAGGAAACGAAGAGCAGGCTTTGCTTGCCTTTGCCTAGCAGCTCGTTGTCGGAACCGAAGATCTGGTGCTCGAGGGTGCAGAACTTGCGGTTGAAATCGCCCACCTTGAGTTTCACGGTGATGGTGTCGAACTCGCGGGCTTCGCGGACGAACTTGTGCTCAAACGAGCGCGTGAGGATGTAGAACTTGGTGGTTTTAAGATCGAAGTCCGGCATCACTGTGTTGAAAAACAACTCGCGGGTCTTGCCGACATACATGCCATACATGCCGAAGTAAACATTGCCGACGGAGTTGGTGTCGGCATAGGTCGCGATCTGGGAGTAAACAAACCATTTGTCCTCAAAATGTCCGCCTAACGCATGGTGGTCATGCGGGGCAACGATGTCGGAACTGGTAACCACGGTGGCGGTCTTGGTGATCGCCTTGATCGCGGGGATTTCGGAAGCGGCTTCGATCACCTCGCCGGCTTTCTCGGTGACTACGCGCAACAAGTCCGCGTTAAAAACCAGCCATGCGACGTAAACCAGGGGCAGGATCGCGCCGAGGATCATCAGCGGCGTCTGGCTGCTCATGTAACCGAAGGCGAAGACCACTAGGGAAACGCTCGACATCATGAACATGCGGATCTGCGGCAACGGTTGTTGCGAGTTAGGCACATAACAGCGGGCGATCGCGAGGGCGGCGTAGCCGACGAAGAACGACGCGTAGAATACCATGAAGTATTCCAACTGCAACTTGGCCAGGATGCCTATCAGTGTGATGAAACCCACGATCAGGAAAGTGGGAACGGGTGAGCCAAGAATTTGCTTGGGGATCAGGGAGATGAGCATGTTTTCGCTCTTCTCCACGTTCTTCTCGAGGAACCACTTGAGCGCGACATAACCGCTGTCCAAGGTGGTCACTGCGCATATCCCAAGGAAGCCGAAGTAGGCCATCCGCATGATGCCGTCGGCTCCGGGATTGCGCTGGAAATACCGCGTAACCAGATCGTGGGCATAGTTGAATTTATCCAGCCCAACGGACGTGGCGAAATTTGCAGGATCGACCCTCATCACCCACATCGCCAGACAGCCGTGGAACAGCAGCATCAGGAAGAAGAACGAACCGCCGAAAAAGTAGCTGGCGCGGATCGAGGTCTTTTCCCGGTGGATCTGGATGGCGCGTTGCCAATGCTGGAGATCGAGCCACGGGCCTACTAACAAGCCGATCACCAGCGGGATGGCGTAGCCCAGGAATCCAGCACCCTGCCATTGGTTCTGAAACGGCGAGGTCCACTGGAACGGCTCGGGTGAAAAGGGATTCAAGTTGAAGAGGATCGTTCCCACGCAAATCACCAGCAGCCCGCCTAACATGCCATGGCTGAGTTTGATCTTCGCGATACCGAATTCCTCGCCTAGCAGGCAGCCCGCCGCGAGAATCACGAAGACGATCAGGCAGAGGTAAATCGCGAGCAGTGGCCCGGTCGTCAGATGCAGCGGCACGAAGAGGTATTTCACCAGCGCGAAAACCGTCAGCGAGAGGGCGATGATCTGATAGAGATAGAGGATCAGCCGAAAGGGTTTGGAAAACTTGTCGAAGAAGATGGCCAGCGATTCCTGTCCGCCGTTGTGACTGTTGGCGACGTTCTGGGTCAGCAGTCCAAAAAGCATCAAGCCGAGCGCGTTGGGGATGGCGAACATCAGCAGCCCTTGGAGGCCGAACATGAAGGTCATCTGGACGCTGAAAAACAACCCCAGCCCCCACATCCACGACAAAGCCACCGAATTCCCCCAAAGGATTGCGTTCAACCAACGAAAGTTCATAAAGTCCGCCAAGGAACCTACATTTGCGCGATGCGGCAAGCTAGATTCTTGAGGGATTTCCAAATCAAACCATCCGAGAATTCCGTGAATGCCCCATTAATCACCAGCATTGGCTTGGCCTCCTGTCTGGCTCTTGCTTCCGCCGCGGAACAGGGATGGGTGAAGATCGACGCCAAACATTTGGATTGGCCGGACTCACTGCCCCTGCTGACGCAGCGGCACTGGGTGCAGGTTCTGGACATGCCGTTGATGACCCACGTGCGAGGCTTCATCCGCCCGTCGCCGAAGCGGCGTGCCTCTGGGGATCCGGAGATCCGCACCCAGGTCGCGGAGCTGATCGAAGCTCTGCCGGCGCAGGAGAAGGTGGATTTGAAAATCGAATGGCTTGCCGGCGATCCCAAGCCGGTTGATTTCAAGCGGACGTTTCACCCGGTGGCAGGCATCGCCCGCAGCTCGCATCGTATCGGAAACACGACGATCACCCGAACGGTGCTCGCGGCGGAGGAGGAAAACGCCGTGTTCATCCACCTCATCGCCGACCAACCGGGAGCGCTCTCGTTCCGCGTGACCTTCGGCGTTTCGGGTGAGGGGGATGTGAAAATCGAAGACAGGCGGCAGATCGTGCGGCCCGCCGCGGTCGATCGGCCCGGCAGCCTCGGGGGTCACGTGTGGGTGCTTCCTTTCGAATCCGACGTCGCAACCGAGGGCGATTCCATCGCCGTCCGGGGCGAAGGCGAGGCCTTGATTCTGATCACCTGGGCCGCTGGCAGCGAAGCGACGCCGTCGCTTACGGGCACATTGGCGCGGTTGGGAAATCGCTACGATGCGGGCCACGTTCCGCCTGATCCGGGAAAAATCTGGCACGGGGTGCTCGAGAATCATTTGAAATCCACCAAAAATTCGCCTTGAGACGCCGGACTTGATGGAGAGACTCCCGACTCCCGCCGCGAATTACCATTGTCGCGGTTCGCATCACCCTCTTTACTCCCCGCTCTTCCAGCAACGGCAGCCCTAACATTTCATGATTGAGAACCTCCGCAAATATACCGGCCTGATGATCGTGGTCTTCGTGATCCTGTTCATCAGCTTCTTTTTCCTCGATACCAGTTCCGTCCGGAACATGACCAGCGGCCGGCCCATGCTGAAAATCGCCGGCCGCACTTATGACGACAAGGAGTTCAACAATCTCGGCAAGTCGTCGATGGAACTGGCTTACGGCCTCGCAGGCCGGGGCGATTTCGACTTGTGGCAGTTCGTGGCCGACGTTTCCGGCGGAGCGCAAGGCGAACAAGCACCGGAGCAATTCTTCATCGGCCGGATGATCCTGCGCCAGGCGAAGGAGGACTTCGGGATCTATCCCGGCGATGCGGAAATCTCCGCCTACCTCCGCACGCTTAAAATCTTCGCGGACCCGGATGGAAAGTTCAACCCGGACACTTACCGCAATTTCACCGACAAAGGCATGGGCCGTCTTGGCATGGGCGAAAAGGATCTGCGCGAACTCGCATCCGACTTGCTCGCCTTCAAGAAGATCAGTGCGATCGTCGGTTCCGGCCTGAGCGTGAACCGCGATGCCGTGGCTCAAGACCTCGCCTTGCAAAACCAGCAGATCACCGGCGAGCTCGCCAAATTGGAGCTAGCGCCCTTCGAAGAAAAAATCCAGCCGACTGAAGAGGAGATCAAAAAATACTGGGAGAGCATCTCCGACTCGTTCACCACCGAACCGAAGCGCAAGTTCACCTACGTCATTGCCACCCCTAGCCTCCCGGTCGAGGCAGCCACGCCGGATGCTCCAGAAACCCTTGCCGACGCCGCAGCGAGCGAAGAAGTGAAAAAGGCCGCCGCCAAGAAAAAGGAAGAGGAGAAAGCCAAGCGCGCCGCCGATCTCGCAGAAGAACGCCGCAAGAAACAACTCGAACTCGACTCACTCGTGGACGATTTCGTCTTCGAACTCGGGGAAAAAAAGGGCAGCGGATTTGAAGAACTCGCCAAGGCCAACGGCTGGGAAGTGAAGACCACCGAACTCTTCGCCAAGGGGGCTCCACCGAAGGAACTCGACATCAATCTCCGCTCCAGCAGCCGCGGCGGCAAAGCGGTCGATCAAATTTTCCTCATCCACGAAACATCCGATCCGATCTCAAAAATCTCCGAACCCATCGCCATCGGCGAAAACCAGTGGCTAGTCGCCCGCCTCGACGGCGAGGAAAAATCCCGGACGAAAACCTACGATGAAACCCGCGCCGAAGCCCGCGCCCAATATATTTCCGAGAAGGCCGTCGAAGCCCTGAAAACCACGGCCAACGAAGACCTGACCAAAATCAAGACCCTGCTCAGCGCCGGAAAATCCTTCGCCGATGCCGCCAAGGAAGTTGGAATTCCGGAAACCCGGCCATTCACCGCCATCCTCAGCACCTATCGTCCGGATGGAGCCACCGAACCGCAGAATCTGTTTGAAGCCGCCCGCAACATCGAGCCCGGAACCCTGGCCGACGTGATCATGGAATCGGATCGGGCGTTCATTCTCCACGTCGCCAAGCGCGAAGTGGTGAAAACCGCCGACGCCGCCCGCCTCGACAGCGAGGTCGATTCCAGCACCCGCAAAAACGAGACCATCGCCTTCACCTCGTGGATGGCCGCCCGCACCGAGGCCGCCAAGGTCGAGCAGCTTTACAAAAACTAGGTCGCGGCGGTTCCCGGATCGCCGAGTTTTCTCCATGTCCGACGACCTGCAAGCTCTCTTCGACGACGCCAACGGCCACCTCGCCGTTGGCGAATTCGATGAGGCGATCGCCCTCTACCGCCGCAGCGTCGCGCTCGATCCGGAGTTCTTCGACGGCTGGCACGCCCTCGGCATGGCCCTCTTAAAAACCGGCCACGTCAAGGAAGCCATCGGCTGCGGACTTCAATCCGTAACCCTCCAGCCCAACGATCTGCTAGCCTGGACCAGTCTCTCCCAGATGTACGTCCGCGACGGCAACATCCCCGAAGCGGAAGCCGCCAAGGGCAACGCGCGGATTCTCTCGCTCGGCGGGAAGGTGGTGAAATGATCGGACCGCTGGATTCATTTCGCGCGGCCCGATTCCGGCAGGGATTTCCGAACGGATGTTAGAGCCCGTTGTTCGGAGAGGATCCGCCAGATTTCGATCAAATCCTGCTCCGAGACGTCCACAAAGACATCCAGGCTGCGCAATGCGGCGACGACTTCCTCGTGGGAAGGAACGTGAGTGCCATCAGTGGGTTTGGTGGTTCGGGAAGGCTTGCAACAGGCGGCGGGGTAGCGACGCCAGTTGAATCCCAGATTGATGACCACGGCGAGGGCCACCATCATCACGCTGTTTAATAAAACCGGCAGCAGCACGAAGTGAAAACCCATGTCCTGAATCGCCTTACCGCCGAGCACAGCGGTTAGAGCAGTCGCACCACCGGGAGGATGGATGCATTTCAACTGATGCATGATTCCGATGGAAAGGGCGACCGCGCCGGCCGCGGCTAGATCGGGCCTGCCGATCCAGCGGGCACAGGCCACGCCAACCAGGGCCGACAAGCATTGGCCGCCGATGACGGGCCATGGTTGGGAAAGCTGGCCGTGAGGAAGGGCAAACAGCAGCACGGCGCTCGCCCCCATGGATGCCACCACCGCCGTGGCGCCGGGCAAATCCAGCACCTTTCCGGTCACGACAACGAGCAGGAGCATCGCCAGGAACCCGCCGACGACCGAGACGGTTTTTTCCGTCGTGCTAACCACGTTGAGTTCGATTCCAAGCCAACGCCACCAGCGGTTGGGGGAAGTCGGAATTGCATCTGGTTCGTCCCTTGGGACGGCGGATGAAGGGATTTGCGGTAAGTTCACTTGGGCTGCGGCGGCGGAGATTGGCACTTGCTTAATATCGTAATGCGATACATTGCAAGCGCCAGATGAGCGCGACATCGAAGCCAATGTCCGATGCGGACTACGCCCACCTGGCGGATTTCCGCTACACGGTGCGGCGATATCTGGAGTTCAGTGCGAAAGCAGCGGGTGCCGAGGGGCTGACACCCCAGCAACACCAAGCGTTGCTCGTCATCCGCGGCAGCCCCGGAGCCGTGGCCAGCGTGGGGCGTCTGGCCGAACGCCTTTGCCTCCGGCACAACACGGCAGTCGAACTCGCCCAACGGCTGGAAACCGCGGGGATGATTACCCGCCATCCAGACGAGGATAACCGGCGGTCCGTCCAACTCGCGCTCACAGCATCGGGCGAGGCCAAGCTGGAAGTTCTCAGCCAAGCCCACCGACACGAGTTGCGGCAAATCGGGCCGGAAATGCGGGCATTGTTCCAGGAACTCTCGAAGGAGGATCCCAACATTTCGTGAACTCCCCCGTTCTATCTGCCTGATATGGGGCATCACGGTGCCCGAATATCGACTTTTCGGCCGGAGCCTTCCAAGCCTTGCACGAGTCACCCGGTCTGTGTTTTCCTCTCCCTCCGCTCACCCCTCACTTTTCCCATTTTCAAAATGTTCTATCTCACCACCGCCATCGACTACACCAACGGTTCCCCCCACATCGGCCACGCCTATGAAAAGGTTCTCGCCGACGTGATCGCCCGTTACCGCCGGCTCCGGGGCGATGAGGTCTATTTCTTAACGGGCGTCGATCAGCACGGCCAGAAAGTCCAGCAGACCGCCGAGAAGGAAGGGATCTCGCCCGAGGATTTCGTCGCCCGCACGACCCAAAAGTTTTCCGATCTCTGGCAGAAACTCGGCGTGAACTACGACGGCTGGGCAGAAACCATCGACCCACGCCACAAGGCCTGCGTCGGCACCATCCTCACCGAACTCAAGGAACAGGGCCAACTCTACAAGAAAACCCACGCCGGCCACTACTCGGTGAGGCAGGAACAATTCCTCCAGGAACGCGACCGCGACGAAGCCGGGAATTTCGGCCCGGAGTGGGGCGAAGTCGTCGAGATTGAGGAGGAAAACTGGTACTTCAAACTCAGCGACCACACCGACTGGCTCAAGGATTTCCTGGAAAGCAGTGCGGACACCATTATTCCCGCGTTCCGCAGGGCCGAGTTGCTCAACGCGCTCGAACGCAACGTCGGCACTGACCTCTGCATTTCCCGCCCGAAGGAACGACTGCGCTGGGGCATCGAGTTCCCATTCGATGCGGATTATGTCACCTATGTCTGGTTCGACGCGCTCATCAACTATATCTCCTTCGCTGGCTATCAGGCCGCACCCGATGCCGGTCTGCCGGATTTCGGAAAACTCTGGCCCGCTGACAGCCGCCCGGTCCATATCATCGGCAAGGACATCCTGATTCCCGCTCACGGCATTTACTGGCTCTGCATGCTCCACGCCATGGGCTTCACTGACGCGCAAATGCCGCGCCTGCTGGTCCATGGTTTCTGGAACGGCCTCGGCGGCGACAAGATGTCGAAATCATTGGGAAACATCGTCGATCCGGACGAACTCGCCGCCAAGTTCGGCGTGGAGGCGATCCGCTATTACCTCGTCCGCGACATCGTCACCGGTAAGGATTCCACCTTCGACCTGGACCGCCTGATCATGCTCTTTAACACCGAGCTCGCCAACGAACTCGGCAACCTTTGCAACCGTGCGCTCAACATGAGCCAGCGTTTCACCGGCGGCATTCTCCAGCACGGCGGCCCGCTAACAGCCGACGACACCGCGCTGCAGGCGTCGCTGTCGGAATCCATCAAGGCCTATCAGGTGGCGATGGATGAGTTCGACGTTTCAAAAGGCCTCGAAGCGCTCAGCCGCCACGTCGTCCATTGCAACCAATACGCCGAGCGCATGAAGCCATGGGAACTCAACAAGAACCCGGAAAACAAGGACCGCCTAGCCACCGTTCTCTATCATCTGGCGGAAAGCGTCGCCCATGCCTCGGTCCTGCTGTCCCCCATCCTGCCGGACGCCGCCTCGAAACTTGCCGGTCAGCTCAATCTGCCATCCCTAACAACCCTCAAGCTCGCCGATCTCCAGTGGGGTATGCTGGCCGACGGCCACATTATCGAGAAGCCGACCCCGATTTTCCCACGCATCGTCGCCGAAGAAGCATGAGAGAGCCGCTTATGGCCGGTTTTGGGACCATCTGACCGGAAATGGGACCCAAAATTGCTTCTATTCTCCTGATTATTAGGTAATTTGAATTCGTTCTGAGCGAGGTCCGCCTCCTCCGAGCTTCAGCCTCAAAAAAGCCGGGCCACCTGCTTCGAATTGATCTCCGGGGGGAAGTCAACCGAACAAGGCCCAGCCAATGGCCGAAAAAAAGCGCGCGCTGCGAAATCCGGGGGGATATCCAGCGCGCGCTTTTCTTTTGTTCCCGGCCGGTGCCTCTTCCATGGTCGGACCGGGCATGCGGATGAATCGACAGCAAGCGACTTTCAGCGAGCGGATGAAATTCACTCATTGGCGACTATCGTGAAAATTACTTTGGCTTCTGGAATTTTGCGAAGTTTGGCATTGGTCCCGCTTTAACGGCTGCAAATGGTAGCCCCGATCCGCAAATTCTCCGCCAGAAACAGGCTTCGCTTGGGGTTCGTGCCGTTGACGGATTGTGCGCCGATCGCCGCTGCCCAAGAGACCGGAATATTCCAACGCTGGGGCCTCGATGTCGAACTCTCGAGGGAACTCGGGTGGGCCAGCGTGCGCGACAAGATCATTTACGGCCATCTCGATGCCGCCCAGTCGATCGCCGGGATTGCCATCGCCCTGGGCCTTGGCATCAACGAAATGCGCTGCGAAGTGGCAGTGCCGATGGTGCTCAACCTGCATGGCAACGCGGTCACGATCTCCAAGGAAATCGGTCCCGACAAGATCGGCCGCGGCGAGGGCCTGCGGGATTTTCTAACATATGGCTGGAAGAAGGAGCGGCCGTTCACGCTGGCGGTCACGCACCGATATTCGTCCCATTACACGCTCTTGAAAACCTGGCTGAGTCGCCACGGCGTAGTGGCTCCGGAGCATGTCGAAATCATTTTTTTGCCCCCGTCGCTGATGCCGCGCTCGCTGCAAGCGGGTCACATCGACGGCTACTGCGTGGGTGAGCCTTGGAATTCCGAGTCGATCCTGGCCGGGACCGGCTGGTGCCCGGTCACTTCGGCGGAAATCGCCCGCGGGCATCCTGAAAAAATCCTGATCATTTCGGGAAACTACCTGTGTGAGCAAAAGGATGAATCGATCGCCCTGGTGGCGGCCTTGATCGAAGCCTGCCAACTGTGCCAATCCGCTGAATTCCGCGAGGAATTGATCGCAATCCTGGCCATGAAAGCTTACACCGGGGCCTCACCCGAGGTGTTGAGAAACAGTCTCGGGCCGACCTTCAACACCGGCGTCGATCGTGTTAGCGCCAAGGGATTCCATATCTTTCATGGCGACTCGACGAACCGTCCGAGCATGGACAAGGCGTCGTGGGTGCTCTCCGAGCTGCGCAACGCGGGCACGATTCCCGAAGGTACCTGCGGTTCGCTTTCCCGGATTTTCCGCGAGGATCTCTATCATGCCGCCGAGCTGTGCCTCGGGGGCAGCGCTTCGCATGCGACTGTCTAACATTCCATATTCATCCCTTTCCCTGCATCATCCATGTCTCACTATCCAAGCGGCGGCGGCAAACTCAACCTGGTCGATTTCAAAGCACCCTCCATCCGGACCCTGCATGCCACCTGGTTCGCGTTTTTCCTCACCTTCGTCCTGTGGTTCGCCCACGCACCGTTCAAAGGAGCTCTAACCACCGCTTTTCATTTGAGCGACGCGCAATGGAAAGCGTTGTTGATCCTGAACGTGGCGCTGACAATTCCTGCTAGAATCATCATTGGCATCCTGGTGGACAAGTTCGGCCCGCGGGTGACTTATTCCTTGTTGTTGATGGTATCCGGGGTGCTTTGCTGCTGCTTCGCGCTGAGCCGCTCGTTTGAAATGCTTGCCCTCACCCGCTTCCTCATGGGCTTCGCCGGTGCCGGATTTGTCATCGGCATCCGCTTGGTCGGAGAATGGTTTCCCGCCCGCCAAGTCGGCCTGGCGGAAGGGATCTACGGCGGCTGGGGCAACTTCGGCTCGGCCGCGGCGGCGATCGTGCTGCCAACCATCGCGTTAGCCTTCGGCGGCGCGGATGGCTGGAGATATGCCTTCATGTCCGCGGGTGCTGTGGCATTTCTCTATGGCATCTATTTCTATCGGGCCATCCGCAACACGCCGAAAGGATCGACGTATTTCAAGCCGAAGAAGTCGGGCGGGCTGGAAGTTTCCACGCCGCGGGATTTTGTATTCCTGCTGGTGATGAACATCCCGATGTTCGGAGCCTTGGCCGCTCTGGCATGGAAATTATCGCCCGCCGGAGTAAAACTTCTAACGACGCCGGCGGTCAATGTCATCTACGGAGTGCTGGTCGTCCTGTTTATCGTCCAGGCGTGGCAGATCTATCGAGTCAACGCGGGCATGCTCAAAGCCGGTGGTGTGCCTGAGTTTCAGCGCTACCCATTCCGCCAGGTGGCGATTCTCAACATCAACTATCTGATCACCTTCGGCTCTGAGCTGGCGGTGGTGTCGATGCTACCCGGATTTTTCGCGGACACCTTCGGCCTGTCGCCGATCAAGGCGGGTCTCATCTCGGCGGGCTTCGCCACCATCACCGTCGCGGCGCGTCCCGGCGGCGGTTGGGTCTCCGACAAATTCGGCCGCCGGAAGACGATGCTGGTCGTGCTCGCGGGACTGGCTGTCGGGTATCTGCTCATTTCCCGGATCGATTCCAACTGGCCGCTGGCCCTCGCAGTGGCCGCGACCATCGGCTGCGGGCTCTTCGTCCACATGGGAACCGGGGCGGTGTTCGCGATGGTGCCGCTGATCCAACGCCGGATGACAGGCCAGATCGCCGGCATGACCGGGGCCTACGGCAATGTTGGCGGCGTCGTTTTTCTAACGATCTATTCGTTCGTGAGCACGCCGACGTTCTTCATGATCATCGCCGCGTCGTCGGTCTTCGGGCTCGTCGCCTCGTGCTTCCTCGCCGAGCCGAAAGGACATATCTCGGAAGTGGCGGAAGATGGCTCCGTGCAATTGATCGAAGTGGCATGATGCGCCTCGCCAGTTAGCTGATTATTTCCCATCGTCGCAGGCATGCATCTCACCGGTCGGATCGAACTGGCGACCGGCCTCTTCACCACGGCCGGCCCCAAGCCGCAGAATGAAGATTGCCTTGGGATTCGCATTCCGGATGCCGATCTGCTTCCCACCAAGGGCATCGTCGCCTGCATTGCCGACGGGGTTTCCGCCGCCAGCGCGGGCAAGGAAGCCGCCGAGGCCGCGGTGATCGGTTTCATTTCCGACTACTACGAGACGCCGGAATCGTGGGAAGTGAAGACCGCCGGCCAGCGGGTTCTAACAGCACTCAACCGTTGGCTCTTTTCCCAAGGCCAGGGCTTCCGCGCCGCGGAAAAGGGCTGTGTCACAACCTTCACCGCGATCGTTCTCAAATCCCAAACCGCCCACGTGTTCCACATCGGCGACAGCCGGCTCTATCGCCATCGCGCTGGCGAACTGGAACAAGTCACCCGGGACCACGCGTCCCACGTTTCCGCGGATACTTGTTATCTAACGCGCGCGCTCGGCCTGACCGCCTCACCGCGGATCGACTATCACACCTTTCCCATCGAGGTGGGCGACCGCTTCGCTCTGACGACCGACGGGATTCACGGGGAGGTTTCCCTCCATGACATCGAGTCGATACTCAAGGCGAATGTCGATTGCCAAGCATGCGCCGACGCCCTCGGAGAGGCGGCGCACCGGAGCGCGGACAATCGCTCCTGCATCCTGCTCGATATCAAGTCGCTTCCTGACAGTGACAAGAACGACGTATTCCGCCAGCTAACGGAACTGCCGATTCCGCCCGATTTGCTACCCGGCCAATCCATCGACGGACTCCACGTCGAACGCCTCATTTCCGCCAGCAAGAATTCGCAGCTCTATCTGGTTTCGGACATGGACGACGACAACCGGAGCTACGTTCTCAAAACTCCGTCGGTTAATTTCGAAGACGATCCTTCCTATCTCGAGCGTTTCGCGCTCGAAGAATGGATCGGCCTGCGGACCGACAGCCCCCATTTGGCCAAAGTCATCCGCCGGTCACGGACCCGGCGGTTTTCCTACATCGTGTTGGAATCCATCGTTGGCCCGACGCTCGGCCGTTGGAGCGAGGAGAACCCGCGCCCTCCGGTCGAGCAAGTTGTGGAGATCATCAGCCAGGTCGTCGAGGGCGTCCGGGCGCTGCACCGGCGGGATACCCTGCATCAGGACTTGAAGCCGGATAACATCATTCTGGGGGAGGACGGGCAGGTGAAAATCATCGACTATGGATCGTGCCGCGTCGGCGGCATCTCCGAAATTGCCACGCCGTTCGAACGTGGGTCCGCCCTCGGAACCGTGGACTTCTCCGCCCCGGAATATCGGTTGGGCATCACGCCGACGACCCGCTCGGACCTCTTCTCGATCGCTGCCATTACCTATCAGCTCCTGACTGGCGGCCATCATCCCTATGGAAATGCCTGGGCCAAGGCCCGCAATCCGCGGGATTTCTTCACCCTCTCCTATCAGCCGGCGGCGGCCCATAATCCGATGGTCCCGCTGTGGATGGACGCGGTGCTGCGCAAGGCGCTGTCGATCCAGATTGAATCCCGCCAAGAGGTGATGTCGGAATTTCTCCACAACCTGCGTCACCCGGATCCCGCGTTTTTGACGGCCGAGCCGCTGCCATTCGCCCAACGGAATCCATTGTTGTTCTGGAAGCTGGTCGCGCTTTTCTCGCTCCTCGGCTGGATCATCACATGGGTCCTCATGAGCTGATTGCCATTCAGTTCATGGATTGTCGTGAAATTGATGAATCCCACTCATCGCACGAGTGGCTGCGATTCCTTCACAATATCGACCACCAATCCCCGCATGGCACACCGGGTGCTTTTCCGACCATAGACAATCCAAAAAGTCATGGTCGATTTCAACAACTCAGGCTTCAGCGAGGAACAAACCTCCTATCTCTCGGGATTCGTCTCGGGAATCCTTCAAGCTCGCGATCTGCCGTTTCTCGGTCAGGACGCAGGCGGGCGCTTCACTCACGAACCGTCGGAAGCCATCGAGATGGTTTACAACACACCGGTCGATGAACTCTGCCGCGAGGAGCAGATCAAGTATGAGCAAAACGGTCTCGATTGCTACGACACCATTCTAGCCAACGCGGCAACCAACAGTTTCCCAACCGACGGTGACGTCTTCCGCTACAAATTCCACGGTCTGTTCTTCGTTACCCCGGCCCAGGAAAGCTTCATGCTCCGCTGCCGCATCGCGGGGGGGGCGCTCAGCACCTATCAGTTCCGGGGCTTGGCGGAAATCGCCGCCGACTGGGGTCCCGGCCACGCCGACCTAACGACCCGTGCCAATCTCCAGGTCCGCGAGATCATGCCGGAGAACTGCCCGGCGATCCTGATGAAACTGGCCGATCTCGGCCTGACCTCGCAAGGCTCCGGTGCCGACAACGTCCGCAATATCACCGCCACGCCTACCACCGGATTCGACCCGACCGAACTCCTCGACGTCATGCCCTACGCCCGGGCGATGCATCACTACATCCTGAAAAACCGCGACCTCTATGGTCTGCCGCGCAAGTTCAATATCTCCTATGACTCCGGTGGCACGGTCTCCACCTGCACCGATACCAACGACATCGGCTTCTATGCCGTCAAGGTCGGGCCTAACGAAAATGGCGTCGCCCCGGGCATCTATTTCCGCATGCAGCTTTGCGGAATCACCGGTCACAAGCAATTCGCCAGCGATTGCGGCATCCTGCTAACACCTGCCGAAACGATTCCGGTGGCCGCGGCCCTGATGCGGGTCTTTATCGAAAACGGCGACCGCACCAACCGCAAGAAGGCGCGTCTCAAATATCTGGTGGATGATTGGGGAATCCCCAAGACCCTCGAGGAAACCGCGAAGAAACTGACCTTCGCCCTGCGTGAATTTCCACTGGAAGCCTGCGAGCCGTCCGCCCCGAAATCCAAGCACGGCCACCTCGGCATTCACCAGCAAACCGACGGCAAACACTACCTCGGCGTGCTGACACCAGTGGGCCGCATGTCCGTCACCCAAATGTTAGCGCTGGCCGACATCGCCGACGAGTTCGGCCGCGGGGAAATCCGCCTGACGGTCTGGCAGAACCTCATCATCCCCGGCATTGCCGAGGACAAGCTCCAAGGTGCCATCACCGCGATCCAAGCCACCGGCCTGGACCACCGGAACAACACGATCACCGGCGGTCTCATCGCCTGCACCGGCAGCAGGGGTTGCAAATTCGCAGCCGCCGACACCAAGGGCCAGGCGATCCTTCTTGGCGACCACCTTTCCACCAAGATGATTCTCGACCAACCGGTCAACATCCATCTAACCGGCTGCCAGAATTCCTGCGCCCAGCACTATATCGGCGACATCGGCATGATGGGCACCCGCGTGAAGGTCGAGGACGGCTCCACCGTGGATGGCTACAACATCGTCCTCGGCGGCGGTGTCGATGACACCCAGGCGATCGCCCGGGAGATCTGGAAATCTGTCCGCGCCGACGAAATGCCCGCGCTCATCGAGCAGATCCTCGTGGTCTATCTGCGCGACCGGATCGAGGACGAAAGCTTCGCCACGTTTGCCAACCGCCACACGCCGGAGCAGCTCATGGAACTCTGCGATCCTGCCAAAATTGCCGCCGCCTGAACCACCTAACACCAATCGCCATGGCACTCACCGTTCCCAGCACCGCTCCCTTCTCGGGCGCCCAGAAAATGTGGCTCAAGGGCTATCTCGACGCGCTCAACAGCGCACTCGCTCCCGCTTCCGGCGGAGCATCCGCACCGACGGCGACGGCTCCCGCTCCAGCCGGCCTGCCTATCACGATTCTCTGGGGTTCCCAAACCGGCAACTCCGAAGCGCTCGGCAAAAAGCTCAGCAAAACGCTCGCCGCGAAAGGCCACTCCCCCACCCTGCGCGACATGGCGGAGGTTTCGCCCGCCGATCTAACCGCCGCGGAGCACGTCCTCATCATCACATCGACTTATGGCGATGGCGAACCACCCGACAACGCCGCCACGCTCCACGCCGCGCTCCACGCCGCGGACGCGCCACAACTCGCTTCGATGAGTTTCGCGGTCCTCGCGCTCGGCGATTCCAACTACCCGGATTTCTGCAAATGCGGCCATGACTTCCACACCCGGCTCACCGCGCTGGGTGCCAAGCCACTCATTCCGATCACCGAGTCCGACGTCGATTACGACAAACCCTTCGCCAGTTGGATTGCCCAGCTCGAAAAGGCACTGATCGCAGCCTAACCACATCATCCGCCGAGTGCCCGCCACCCTCCAACGCATCCCCGCCCTGAAGCACTCTTCAAAGCAGGACCTTGAGCAGGGCAATCTCATCGACCAACTGCTCGCCGAGCAAAAGCAGCTCCAGACTCCCGTCGCCCGGTTTTCAGAAGTCCATCACCGCCGCAAGCCCGACTTGGCGGATCACTACCGCAGCCTAATCCCGCTGACCAAGCCCGGCGTTGGCGAGCAATATGCCTTCGAGGTGTCGCTCGACCGCTGCACCGGGTGCAAGGCCTGCGTATCCGCCTGCCATTCGCTCAACGGTCTCGACGATCACGAAGCCTGGCGCGATGTCGGCACTTTGTTAGGCGGTCGCGATACTCCCGGCTGGCAGCAAACGGTCACCACCGCCTGCCATCATTGCGAGGATCCCGGATGCATGAACGGCTGCCCGGTCGGAGCCTATGAAAAGGACAAGGACACCGGCATCGTCCGCCACCTCGACGACCAGTGCATCGGTTGCTCCTATTGCATCCTCAAGTGCCCCTACGACGTCCCGAAATACTCGAAGAAGCGTGGCATCGTTAGAAAGTGCGACATGTGCCACCAGCGCCTCGCGGAAGGGGAAGCCCCGGCCTGTGTCCAAGCCTGCCCGACCGAGGCAATCCGCATCATCAAAGTGCCATCCAGCCGGCCCCGCTACTCGTCGATGGAGTTACAGCCATCCTCGCTGCTAGGCGACTATTCCATCACCCAGCCCACCACCCGCTACATCGGCAGGGAAGTGCCGGCCTCCGCCACCGCCGCCGATCAAACGGCTCTCATTCCCCAGCACGCGCATTGGCCGCTGGTGCTGATGCTGATGCTCACCCAGGCCGGCATCGGACTGATCCTTTCCGCCCGCGGGAATCTCCCGGTCACTCTAACCGGCACGGCGATCTTCTTTGCCGGCATGGGCGCATCGGTCTTCCATCTCGGCCAACCGCTCAAGGCCTGGCGCTTTTTCCTCGGCCTGCGCACCTCGTGGCTATCGCGGGAAATCCTCGCGTTCTCGCTCTTCGCCCCGATCCCGATGGCTCTAGCAGCATTTGCCCTGCTGCCCCATTTGCCAAAACTTCCGATCCCCACTTTCGTCATGAACCTGCTGCCACTTGCAGCGCGAATCACCAGTGTTTCGGCGATTGGCCTCGGCCTCATCGCGGTCTTCACCAGCGTGATGATCTATCACGACACCCACCGCTCACTGTGGCGCTTCCCGCTCGGAGCCACCCGGTTTTTCGGCACCGTCGCCAGTTTCGCGGCGTTGGGCAATCTAATGACCCACCCGGGCGCGGGAGCTTACTTCCTATTTCTAGCAGCCATCGTTCTCAAGCTCGCTCCCGAGACCCGGCTGCTGCAACTCGGGGAAGACGAGGACACTCCCTGGTCGCCCGACGTCCACAGCGCCCGCCTTCAACTCGGTCCGCTCGGGGTCATCCTCCGCAGCCGCATCGCGTTCGCGCTGCTTGCAATTGTTATCGCTTTTGTCGAGCCATGGGCCGCATTACCAGTGCTTCTTCTCGCGGAGTTGCTAGAGCGCCAGTTGTTTTTCCAATCCGTCCACGCGCCGAAGATGCCCGGCAATTTCGGGCCGAAAGGCCGCCATTGAAATGGCGGTTGGGCTTCAAGTGGGGGGCTTTTGCGATTGTCATCCGGGGACCCGAGGTCATAGGAAATTGGGACTCGTCGAAAGGATGGCCGCTATGTTAGCATGGTCCACATCGTGAAGACGATGTGAGCCATGTCTGATGTCACTCGAATTCTGAATGCCGCCGATCGGGACGACGCCGTGGCTGCAGGTCAGTTGCTACCCCTCGTCTATCAGGAGCTGCGCCGTCTGGCAGCGCACCGGATTGCGCAAGAGGCGCCGGGGAATACCTTGCAGCCGACGGCGCTGGTGCATGAGGCGTGGTTGCGACTTCTGAAGCCCGGCGAACTCGCGAAGTTTCAAAACGAGAATCATTTCGTCGCCACGGCAGCGGAAGCCATGCGGCGCATCCTGGTGGAGTCTGCGCGGCGGAAGAAGCGGATCAAACATGGTGGAGCGCTGGAGCGGGTGGATCTGGACGAGATTGAAGTAGCGCTGCCTTTGCCGGAGGATGAGGTCATCGCTCTGGACGAAGCGCTGGATCGACTGGCGAAGGTGGACCCGCGTTCTGCGGAGGTGGTGCAACTCCGGTTTTTCGTCGGCTTGACGCAGGAAGAAGTGGCCCGGGAATTGGGCATGTCGTTGAGAACCGTGGAACGGCTGTGGAAGTTTGCGCGGGCCTGGCTCTTCCGCGAGTTGAAGAATACCTTGGGCACCGGTGAGGAGTCGTAGCCAGGGCCTCCGGCCGCAGGTTTTGGGTGTGTCACAAAAGATCGCCAAAAATTATTGGCGGGTTTGGCGGGTGCCACGTCGCCTGAGTGATTGAAAGGGAAATTCCCTTTTGGCGCCGGACTTCAGAAGGCCCTTCGAAGGCCTTCGGTCCAAGTCTCATCACTAACCAAAATAACATCATGAACACTCGTCAATTAACCGCCTCGAAAACATTGGGGCTCTGCACCCTGATGCTCGCTGGCATTTGGTCACCTGCGACCAACCGCGCCAACGCCACGGAAACCGACCCCGTTCTGGCTTGGAACGAAATCTTGCAGTCGACGGTGGCACTCGCCAATCCTCACTTCCAGTCGCGGGCGGGCGCGACGACTCAACTGGCCGTCTTTGAGGCGGTCAACGCGATCGTCGGGGATTACGAACCGTATCTCGGAACCATCGCCGCACCGGCGGGAGCTTCGCCGGAGGCTGCGACCGTGGCCGCGGCATACCGAACCCTTCGATTCCTGTTTCCAGGAAACAGCTTGAGTCTCGATACCTCCTTCTCGACATCGCTGGCGGCCATTCCTGATGGACCCGCCAAGAATGCCGGAGTCGCAGTCGGTGAGGCCGCCGCCGCCGCCATGATCGCGCTGCGGACGAACGATGGCTCGGCCCAGGCCCAAGGTATTCCCTACACGCCGGGGACGGAAGTGGGAGACTGGCAGCCCGCGGCACCGGCGTTCACGCCGGCTTCGCTGCCGGGCTGGGGTCTGGTCACTCCGTTTGGTCTCGAAGAGGGATCGCAGTTTCGTTTGCCACCGCCGCCCTCACTCAAAAGCGGCCTATACGCGCGGGACTACGAAGAGATAAGACTGGTCGGGCGGCTCGACAGCCAGTTTCGTCCGCAGGATCGCTCGGATGTCGCGCGTTTCTTTGCCGTGAGTTCGCCGGTGCAGGTCTGGAATCAGGCCGCGCGGCAGGTGAGCGTCGCGCAGGGCCGGACCTTGTCGGAAAACGCGCGGAACTTCGCCCTCCTGGCGATGGCCGTCGGCGATGCTTCCATCGCCACCTACGAAACCAAGTACTATTACAACTTCTGGCGGCCGCAGAACGCGATCCGGGCCGGAGCCATCGACGGTAATTGGAAGACCGACTCGGATGCGGGCTGGCTCCCGCTCATCGCGACACCGGCGTTTCCCAGCTACCCGTCGGCCCACGCCACCTTGTCCAACGCCGCACGCACCGTGCTGGAGCGCCTTCTCGGGAGGCAGGATATTGCCATTATGCTGTCGAATTCCCGCATCCCGGAAGTCGTTCTCACCTACACCGACTGGAAGCAAATCTGCGCGGACATTGACGATGCGCGGGTCTTTGGCGGCATTCACTTCCGCTTCGAGCAGGACGCAGGCACTCGCCAGGGCCGCGATGTCGCCCACTACATCCTCGATAACTATCTCCGGGCTCCGGAAGACGAAGCCGCGGTCAGTGATACTGAGTGAGGCTAACGGCGTGGAATGCCGTCATGATCCGGGTAAAGTGAACCGCACCGCATGAGGCAGACACGGCTGAGGCCCTGGTTGATCCCGGGGCTTCAGCCAACGTCACACGTGATCGCAATTCATCTAATACAAGCGCCGATCGGTTGATCGGGATGACCTCCCTGCCTGGCGAAAAATGCGGTGACTTCCAACCTACGACAGGTTAGAACCACCCCATGCTCTCGAACCCCATTTGTATGGTTGGGCCATGATACCTCCGCGCGTTAGATCGCGATGATTTCGTGAGGGGTTCCAGCCCGCAATGTCGCATGCATTTATGTAGAGACCCCCACGATCATGAGCAACGCCGACCGACTCATCGAACTCTTCAACGGCGCGCAAGACCTCCTTGCAGGAACCGTTCGCGATGCCTATCTGGCGGAGGAATGCGGCGATGACGCCGAGCTGATGGCGCAGGTGATTTCGCTGGTGGAGGCCCACGAAAGCGCCGGCGGGTTCCTGCAGACAGGACTGGAGCGTTCGCCCGAAATCCAGGCGCAGTTGGCGCGACTCACGCCCGAGGTGGTCGGCCAAGAGATCGGCCCCTACAAGCTGCGCGAGCAGATCGGCGAGGGCGGTTTCGGCACGGTGTGGGTGGCGGA
>JAZKGW010000003.1:76257-166184 GCA_040385685.1 Verrucomicrobiota bacterium | reverse complement strand
AGACCGATTATCAGATTCTCCGGATCGGTGCCTCGATCATTGACCAATGGGACAGCAACGACGACCCCACCCTGATCCAATATGGACTGACCAATCCTCTAACCGGCGTCCGGCCGGACGATGTGGCCGGTGTGGAAAACCTGCCGTATTTTCAGTTCCTGGGAGAATCAAGGTTCCGCAGGCGCGATACCGGCGCGCCGCCGAATGACTCCACCGCCACCACGTTCATCACCTTCCAACTCTGGAATCCCCATAAGAACGCGGCCGATGGCAAGGTTGCCCCCGGAGTTTACCGATTGGCGTTTGCCGGAAAGAGCCGGATGGAATGGCGCACCAACCCCGAGCCGGGTTATGCGGATCCCGGCTACAGCCCCTACAATCGCGACTCCCCCACCCGGACCGCCGCATTCGGCACGGATTACCTCCAGTTCACCGTCAGCACTTCATCCAGTTTCTCCCAGCCGATCTATCTAAAACCCGGCAAGGCGAGTGTCACTTCCTCGAAACCGGCGGATAGCATTCTGGCAGGGGGAGCTCCCGTCATCGGTTACAATGTGGGCGAAATCAACGCCCCCTACACCAGTGTGGCACTGCATCCGAAACGCTACGATTCCAACGGGATCTTTTCGCGGTTCGACGTTCCGATTGCCTTCGCCCTCCAGAAGAACATCGCAGGCACCTGGGTGAGCTATCAGATCATCCCGGAATGGACCAAGACCCACGGCTTCGTGATCCGCTCGCTGGTGGACAACACCGACCGGCTTTACGCCGCTGGCGGCGACTACGTGAACCTCCATGGCATGTTGATCGATCCCCGCACCACCCGCTACGGCATTTCAACGACCACCCAGGGCGTGGAGGCTCTCAACAAAACCACCGGCATGAGGGCCTACGACAACCAGTTCTGGCCGCCCGCCAGTTGGGCCACACCCACCGCTCCGCTTCGCAGGATGCCGGAGCAATATCAGGGGAATGAGAAGGCCGCCACTTCACGCATCGTCCAACGCGACAGCAAACGCCGCCCCGCCGACGGTGGAGCCCCTTTCACCGATCCCGCGCAGCGCCCGGAGATCCTGAACCGCCCGTTCCAGAGCGTGGCGGACATGGGCCTCGCCTTTCGCGACGATCCCTGGACCACCATCAATTTCTTCGGTGATCCGGAGGACGCCACGAATCCGGGAGACGGTGTGCTGCTGGATCTGTTCAGCCTAGCGGAAAAACCGGTCCGCGCCGGTGTGGTCAATCCGAATGCCGCCCCCGTCCCCGTGCTGAAAGCGCTGCTCGCCCAAGCAGCCATCCGCGAGGGAGCCATCCTAACATCCGCGCAGGCCGAAAACTACGCCAAGTCCATCCGGGACAAGCTCGACCTCAATCCCCTGCTCAATCCGGCGGACATCGCCATTCTCGCCGGCAAGGTGGCGACCAAATCCAACATCCCCGGATTCAAGAACAACAAGGACATCCAGGTCATCACCCGCGCTCTTGCCGACGTCGCGAACGTGCGGACGTGGAACCTGCTAGTCGATGTCATCGCACAAAGCGGCAGGCTGTTACCCGGCACCTCCTCAATGGACCGGTTCATCGCCCAGGCCGAGCGCCGCTACTGGTATCACATCGCCATTGACCGCTTCACCGGTGAAATCGTCAGCATCCAGAAAGAAAACCCTTCCGAGTGATTCCAAAATCCAACTCCATCGCCATGCAAACATCGCATCATCCATTGGCAACCTTCCTGTTAGCCCTGATTTCCGTCCTGCCCGTCCAGGCGCAGGCACCTGCGGGACCGAAGATCATGCTCGCGCCACCCACCGGCCAGGTCGTTTGGTCCATCCGTTATACCTACCAGAAGCCGGTTCAGGAAATCGCGAAGGAGAAGAAGGAGGATCTGGCCGCGAAGAGTCTCGAAATGTCCGACCTGACACGTCCGGACAAGGTGCGGTTCGTCATCAGGAATCCGGTCTCCTCTCGGATCGTTGATGTTGAAGGCGGAGCCAAGGAGGAGGCCTACTACTTCGGCAATTTCGAGTTCAGGATCGCCTCAAAAACCAAGGAGATCCTGATGACCGACCTCGACAGCTATCCGAGCGCGGACCAACTCTTCCGCAAGCGTTTCCCGGGTGTGGACTGGGCGAAGCCGAAGCTTTTTGTCAGGATCGAGGACGCCCACGGCGAGCCCTGCGCCTACTTCCGAGACGGAAATCCCGCAAAATTGGATCCGAAATCCGAGGTGATGGACGACATCATGGACTCATCGAAATATCAAATCCGTGAAGCCTGGTTCAGCGTTAAAACCGGTCTCCCCGTCGCATTCAAGGTCGGCGATACCCTTGCGAAGTATGCGTTTGAAGCCCCGCAGACCGCCGAAGTGGCGATCCCTCCGAGCGTCCGCGACAAGATCAATGAATACGGCAGATACCAGGCCTACGTGAAACAAAGGGCCGCTAGTGCCTCTAACGCGCCCTGAGCCCGACAATCTCCAAACCCAGAAAAACAAAAAACCAACAGTTGGTCCACCATTCCACATCACCGCGATCGCGCCAAACCGCGGTGATCCTTTTCGCAGCCACACTTCAGACGCACGCCGTCACCATCCTGTGGGACGGCGGCGGGGCGGACAACAAATTCACCACCAATGCCAATCGGAATCCTGATGCGGCGATCGCCGTCAATGGCAACCATGTCCAGTTCGGCTCGAGCGACAGGGTGGACGCCGACGGGAACCTAACTGGAAATATCAACAGTTGGAACTTTCTCGCAGGTGTCGGAGGTTTGACAGTCTTCAGGCTGGCGGAATTTGGGCACTTCGAATGAAACTGCCGCGCCTTTCCCGGCAGACCGGGCATCTCCGATCCGGACCACAATGAGCAGCAATCGATCTATCATCATCGCGGCGGAAGATCACGCTTTTTCACTCCAAGCCAACCGGATCAGCATACGTTGAATCTCTGGCACCTCGACGAGGGAGGCCCACCCTTCGTGGACTTGGGTATTCAGCCACGTCGCTCCGCCGGATTGGAACAGATAGATCAGCCGCTTCGCGGTGGGCGCGAAATGCAATCTTGCGGTGTCGGATTTCGGCCAGCTCACGCCGTTGTAAACCCGCAGGATGCTCGCGGGATTCGCCGGATCCTCATCCAGGACCTTCAGTGCGTCCCAGAAATCTGTAGAAGTCGAGGTGTAGGGAATGACCGTGTGATTCCGGATGATCTGGTGAAGGGCGGATTTCAGGGGGGCCCCGTCAGTCCGTCGGTCCCCGAATAGTAGCTCGGCGGAGGATCGTAGGCGGGATTCGGCGGGGCACAAACGGCACCGATCACCCAAAAGAGCAAACCACCCACGACACGGGCAAGAGTGAGATAAAGGGTTCAGTTCACGATGAGCGCAGTGAGTAGGTGTGACGTTCGTTCACCATACGAACTCGCTTCAAAGCCGGAGATCACCCGGATACTCGGAGCGATCCTAGACAAAAAGGGGGTGCGCGCCGGGAGAATGATTCTTGTCCCCTCTTCATGCTGCCGATTGGATCAATACGGTATTCACGTTTTTGATTCCACAAACCCATTCTGTCGAATCTCGCGCACGCAGCCGAGGGCACGCTCCATCTTGGCATCCGCAGCAACGAGGGATTCGTTTCAAAATGTCGCCAGAAGCCAACGGGATGCTCCGGATGATGGTGGCCTACACTGACGAATCCAATGAGCTGGTCCCGTGCTACGACCGCTACGTCGGACACAGTCCCGATTCCCGCGACCTGCTTCTGCCGCTGCCCAGTGCGACCGCCGGAAGTTTGACCGTCTTCAGTCTGGCGGAATTTGGACCCTTCGAATAAAACTGCCGCGCCTTTCCCGGCAGACCGGGCATGTCCGCTCCGGAACACAATGAGCAGCAATAGATCTATCATCATCGCGGCGGCGGCCACACTTGCGACCGCGGCCGGGGCGGAAGACCACGCTTTTTTCACTCCAAGCCAGCCAGATCAGCATACGTTGCATCTCTGGCACCTCGACGAGGGAGGCCCACCCTTCGTGGACTCCGGCAATTCACCCACGTCGCTCCTGGGATTGGCCAATGGCGCCCGGCCCGGGCTTGACGGTCTGCAGGGACTGGGAAACGCAGTCTCGCTGCATGCATACACAAGCGGCACGCCCGGCACGCGGGGACTCCAAGGCGCCATCCTGATGGCAAAACCGAGGCCGGACCGCGGCCAACGTGACAATGTCGATGCCCCCTTTCCAATTGCCGGACCGGACGGTGCATTCACCTTCGAAGCCGTGGTAAAGCTGGAGGCCATGCCTGGCGACGCGCCGGGCGCTGCTTCCGACATTATCACGATGGATGGTGAAGACGGGGATCGGGTGTTCCTCCTGAGAATTGAAAACACCGGCTTTCTTGCCTTTATCCCGCTCTCCGGCGACTTCGTGAAAACCGGCGGATTGGCAACGATCCCGGTCAGCGGACCCCATGCACTCAACACGCGGGATTGGTTTCACTTGGCCGTAACCTATAACGGGAATGAAGGCGCGCCTTCCAACATGAAGCTCTATTGGACACGCCTGCGTGAAGGGCTAACAGAAGCCAACCTCATCGGCCAAGGAACTCTATCCGCGGATTTGAGTAGCAACCTCTCTGATTTTGCGATCGGAAACTCCGGCCGCACCACTTCCCCCGGCCATGGTCACTCGACACCTTTCCCGGGCCTGATCGACGAGGTCCGGATCAGTACGATCGCCAGGGGTCCGCAGGACTTTTTCTTCGTTCCGGAGAACCTTCGCCGAGACAAGGGGCCTCTGGCTCCCCGATCCGACCGGGAAATCAATTTCAATATGGCTCTGCGGGATCTGCGCATCAACGGCGACCGGCGTGATCCACCGGCAGCGGGGAAACCTCTGCTTCTACCTCCCGGCCGACACCGCATTGACCTGGGATTCGGATTTCCACCGGGCTTGGCCGCAGGTCCGCTCGCGGTGGAGTATCGGCTCGAAGGTGCGGACGAGAATTGGCAGCCTACCACCCTCGGCATGGCGATGATCGCGGAGGTTCTGGACGCGTCCGGCACAGTGGTTTCGCGTTCCTCCTTTCCCGTCCTCGGAGAAAGCGAGGGCTGGGAAGTCGAATTGGAACAATCCCCGCTCCGGCCGCGGGCCGAACCCTTGTTCCTGCCAGCCTCCGGTCGTTCGCTGCGCATCACCCTCTCCGCGGGCGCGGACGATACCACCGGCCGTTATATGGTGGACAACGTCGAACTTGTCATTCCAAACAACAGAAGGGTGATATCGGCTTGGAAAAACGGCGACTTTTCCGCGGGAGAGTCGATGCCCATGGTCAGCGGGGTCCCGGCAAACTGGAAACGCGAAGGAGGAGAACCTGCTATCGCACGGGTCATTCAACTCAAAGATGGCAAAGCCCTCGGGCTCGTCGATGCAGACTATACGAACTCAGCGGAGTGGGTTTCCATCCAATCGTTGCCCGCCATCCACCCCCCCTCCTCCCGCACCGCGATGCTGAGGTGGTTGGAAGCCTATGGAGTGATTGGCGGAGCGACTTACCGGGCTGACTTTGTAAATGTCCCCCCCGGAAAATATCTCTTCCGGGCGATCGCCGCGGGAATTACTCCCGAAGTGGTGGGAACGGACCTGGTCCTCGATATTGAAATCCGCAGTCACATCTGGGCACGTCCGTGGTTCATGCCTGCGTTGACGGCCGGGCTCCTGATCCTCATCGGACTGCTGGTGCTCCAATCTTACCGCCGCCGCGTCCGCGGGCGACTCGCCCAACTGGAACTGAAGCACGCCGTGGGCAGCGCGCGTGCCCGCATCGCACGGGATCTGCACGACGACATGGGGACACGCATCTCTGTTATCATGATGAACTCCGCCCTCGTGCGGATGAGCCTGGAAAGCGATCCCGCCATTGCCCGCGACCGGCTTGACAGTCTGGACACGGCCGCAAGGGATCTGGTCAATGAAATGGATAACCTGGTGTGGGCCGTCAATCCCGCCAATGACACGCTGGACCACCTCGCATCCCACCTCGCGGGAATGGCCCAGGAAATCTTTCGTGATAGTGACCGCCCCCTGCGCATCGTCATGCCGCCGGACCTCCCCGCCCTCCCGCTGCCGTCCGGCTTCCGAAACCAAGTTGCCCTGGCGGTGAAGGAATCGCTCCACAACGTTTACAAACACGCCGGCCCCTGCACCATCGTGCTCGAACTCAGGCTGGCTCCCGGTGAACTCCTCGTATCCATTAGCGACGATGGCAGGGGCTTTCTCGTCAATCAGCCAGCGGAAGGCAACGGCTTGTTGAACCTAGAATCCCGCATGTCGGATCTCGGCGGGAGTTGTTCCATCGATTCGGCACCGGGAAATGGCACCCGCATCGGCCTGCGATGCCCGCTTCCACATCCTTTTCCAACGACATGACATTCACTCCATCCGAAACCATCAGAACCATCGCCATCGTTGAGGACGATTCGGCCCTGAGAGATTCTTTCCTCCAGATGATTTCCACGCAGCCGCGGTGGAAGGTAACCGGTTCCTATGCCCGCGGAGCCACCGCGATCCCTGAGATTTCCGCGACTCCTCCCGACATCGTCCTGATGGATATTCAACTGCCCGGACGCTCCGGGATCGAGCTCGTGCGCTTGCTCAAGCCTCTCTGCCCGCAAACGCAATTCCTGATGGTTACGGTGTATGACAATTCCGACCAAGTCTACGAGGCGCTGGTCTCCGGCGCGTCTGGATACCTGCTGAAGCGCGACGCACCTTTCCGGCTGCTCGAAGCACTCGACGACATCCTGGAAGGTGGCTCTCCCATGTCCAGCGCCATCGCCCGCAAGGTGGTGTTGCATTTCCAACAGCCTGTCGCGGACGCGGAACCGGAATACAATCTGAGCGCGAGGGAAAAGGAAACCCTTGATTTGCTCGCCAAGGGCTACTTATACAAGGAAATCGCCGACCAACTCGGGATCAAGTTGGAAACCGTCAGGTATCACCTGGGTAACATCTATCGGAAGCTCCACGTCCGCACCCGCACCGAGGCGGTGATCAAATTTCTCGGTGGACGCCAAAGTTAGTTCAGGGTCCGAGTTCTATCTTATAGAATCGCCGCGGCCAGTCCTTCGAGGTTGAATCTTCAAACCAGAATGGCGGAACCGAAGTCTGGAACATTTCTAGCAATTGCCAATCCATGAGATTCCCAGAAGCCCAGATGCGGTAGTCCGGGCCGGAGTCACCCTAAATCCGGAAGCGGAAAGCACCTTCCTCATCGCGGCTGAACGAGTCCATGCGCGGAACCGCTGGCCCGGAAGCATCAATCTTCCAGATCCCGCTCGCGGCCAGGCAGCAAATGCGGCTGGTTAGGAGAGTAAGCGCAATCAGTGGAAGAACATTGAACATGATTTAAGAAAGTTCAGATCGGTTAAAACACTTTCAACGAGTCAGGAGACTCCGGGTTTAAGACCGCGAGGTCCCCCCTTGGCATCAGGGTCGAATCGGAGGCCAGGCATGAACATAAGTCATTTCGAATCGCACTCATTCCACGCCCATGATAAAAGCTAACAAATCACGCAGTTCGTCTTCGTTGAGACGATTGATGAGCCCGGGCGGCATCGGGGAAATTGGGGAAGGCTCGATCGTGCTAATCTGAGAGCGGGGGATTTCTTCAGTTTGACTGAGATTAAAGGCGCTGACAGCCACGATGAAAGCGTCGTCCTTTTCATCTACCACCGTCCCGCTGAGGGAGGATCCGTCGGTTTTGGTGATAACGCTGAAATGGAACTGATCGGAGATTTCCTTGCTGGGTTCAACGATAGCCTCGGCGAGATCGCGGATGCTGAAGCGACCGGCGACTGCGGTGAGGTCGGGGCCGGAGTTTCCGCCCTCGGTGCCAAAACGGTGGCATGCAGCGCAGAGCAAGGCGCGATACATTTTCGCGCCGTTGATCTTGTCGCGACCGCCAAGTCCTTTCGCGGCGGCGGCGACAATATCATCTGTAGCCCATACTTGACCTGGACCTTTTACGGGTGGGAGATCCGCAAGCGGATCTCTCGGGATGCTGAATTTCCATTTCCCGATCATGGTGCGTTCCTCCGGAGTGGCGACATCCAATGTCTTCCGCCGGAGATCGGTGAGAAATCCTTGATAGCTCGATCCACCCTTTTTTTGCGCTGCTTCTTCAAACCAAGTGAGGAACTGGCGGCGTTGGCCTTCAGTCCACGGCCCCGGCATGGCGCGAAGACAGTAGGCATAGTGCATGTTTTGCTCGGAAGGAAGATGTTCGATGGTGTCCTTGACCGTTTTACCATAGCCTTCGTTGCGGGTGGCGAGACGGGCCCAATCCGGGACGGGTGTTGCATTGGGAGATGCCATGAGACGCAGGCTCTTGGAGACGACGTCGGGTGACTTCAAATACACCAGCAGGCGGCAAAGCTCGCGGTTCACCGGATCGGATGAAGCGGGGTAGAGTGGATCGAGACGGGAAATGAGAGCGATGCGACGGGAGTTTTCGGGATTGCCGTGACGGGCGAACACGAGACCGTAGGCGCGCATTAGATTGATCTGCTGATGGGCCCCGAGCGTAGCCGGATCTAAGCGTTCAAGCGCGTCAAGCGTGGTAGCTTGGTCCTGCCCGTCACCGGTTCGGGCGAGAGCCATGGCTGCTTGAATGACCTGCCACGGTTCTTTTTCGCCTGCGAGCCTTGATTTCCAGATATCAGCAGGAAGGTGCTCCAAAGCGACGCGTGCGGCAAAGCGGATGAAGCGATCCTCGTGGCCGAGCGCGTCCCAGATCCGGCTGAGGGCGGCTGGGTCCGGCTGAAGGTGGAGTGTTTCGAGCCCGCGACGCAGGGACGCAAGATTTCCCGCGGATGGTGTTGTGGCTCGGGCGGTGGATTCGCTACCGGTATAACTCACCCGATAGAGGCTGGATTTCGTCTTGCGCCCCCCAACGGTGAAGTAGAGCGATCCGTCCGTTCCAACTGTGGCATCGGTCATGGGAAGACCCGCACCGTAAATGAAGTCTTCTTTCTCTGCGCGGTAGCTAGATCCATCCGGCTGAAGGTGGATGGCGTAGATCGTGGCATAGGTCCAATCCAGGATGAAAAGCGCGTTCTGATAGCGGGTGGGAAATTTCAGGCCCGAACCTGAGACAACTCCGGTGGGCGATCCGGGGCCGATATCGATAACGGGTGGAAGGCTGTCTTCATAGTATGCAGGCCACTTTCCGGTGCCGTTGCGCCAGCCATACTCGCTGCCACTTGTGACATGATTGAGCCGCGTGGGACGGTACCACGGGGAACCAAAATCATATTCCATATCCGAATCATAGGTGAAGAGATCGCCTTGTGTGTTGAAGGCGATGTCGTAGGCATTGCGGTAGCCCATACTAACAAGTTCCCAACGTTCACCATCGGGCGTGAACCTGGCAACCCAGCCGCCAGGTGCCATTATGTCACGTGCGTGGCCGCGGGCGTCGGGACGGCGTTCGAGAAGCTGATCCTCGGCCCAGACTTCGGGCACATGGGTGCTGTCGGTATCGACTTTCGTGGTTTTGTTGCCGGCAATCATGTAAATCCATTTCCCGTCCGGGGATAGCGCGAGGCCGTGGGGTCCGTGTTCGCCGCCGTTGTTGAGCGACTTCAATTTCGCCACGTGTTCGAGCTTGCCGTCGGCGTCTGAATCGGTAATGCGGTAAACTCCGGGGGCTTTCCCATTGGTGACAGCGTAGAGTGCGCCGTGCGCCCAGAGGAGGCCTTGAGCCCCAGTGACGTCGACATCAAGTGGAGTGGCGCGGGTGCCTCCATCATCACCAGGTTTTGCCAACATGACGTGATAGATTTTCCCATTCTGGTCGGAAGCGAAGAGGCCATCCTTGTGGTCACGGGTGAGAGCAACCCATGACCCCTGAGACTCTGGAACCTGATAGATCCGCTCCATTTTGTATCCAGGAAGCACCTTGTATTTCGTGGTGACGTCTTCCGGAAACTGGGCTTCCCGGCCTGTGCCTGCGGCGCGGATGATCTCCCCCCATGGGCGCATACCCATCTCACCGTGCAAGGCGGCTGCATGCCAGGAGCTGTCATTATGGCCGGGCAACGTCCAGCCGCGTTCGTCTTTGGCCGTCCATTTCCAATCAGCGTCGGAAACGATCATATGCCTCTTCCCGTCCGCAAGGGTAATCTCCAGTTGAAAGACAAAGCCCGCACTGCCGCCCTCGTTGCGGGCATGAACCGCGAACAAATGCGGGCCGGGTTGCGAGATGACTGCGGTGATATCCTTCGTTTTGGGATTGGACCAATCGGCGCCGCGCTCGATTGACGTGCCGTTGTGGAAGAGCTCGAAGTAATTGTCACAGGAAGCGGTGACAACGGCTCTTTTGATGTTGCTGGGAATGTCGACTGTCCGGCGGAAGTAAACGGTTTGTTCAATCTCTTTCAGATTATTATGGCTCCAGATCCATTGGGGAACTGTGCCGGCATCAGGAACTGCAGCTTGCACGGGGGCGGGTGCTGCCGATCGCTTGATTACAATGTCCTTGAACTCAACTCTCATCGAGGCACCGGCGTGGAGCTGGAGTGCGATCACACCGCTGCTGGAGAGCGCAGTGGCTTCATGATCTTCGATCCGCGCGGCGACTACCCCGTTCACCCAATGGGTGACTATCGGGCCGTCGGCGACTATCCGATAGTCATTCCATACCGCGAGATTGGCTTCCGGGACATTCCCTAGAGGCTGGACCACACGCTCTCCAGTGCCATGAATCAGGACTGACTGGCCGCGCTGGCAGATGATTCCGCGTCCTCCTTCTTCATAGAGCATTGCAAGATATTCCTGCTTGTGATGCATATCCAACTGATAGCCTTTTACGGAAAATTTTTCCTTGTCGGCGATCCTGCTGCGGTATTGGACGCCAGAATTGTTGGATCCGGACACGCGGCCCTTAAATTCCAGTTCGAAATTTCCGAATTCGCCACCCTGCCAGATGAGGAAGGAATTCTTGGGAATCGATCGCCCGGCCTTGTCGGTCTGGCCGACGAGTACGCCGTTCTCCACACTCCACAGCCGCAGGTCGCCTTTCCAGCCGGTAAGGTCGCGGCCATTGAACAAACTCTCGTTTGCGGACGCCGGCATCACTGCGAGTCCCATCCCTACAACGATCCACTGTGGATTGATGGAGCGAAAGATCCCCATTTCATCCAACTTGAAGGCAATCTTCGAAATGATGCGCGCGAACAATTGTAGGACGGATGGCATGGTGAGATACTCGGCGGGATACATGAAGGTGGTGTTTTTCAGATGAAGATCAGTGTTTTTGGACATTCGCGATCATGACGACAGAATCGCCACGTTTGGGGGTGAAAGTGAAATTGGGGAAATTCCTGGTGCATTGCAAAGAACTACCGGGACACTATCCAAAAAGGGGGGGCACTGAAGAGAAGCGAAACTTGCGGGCACGGAGGACTGCGGGTTTAATGGGTGCACAGAATCGCTGATGTCACCCACCTGTGGGCCGTTTTCCAATAACTCCGATCTCCGCTGATCCAGCTCATTCTCAACAGGATCCTGCACCTTACGAAATCGCCAGTTCCGGTTACTCCCATAGGCCGATCTTCAATTATGACCGACACACCGCGCACCAACACGTTCCCGAGCAGCCGCGGCTTTTTGTTAGCATTGCTTCCACCGCTTTTCGGTTTGGGCGGGGCCTTACCTATGGTAGGGGCCGAGCTTTCGTTTAATCGCGACATCCGGCCCATCCTGTCGGAAAACTGCTTTCTCTGCCACGGCCAGGATCCGGAACACCGCGGGGGCGACCTCCGGCTCGATGTGCGCGAGGAGGCAGTCGCTGCGCGTGAAGAGGGAGCAGCCATTGTTCCCGGGAAGCCGGCGGAAAGCGCCATACTCAAGCGCATCCTCTCCACCGATCCCGACGTGGTGATGCCCCCGCCGAAGGCGCATCTCGCCGCCCTCAAGCCAACGGAAATCCGCACACTTGAAAAATGGATCGAGGAGGGAGCGGCCTATGAACCGCATTGGGCGTTCGTGCCACCGGTGAAAGCCGCGCTGCCAGAAGGGGCGCCCGACCACCCGGTGGACGCGTTCGTCCTCGCGCGCTTGAAAACCGATGGAATCTCCCCCGCTTCGGCAGCCGATCCGGAAACGCTGGTGCGCCGGGTCCACTTGGATCTTACCGGCCTGCCGCCCGGTCCCGCGGACATTGACCGCTACCTCACCGACACCTCACCGGACCGCTGGCAGCACTTGGTCGACCGCCTCATGGAGTCGCCCCATTTCGCCGAACGGATGGCCATGCCGTGGCTGGATGCGGCGCGCTACTCGGACACCCACGGGTTCTCCATCGATGACCACCGCGACATGTGGGGCTGGCGCGACTGGGTCATTCATGCCTTTGCCAAAAATCAGCCTTACGACCAATTTTTGACGGAACAAATCGCCGGCGACCTGATTACCGGGGCCACTCCCGACCAAATCGCGGCCACCGGTTTCCTCCGCAACGGCATGAACACCCACGAAGGCGGAATCATCGAGGAGGAATACCGCACCGCCGCCACGATCGACAAGGTGGATGCCGTGGCGACGTCGATGCTCGGCCTGACGATGAAATGCGCCCAGTGCCACGACCACAAATACGACCCGATCTCACAGCGCGAATACTTCCAGTTTTACGCATTCTTCAACAGCTCATCGGAGCCCGGCAAAGGCGGCGTCAACAGCAGCACGAAGCCGGTCATGTCCTACACCTCGCCGCTGGGCGACGGTGGCATGGCGGGATTGAAGTCCCGCATCGCTGAACTCGAGCATTTGAAAATCCAACCCTCCGCCCCGATAGTCGCGGCCCGCGACGCGTCGGAAAAGAAACAGCCCGTCACAGCCCGGGCTGCCGCGAGCTCCGCTTCGTTCCCATGGACGCAATTCGATCCGGCAAATGCGAAATGGATTTGGAGCGGCCAGCCCACTGCGGGGCAAGCCGTTACTTTCCAGCGGGAAGTCATCATCTCCGACCCCGTCAAGGAGGCGTGGTTGTTCGCGACCGCAGATGACGAATTTTCCCTAGCCATCAACGGCAAGCCCGCCGGGGAATCCAAGCATTGGAAGCAACCTGCCCGTCACGCCATCGACGGGCTTCTCCGGACCGGAACCAACCTCATCACCGTAACCGCGAAAAACTACCAGGGAACTGCGGGTTTCCTCGCCATGCTCGCATGGCGCACGGACACGGGATGGCAGACGCTTTATTCCGATTCCTCTTGGGAAACGCGGTCAGAGGCTGGGAAAAACTGGGCTCCGGCCTTCGCCATCGCGAATTTCGGATCGCTGCCATGGAAGGACGTCACGGCCGAGCATCGTGATCCCGAGGAGAAAAAGAATGTCTTGGCCGCCGCACTCGCCACCGCGCCCTCCGATCGCAGCGCCAGCCAGTGGAATATTGTCAACCAGGCTTTTATCGCATCCAAAGATCCGCTGGCTCCGGAGTTGGACAACATCCTCAAAAGCCTGGAGGTGGAAATCAAGGTGCTCCAGAGCGACCTGAAACGAGGCCAGACGACCGTCATGGTGATGGATCACAAGCCAGACTTGCGCAAAACCCACCTGCTGGTTCGCGGGGCTTATGACCAGCCCGGCGAGGAAGTCGGCTCTGGTGTTCCTGCAGTCCTCCCGCCTCTGGATAATTCCGACACCGCGACCAGGCTGGATCTCGCCAAGTGGATCGTCCGGCCGGACCACCCGCTGACTGCCCGAGTCGCTGTCAATCGTACCTGGCAAATGATTTTCGGACGCGGTCTGGTTGAGACCGCCGGCGACTTCGGCAATCAGGGATCGTGGCCCACCCACCCCGAGCTGCTCGACTGGCTGGCCGTGGATTTCGTGGAAAATGACTGGGACCTGCGCCATCTCCTGCGGGTCATCCTCAGTTCCGACACCTATCGCCGGTCCGCCGCGTCAACTCCGGGACATCTTGAAAAGGACCCTCGCAACGAGTTTCTCGCGCGCTCGCCCCGGCCCCGGCTTCCTGCCGAAATCATCCGCGACCAGGCGCTCGCCGCGAGCGGCCTGCTCGACCCGTCCATCGGCGGCCCGGGCGTGCATCCGCCCCAGCCGGATCTCTGGAGCGAGATCAGCCACTTCGGCCACCCGACCCCATTTACCGCCCAGAAATTTTATCCTGGCCGGGACCGCAACATCTTCCGCCGTAGCCTTTATACCTTTTGGAAACGCACGTCGCCTCCTCCCGCGATGGCGCTTTTCGACGCACCCACCCGCGAGACCTGCGCGGTTGTCCGCAGCAATACCAACACGCCCTTGCAAGCGCTCGTGCTTTGGAACGAGACCCAGTTCGTCGAGGCCGGGCGCGCCCTTGGCCGCCGCATGATTGCGGAAGGGGGAGAAACACCGGCTGCGCGCGTTGCCTTCGGTTTCCGCCTCGTTACAGGCCGCGAACCCACCGCCCAAGAACATGAAGTCCTCAACCGGTCCCTCAGCCGACACCTCAATCGTTACTCCGCCGAAGAGGCCGCCTATGCCATGACCGGTGCCACCCTGCTCAACCTCGACGAAACCATCAGCCGTCCATGAACCCTATCGAAAATCACGTCCGCGCGCTCAACCGGCGCAGCTTTCTCGGCATGACCGGCCTCGGCCTCGGTGCCATGGCCGCGCGTTCCCTGCTGGCCGCCGACCTGAAACCCCTGATGAGTCCGGGCACGGCAAGATCACACTTCGCACCCACCGCGAAGCGCGTGATCTATCTGTTCCAATCCGGCGGGCCATCCCATATCGACCTGTTTGACTACAAACCCGCGCTCGACGCGGTGCACGGCCAGGATTTGCCAGATTCCATCCGCCAAGGCCAGCGCCTGACCGGCATGACCTCGGGCCAGAAAAGCTTTCCGGTTTGCAAGAGCTTGGCCGCCTTCCGCCAGCACGGCCAGAGCGGCCAGTGGATCAGCGACCTTCTGCCGCACACGGCGAAGGTTGCGGATCGCATCGCGGTCATCCGCTCGATGCACACCGAGGCGATCAACCACGACCCCGGCATCACCTTCATCAACACCGGCTCGCAATTTCCCGGCATGCCCAGCATGGGGTCCTGGGTTTCCTACGGTCTCGGCAGCATGAACGAAAACCTGCCCGCCTACGTCGTTCTTATTTCGCAAGGTACCGGAAAAGTGCCTGACCAGCCCATCTTCTCACGCCTCTGGGGCAGTGGCTTTCTCCCTTCCAATCATCAGGGCGTGCAGTTCCGGAGCGGCAAGGATCCCGTGCTTTTCCTCAACGATCCCGCCGGTGTCTCCCGCGTCGACCGTCGGACAATGCTCGACGACGTTGCCATGCTCAACCATGTCCGCCATGACGCGATGGCCGACCCGGAGATCCTCACCCGCATCAGCCAGTATGAAATGGCATTCCGCATGCAAACCTCCGCGCCCGACCTGGTCGATCTAT
Organism: Verrucomicrobiota bacterium; assembly: GCA_040385685.1. Classification (GTDB taxonomy): domain Bacteria; phylum Verrucomicrobiota; class Verrucomicrobiia; order Verrucomicrobiales; family Akkermansiaceae; genus Luteolibacter. The sequence continues at coordinate 150,723 of JAZKGW010000003.1, read as the reverse complement.
CCGACGAGCCGGATTCCGTGTTCGAACTTTATGGCGAGGACGCGCGCCAACCGGGCACCTTTGCCTACAACTGCCTGTTAGCACGGCGCATGGCCGAGCGCGGCGTTCGTTTCACCCAACTCTTCCACCGCGGCTGGGACCAGCACCAAAAACTTGGCGAACACCTCGCCAACCAGTGCCGCGATACCGACCAGGCGTCGGCCGCGTTGATCACCGACCTCGCACAGCGCGGCCTGTTGGAAGACACCCTGGTGATCTGGGGCGGCGAGTTCGGCCGCACGGTGTACAGCCAAGGCACGCTCGGCAGCGGCCGCGATCACCACGGCCGCTGCTTCACCATGTGGGCTGCCGGCGGTGGAGTCAAAGGCGGCGTAAGTTATGGCCTAACTGATGACTATTCCTATAACATCGTGGAAAACCCGGTCCACATCCGCGACCTCAACGCAACCATTCTCCACTGTCTGGGAATGGATCACAACCGCTTCACCTTCCGTTTCCAAGGGCTAAATCAAAAACCCACTGGCGTGATTCCGGCGAAGGTGGTGACCGGAATTCTTGGCTGAATCACGGTCCGAATCGAACGAATGCCGCATTCTGTTGGAATGGTAGTCTGGGTTTTGACTTGAGCGACATATCTAACATGAACTCCGCTACCACCGGAGTGAGCTTGAATCCCCTGCCCAGGGTGAACGGGAACCTAGCCGAAAAGGGGGTGTGTCACCGGGCGTTTCCACTTGTCGATGATTAGTCCGAACGGTTACTTTGCACCGAATTGGAGCGACTCGAATAGACTCTTCCAAATCGTATGCAAAGAGGATCCTATACTCTCGGTGTGAATATCCGGCAGCTTGATCAAGATCCGAAAACCCAAAAAAAACCATGAAAAAGCATATTAAGAATCCAGTCAACGCGGTCCTGCAATGGGGCCTGGTTGCAAGCTCACTGATGGGAACGTTGTTCGCCGCGACTCCCTACAACATCGGCAGCGAATACCTGTCGCACCCCCGCGAGCTAACCATCCCCGGTAGTTTCGCCTACGATTACGCCCCTTCCATGATGAGGGACGGCAATACCGGCCGGAGCTACTGGCTGGGAACCAATCCCCAATGGCAGTTGGGAAACTGGAACCAGTCTTATGGCGGGGACTGCATTATGTATGCCACCGGAGACGCCATCAACCGGTTGCCCGGCGCGTCCGGCGCGGCCTCGATCACTTGGAACATTTCCAACACCCCCGTCCTCATTCCACGCGGTATCGCAGGTACGTTCGACGAGGGCTTGGTGGGCGATCCCACCGTCCTCCGCAACGAAGCCCAGACAGCTTACTATCTGTTCTACGGCGGTGCGCCCCACGACGGGAATCACAACCAAGTCGGTTCCGCGCAAAGCAGCGGCCCAACCGGCTTTGTCCGACGGGACAACGGCAATCCCCTCATCCAGTACCGGTCCCCCAAGGCATGGGGAACTTGCTATGGAACCGGCCAACCATCCGCTACCAAGGGAGGAGATGGGAAATACTATATGATTTTCACCAACGTCCGCCGCATTAGCAGCGGCGGAGGACTAGCCGGAGCGACCCATGCGATTCGTGCGGACGACGTGTCATTTACCAACAATGTGGATGAATACAATGGCAGCGGATGGACCCGCATCCTCACTGGCGGCAAACCCGCCGGCGCAGTTCTGCCCGTCGCTTTCACCGCTCCTCTCTACGGCGGATCCCATGTTATGGACATCGCCTATCACACGGTGGTCCAGCGATTTATCATTACCGACCGTGCCAGCAACGATTCCTATCGGCTGCGTTTCCGCACCGGGTCGTTCGGAAACATGACGGATACCGCCACCATCGCGGTGACCAACAGTATCCGCGACTCCCAGCCCGCACTGTGGCGCAATCAGGAAGGCCACATCACCCACCACACCGCGTCCAACCCGAGCGGCCGGACCAGTAGGTTCACCCTGTTCTATCAAAAATGTCTGCCCGGACGCGATCCGGCGAACATCTTCTACTACGACATCCACGCCAAGGATTTCCATCTCGACATCCCTTGACCTGATTTAGAAATCGATGAAAAAAATCGCATGGCTGGTCTCCATCCTTGCTGTCCTCACGGCCGTCTTCCTGACGTGCCGTGAGGTTTTTTCTCCGCCACCGCTTGTGGTCGAGACGGAACCGAAGGCACGGCAGTCCATTTCCCCTGGGAAATCCAAACCTCTTCCCGCCGCAGAAAGCGATCTCGGCCCCCGCATCCAACAGCTAACAGCGACAGGGGCTGCCAATCTTCTGTTGGAGATCGCCAGCCTGCCAGATAGGGGGGGGCGTGCGGAATTGCTGGCGCATTTGTTCGAGCGCTGGGCGGCCGTGGATGAGGACGGCATGTTCAACACGCTCTATCATGAACTCGGTTTCCCAAAATGCGCGGCCTACGGCAAGGAGTTGGCGGAATTCGCCGCCAGGCATCCGGAGCTGGAAAAGGCGCGTGATCTCCTGCGATTGGGCGTAGCCGGATGGACCTACCGCGATCCAGCGCTGGCTTACCTGTGGGCGGATCGGCAAAACGACCCGGCGCTCAGGGACTCCGCGATGGAGCAGGTCGCGTTGGTTGCCGGAGAGTCCGGGGTTTCGCTTTCACGGGACGCCTATGACCGGATCGGAGACGAGAGAATACGTTCGGACAACGGTCCGAGACTGGCCATGAGCCTGGCGCGGAACGATCCGGCCAGCCATGCGGACTGGATCGATGGATTCAGCAAGCGCATCGACAAGCCCGGCGCGCGCGCCTTGTGGGAGACATTCTATATCACATGGTCACGGCTGGATCCCGTCGCCGCCATGGCAAGGATCTCCCAGGCCGCCGATCAGTTTCCCCGGATGAAATTCGGTGGCAACGACCTTGCGATGAGCGCGCTCGACGGAGAACTGGCCTTCCCCACCACATGGCTGGAAGCGCTGCCCGCAGGTGAATTCAAAGTAGCGATGGTGCGGGATTTCGCCAAAGTCTACTCGACTCAGGACCCGGTTAGGACTTGGGAGGCGCTGCAAGCTTCACCCCAGACTTTCGGCGCGGCCGGTGTCGCGGCCGTGCTGGAATCCTGGGCCGTGCGTGATGCGGTGAAAGCGACGGAAATCTACAACCAGTGGTCGGGAGATCATTCGGAAGCAGCTTTGAAAGGGCTGATGTCCGGCAGGGTGAGGTCGGACCCGCTCGGGACGCTTAAGTGGATTTCCCAGGAGCCGGACGCGTCCCTGCGCGGGGTCCTGCGTGAAGCCGCGGCTCGTGCTTTGTCGGAAAACAGCGCGCTTGATCCTTGGAGCTATATCTCACAGATCGCCACAACTGAAGAACGGAAGGAGCTGGGAAGCTTGCTGGTGCTCAAGGAAATCGAGGCGGGAACGGATAAGTCGGCCATTGCCAAACGAATCCAGGACTCCCCACTGCTGCGGGAAGACAAGGCGCTTCTGAATCGGCAACTCATGCCCCGTTAATACCTATGACTACATCAAAACCCCACAGGCGTGGAACCGGCGAAGGTCCGTGGCCGAAATTCTCGCCGAAGATCGAACCAATGAACCTGCTATTACTCTCCACCCGCAAGGCGGCTCTGCTATTTCGCTTGCTCGTTTCCCAAGTGCTTTACCTGTCGGTAGCCATGGCTGCGGAGGTGGATTTCGCCCACGAGGTGGTTCCCGTCCTTGAGAAGCACTGCGTCGAATGCCACGGCGGGGAAAAATCGAAGGGAGGGCTTTCGATGAACACGCGGGCGCTGCTGCTGGAGGCGGATGTGCTGGAGCCAGGCGATCCGGATGCCTCCCTGATGATCGAATTGCTGACGGTGGAGGGTCCAGACGAACGCATGCCGCCGCCGAAGAATAAAAAGGTCGCCCTGAACGAAAAGGAGATCGATGTCCTGAAACGGTGGATCGCTGCCGACGTGCCGTGGGTGGAGGGTTTCACCTTCGCCGAGGATCGGTACGAGCCGCCGCTGCGACCCAGGCAAGTGACCCTGCCGCCCGGCCCGGAGGGGGCGAATCCCATCGACCTGATCGTGGCAGAGCATTTCAAGGACAAGGAACTGGAAGCCCCCGCACCGGCGGACGATGCGACCTTTCTGCGCAGGGTTTCCGAAGATCTGACGGGTCTGCCGCCTTCGGAGGAATTGCGAGGCCTGCTCTCCGGTGGCAAGCCACTGGACAGGGATGCGGCCGTGGATCGCCTGCTCTCGGACAAGCAGGGCTACGCGGAGCACTGGATGACTTTCTGGAACGACCTGTTACGAAACGATTACAGCGGGACGGGATACATCGAAGGAGGGCGCAAGCAGGTAACGGCGTGGCTCTACCCTGCATTGCTGGAGAACAAGGCTTTCGATGAGTTCGTCCGCGATCTGGTCGCGCCCACGGAGGCGTCGCGGGGCTTCATCGACGGCATCAAGTGGCGGGGAGTGGTGAACGCCAGCCAGACTACGCAGATCCAGTTTTCCCAGAACATCTCCCAAGTCTTTCTGGGCATCAACATGAAGTGTGCCTCGTGCCACGACAGTTTCATCGACCGCTGGACGCTCCGGGAGGCCTACGATCTCGCGGCGATCTACTCGGAAACTCCCCTGGAGCTGACCCGCTGCGACAAGCCCACCGGGGAAATGGCCAAGCCCGCATGGCTGTTCCCGGAGCTCGGCCAGATCGATGCCTCCAAGCCCCGTGACGAGCGCCTCAAGCAACTGGCGGATCTCATGACCCACCCGGAAAACGGCCGCATGCAGCGGACCATCGTCAACCGCCTGTGGGCGGCGATGATGGGCCGCGGCATCGTCCATCCCGTGGACTCCATGAATACCCAGCCTTGGAACGAGGATTTGCTCGACCTGCTCGCCAACCGCCTCGTCTCCTCCGGCTACGATCTCAAGGCGGTGCTCCGCCTCATCGCCACCTCCCGCATCTACCAGGCGCAGTCCGAGGTACGCGAGGACGAGAATGCGGAATACGTTTTCCGCGGCCCCATCCGCAAGCGCATGACCGCGGAGCAATTTCTCGATACCATCCGCAGCGTCACCGGCGTCTGGCCGATGGCGAAAGGAAAACCTGTCCGCTCCGTCATGGGGAAACGCGATACCCTCCAGGCGGCACTGGGCCGGCCGAACCGCGACCAGGTCGTCACCTCCCGCCCGGATTCCGTCACCACCCTGGAGGCGATCAACCTTTCCAACGGCCCCGAGCTCGCCGGTCTCATCCGGGAGGGCGCGGAAAAGCTGCATAAGAACACCAATCTCAAAGGGATGGTCCGGGGCGTGGTGCGCTCCTCCCTTTCGCGAGACCCAAGCACCGAAGAAATGCGCATCGCCGGGATCCTCCTTGGTGACAAACCGGCGGTAGTAGATATCGAGGATTTCCTCTGGACCGTCTTCATGCTGCCCGAATTCCATTACATCAACTGAAACCATGAACCAAGAACCCTGGTACGACGAAACCTTCCCCCGGCAGACCCGGCGGAACTTCCTCCGCGCCCTCGGTGCCACCTCCGCCGCGACTTTCCTAGGCGGTGCGCCCCGCGCGATGGGTGCCGAGAAAGGGATGAAACACCCCGTAGCCACTGCAGATTCCTGCATCCTCCTCTGGATGGCCGGCGGCATGGCCTCTGCGGAAACTTTCGATCCGAAGCGCTACCTACCCTACGAGATTGGCACGCCCGTGGAGAAAATCATCAGCACCTTCCCCGCGATCGATACCACGGTAGACAACATCAAGATCTGCCAGGGGCTGGAAAACATCGCCGGGGTGATGGACCGCGCCACCCTCATCCGCTCCCACGTGCAAGCGGACCTGGGCAGCATCCTCCACTCCCGCCACCAGTACCACTGGCACACCGGATACGTCCCGCCGCAGACCGTCGCCGCCCCGCACATCGGCGCGTGGATGGCAAAAGTGCTCGGCCCGCGCAACAAGGTGATGCCGCCTTTCATCAACATCGGCCAGCGCCTCGAAGGCGTCGGCGAGAGCGAGGAGCTTAAAGCTTTCACCACCGGCGGCTTCTTCGGCAGTGAGTTCGGCCCTATGAACCTGCCCCACCCGGAGCTGGCCTCCCAGGCAGTGAAGCCTCCCGGCGGCATGTCGCCCGACCGTTTCGCGAGGCGCTACAAGGCCTTGCAGGCGCTTCTCAGGAACTCACCGAAGTCCCAAGAGCTCAGCGATTACCACCAGGAATCCATGCTGCGCGCCGTCGACAACGCCCACCGCCTGCTCGGCTCGAAGGAGCGGGAGTCCTTCGATCTCGCCAAGGAAAAGAAGGAGGTCTTTGACGAATACAACACCGGAAAGTTCGGCCAAGGCTGCCTGCTCGCCCGCCGCCTGGTGGAAAACGGCGCCCGCTTCGTGGAGGTGACCACCGAGTATGTCCCTTTCCTGAACTGGGACACCCACGAGAACGGGCACACCACCGCCGAGCGCATGCACAATGAAGTTGACCGACCCATCGCCCGCCTGATCAAGGATCTGGAGGAGCGCGGGATGCTTGACCGGACCTTGGTGATCATCGCCAGCGAGTTCAGTCGCGACATGATGATCGAGGGCGTTCCCGGCTCCACGGCGAAGGACCAGTCGCGCGCCAAGACGGATGTCATCAAGGAGATGAAACACTACGGCCTGCACCGCCATTTCACCGGCGGCTCGTCGGTCGTCATGTTCGGCGGCGGGATGAAAAAGGGATTCTTATACGGTGCCACGGCGGATGAAAGGCCCTGTCTCGCCACCGAGAACCCCGTCAGCATCGAGGATCTCCACGCCACTATCTTCACAGCAATGGGCATCAGCCCCAAGACAGAATACGATATCGAGAGCCGCCCCTTCTACGCGACAAAGGACGGCCTCGGCAAAGCGGTCCAGGACGTTTTCGCCTGAGGTAGAGCAAGGAGTGGCAAGCCCTATGCCCGCCTGGCAATAATGACGTTACCATTCAAATGAAAAATAATATCACGAAAAAAGAATCCCCCACCCAACTTAGGGCAGCATCCATACTCGCGTTGATCTCCTCCCTGATGGCGGTTTCAATTTCGACAACCGATGCTGAAGAACTGGGCGCGCTTGAGATGGTTGAACTGGATCAGGTTGAGAGTTTCTCAGCGAAATCATCGATCTTTAATCGCAATATTGGCCTAGGTAGAATGAGTTCCTTAGTCAATGGGAAAGGCTACTTTGGTTATTTATTTCCGTACTCCTGCAGGGGATTGGCGAGCGCCTTCCGGCAAAGACGATTGAAGCAGCCATCTTTCACCACGAAGTGGAGTCCTTCGTTGGGCGCAAGGTCAAGTGGCGACCGATATCAATTCTTCGCCGCTCGATTCGGGCAATATTCGGGCAGTCGCGATTTTTCAAGGAACGAGAAAGGGAGGCTTTTGGCCTCGCTAAATCACTACCCCTAAATATGGTGCGCGCGACAGTACTCGAACCTGAACACGGTTTCCCCTACTAGAACCTGATTCTCATGAATCGCCATAGCCGACTGGGAGCGAGATGTTTGGAGGTGACGCCCCCCGGCCGAAGAGTTAATCCGCTCAGGTGTCAACCCCACCTACTCTGAACCGCTGGAGCAAACTCTAGAAGCAGGCGGAGCCCTGAGATGGAAATCCCGATTGATTCGGCAAGTATTTGGCAAGCAGTCTTTTTTATTGCAAGGCAATTTGAAACAATATTACCAACACAAATTACTTAACTTCAATAGGTTGAAAACGAGGCCCGAGCAGAAGAAGCTGATCCTGGCAGTCAACCTGATCATGCGCTACAATCCGCTGTGGGGGCCATCAAGCGGGTCATCGACAGCGGACTGTTGGGTGAACCGCTGTACGCGAGCCTGACGAACCTCGCCCAGGATGAAATCCTGCCGCCCGCGCATTGGTTCTGGGATCGTTCTAAAAGCGGTGGCATTTTCATCGAGCACGGCGTACACTTCTTCGATCTGTTCGAGTGGTGGTTTGGTCCCGGCAGGATCATTTCCGCCCATCAGATCGCCCGTCCCGGCACGCTGATGTTCGATCAAGTGAACTGCCAGGTCCGCTATGGGGACATGACTTTGGGGTCATTCTATCATGGCTTTCATCAGATGTTGCGGCGAGACCGGCAGGACTGGCAGATTGCGTTCGAGCTAGGCGTCATCAGTCTCTCGGAATGGGTGCCAACCCGTCTCGAGGCCGATGTCACGCTCGCCGATTCGGACTTCATCGAATTGATGCAAATCCTTCCAGATCCCCGCGCCCAAGTGATCGAGCGAGCCACTGGCAGCGAACGCATCGCGAGCAGCCGCAACCAGCCGCGCAAGGCGGATATCCATGCCGTGTTCACGTGCGGCGCCGGCGTACCCAAAATGGAGCTCTACGGAAACGTGGTCCGCGCTCTCATGATTGATCAACTCGCCGCCATCCACTCTCCCAAGCACCAACGCCGCGTGAGCGAGGCGAACGGACTTTCCTCGTTGGCATACGCCGTCGAAGCCCAAGCCATGGCAGATGCAGCCGCCGGGTCACCCCAAGGTCGCCTTCGAAATGAGGGTAAGGAATTCCATTCGCCCGGCCCCGCAAGCCATCCAGCGAACTCATAGTGTAACCTGACGGAGTGGGCTTCAGCCGGCAGATTTCCGCTGCACTCCCCCGCCCTCTTGTTGAACGCCGCCCCATTTCGGCGCGCTTCCTGCAAAAGCGTGCTGAACGGCAATCGAACCCTGCCGGAGCGGCACATGTTTCTCTTCTTTTCAAATCGGATGGGATGTCTGACATCGATCGTTGTGTCGGTGGTCGGAAGCCTCGTCGTAATTCTCGTAATGAGAGGATGCCACGCCGAAGCAAGCAACGTGAAGTCTGCTCCTATCTTCACGCTTCTAGCAACTGTTGCTCCCGAGATTGAAGCGTCATACGGACTTGGGGTGCGATTGCAAATCAGCCATCAAACGCGTTGACCCACCGCAATTTGCACTGAATCACCGCTATACTGAGGAGCGAGAAAACCTCGATTCTACAGGAAAAAGGACGCCGGGCACAATCTGGCATTCCTCTTGCGAAGAGAGCACGTCATTTCCCAAAACTTCTAACCAACCAAGGTCATGTCAAAACTGAATTCACTCGAAGCCCTGTTGGGGCAGGAAATCAAGGATCTTTACAGCGCCGAGAATCAACTGGTGAAGGCGCTGCCGAAGATGGCCAAGGCGGCATCCGACAGCGATTTGATTGCCGGCTTTGAAAAACACCTGGAAGAAACCAAAGGTCATGTGCAGCGGCTGGAACAAGTGGCCGAGCTTCTTGAAATCACACTCCGCGGAAAGGCGTGCAAGGCCATGCAAGGTCTCGTAGAGGAGGGTGCGGAAGTCATCGAAGAAGATGGCGATCCGTCGATCAAGGATCTGGCACTGTAGGTCAGCGACTCGCCCTTGCCCGTCCCTCACAGTGACTATCGTTTGCCCGATCCTGGCATCAAGGACCGTCACAACGGCATCACCCGTTAGACAATCAGGCAGGCGGTATTGGTGCATCGCAACCACGACACACCGGGAACCCCGGGGCGGCATGTGTCCTTCCATCGTCACACGTTCAGGAGAACACCTTTGCCCCTTGGCGTCAATCAGACGATGTGGAACCCTCCCTTTCCCGCAGGCGCGGGGGTGGCGTCTCCGGACAAAAGCTTCAGTGCCAGCGCTGCTGCGCTTCAAAATCGGACGGCCGCGGGAAGGGAGATTCCCGATCGCTCGCTTTCGTCAACGGCCTTGGCCTACCAGGTCATTTCGACATTCCCGCCGGCAAGCCTTTGCCATCCCACGTCGCGCCAAGCTTCTTCGATTCCTTTGATGAGGCAGAGCCAGGAGCGGCCGGAGGCGACACAGCAGCAGGCCTCTGCGGCCTTTGGACCTTGCTGGCCAGCCACGCACCAAGGGGCTTGTGACCATAATGGAGAGTCGGGATCGCCACGGCAAAAAACAGGATCAAAATCAGAAAGTGACGAAGCATGGAGGACGCTATCTGTCTGATCCGATGCCGTCAGCCACGCGGAGACGTAGAAAATTGGAAGGCCCGTCCCGGCATTCGATCGGTGCCGTTATCAGTCCCCCTCACTGAAATCAAGACCCGGGTGGATTCAGCAAAACCACTATGATGGCGATCACAATCACCACGCCCAAAAGGATGGCGAGGAATCTGAAAAGGTATTTGCGTGACATAAGGATAATCCAACCAAACAGCCGGATCGTTTCCGTTCACGGATTTTGGGAAATCCAGAGGCATAAACAAGCAACCACCGTGCTTCCAAATGTGATCCAAAATAAAACCGATTCAGTTGAGGGCGCGCGTTCAGGAACTTTCACGCGGCTGATCTAGTCATAATCCTCAGTCACCTGTCAATCGGCTAACATTTCGTTTCCAATGTAGGCCCCTCTTCGAAATGAAACCCGCTTCCCGGATTGGCTCACGGAAAGCGGGCCGTGGCCCGCTGATGCTGGTGTTTCAGCCCAGTTGAAGCCACGTCATCCCCCCGGGATGTTTTTGATCCTCGGGATCAGACGGCCCCTTGCTATGGCACCATGATCGTGGGAAGGCGGGAGAAGCTGCGGCGAATATCAGACAAATGAAAGGTTAGATCGATGAGTCAAAACCCGTCTCGCCCAGCATGAAAAGTTTTAGACCGAGCCGGGAATTGCCTTAGTAGGCGCGGGATTGGCAACGCTTGGAGTGTCCGTGTCATTACTCGTCGAGAGCACCCCAATCCTTTGGGACGTTGCGGACACAATGCTGCAGCCGGGCGCGGCGAACGCTGGCGGAGGGTTAGACGCAGCAGTCTGCTTCGCTCTGGACGACCGCTAACCGCGGGGCCACACTCTTCGACCGTTGCTGAAAGGCACCCATCAAGATGAGCATCAAACTGGAAATTCGCCCCGAATCAGATTTTTTAAACGTGACCGCCGCGGGTGACTTTTCGTTAGCGGAAGGTCAGCGGACTTTTCTCGATATGCTTAAAGCCGTCGTTCGGCACAAGGTCAGGAAGGTTCTCTTTGATGGTCGCCGACTTGAGGGGGAACCGGAGGCAGTGGAGCGATTCTACTATGGCGAGTTCGCAGCAAACGCGTTTGCCGAGTCCGCAAAGCTCGGGGCGGTCGCCCGTTCCACGCGGTTCGCATACGTCCTTGAAGAGCCAGTGCTTGATCCGAAGAGATTGGGCGAAACAGTAGCCGTGAACCGTGGCATGTTGCTCAAGGCTTTCGACAACCTGCAAGACGCTTGCTCCTGGCTCGAAATAGAGCATCCCAAAAAGCCGGACGGCTTGTGAAGCTGTGATCTCAAACACCACCGAAGATCGCCTCCAGGTCGGGATCGCCTATGGCAATGGTCCTCAACTTGTCATCAAGCGCAAAGGCTGTGGCGAGCCTTGCCTTGGCTTCATCATGTTCGCCCAGGACCGCAGCCCAATCATCGCTATGAAATTCAATGGGGATTTTGCCGTTTCTCGTCCGATCCGGAAGGAACCCCACAGTATTCAGCAGCGGCGTCGACCAATGCTAGGAAGATGATGAGATAGATGACGTGTGGCGCCATGGGGGATGGACTTACCGCGGGAGACTGATTCCGGAAAAAGCCAGTGCATCGGGGAACCCTCCCTCCCAGAAGGGTCAACAAAGTCGACGCACTGGCTTGGATGCGTCCCCTCCAGGGAGCAAGGTCGACCTTAGCTGATCCGGGGTTAACGTCGAGGATATTCACCCTTGGGCCCACAACGGCGGCAGGGTCCGCGGTTTCTCTCTTACGCCCGTCTAAAGATCTGTCCGATTGACCCCCCGGTGATGGCTGTCGGATAACTCCTTCATGAAATCCTGTCCCGAGGAGATCAACGAGCTTGCTTGGATTTTCTGGCTCACATTTTCAGGGGCGGCCATCCTAACAGCCCTTCTCGTGGGCGAGATGCTGCACGGCAGCGAGGATTGGCACCTCCATCTACCGAGCCCCACCGTGCCCCCCGAATCGCAGAAAATTATCGCATTCAGCCATTAATTTCAGTCCTCCTCGTGACCACGGAACAATTAAAAAAGTATGTCGGAGGGTATACCATGGTGAGGATTGATGGCTCCGACGCCCTTGCACGGATCGGTTCTGATCAGAATTCCAAGACTCTTTTCTTGGAGTATCGCCCCTCGCCCACATCGTCCGATTACGCCCTTCTGATAAAATTGACCCGGCGTCACATCGACGGGTTTCAGTCCTACGGTCCCGAGCTGGTTCTCACTCCAATGGCCTTTACGTTGGACCAAGGAAAGCAGGTCGACAGCTCCCGGTCGTATTCAAATGTCGGGATTTGGGACCGGTGATCGCAGCGCGTATTTCGAGTAGCGCCTGGCACCCGCCGAGGCTCCCTTTCCCGCAGGTGACTTTTCACGCGGAACCTGAGAGGGTGGCGACTCCGGACAGACTTCAGTGCCAGCACTATTGCGCTTCAAAATCGGACGGCCGCGGGAAGGGAGACCGTATCATTTCCCAGTCGCGCCCGAGATGAATCGGCAAGGCGTTCCTACCAACGGCTAAAGCTATGCCCAATGGACTCCGCCGCGCGGGGCATTGAATAATGCTTCAGAAGATTTTGCCCGGCGAAAGCGGGAGTTGTCCCCCCGAACTCAAACCATGAATTCGAAAATCGACATGCACAATGTGAAATTGGCCCCTCACTTTGACGGCGACTCTGTCCGCCGTTCGCTAAAGCTTTACTCGATCATTGGAGCAATTCTTTTCATAGGGACGATATTCACCTATTGCATCGCAACTGTGAAGTGGATGGACGTGGCCCGGCATGGATTCGACAAGTGGGACGCAATTCTTGGCCTGGGCATTGCCTCCTTCAAGGCAACCATGGTGGCAGACGTTTTTATGCACCTCAATCATGAGCGTCGCCTAATTTACTGGGTCATCGCCTTGGCGTCTCTACACGCCATCGGCTTCTTCCTGGGCACGCTGATGCACTTTGCTGATCCGATTCACGCTCGGCCGCAAGGCTGCCTGCGATCGTCATCGGAATCGAATGGCACGTTTCCGGCACCAAGGCCGTCATGGCCCGTTCTATTTGGAAAGGTGCAATTGCCTTTGGTCTGGTTAACATCCCTGTGGGGTTGACCAGCGCGGAAGAACCCGAGGCGGATCTCGGACTTCACATGGTGGACAAGGAGAATAACGCCCGCATTCGCTACAAGAAAGTGAACGCAGAAACAGGGGAAGAGGTGCCCTTTGACCGGATCGTGAAAGGATACGAGCAGGAGGAGGGGCACTTCGTGTTGTTCGATGACAAGGAACTTGAAGCCGTGCGCCCGGAGTTCACGAAAACCATCGAGATCAAGCAGTTCGTTGATCTGACCGACATCGAGCCGCTCCTCTACGAATAACCCTATTACCTCGAGCCGGAGAAGCGCGGCCGGAAGGCCTACGCCCTGTTGCGGGAAACCCTGCGGCAATCCGGCAAGGCCGGCATTGCGAGAGTTGTGATCCGCACCCGTGAAAATCTGGCAGCGATGTTTGTCCGGGATGACGTGATCGTGCTGGAACTGATGCGGTTCCCGGATGAGCTGCGGTCGCCCGCCAAATTAGACCTTCCGTCCAGCGACGATGCGCAGTTCGAGCCGACCAAGAAAGGGTTGGAGCTGGCGATGAGACTCGTGGAGGACCTACATCGAAGAGAAGATTTCCTAGCGGGCTACCGCGGTCGTAAAGGGCGGGGAACGCGACAGCGACAGTGGCGTGACGGCGAGCAATACCATTGATCTCGCGGCTTATTTGGAAAAGAGCATCCTGGCCGGCAAAGGCTCAAAGACTCCGAGAGATACTGAATCCAAGAGGCCCGCGCCCAAGACTGCCGCCAAAAAGGCCGCCAAAAAGGTCACCAAAAAGGTCACCAAAAAGGCCGCCAAAAAGTCGGCATGAAAATATCGCCATGTCTATCATCACAAGCGAAGGGTTTGCGGAACTCGGCATGTGGGAGGACGCGTGGGCATCGCTAGAAAATCTGTCAGGGGAGGAAAAGGTGTCGGCAGCGGCGCTTCGCCTGAGGCTACGGTGTTGCCCCGCCGCCGGAGCTTGGGCCCTTGGCCAACAAACTCGCGAGTCGGAAGCTATCGATGCCAGCTAGGGGCTTCGTGGGCTGGGTTTCAGGTCTTTGATGCTGTCCCCTCCGCTTTCGCGGGGGTTGCGATGCGGTGGTCCCGATGATATGACACGCATGGCGGTTTTGAATGACCCGGGCGCGCCGATCCTGAGGGGGGGAGGTAACCTGTCCGTATTGCTGGTAGCGTCAGCAGGTTGGAGCCAGGACCCGCTCTTCGGTGGATACTCGAGGAGCGGGTTTTCACTTTTCGCCCGGAAGGGCGCGGCGAGAAAGTGTGGGCTGGATATGAAGGGAGACAGCCCGCCCGAGAAGGGTTACGCGGTGCCGAAAAGAACTTCGAGGTCTGGGTCATCGATGGCGATTGCTCTTAGACCGTCATCGAGAGCGAACGCGCGCGCCAACCTCCGCCTCGCTTCCTCGTGCTGGCCCAATACGGCCGTATAGCACGCGAGGTTTTAGTGGATCAGCGCGCATCCAGGATGAAGCTGGACGGCTTCCCACAGCACCCCGCGGGCTTCCCATACCGATTTCTCACGACGGAGCGCGCAGGCCCAATGGATCCACCAATCGGGGTTTTCCGGAAAACGTTTCGCCTGTGACTCTGCCAAGGCCCGGGCGAACTTCCACCGTTCCAGCTTCAGGAGGATTTCAACTCGGAGCTCGATCACGGATTCATCAGCCCGAAGCTGAGGCGGCAGCGATTCCAACTCGTTCCATGCATCATCAAACAATCCCAGTGATAGATACCCCACTGCCCCTTCCAGACTCTTTTTCAGTTTAGTTCACTCCGCCGCGACTCTTCCCGCGGGACGCGCGGATTTCAATGAAGCACCGCCGGGACTACCGGTCAGTCTCTCGCGGTTCCTCCATCGTGGGGCCATGGTCCGCGGTTTCGTGTTCGCCCTCGCCTCGCTGGCCATACCGTTGCGCGCCGAGGCACCGCGGTCGCTGGATCCCATCGCGCGGAAAATTCTCGCTCCACCGCTCGACCCGGCCAGAATCGCCAAGCTCAAAGGCGACAGGCTGGCGAATGCCCGACTCTACAAGGTGCTAGGATGGCTGGAAACGGCTCGCCAAAGCGGTGGCAATATTGCCGCTGTCATCGACACGGCACAGGCCGCTGCGGGCTACGGTGGCACCAAGGCAGCCGCTGCCGACAAGCTGGCAATCACTTAGGGCCGCCAAAAGTTGGATGTGTTAGGATGCTTTCCCATCACGGTAGCACACTAGACGCCCGACACACGGCTTGGCCGGCTACTTGTCGCGGGTGATATTGAACACTCGCCGCTGTTCATGGATCAAAGCCCGTTGCGATGCCTTTGCTGTCGCAACGGCATTCGACCTCCGTGGGGCTGGGCCCAATACGATCGTTGGTGGGGTGGGCGGTATCACGGGAGCCGGGATGACAACGCGACCTCGCGGAGCGCGGGGCGCAGCGGGATGGTCATCGGTTACACGGGAAGCGCCTTGTTTTCGCAGCGGGGTGCTGGAACGCCTAACCGCGCCCTGCTCGGAAAAGCCGTTAGTCGGCATCGCGATGAAAAAAAGGCCCGCAATTGCGGCGCGTGTGAGCAAAGAATCTGTCGTGATCAATTTGATTGGGGGGATTGTTGGGGACTCTAATAGCTGAATTCATAATAGCTGATTTTACCCGAAATGTCACAGCTTCATAAATGTTCGGGTTTCCCGGATCGGTCTCAACGGTCTGGAATCGCATGGATCCTGATCGAGTAATTTGGTCACTCTGGGAGCCAGAACTCTGCGGCGGCGTAAATCAATGCCAGAATGAGAGCGAGAATGATGGTAGGTAGTTCCATGGGGGGATGGGGGATGAGTCCAGTCAAACCGAGCTGCCCATCCTTGGCACAAAGACGCGGCCTGATCAAGTTCGACCGCCCACGCGTTGACGTTACCCCGGCAGATCAATTCTGACCCCGCCCCACTACGCGGGGACCGCCCTCGCCTAGTTACAACGCCGGCTTAGTGCTGACGTCAGCCTTGGCATGCGGGGCCTTCGTTGCTCACTCCGTGCACAGCCATCATGACTTCGTCCCGAAGGAACTCTAACTTTCCATCCAACAGCACCCCATGAAGCGAGACCTCAATTTGATCCGTGATCTCCTCCTGAAGATTGAGTCTTCTCCCGCTGGAGAGATGGTTCACACCTTGGCCACTGCGGCAACGAAGGCAGAGAAAGGACTGTAAAATCCGCCACCGGCAGCCAGGCCTGGCACTGACGCATCAAGGAGTTACGCCCAGGCCGGTGAGTTTGATGTCGAACGGGTGTTCGTTCGCGTCGTTGCTAATGATCTGGATGGAGGCGTTGCGAGTGCCGACGCCGTGGGGCATGAAGGTCACTTTGAAGGTGGTGGCGGTGCTAGGCGCGACCGAGCTTTTGAACGGAGTCGTGACAATGAAGTCGCCCTTATGGCTGCCAGTTTTGGTAATGGCGAGGCCGGTGAGCGTGGCGGTGCCGGTGTTTTTGATCGTGAAAATCTTGCTCGTGCCGGCTCTCCTGACCTTGGCCGTACCGAAGCTCTTTTTGGCCGTGCCATCCACCAGCTTGCCGCCCACTGGTTGTTGGATGTCGATCTCGGGAGCCGCCGGATTCACGGCCATCGCCGGATAGAACAGCGGCGAGGTGAAGCCGGTTTTCCCCTTCAGGTAAGTCACCATGAAGTCGCTGGCGCAGCCGGTAAAAACAGACTGCCCCATGGATGAGGGGGCATTGCCAAGAAACGCCGCGCGCGTCAGGCTGGTGCAAGATACGAACGCGCTATCCCCGATGGAAGTGACGCTACTGGGGATGGTGACGTTGGTCAGGCCATCGCAACGGATGAACGCGCTCACCCCGATGGACGTGACGCCATTGCCGATGGTGACTCTGGCCAGGCTGGTGCAATAGTAGAACGCCTCATCCCCGATGGAAGTGACGCTGTTGGGGATGGTGATGCCGGTCAGGCGGGTGCAACCGGTGAACGTGTAATGTCCGATGGATGTGACGCTGTTGGGGATGGTAATGCCGGTCAGGCCGGTGCAACCGGAGAACGTGTAATGTCCGATGGATGTGACGCTATTGGGGATGGTGACGCCGGTCAGGCCGGTGCAACCGGAGAACGCGCGATCCCTAATGGAAGTGACGCTACCGGGGATGCTGTAGCTTCCATTCTTGCCGCCCGGATAGGCAACAAGGGTGCGGATCTGTTTGTCGAAAACCACCCCGTTCAGGCTGACATAGCTTGGATTTTCAGGAGCCACCACGAAACCAGTCAGGCCGGAGCAATAATCGAAGGCGGCATCCCCGATTGACGTCACGCTATTGGGGATATTGACGCTGGTCAGGCCGTCGCAACTGGAGAACGCCTGAGCCCCGATGGAAGTGACGCTATTGGGGATGTTGATGCCGGTCAGGCCGGTGCAACAGGAGAACGCGGCAAACCCGATGGCAGTGACCGGTCTTTCGTTGATGGTAGGCGGAATGACGACGGTTCCGTCCGCAGGCCCCGCATAGCGGGTGATGGTGACCGAGGAACCGTTGTCGTCATAGGTGAATTTGCCGAAGGTGGCGGCGGAAACAGACGTCGCGACGAGAAAGAAGGCCAGTGCGGCTCGGAATGACGCACGGAGGATGCTGGTGAAGCTCATGGATGTGCTGTGTCTGATTCGAGTGGGGTGGGATGGGGC
This sequence comes from Verrucomicrobiota bacterium, assembly GCA_040385685.1. GTDB lineage: Bacteria > Verrucomicrobiota > Verrucomicrobiia > Verrucomicrobiales > Akkermansiaceae > Luteolibacter. Next base: position 132,932 of record JAZKGW010000003.1, on the reverse strand, counting down.
CGCAGAATCGGCATTCAAGTCCGGCGAATCCATCTTGCCAACCGCAAAGACGGGGAGACTGCCATTACCTTGGATCACATCTTGCCGCATGCCGTGGTTCCAGAACTGGCGGCAAGGTTTTACAATTTGGAGGCAATCCCGGGCTAAAGAGAACCTGCGCAAAGTGCCAAGAGCACTAAGCGGGAAATTTTTGCTCGCCCGACGTCGGAAAAAAGAAGGTTTGCTCTCTGCGAAGGGACTGGAGGCGGCGTGGGGAAAATAGGGGAATTCGTTGATTCTCGTTAGGTTTCGCTGGGATGCGTTTTTGCGTCGCCGGGGAATTTTTGGGGAATTCTCCTACAACGCCTAACAGATCCCTAACATTTCTGTTTGTAATTCGCTGAAAATCCATGGCACGCGCGTCATGACTCGACCCTGAACAGGGTTTCACCCACTAGAACCTGAAGCTCATCAGTTTTCCCAGCCGACCGAGCGCAAAAGTTTGGAGAGGAAGCTGCCCGCGACAAGGATTGATCTTTTCGGGTGTCAACATCGGGCGCTATCCAACAGCGGGGAGAGGCCGCCGGCTGATTCGGCAAGTATTTGGCAAGTGACCATTTTTTCAGTTAGGTCATTCAGAACAAATTGATCAATACAAACAACTGAACCTAAACAGGTTTGGAAGAGTGGCCCGAGACGGATTTGAACCGCCGACACGTGAATTTTCAATCCACTGCTCGCCCGCGTGCCAAGGCGGGAATTCGTGCTGCCCCCGATCCTGTTCATGTTATCGTTCAGGACGGCAACGCGATTCCAAATCTCACCGAGTATGGGCTCGGAGGTTCGCCTGTGGTTTCCGATCTCCTGGCATCGCGCCCCCGAGTCGAGGGCAGACCGCGCGGTGCCGTTCCATTTCGTGATGCGGTTCACCGTGCCGTGTTGAAAGCTCCTCCCGCGTAGAGATCGCTCCCGCTCACCGCCAGCGCAGAGACAGTATTATTCATCCCCGAGCTGAGGGCCAACCAAGTGCTGCCGTTCCATTTGGCGATGTAGTTCGTGCTCGTCCCGCTCGCCTTGGTGAAGTATCCCCCGGCATAGAGATCGCTCCCGCACACTTTGGTCGTTCATCCCCGAGCCGAAGGCCGACCACGTGCTGCCGTTCCATTTGGCAATACGGTTGGCCAGCACCGTGCCGATGCCCGTGAAGTCGCCGCCCACGTAAAGATTGCCGCTCCAATCCACCGTCATGGCGCCCACACTGCCATCGGCACCGGGATGCTGGGATTGAGCGCCACCCAGTCCGCATCGGAAAAGGTCGGATCGATCCGCACCGACATCCCCACGCATACCGCCAGCCGCCCGGCCTCGCTCACCTCCAGCCGGGCGGTCAGCGAGAGGGCGGGCATCGTCCACGTGCAGGCGGCTGTGGCGATCTCCCGCCCGCTGCCCGCCAGCGTGAGCTTTGCCCCATAGGTGGCCGCCTCTGCTGTGGCCCCGTCCAGTCCCAGCTCCACGCGCAACTCGCCCGCGCCCGCCGGCGACGCGAGCACCTCGAAATCCTGTCGCAGACCGTCCATGCACTCGACAACCACGGCCCCGCTTGGATCCGTCCGGGCGGGCTTTTTGCTGCCATGGCCTTTCGTCCGATTCGGGCGACATTCGGGCCAAGCCCGCTTTTCGGTTAGCAGGCTAACAGCCTGCAATCCTTATGGGAGAATGGTGCGCCCGCCGTGATTCGAACACGGGACATCCCGCTTAGAAGGCGGGTGCTCTATCCAACTGAGCTACAGGCGCTGAGACGAGGCCTTGTAACCACCCCGCAGACTGAAGTCAAAATCCGCGTGGATTTGTTTTCACCTTGGAAATTAGGTTTCCGCTCAAATGACTTCCCCTCTACGCTTCCGTGCATGCGCACCGCGGTCTATGCCGGCTCCTTCGATCCTCCTACGAATGGTCACCTCTGGATGATTGAACGCGGGTTGGAAATGTTCGACCGCCTGATCGTCGCCATCGGGACCAATCCGTCCAAGACCTACTCGTTTTCCGTCGAGGAACGGCTTGAGCTGCTGCGGGCCTCCACCGGCCCGTGCGACCGCCTGGTGATCGCCCATTTCGACAACCGCTACCTAGTGGACTACGCGAAACGGATGGATGCCAAATACGTGCTGCGCGGCATCCGCTCGCCCAACGACTACGAATACGAGCGGGTGATGCGCCACATCAACGCCGACATGGCCCCGGAAATCACCACCGTATTTCTGATGCCGCCGCGCGACATCGCGGAGTTGTCCTCCAACATGATCAAAGGCCTCACCGGCCCGACCGGCTGGGAGGAAACCGTGCGGCGCTACGTGCCTGATCCGGTCTTCGATGCCCTCGCCGCTCGCGGTGGCACGATGTGAGGGATCGATTTCCGACCAATCCCCGCAACCGCTTCATATAACCGAAATTCTAACCCATTGGCTTTATCAATGGGAGGTGTATTGTCCCGCCGAGTTTTTCCGGCCCGACCAAGCATGCGTTTCCACGACCTTCCCGCCTGCCCTCGTTACGGTCACCTCGTCCATTTCCCACTGCTCTGGCTGTTTCGTACATTGGCGGTGCTGGGGCTTTGCCTGGCCGGAGCGCACGCCGCCCTGCCGGACCCGACCTACAACCCACCGGCCGGTTACTACAACAGTGCGAGCGGGTTATACGGAACTGCGCTTAAAGCCGCACTCCATCAGATCATTCGTGGCCATCACATCGTTCCCTACACCTCGACTTCCACGGACGTCTGGGATGCCTTGAAAGTGCTCGATGAGGATCCGGAAAACTCCGCCAACGTAATCCTCGTTTACAGCGGCGTCAGTCGCTCGAAAACCGACACCAATGGAGACGGAAACACCGGTACCGTCGAATCGTGGGAACGCGAACATTGTTGGCCCAAGTCCTACGGCATCAGCGACAGCGGCGCCGACACCTCGGATCTCTTCAACTTGCGCGCCTGCCGCCGCTCGGTCAACGCCTCGCGGGGAAACCGGACCTACGACCAAGCCAGCACCACCTCGTCGAGCCCGGCCATCCCCCCATCCAATTGCCCGGAATGCCTCTACGACAGTGACAACAGCCAAGGCGGAATCTGGACGCCTCGCCCCTCGGAAAAAGGCGATCTCGCGCGCGCCCTGTTTTATATGGCCGTTCGCTACAACGGCCAGGATTCCGACACCTTGGACTTGGAGCTAGGCGATATTCCGAACTCTGCCAACGGCCTCTTCAGCGATTTCACCACCCTTCTCAGCTGGTCCGAGCAGGATCCCGTCAGCGAGCAGGAACGCCGCCGCAACCACCTCATCTACTCCCGCTACCAAGCGAACCGGAATCCCTTCATCGACCACCCCGAAATGGTCGCCCAAGTGTTCGGCTCACTGCCCGAGCAGCCCGCCCTTGTCATGACCGTGGCACCGTCCAGCGTGAATGAAGGCTCGTCGGCCACCGCCACCGTCAGCATCTCGGTCGCGGCGGCCAGCCCGCTCGTGATCACCCTCAGTAAGACCGGCGATCCGGCAGGCACAGAAATTTCGCTACCCGCCTCCGCCACCATCTCGACTGGCTCCACCTCGGTCAGTTTCCCGGTCACCTCCCTTGACGACAGCGTGGTCGATGGCGACACGAGCGTTTCGATCGTCGGCGGGGCTTCCGGCTATCAGTCGGGTCTCGCGGTCGTGAATGTGCTCGATGTCAACGTCCCCACCGGCGGTTCGGCCACCACCAATATCGCCGGTGAGGGCTACTACACCCAGAATTTCGATCCGCTACCCGCAACCGGCACGCCGGAATGGGCGGACAACTCCACCCTTCCCGGCTGGTATGCCCAGCGCACCCTCGCCGGCACCACCCTCGTCGCCGGGACCGGTTCCAGCGCCACCGGCGGGCTCTATAGCTTTGGCACCACCGCGGCGGACCGCGCGTTGGGCTCAGTGGGCTCCGGCACCCCCGGTAGCTTCGCATGGGGCGTGACTTTCCGGAACTCCACCGCCACCACCGTCACCTTGACCACCCTCTCCTACGCCGGCGAGCAATGGCGCTATGGCGGCACCTCTGCCAGCCAGCTCGCCAGTTTCTCCTATCAGACCGGGCCCGCCGCTGTCACGGCTCTAACCCCAGGCAGTGATGTGGGCTGGACCGCCGTCAGCGCATTGGACTTCGCCTCCCCCGTTATCTCCGGCACCGCCGGCGCGCTCGATGGAAATGCAGCCGCCAATCGCAGCCTGCGCACCACCGCCTTGAATCTCCAGCTCGCTCCCGGGGCATGGATCACCTTCCGCTGGCGGGATATCGATCATGCTGGCAGCGACCACGGTCTCGCCATCGATGACTTCCGCCTCGACTGGTCGTTACCGCCGGTCCAGCCCGCGCCCGTCATCACCAGTGCTCTCGCTGCCAGCGGGCAGGAAGGCGTTGCCTTCAATTACACCATCGCCGCCGCCAATGCGCCCGGCTTCTTCGAGGCGGAATCCCTGCCCGATGGTTTGCTGATCGACGGCGTCACCGGCGTCATCTCCGGCACACCCACGCAGTCCGGCCAATTCGAGGTCTCCATTCTCGCCGGAAATTCCACCGGCATCGATGTGGAAACTCTAACGCTAACCTTGTCCGCTGCCGTCATTCCGATCAGCCCTTACGCAAGCTGGAGCAGCGGCACTCCGGCCACTCCCGACCTGATCCAAGCCTATGCCATCGGCGGAGCAATCGCCCCGCGCGCTGCCAGCACCGTGCCGACCGTTGCCGTCGCTGGCGATACCCTCATCGTCACCGCCATCATCCGGATCGGCGATCCCGCCCTCGTAGTCACCGGCCAAGCCGTCACCGATCTCACCACCTACAGCGATCCGCTCAGTGTCACCCAAGTCTCCGGCACCGCCGTCGGAGTGGATCAATCCAATGTCCCCGCAGGCTGCCAACGCCAGGAATTCCGCAGCACCCTCATCGGAGCCACCAAACAGTTCATGCGCCTCTCCATCTCCCTCCAGGAGTGAAATCGCTTCGCGGGGCAGCAACGACAGTGTTATTGCTCCATCGCCTTGCCGGGATCTGAAAATGCCCGGCTGAGTCGGATTTAACCCAACCCGACCCGTCGGCCGGACATTACCCGTCAAACCCATGCGACTTCTGATTCTTGCCCTGATCTCATTTGGATCACTCAACGCCGCCACCGTCCACCAGGGAACCCTGGCATTACTAACAGGATCGGCCGATCTCGACCCGGTTGGAGCAATCACTGCGGGCAGCGCTTACGACGGCGGCGCGGGGAGTTGCACGGACGGCACCCGGGTCACCGGCGGAATCGATTTCGGGGACACCTACACGCCGGTAAACCCGTCTTTCACCGGCGGCTTGTTCGGAAATGCCAACGGCACCTCGGCGGTCACGCCCAACTTCGGCGATGCGCAATTGAACGAAGTGATTCGCACCCAGGCCTATGGCGCCAACCTCGGCATGAACCTCGCCCTCCCTAACGGAACCTATAAAATCCAGTTACTGTTCTGGGAGCCTTATTTCGGACTCCAGGTCGCCGGAGCCGTCGGTTCCCGGGTCTTCAACATCGTCGTCGAAGGCCAGCCTTCCGTCACCGGCCTCGATCTCATCGCGCAACACGGTTCCGGCGTGTTGAACAAGGGCGTGATCTACACCCAGGTGGTAAGCGTGACTGATGGCAGCCTCGACATCAATCTAACTGGAACTACCGACAACGCCACCTTCGCCGGCATCGTGGTTTCCTCCGCCCCAACGACCGCGACCGGCCCGGCGGATGTCATCGGCACCGAGGATTTCGCAGGAACTAGCGGAACGATCGCGGGTCGCAACGCGGGTGAGTTCTTCGATTTCGACAACTCGACGGCGGACGATGCGTTCCTCGGTCACGAAGGTCCGCGTGCGGATTGGAACAACGTCGCCGGAGCACCGACGGTGGCCAGTCAGGCCTTGGTCACGCAGAATTCCTCGGCCAAGCGCGAATACAACGCCACCAGCGAGGCCCGCGGCGCGGTGTCCCCCGCAGCGGACCGCGGCGCGACAGCGGTGTATTATAAATTCCGCATGAAGCGCGCGGCCGGCACGGCTTGGAGTGGGGCGAGTTCCTATGATTTCAACACCGAACGCATCCTGTTCGGCGTGCCGGATGCGGTGAATCCAGCCAGCGGACTGCGGGAATTTGCAATCCACGTGCTGAACTCACCGGGTTTCGACGGGCACACCTACTCCGGGATCGCACCAACGACCAACGCGAATGTCATGCTCGTCGCCAAGATTGATTTCAGCGGCCACCTGCTTTCCCTGTGGCGCGAGCCGGACCTAACACAGATGGAGAATTCGCAAGTGCCCATCGCCACCCGCGCCTACACTGCGGCCAGTCCTAGCAGCGCCATTCGTTTCGGTTCCGGCGGCACCGGTGGCACGACTTGGGACGATCTCGTGGTTGCCACCACGTGGTCGGGGCTGACGCGCAACGGGGCCTATCCGGTCGCCGACAGCTTCACCATGAACCCGGGCGGCAAAGCGGCGGTCGCGGTCCTGAGGAACGACTTGGGGAACTCCGATCCCGCCAGCGTTGCGGTTGTTAGCCCGCCTGCTTTTGGAACCGCCACCGCGTTGCCCGATGGGACGATCCGCTACGTCCAAACCACGGGAAGTCCTGCGAGCGACAATTTCACCTATTCCTCCCGCGGGCTTGACGGAGTTCTATCAGCACCCGCCACGGTCACCGTGAATTTCACGGCCGCGGCCCGCTTCAGCACGGGCTTCGTCTCGCTGCCGGATGCGGCCCCCGCGACCGGCTTCGCCCTGACCGACGCCTTCCCTGGCATCACTTTCGACTCCCCCCATGATTTCGCCACTTCGGGAAACTCGTTGTTCGTCACCGAGGGCGACGGCCGCGTCTGGCTCATTCCCGATGTGACAGCAGCCACGCCGGTGAAATCCCTGTTCCTCGACCTAACAAACCGTGTCGAGCACGACAACAACGAGATCGCCATGAAGGGCATCGCCATTCATCCGAACTACGCCGGCAATGGCTACATCTACGTCACCTACAACCATCTCGCCGGTGCCGTTCGTTCGGTCCGCTTGTCCCGCTTCACCCGCTCTTCTGGAAATCCTCTGGTTGCCAACGCCGCTTCCGAAGTGATCCTGATCGACCAGATCAACCAGGGAGATTTCCATAACATCTCGGTCTGCCGCTTCGGTCAGGACGGCTATCTTTACGTCGGTGTGGGCGATGGCGGCACGCAGGAGGACGGTTTCGACAACTCCCAGCACATCGACAAAAACCTGTGGTCCGCGGTGCTCCGCATCGACGTGGACAAACGCGCCGGCAACCTCGCGCCGAATCCCGATCCCGACATCCCCGGCAGCGGCACCGCGAGCGTCGGATTTTCCATCCCGGCGGACAATCCCTTCGTCGGCGCGACCAGTTTCAACGGTCGTCCTGTTAGCCCTGCCAGTGTCCGCACGGAGATTTTCGTCACTGGTGTTAGAAACCCCTGGCAGTTCAACTTCGATTCCGTCACCCACGAGCTCTGGCTTGGCGATGTCGGCCGCAACGATCGCGATGAAATCAACATTTTCCAAGCCGGTGACAACGGCGGCTGGGCCTGGCGCGAAGGCGGCGTCGCTGGTCCGAGATCCGGCCAACTGATTAACGGTGCCGCTCAAGCCGCCGCCACGCTCAAGGCTCCGCTTCACGAATACGGCCACGGCGGCAGTGCCTTCGAGGGCCAGTCCGTCACCGGCGGCATCGTCTATCGGGGCGAAAAAATCCCCTCCCTCGTCGGGAAATACATCTTCGCCGACTATGTGTCCGGAAACGTCTGGAGCCTCACGAAAGCCCCCCCTAACACCATCGAGCGTCTCGCGACCGAGCAAGCGATCGTCTCCTTCGCAGCAGATCCGACGAACGGCGACGTTCTTTTGCTGGACCGCGGCAACACCGGCACCAACCAAGGCATCGGCCGCATCCTCCGTCTGGTGCAGACCGCCAACGACACCTCGTTTCCCGCGACGCTCACCGCCACCGGATTCTTCGCCGACCTGGCCGACCTAACACCGAACCCAGGTGCGCGCGCTTACGACGTGAACCTCCGCTTCTGGTCGGACAACGCCGGGAAATCCCGCTGGTTCCTCATCAACAACCCCGGCGACGTTATCGGCTGGTCGCGCGACGAGCCGTGGACCTTTCCCGCCGGCATGATCTGGGTGAAACATTTCAACCTCGAACTCACACCGGGGAATCCCGCGACCAAGCGCCGCATCGAGACCCGCTTCCTCGTCAGGAACACCAGCGGCTCCTATGGCGTCACCTATCTGTGGAATAACATCACCAACGGCCAACCGCAGACCGAAGCCACCCTTGTCGGCCCTAACGGAGCGGACATTCCCCTGCCCTCGCAAACCTGGCATCTGCCCGGCCGCGGCGAGTGTATCACCTGCCACACCCCGGCCGCGGGCCACGCGCTTTCCTTCACCACCCGCCAGCTCAACCGCCCCGGTAACCTGGCCGGCCAAGCGGGAAATTTTCTAACACTCCTAAATAGCAACGGTTACCTCGCCCAAAACCCCGGCCCGTCCACGGCTCTGCCGCGCCACATCCGCCCGGACGAAACCGCCTATTCGCTCGAAGCCCGCGTCCGATCTTATCTCGACGTGAACTGCGCCTACTGCCACCGCCCCGGCGGCGGCGGCGGTGGCAATTGGGACGGGCGTCACCCGCTCACTCTCAGTCAAACCGGCCTCGTCAACCAGCCGTCCGTCGATGCCCCGCTCCATCCCGGCGATCTGCTCGTCATCCCCGGCAATGTCGGCGCGTCCATCCTCCACCACCGCGCCGCCGCTTCTAACGGCTACAGCCGCATGCCGCCGCTCGCCACCAATCTCATCGATACCGAGGGAGTGCAACTCCTCGCCGACTGGATCGGGACCGAGGCCAACGCCCTCACCTCCTACGCTCAATGGCGCAGCTTCCACTTCGCCGCCAGCCCGCTTGGCGCACCCAACCAGAATCCCGACGGCGATGCCCACAGCAACCTTCAGGAATACCTCTTCCTCACCGATCCATCGAATGGCACAGGAACTTTCCAGCCGAATCTCACAGTTGCTAACGGCCAGTCCACCATTCCCCTTCCCGCCCTTCCCGGCCGCACCGTCACCGTCGAGCGCTCGACCGATCTCAGCTTTTGGGAAACCTGGAACGCCCCGGGGAATGACGGCATTCCCCGCAATCCGGCCGGTTCGTTCTCCCTGACCGCACCAAACGGCGGTCCCAAGGAGTTCTTCCGCTTCAGCGTGCGCGAAAATTGAGTGGCAAAGCCACTTTCCAGTAAATCCTTGGCAATGCGGAGAGCGCGGGTAGTTTGGTTTCCATGAAGGATTGTTTCATCCTGGAACCCATCGCCCCCAAAGGATATGTCTAGCAAGCGCCCGTCCCTTCTCCGCGCCGCCATGGTCGTGCTCCTGACCTGGGTGCCGCTGGCCGCGTGGGCCACCAACCTGCAGTTCACACCGCCCGCCGGCATGGACAGCCTGCGCACCCGCGAACTGTTCGATGCCGGCTGGCACTTCCAACGTTTCGGCCTGCAGGCGGATGGCACGCGCGTCGCCGAGCCCGGCTTTCTGAGCTGGGCGGTCACGGTGACGGCTTCCAGCGAAGAAGCGCAAAAGGGCAATCTCGCGGTGAATGCTTTCGACGACAATCCGGCCACCCGCTGGTGCGCCAGCAGCCCGGCCGCGAACCAGTGGTTGCAATTCGAGCTCAAACATGTCGATGGCGTTTCCGACGTGAAGGTGACTTGGGAAACGGCCGGTGCCTACGTGGCGGTGATCGAGGGTTCGGACGATGGCCAAACGTGGGCGACGGTCGCGCCGACCGCGGCGACCCCAGTGAAGCAGCGCTTTCTGCGGATCCGCACCACCGCTCTGCCGAAGGGTTATTGGGCGAGCATCCGCGAGGTGATCCTAACCGACAGTCAGGGCCAGCAGGTGAAACAGCGGCAGATCTCGGAACCCGGCGAGCCGCCGCAGAACGAGGCGCACAACGATTGGCGCAAGCTCGACCTGCCCCACGACTGGGGCATCGAAGGACCATTCCGCCAGGATCTGGCAGGCAGTACCGCCAAACTGCCGTGGAAAGGCATTGGCTGGTATGAGAAACACTTCAGTCTCCCGGCGACCGACCAGGGCAGAAAGGTCTTCCTCGATTTCGATGGCGCGATGGCCTACGCGAAAGTTTGGATCAACGGCAAGGAGCTTCCCGCGCGGCCTTATGGTTATTCCGCGTTCCGCGTCGACCTAACACCTCACCTCAAGTTTGGCGGCGAAAACCGGATTTCAGTGCGGCTCGATACCGAAAGCTGGGATTCCCGCTGGTATCCGGGCGCGGGCATCTATCGACACACTTGGTTGGTGAAAACCGGGCCGCTGCACATCGCCCATTACGGGACCACGGTCAACACGCTGGCGGTGATGCCGGATTCCGCCACCGTGGAACTGGTGGCCCGCCTGGCAGGCGTCCCCCAAGAGACGGATGCGGCCCAGCAGATCCTTCTCGAAGTCACACTGCACGAACTGGGCGCGGATGATTCGGTGGGCCCCGCGATCACGAAGGGCACGGGCGAAATGGGCAGTGGCAACGGAGCTGTTGAAGCGGGGATCGTATCCGCCGGGGTGACATTGACGATTCCGAAGCCGAAGGTCTGGGACCTGACTTCCCCGCACCGCTATCTGGCACGGGCCATTCTAACTGTCAGCGGCAAACCGGTGGATGTTTACGACACTCCGTTCGGTATCCGCATGCTGGATTTCACCGCGCGCGATGGATTCATGCTCAATGGCAAGCGGGTGGAGATCCGCGGGGTCTGCCTGCATCACGACCTCGGCGCGCTGGGGGCCGCCCTCAATGACCGCGCGTTGCAGCGGCAGTTGGAGATTCTCCAGCAAATGGGCGCCAACGCGATCCGCACCACCCACAATCCGCCGTCGCCGGAAACCCTCGATCTGGCCGACAGGATGGGGCTGTTAGTTCAGGTGGAGGCCTTCGATTGCTGGGCGGCCGGCAAGGTGCCCAAGGATTACCACCTTCTCTACAAGCAATGGCACGAGGCGGATTTGCGCGACATGGTTCGCCAGAACCGCAACCACCCGAGCGTGTTCATGTGGAGCATCGGCAATGAAATCATCGAGCAAAACAAACCCGAGTTCCCACGGCAACTCGCGGCAATTGTGAAGTCCGAAGACACCACCCGGCCGGTGACCGCCGGCCTCCACAGTCCGGATGCCGCCGCCAAGAGCGGTTTCATTGCGGAGCTCGACGTGATGGGAGTGAACTATCATCTGCCGTTTTACGCGCCTTACCTGGCCAACGAGAGATATGCCGACAAGCCGGTTTACGGCAGTGAAACCTCGTCGTGTGTTAGCTCGCGGGGTGAATACTTTTTCCCGGTGAAACGCGGTCGCGACTCGCAGGTAAACTTCCAAGTTTCCTCCTACGACGTCGATGCCCCAAGCTGGGCCTACCCGCCCGATGACCAGTTCCGCGCGTTTCACAAGCATCCGGAATTCCTGGGCGAGTTCATCTGGACCGGCTTCGACTATCTGGGAGAACCGACTCCCTACGACGGCGATGCGAGCAACCTGCTCAACTTCACCGGCAACCCGGAAATGCAGGCGGCTCTCGAACAACAGCTCAAGGAACTCGGCAAACTCAAGGTGCCGTCCCGTAGCAGTTACTTCGGCGTCGTCGATCTCGCGGGTTTCCCGAAGGACCGCTACTATCTCTATCAGGGGCAGTGGCGCAAGGACCTGCCGATGGCCCACATCCTGCCGCATTGGAATTGGCCCGAGCGCGCCGGCCAGGTCACGCCGGTGCACGTTTACACTTCCGGCGACGAAGCGGAGTTGATCGTCAACGGCAAGTCGCAAGGCAAAAAGAAACTCGAACCGGGCGAATGCCGCCTGCGCTGGGATGACGTGATCTATCAGCTGGGTGAGGTTCGCGTTGTGGTCTACAAGGAAGGCAAGGAGTGGGCGAAGGACACCGTGAAAACCACCGGTGAAGCCAGCCAGCTCACCCTATCAGCCGACCGCGCGGACATCCGCAAGGACGGCAAGGACCTTTCCTTCATCACCACCCGCATAGCCGACGCCGCTGGACTAACCGTGCCACGCACCCACTACCCGATCCGCTTCAGCGTCGAGGGTCCTGGCGAGATTGTCGCCACCGACAACGGCGATCCCACCAGCTTCGAGTCGTTCCAATCGCCGGAGCGTAAAGCCTACAACGGCCTGGCGCTGATCATCGTCCGCGCCAAACCCGGCCAGAGCGGCGAGATCCGCCTCAAGGCTGAATCGGAAGGGCTCAAGCCCGCCACAGTCACGATCCGCGCGAAGTAGCCGCCGGGCGATTGTTCACGCGGACTCTAGGATGAGATTGCCATACGGCGTCGCGTCGCCGGTGCGGATCAGGCCGATCGCCTGGGGCACGCGCTTCTTGAAATCGACGTGGGCCTCGCGGGTCAGCGGGATCTCCCCGAAGGATTTCGCGAAGCGGCCGACTAGATCCTCCGTGTTAGAAGTCACGAACTCGTTCGCCTGCCAGATCCGGCCGATCTTGAAAACGGGCGTGAGCAGGTCCAGCACGTCAAGCACGGTGGGAATCCCGCGAGTCAGGGAAATATCGACCGTCTCGATTTCCGGCCAATAAGGAAACGCCCAGTCCGCGATCACCAGCGTATTGGTGTGGCGGACGCGGGCTAACAAATCGAGCAGCGCGGGATTGAGGATGGCGGTTTGGAGCATGGCGCGAGTTTCCCGCTCACGATCGATTCGTCAATCCGCTTTCAGGACCCTATCTGCGCAGCCGAAGATCGATCCAGAATTTAGCCGCAAAAAGGCATGAAAAAGCACAAAAACCGGGGCAGCGTGCAGGCTGCTGTCCGCGGTAAAATAAGGAGACACTCTTGTCGTGCTGCAAATGAAGTGCGCAAGGGTTGAGCTTACCGCGCCTTTCCTTTACTCCTCTCATTGGACAGGCGGACAGGAGTGTATGCCCTCCACCAAGCTGAACGCCCGCATGCTCTTCGTTGCCCACCACTTGCATTCGAACCCGTTTTTGCCCGCCTTTTTGCGGCTAAAAAATCTTCAAATCAATTGCCGCGGCGGCCACGGACTTCACCGTGGCGTTCCTCTCCAACAGAATCCGCGAGGCGTGCTCCATCAACTGGTTGGGGTCATTGGTCACGGACTAACTCATTTGGTGAATCGGAGAGCACTGACCCGAACGATTCCATATGATCCGGCAGGTTTAAGATGTTTATGGCGATTGGTCGCGGCTATTTCTGGAACGGAAGCGGGGGGATTTCTTTAGGTTTTTGCTCCCCTTCTGGTGCTGGGGATATTCCAGGAGCATCATCGGCCACAACTCCGTTATCATTCCTGATCTCGACCTTGCATTGGTTTAGCGTTCCACGCACGAACCTAAAGTTCAAGAAATGTCCTATCTCCTTGGGAGGAATTCCTCCATCCATCCGTTTGAATCCCTGGAATTCCCACTTGTTAGCGGCGCGGCAAACAGCATCTAGAAAAGGCTTTTGCCAAGCTGGCAACAGGTCGCCAATTTCCTTTGAGTCATAAGGAACCCCTTTCCCGGGAAATTGACAAATTATCTTTGCAACCTTGCCTGATTCATTGTTGACATACAGCGAAGCGGATAATGTGAACTCATTGGATTTCCATTCCAGCTTTTCATAGCCCGAGGGGAAAACGATTTTGATCGGCTTTCCCTCCAAAGCTGCGATCCCATCCTCGTCCGCTGAAGCGATGTCAAGATGGATGAGCAAAAACGACAAAAACATAAGTAGTGCTAGTTTCATACTATTGAGCTTCTTTTTATCTTTGTGGCGGGTCAGAGGGTGGATCTTTATCCCAGAAATAGTATGGAGCCCTTAGTGGCCCATTTGAAAATGGGGGCAGTCCTCGCGGATTAACATGGATCGACATTAGTTGCTGGTTCATGCTTGTTTCAAGAGCGTCTCCGCCAGTCCACTAGGTCGTTTTGTCAGGTTCTTGTCGGAACGGCCAGCGGAAAGCCTTGACCGCATTCAAGACGGCCACTGCGGGTGCATCGACTGCCGGAACCGCGAGGGCGGGACGTGGTGGACGGATTTGAAAACACGGGAAAAGTGGAAGGCGTCCTTGTAGCCAAGCATGGCGGCCACGGATTTCACAGTGGCGTCGCTCTCCAACAGGATTCGTGAGGCGTGCTCCATCCTCAGGCGCGTTAGAAACTGATAAGGACTCTCGTCGTGAAAGCGGGCGAACAGCCGGCAGAGGTAGGGGCCATCGACGCCGCAGACTTTGGCGATGGCGTCGAGCGTGGTGAGTTCGAGAAAGTTGCGTTCGATGAACTCCCTGGCCCGCGTGAATGTGGCGAAGGCCGGAGTATCCGTGCTGCCGGGATCCACCGCGTCGTCGCGGCACATCAGCAACAACTGGCGGGTGATCGTGTCGCAGAGCGGCCGGGCGAGCCGGGACTTCCTCACGCCGCGGTCGATCAAGGTATCGAAGGTGCGGCGGATCGGTTCGCTATTCTGGCAGCGGGCGACGACTCCAGGCTGCATCCCGTAGCGTTCGAGGAACTCCTCGATGCCCGTCCCTGTGAAGCCGACGAAATACTTCCCTAACGGATGCCCCGGCGTGCTGGTGATCCGGTGCGGCAGCGACGGACCATAAACGAAAAAACTACCGGGCAGGATCTCCGCCTCCGTATCGCCCAGGCGGACCATTCCCTTGCCATGGCTCACGAACTCCAGCGAGTACCACGGGAAATTCCGGCGGTCGATTTGGTAGTCCGCCTCGCAGCGCTCGAAGCCGCCGAAGACGACCGCGAAATTTTCGTCCTCGACCGGATCGAGAAAGAACAATCGTGACGACTCCACATCTTGGGAAATATAAGAGTTCGGAGATGGAACTTCGGACATGGCCAAATCAATCTCCAGCACGCCAAAACTCCAAGACAAAATCGTCCATTCACTCACACAAAGTTCATGGCCATTTCCTCAGAAATTCCAGCTGACAAATCCGTTCCAACTGCCATAACACTGCCTGCAAGCCCGTTTTTAACCCATTTCCATGAAATCCTCCAACTATCCAAAAATCGGCATTCGTCCGGCCATCGACGGGCGCCTCGGCGGCGTTCGCGAGTCGCTTGAGGAACGCACGATGCAGCAGGCGCAGGCCGTCGCCGCGTTGATCGCCGCCGAGCTCCGCTATCCGGACGGCACGCCGGTCGAGTGCGTGATCGCCGACACCTGCATCGGCGGTGTGAGGGAAGCCGCCGATTGTGCGGACAAGTTCAAGGTCTCCAACGTGGGCGTATCACTAACGGTTACGCCGTGCTGGTGCTATGGCTCCGAAACGATGGACATGGATCCTCATTTGCCAAAGGCCGTGTGGGGATTCAACGGCACCGAGCGCCCCGGCGCGGTCTATCTGGCCGCCGTGCTCGCCGGTCACACGCAGAAGGGCCTACCCGCGTTCGGGATCTACGGCAAGGACGTGCAATCCGCCACCGACACGGAAATCCCCGACGATGTTAGAGGCAAGCTGCTGTCGTTTGTCCGCTGCGGACTCGCCGTCTCGCTGATGCGCGGAAAGAGCTATCTCTCGATGGGCGGCACTTCGATGGGCATCGCCGGCTCGGTCGTCGATCCCGCGCTGTGGGAAAAATGGTTCGGGATGCGCGTGGAAGCCATCGACCTAACCGAGTTCGTCGGCCGCATGAGCAAGGGACAATACGACCAAGCCGAGTATGAAAAGGCGCTCGCCTGGGTGAGGGCAAACTGCCCGGAAGGCAAGGACTACAACTCCCCAGCCACCACCCGCAGCCGCGAACAGATCGACAAGGAATGGGAGGACAGCGTGAAGATGACGCTGATTGCCCGCGACCTGATGATCGGCAATCCCAAGCTCGCGGAAATGGGACTCGGCGAGCAGGCACACGGCCACAACGCCATCGCCGCCGGCTTCCAGGGCCAGCGCCAATGGACCGACCATTTTCCTAACGGCGATTTCCTCGAGGCGATCCTCAACTCGTCGTTCGATTGGAACGGCAAGCGCGCGCCGTACATCGTCGCCACCGAAAACGACGCGCTCAACGGCGCGGGCATGCTCTTCGGCCACCTGCTGACTAACAGCGCGCAGATTTTCGCCGACCTGCGCACCTACTGGAGCCTCGACGCCATCGAGACAGCCAGCGGAAGAAAATTCAACCACCCGCTCGTCGGCGACGGAATCCTCCACCTGATCAACTCCGGCCCCGCCGCGCTCGACGGCACCGGCGAGCAGGAAGCCAACGGCCAACCGGCGATGAAACCGTTCTGGGAGATCACCGACGCGGAAGTGGAAAAATGCCTCAACGCCACCACTTGGCATCCTTCCGTCACCGAGTATTTCCCCGGCGGCGGGCTCAGCACGCGCTTTCGCACCCGTGGCGGGATGCCGGCCACGATGGTCCGACTCAACCTGGTCGGCGGCCTCGGACCGGTGTTGCAAGTGGCGGAAGGCCACACCGTGGATCTCCCGGATGACGTGCACGACGCACTCGACCAACGGACCAATCCCACCTGGCCGACCACTTGGTTCGCCCCGATCCTAACAGGCAAGGGCGCGTTCACCAGCGCCTACGAGGTGATGAACCACTGGGGTGCAAACCATTGCGTAATGACCTGCGGCCACGTCGGCCACCTTTATCTAACGCTCGCGTCGATGCTGCGGATCCCGGTTTACATGCACAACGTCGCCGAAGACCGGGTCTTCCGCCCGAGCGCGTGGACGGCTTTCGGCACCGCCGATCTGGAAGGCGCGGATTTCCGGGCCTGCGCAAACTACGGCCCGCTTTACGGAAAAATCTAGCCAGCCAACGCCAAAACTCATAGCCCTTGTCCACTTCATCATGAAACCCATCGCACTTCTCGCCCTCGCAGTTTCCACGCTTCTGATCGGCTGCAACAAATCCGGGAAATCCGGCCAACTCAGCATCGCCGTCATCCCGAAAGGCACCACCCACATCTATTGGAAATCCGTCGAAGCCGGGGCTAACAAGGCTGCCTCAGAGCTCGGTGTGAAGGTCACCTTCATCGGACCGCAACGTGAGGACGACCGCTCGCAACAGATCGACCTCGTCACCAACCAGGCCCTGCAAAACGATGCCATCGTGCTCGCACCGCTTGATGCCGTCGCCTTGCGCGACTCAGTCAAAAGCGTCGCGGAAAAAGGCAAGCCCGTGGTCATCATCGACTCCGGCCTGGCTGACAGCGGGAAGTTCATCACCAGTTACGTCGCCACTGACAACCGCGAGGGCGGGCGGATCGCGGCCCGCCGTCTATCCGAACTTCTCGCAGGCAAAGGCAAGGTGGCCTTGCTCCGCTACATGCAGGGCAGCGCTTCGACCGAGCAGCGTGAGGAAGGCTTCCTCGAGGAGATCAAGAAGTCCCCGGGGATCGAAGTGGTGAGTTCGGAGCAATTCTCCGGTGCCACCGCCAGCCAGGCCCAGGACGTGGCCACGAACCTCCTAACACGCCTTGCCTCTGCCGACGGACTCTCGATCCAGGGGATTTTCTGCAGCAACCAGACCAACGCCTACGGCATGCTCCAAGCGCTCCGCGGCAAAAACCTCGGCGGCAAGGTCAAGTTCGTCGGCTTCGATTGCGATGCGACCTTCATCGACGCGCTCAAAAAAGGCGAGATGCATGGCACCGTTCTGCAGGATCCACTCAACATGGGCTACCTCGGCGTGAAGACCGCCGTCGCCAAGCTCAAAGGCGAGAAGGTGGAAGCGGTCATTGACACCGGAGCCACCCTCGTCACGGCGGACAATCTCAACGAACCGAAGGTCGCCGCTTTGATCAAGACGCAGTTGCCTTAAGAAGTGCCGAGTGATCAGTGAGCAGTGATCAGAGAAGATCCATTGCTCTATCTGATCACTGCTCACTGATCACTTCACACTTTATGTCCCTCCCCCATCCACGCCTTGTCATGCGGGGCATCCGCAAGACCTTTGGTCCTACCATCGCGCTTGGGCAGGTGGACTTGGAAGTTTTGCCGGGCGAGGTCCATGCGCTTGTCGGGGAAAACGGCGCGGGCAAGAGCACGTTGATGAAGATCCTTTCCGGAGCTTACATGCCGGACAGCGGGGAGATGGAGATCGACGGCAAAATCTATCACCCGCGGAATCCGCTCGACGCGCGGGCGGGCGGTGTGGGCATGATCTATCAGGAGCTGTCCATCGCGCCGCACCTCACGGTGGAGGAAAACATCGTGCTCGGCATGGAGCCGATGCGCGGGTTGTTCGTGGACCGCAAGGCGATGCGTACGAGGGCGCTTGAGGCGCTCGCCCACTTCGATCATCCGGAGATCCGGCCGGACGTAATTGCCCGAAAACTATCCGTTTCCGCGCTGCAACTCGTGGAAATCGGCCGTTCGCTGGCGATGGGTTGCAAGCTGTTGGTGTTTGACGAACCGACCTCGTCGCTGGCGCAAAAGGACATCGAGCGGCTGTTCACATTGATCGACCGCTTGAAGGCGCAGGGCATTTCGATCATCTATATCTCCCATTTCCTGGAAGAAGTGAAACGGCTCGCCTCGCGTCTAACCGTGCTGCGCGACGGCTCGGTGGTCGGCACCCGGGATGTGGCCACCGTCGCTCCCGAGGAAGTTGTTTCGTTGATGGTCGGGCGCGATGTGGAAGATCTCTATCCGCGGACCAATCACCAGCCGGGCGAGAAGCTGTTGGAGATCCGCGATTTTTCCGGGGCCGAGAAGCCCCGGGGCTTGAACCTTGATTTGCACCGCGGCGAAGTTGTCGGCATCGCGGGTCTGGTTGGCTCCGGGCGCACCGAGTTTCTGCGGGCTTTGTTTGGTCTGGACGGAGTGAAATCCGGTGAGGTTCTCGTCGGGGGCAAATCCGAACCTGCCACGCCGCGGAAACGCTGGCAACAGGGCCTCGGCCTGCTCAGTGAGAACCGCAAGGAGGAAGGCCTGGCGCTGAATCTATCCATCGCCGACAACGTCACGCTCACCTGCCTCGAGCGCTTCGGCAGCGGCGGCACGATTTCACCGAAAAAACAACGCGCGGCGACCTCGCTCTGGATCGCCCGGCTAGGCATCAAATGCCAGGGCCCGGCCCAGCCAATCGGCGCGCTTTCCGGCGGAAACCAGCAGAAGGCGGCGTTCGCCCGCTTGCTGGAACACGACGTGGACGTTCTCCTGCTGGACGAGCCCACCCGCGGGATCGACATCGCTGCGAAAGCGCGTATCTATGAGGCGATCAACGAGGTCGTCACCGATCCGAAGCGTCCCCGCGCGGTGATCATGATTTCAAGCTACCTGCCGGAGCTCTTCGGCGTCTGCGACCGCATCGCCGTGATGAGCCAGGGCAAGCTGACCCGCGCCGTGCCGGTCGAAAAACTGACACCACACGACGTGATGCTCGTCGCCACCGGCAAAGCCGCCGACCTTCCCTAACTATTTCCATCATGTCCTCGACCCGCCTGAAATCCGCCCTCACCCTGCTCGGTCCGTTCGTCGCCCTGCTGGTGGTTTACGCCATCTTCGGGATGATGAATTCCGCGATGTTCACCCAGGATGTCCTGCTCAGCTTGCTCACCCAAACGGTCATCGTCGGCACCGCGGCGATCGGCATGACGCTGATCATCATCGCCGGCGGGATCGATCTATCCGTCGGCTCGATCATTGCCCTGTGCGGGGTCGTGGCCGCGACACTGGTGACGAAGGACTACTCCGCGCCGCTGGTTTTCCTGGCGACCATCGCGTTCGGCGGTGCCTGCGGCTTGGTCAACGGCGGGCTAACCGTGGGACTGCGACTCCTTCCGTTCATCATCACCCTCGGCACGATGCAGATTTTCCGCGGTTCCGCAAAAATCTCAACCAGCGGGACGCCTGTCAGCCTCCCCTTTGACAACACGTCCTTCAAGCCCTGGATGGGCGGACCGGGCATCCCGTGGGGAGTGTGGCTGATGATCCTCCTGGTTGTTCTTTTCTCCGTGATCCTTCGCTACACCCGCTTCGGCCGGCATATTTTCGCGGTCGGTTCCAACGAACACACCGCCACGCTCTGCGGGATCAACGTCTCCAAGGTGAAATTCCTCGTTTACATGATCAGCGGAGCGTTCGCCGGTCTCGCCGCCTTGATGAACATGGCCAAGTCCTCGCAAGGCGACCCGACCACGGCGACCGGCCTGGAGCTCGACATCATCGCCGCGGTGGTCATCGGCGGGGCGAGTCTATCCGGCGGGGAAGGCACTGTGCTCGGCGCGGTGATCGGCGCGCTGCTGATGACCACCATCCGCTTGGGGTGCGTGCTCAACGGCATCCCCACCCCGGTGACGGAGGTAATCGCCGGCGCGATCATCATCATCGCCGTGATCATCGACCGCCTTCGCCATCCCAAGACAGTGTGAAAAAGAACGTTGCCGGGGCCCAGACCCCGACAACGCTTTTACACAACAACACCAATCTACACGGAAAGTCTTAAGGAGTGGTGGACGAACCCAACCAGTTTCTCGCGGTGAGGCGATAGAACTTCCGCTCGTCGGCAGTGGTGGGAACGGGCCACGAGAAATGTTCCAATTGGCCGTCTCCACCGAGGGAGTTTTCAGCCAAGACCGTCGCGACCTCCGTCCAATTCACCAGGTCTGAACTGGCTTGGACGATGAAATCGGGAGACGAACCCATGGCAGACGAGGGAAACGTCCATTGAAGGGCGAGGCCGCCGGTTTCATTCGGACTCAACTGCGCACCCGTCGGCACTGGCGGCGTAGCGATTGTCACCACGAGTTCTGCCGAAGGCGGGCTTTCCTCGCCCGTGCTGCCAATGGCGGTCACGGCCAAGTAGTAGGTTTGGCCGACCTCCAATTGATCGATGGGAACGGAAGTCGCGGTCCCTGCGTCTAAAGTTCGGGTGTATTGGCCGGTTTGCGTTCCGACGTAAACTCGGTAGTCTTGCAGATCCGGCTCGGAGACGGCATTCCATTCGAGAGTCAACGTCTCGCCCGGAGATGGCGGGAGCGCGGCGGTTGCGAGCTGAGTGAAGAGTGCGAAAGCTGCGAAAGTGGCAAAGGAAAGGGATTTAGTAAAAATTTCATGGTTTTTTAGAGACATGAAAGAGTCTCACTGAGAATCTTACAGGGGAACAGGTGAAGGAATTCCTTTTCTGATGTAGGTAATTTGCCTACATGGCGATTTCACAGAGAGGATCCCGTCGCAATGAATGCTGGAAGTGGCTCGCGAGGTTCGTGCATGGTTCGCCCATGACCGCTGCCGCCGCTGGATTTTCGATGCCCCCCGAATGGTCGCCGCAGGAGGCGGTGTGGCTTTCGTGGCCGGTGGAGGATCCTCGCCATTGGGGCGGGGCCAAGCGGGAAATGATCTGGGCGAAATTCGCCGAAATCGCGGCGGCCATCTCGCGCTTCGAACCGGTGCGGATCAACGCGCCCGGCGCGGACCACGCGGCCATCCGGGCGGCATGTAACCTGGCGAAGGCGGTTCCGGAGCGGGTCGAACTATTCGATCATCCTCACAACGACGTCTGGTGCCGCGATCACGGGCCGATCTTCGTGAAACACGGCGTCACCGGCGAGGTGGCGGTGACGGATTGGGAATTCAACGCCTGGGGCGGGAAATTTCCGCCATGGGATCAGGACAACGCCATCCCCGGCCGGATCGCCGAGGCGCTGGGCAAGCGCGTTTTCAAAGGCGGGATGATTCTCGAAGGCGGAGCGATCGAGATCAACGGCGCGGGCCAGCTTCTAACGACCGAAGCCGTCCTGTTAAATCCTAACCGCAATCCCAATCTCGGCCGTGAAGTGATCGAACAACTGCTCTGCGACGGCCTTGGGGTTTCGGAAATCCTTTGGCTCAAACAAGGCATCGAGGGCGATGACACGGATGGTCACATCGACGATCTCGCGAGGTTCATCGATCCGCAGACGATTCTCGCCTGCATCGACCGGGATTCGACATCGCCCAATCAGCAAATCCTCGCGGACAATCTGGGGCGGCTGCGGTCCTTCCTTGGCCCTAACAACAGGGCATTCGAAGTCCTGGAAATCCCGCTGCCCGAAGCCTGTGAAGTGCCGGGCTGGCGGTTGCCAGTCCTGCCAGCGTCGTATGTGAATTTCCTGATCGTCAACGGCGGGGTATTGGTGCCCACGTTCCGGCAGAAGAAGAACGACGATCGGGCGCTGGGGATGATCCGCGAGCTTTTTTCAGATCGGGAAATCGTGGGTATTGATTGCCTCGATCTGGTGGAAGAGGGAGGCACACTGCACTGCATTTCCCAGCAGCAACCTGCTGAGGGTTGACCTGAGGTTAACCCGGGTCGGCCGAAGTCCGCCCCTCCTCAGGAATCGATTCCGGTAATGATCTCGCACGCCGGAAGTTTCTCCTTGAGCGCCTTGATCGCTTCGGGCGTGACGGCGGTCTGCCAGAGATAGAGCCGCTTGAGATTCGTTAGAGCGGATAGCTTGCTAACACCCGCATCGGTGACCTTGGTGCCGTAGAGATTGATCGATTCCAAAGTCGGGATCTTGAGCAGCGTGTCGATGGCGGCATCGGTTACGCCCGTTTCCGCGAGGCGGATGAGGCGGAGGTTCTTGGATGAGCCGAGCTGGGCCACCGCTTTGTCGGTGATCTTCGTCGCTGATAGATCGACGGTGACGAACTGCGAGGTCACCGGCTCCAACTTCTTGAAGCCCGCGTCGTCCAAATTTCCGCGAAGCGAAACCGCGGTGAAGGTCAGCAGCGACGATTGCTGCGATTCGAAGCTGAGCGCGCCGGGAAACTCCTTGGAAATGCCGGCCACCGACGCCTTGAGAGCCTCGTCCGGGCCGGTCGGGGCGGGATGCGCGGAACTCTCGGCCGTTTCTTTGGAGTCGCTGGAATCGCCGGATTCGGCAGGGCTGCCAGGCACCAGTTTGGCGATCGCCTCCTTGATCGCCGCCGGCACCTCGAATTCCTTGATGGATTTCTTCGGGTCGGCCCCGTTGTCGATCCACCATTTGATGATGGCTACTTCGGAATCCTCGATCTGCGGCTTCCCTTCCGGCGGCATGTGTTCCTCGTCGTCCTTGGGCAGAGCGATGCGGATGAGGATGTTGCTTTCGGCGGATTTCCCGGGCTCGATACCGGGGCCTTCCTTGCCGCCCTTGACGAGCATTTCGTAGGTGTCCATCCGGAACTTGCCCTTCGCCTTGCTCTCCTTGTGGCATTGGACGCAGCGGCGTTCGAGGATTGGTTTGACGATGTCCGTATAGACGAACTGCTCGGCGATGCGCTTGTCGGGGATGGGCTTCGGTTCCGGTCCTTTCCCTGCCTTTTTCTCCAAGCCGAGCAAACTGCGCACCGGATTCGGGGCATACTCGGTCATGTAATTCTCGCCGTGGGTGATCGAGGCTCCGTCGTGGCTGGCAAATCCCATGACGGTCACGCTGGTGAATAGAAGCATTCGATAGAAAGCAGGGTTGCCATCGAGCGCGACCGTCCAGGCTTTCATGATGAACGTGATCACCGCCACGACCGCGAAAATGAGACCGCCCCACAGGTGACGTTCGGCAAGCGCGTTGCCGGCATATTCGTCGCCGCCGTGGTAGAGCAGGAATCCCGCGATGACCGCCAGAATCGAGCTCACCACGCCGAAAAACAGCGGAAACATCGCCCTGTGCGCGACTTTTTCATGATGCCGTTTGCCGAAGATCGCGCCCAGTTCCTGAAGCACGATCAAAATGAAAACCCCAATCGGCAGGTGCAGCAATAGCGGGTGGAAATGGCCAAGGAAGCGGACGATGTCCGGCATTTTGTCACCGTCAGGCGCACCGGCGAGGAATGGCATGGCCACAAGACCGGCCGCTGCGAGCAGTCCGAAAAACGTCAGGGCCCAAGGCTTTTTGGAAGGAGTCGTGGAAGGGTGATGTTCAGCCATGAGTTCGGAATTACGCGCCCCAAACCCGGAAACTTCCAGTCCAAACTATTTTCTCAAACATCAACGGTTTGGCCGGACACGCCCTTGGCGACAGAAGCCTTCCCCCCTTTTCCCTTCCCGAGAAATGGCAGCCACGCCTTCACGTCATAGCCCAGATACGCCATGGATTTCACGAAAATCAACAACGCGGTTGCCTCGTCGATCACCGGCAGAAGGTCAGGCATCGGTCCAATGGTGAGCAGATAGAATCCGGAAGTGGTGGCCAGGAACTAAGCGATGCGGCGTTTCATAGCGGGCACGCTAGCACGAATCCCCCGCTTCGCAAATCAAGGAACTTCCTTGATTCCCGGCCGGATCCGAAGAGACTCCGGCACCTCATGGACCCTCTTCTTCTCAAAACATTGCACGTCGCCGGAGTCATCGGCCTTTTCACCTCACTCGGCGCCACCCTGCTCGGCGGTTCCGGCAAAAAAGGTGCTTCCATCCTGCATGGCATTTCCCTGCTTTTCATTTTGCTGATCGGCTTCGCGATGTTGAGAAAGCCGCCGATGGGAGAATCCTGGTGGATGATCAAACTCGGCTTGTGGCTGTTCATCGGAGCCGCTCCGGTCCTCGCCAAACGCAAGGTGCTGCCAAGCTGCGTGGTCCTGATCCTGTGCATCGCCGCCGCCGTGACCGCCGCCTGGCTCGGGCTGAGAAAGCCGTTCTAACCAGAATGAGTTGATAGTGGAGGGTCGATAGTTGGTACCGAAGAAATCGCACTTGCATCCACCGCCCACGACCCGCCATCTCCCCTCTTCTCTTTCCCTCAACTCTCAACTCCATACTCTCAACTTCGTCCACCATGCTCCTCCACTTCTTCAAAATGAACGGCGCCGGCAACGACTTCATCATCGTTGACAACCGCGACCTCTCGCTCTCCAAGGAACTCGACGCTGACACCATCGCCGCCCTCTGCGATCGCAACCGTGGCATCGGCGCCGACGGACTGCTCGCCGTGGAGCCCGCCCAAAAGGGCGCTGACTTCCGTTTCCGCTATTACAATGCCGACGGCGGCGAAGCCGAAATGTGCGGCAATGGCGCGCGCTGCTTCGGCCGCTTCACCGCCCATCTCGGGGAAATCGTCCTCAAGCGCGTCACTTTCGAAACCATCGCCGGCACCCTCGCTGCAGACATGATCGGCGACGATGTCCGCATCGCGATGTCCGAGCCCAAGGACCTCAAGCTCAACACCGACGCCAAAATTTCCGGCTTCGATGCCCCGCTCCATTTCATCAACACCGGCGTCCCTCACGTGGTCACCTTCCTCGAAAGTGCCAACGCCCTCGATGACTTCGACGTCTTCACCCACGGTGCCGCCATCCGCAATCACAAGGCCTTCGCCCCGGCCGGCACCAACGCCAATTTCGCCGCCATCCTCGCCCCCGACCACATTTCCATCCGCACCTTCGAGCGCGGCGTGGAAGACGAAACGCTCGCCTGCGGCACCGGCATGGTCGCCTCCGCCCTCGTCCACCACCTGCTAACCGGTGCACCGAGCCCGATCAAGGTCGATGTCGAAGGCGGCGACACTTTGGAAATCGGCTTCGAGAAAACCGGCGCCCAGACGTTCAAGAACGTTACCCTCACCGGACCTGCGGACTTCGTGTTTGAGGGGGAGATCGATATCTGAAAATAAGGGGATGCGGGGTTTCGTCACTTCATGAGTGGACGAGATGTCCATGCCCCTATCGAGTGAAAAATCTCCTTTCGGCAGGATACAGCTTTGACGTGAGGGCAAGTTGGTTCATGTTCCGCGCCCCGCCATGACCTTCTCCGGCACTTACACCGCTCTCATCACCCCGTTTCGCGACGGTGAAATCGACGTTCCCGCGTTCCAATCCCTGATCGAACGGCAAATCGCCGCCGGCATCGACGGGATCGTCCCCGTCGGCACCACCGGGGAATCCCCCACCCTCGACACGGACGAACACATCGAGGTGATCCGCCTCGCAGTGGAATTCGCCGCTGGCCGCTGTGAGGTCATCGCCGGAACCGGTGCCAACGCCACCGCCGAAGCCATCGAGCTAACGGAAGCCGCCGAAGAACTCGGCGCGACCGGTTCCCTGCAAGTTTGCCCGTATTACAACAAGCCCTCGCAGGAAGGACTCTACCTCCATTTCAAGGCCATCGCCGAGTCCACGAATCTGCCGATCATGCTTTACAGCGTGCCCGGCCGCTCCTCGATCGAGATCGCCCCGGAAACCGCCGCCCGCCTTGCCGCCGATTGCCCGACGATCGTCGCCATCAAGGAAGCCGGCGGCTCGGTGGACCGCGTGAATCAACTCGTGCAAGCCCTGCCGGCCGATTTCGGCATCCTCTGCGGCGACGATCCGCTCATGTTACCCTTCGTTTCCTGCGGTGCGACCGGCCTCGTTTCCGTCGCCTCCAATCTGATCCCCGAGGTCATGGTCCAGCTCGTCAAAGCCTGCCTATCAGGAAATTTCACGGAAGCGCTCGCCCTGCAAAAGCAATACTACCCGCTGATGCGCGGGCTGATGTCACTCGACGTCAACCCGGTCCCGGTCAAAACCGCCGTCGCCCTCCAAGGTCACTGCCTGCCAGACCTGCGCCTGCCACTCGCCCCGATGAGCGAGGCGGCCACTTCCCAGCTCACCTACCTGCTCAGCAGCTACAACCTTCTTCCATAAATCGCCATGCCATCACCCAAACTCTTCGCCCCCGGTCCCGTCGATGTTTCGAAGGAAACGTTCGCCGCCATGTCGCAAACCATGATCGGCCATCGCGGCAAGGATTTCGAGGAACTCTACGCCTCGACCCAGCCCGGCCTTCAGGAAATCTTCGGCACCGCCCGCCCGGTGTTCCTCTCCACCTCGTCCGCTTGGGGCGTGATGGAAGGCTCCCTGCGCAACCTCGCCAAAAAGAAAGTCCTCTGCCTATGCTGCGGCGCGTTCTCCGACAAGTGGTTAGACGTCGCCAAAAAATGCGGCTTCGAGGCCGACGCCGTGCAAGTCGCGTGGGGTGAAGCCATCGATCCTGAAGCCGTTAGAGCCAAGCTCGCGGAAGGCGGCTTCGATACTGTGACCTTCATCCATTCGGAAACGTCCACCGGAGTGCTCAACGACCTCGCCGGCATTTGCAAAGTGGTGAAATCCTTCCCGGACACCATGCTCATCGTGGACACCGTTTCCTCGCTCTCCACGGTCCCGATGGACATGGATGCGAACCAGATCGACGTCATGCTCGCCGGTGTTCAAAAGGCGCTCGCCCTGCCTCCCGGCCTCGCCGTGTTCTCTGTTTCCGAAGCCGGCATGGAACGCGCCAAGGCCAATCCTAACCGCGGTTACTACTTCGACTTCATTGAGTTTGCCAAGAACGCCGCCGTCAACAACACGCCTTCCACCCCGGCCATTTCCATCATCTACGGCCTGCAGTACATGCTCGGTGAAATCGCCAAGGAGGGATTCGCCGCTCGCCAGGCCCGCCATGCAAAGACCAATGCGATGATCACTGCTTGGGGTGCGAAACACGGCTTCGAACTCTTCGCGCCGGAAGGCCGCCGCTCGTTCGCGCTCACCTGCTTCAAGACGCCCGAAGGCTTCGATCTATCAGGCTTCATCAAGAACCTGAAGACCAAGCACAACTTCCTGATCAACGGCGGTTACGGCAAAATCAAGGGCACCACCTTCCGCATCTCCAACATGGGCAACGAAACCGAAGCCACCATGCAGGAACTCATCGATGCGATGGATGACGTGCTGGGTTGAGTCAACGGCATGAGGTGATGAAAGCCGACGCCGCCATGAAATTCGTCACCGCCCTTTTTCTCGCACTCACCCCGGTTGCACACGGCGCCGGGCGCCCTAACATCATTGTCATCCTCGCCGATGACATGGGCTTCTCGGACCTCGGCTGTTACGGCGGCGAAATCGCCACGCCCAATCTCGACGCCCTGGCCGCCGGTGGCGTTCGGTTTTCCCAATTCTATAACAGCGCCCGCTGCTGCCCCACGCGGGCGTCGTTGATGACCGGCCAGCACCCCCATCAGACCGGCATCGGTCACATGACGGACGAGCCCGGCGAAAAAGGTGCGGCTGATAGACCGCCCGGCTATTTGGGCCATCTCAACCGCGATTGCGCCACGATCGCCGAGGTGCTCAAGGGCTCCGGCTATGCCACGCTGATGGCAGGTAAATGGCATCTCGGTCAGGAGACCCCGGATCTACGCCCCACGCAGCGCGGTTTCGAGAAATTCTACGGTATCCTGTCGGGAGCGACTAACTATTTCAAACCCGGCGGCAAACGCGGCATCACCTCCGCCAACGAGCCGGACACCGAACTGAAGAGCACCACGGACCGCCCCTACTACACCACCGACGCCTTCACCGATCACGCCATCCAATTCATCGGCGAAACCGACAACCCCTTCTTCCTCTACCTCGCCTACAACGCGCCGCACTGGCCGATCCAGGCACACGAGCAGGACATCGCCAAATACCGCGGGAAATACCGAACCGGCTGGGATGCCCTGCGCCGGCAACGCTATCAGAAACAAATCCAGCTCGGCCTGATCGACCCCAAATGGCCGCTTTCCCCGCGCGATCCGCAGGTGCCCGCATGGGATTCCCTTGATGCCGCGAAGCAGGATGAAATGGACCTTCGCATGGCCATCTACGCCGCGATGGTGGACCGGCTCGATCAAAACGTCGGCAAGCTCGTTGCCTGGTTGAAGGAGCACAAGCGCTTCGACAACACCCTCATCCTGTTTCTATCCGACAACGGTGCCTGCGCCGAGAACGGCGTGTTAGGCAACCTCGACGTAATGGACACCGCCAAACGCAACTCCGTCTGGAATATTTCCTATGGCACGGCCTGGGCCAACGCCTCGGCCACCCCGTTCCGCCTCTACAAGCACTTCGCCCACGAGGGCGGCACCGCCACCCCGTTCTTCGCCCACTGGCCGGATGGCATCAAAAAGCGCGATGGTTGGTTCACCACACCCGGCCAGATCATCGACATCATGCCCACCCTCGTCGAAGTCGCGGGCGCGAAATACCCCGAAGCCATCCCGCCGATGCAGGGCGTTTCCCTCAAGCCTGTGTTCGACGGCGGCACGCTCCAGCGCGGCAAACCGCTCTTCATGGAGCACGAGAACAACGCCTTCCTCCGCGACGGCGACTGGAAACTCGTCGGCCGTGACGTCGCCCCGACCGGCGGCGTTAAGCCCGACCGCTGGCAACTTTACAACATCGCCGATGACCGCACCGAGCTGAAAAACCTCGCCAAGGAAATGCCGGAAAAGGTCGCGGAGTTGTCCAAACAATGGAGCGAGTGGGCGAAAGCCACCCATGTCTATCCGAAGTAGTTCGGGATTTCCGCCTCGCGGCAGAGGATCTCGAACTCCCGGCAAGCTGGCCCCGGAGGGGGAGCTCCCGGGGCCTACCCACCTGATTTTACTGTCCATTGTCCCAACAGCGAAATAGGGATATCCCACTCCAGACGCCGTCACCATAACGTGATCGCGCCTACGCACATTCGTACGACTCCATGCCCGCCAAAAACTTCCACGTCCGCCAAGCCGCCGTCTCCGCCCTCCGTGCCTGGGCCAAGGGCCATGACTACGCCGACACCCTCATCGAACGCCACGCCCAACGCCGCAAACTCTCCTCCGCCGACCGCGGTTTGCTCCAGGCGATTCTCTTCGGCGTGCTGCGGCACCGGCGAATGTTAGACCACTGGATCGGCAAGCTCCGCGACGGCAAGATCGATGCGGAAACCCGCGACATTCTTCGCGTCGGACTCTGCCAGTTGCTGATCCTCAACCTGCCCGACCACGCCGCCGTCAACGAAACCGTGGAGGCCGGGAAAGCCAGTGTCCGCAGCCTGATCAACGCCGTATTGCGCCGTGCGACGCTGTCGCGGAAAAGGCTGTTGGAGGAAATCGCCGAAGTGCCGCAGCCGGTCGCCCACTCGCATCCCGACTGGCTCTACAACCGCTGGCGCACCGCCTTCGGCACCCGCAACGCGATCTCGATGATGGAGTGGAACAACCTTCCCGCGGTGAATTATTTCCGCGTGAACCCTCTCGCTTCCGCACCAGAATCCCTGCCAGGCACACCGCTGGAAAACGTGCCGGATTTCTATCAAATCGACGGCTCGCTGCCCTCCACCCTGCTCGCCTCCGGCTCGGTTTACATCCAGGACCCCGCTACCCGCCACTGCGTCGAGCTGTTAGCTCCGCAACCCGGCGAGCGCATCCTCGATGCCTGCGCCGCCCCGGGCGGCAAAGCGTTTCTCATCGCCGCCGCACTCGGTGGTGGCCAAGGCTTGGTTTGCACGGACTCCAACGAAAAGCGCCTGCCGCGACTTGAGGAAAACCTCGCCCGCCTCCATGTCGGCCAGTCCACCATCGCCGTCCACGATTGGACCCGCCCCGCGCCCGCGGAATGGCATAACAGCTTCGACGGTATTCTCCTCGACGTCCCATGCTCTAACACCGGAGTGATCCGGCGCCGCGTGGATGTCCGCTGGCGGTTGCAAGCGCCCGACATCGACCAGATCGCGATTACCCAGCGCAAGATCCTCGAAAACGCCCTCACCTGCCTCAAGCCCGGCGGCCGCATCGTCTATTCCACCTGTTCCATCGAGCACACCGAGAACCTTGGCCTGGTAGAAGCCTTCCTCGCGGACCACCCTGAGCTCGAACTCGTTTCCACCCGCGACGCCCTGCCGTTCCGCGACCAGACCGACGGTGCCTTCGCCGCCCGCATCGAGCGCAAGCCGTAAATCCCACCTCTAACGAATCGCCATGAAATCCTGCCTCGGCATCCTCATCGTCTTCTTCACCTTGGTCGCCGTCCTCGGCGGCGGAGCCTTGATCTGGTATTTGAGCAGCACCTCCGAATTTTCGAGAAAGGCCGAGAATCCGGCGGCTCCCACTCCCAAGGCCGTGCCCGCCGTCCCGAAGGCCCGGCCGGTCCGTTAGCTTCGGACGTCCCCGCTCATGACCACCTCCAACTCCGTTTCCAGTCTCTATCAGAATCTACTGGGCAGCGCGTGGGGAGAACTTCCCGGCTCTGTAAGGTCGGCACATCTCGCTGGCGTCGAAAGACGTGGCTACTTCCGCGTTACCCATCGGGCGGGTCGTATCGCTGGGCATTTGATTCGCTGGTCGAAGCTGCCGGCGGCGAACAATCAAGCACAGGTGGTCTTGCGAATTCACGAAGAGGATGCAGGCCAGGTTTGGGAACGTCGCTTTGGTTCCGACACCTTCTCAACTTTTCAATGGGCAGATGCTGGATGTCTTGTCGAGTATTTCCAATGTTGGGAATTGAGCTTTGAACTACAGGTTATGGGCAGGGCACTTCTTTACAAGCAATGTGGCGCCCGTTTTTGCTTCGGTCCCATCCGCGTCCGTGTCCCCTCGGCCTTCGCCCCGCATGTGTCAGCAATCGAACGTGACCAGGATCTGAACCGAGTAGATGTTCGGGTAGCGGTGAAGTTGCCCTTGATAGGAACGCTCATTACCTATGAAGGGCATCTCGAAGTGGAGGATCCGCAGTCATGAACACGGTGCTTTGGTTACTATTTTCGCTGGGCCTCATCGGTGCCTTCGATACCTTTTACTATCACGAGTGGCGCGCCCGCCTTCCTGCAGAAGGGCGTCACGCCGCCCCCGAGCTAAAACTCCATGCGGGCCGAGATTTTTTCTACTCAATCCTATTCGCGACATTGCCCTTGATCGGATGGCATGGCCGATGGGCACTCGTTCTCTGCGGTGTCCTCGTCGCCGAAATCATCCTCACACTCTGGGATTTCGTGGTGGAGATCGTGGTGCGAAAACCCCTCGGTGATGTTTATGCAGGAGAACGTGTGACCCATGCTGTCATGGGAATCATTTATGGAGCGATCATCGCCTTCCTCATTCCCGAAATCTGGCACTGGAAGTCGCTGCCGACGGCTTTGACTCACGAACATTACAACGTTCCACCCCTACTTATTGGGAGCCTTCTGCTCATGGCGGCGGGCGTCTTTCTCTCCGGAGTGCGTGACCTGTACGCTGCCTTGGAATTGCCTTATGGAAACTGGCCCTGGCCCAAATCTAAACGAATCCCTTGAGTCTCCGAAGTCGGCTTCAAATAGCACACATTTAGAGAGGACATGCTGGGAATAGGCCCAGTTTTGTTTTGCAAGGGGCGAGTGCGGGGCGACGCTCGCATTCTCCACCGGCATCGGTTGAGATGGCTGAAGTAGAGAACGAAGGGGCTTTGGCAAACTCTCCCGCCCCTTTGACAAGCCCCCACGTGCCCTTGGCAGCCCCACGAGCCTTCGGCAAACGCTCACTAGCCTTTTGGCAGGAAATCAAATAGCACTGAACTTGCCATCTGCCCGTGATTTTCTCCCGACAGCGTAAGCCTCGCCGCGGATCCGCTACTCCAATCCTGAAAAGCAACTCCGCAGGCCGGTGCGCCACTTTTCGAGGAACGCTAGGGAGACTGTCTGGAACCCATGGGAATGTGGGATTCCTTGTCGACGATCATGGGCCCGTGCGTCTGGGATGGTTCTCCTTCTTCCGAGGAAAGCCGGCTTTCCAGGCCCCCCCTGGCAATTGGAATTGCGGGTGGATTCGCGACCGGGTTAGGAACAAGCGTGGCCTGCAAGGAACCCGATTTTGAAATCCCCCCACCCGGTCGATCACACCCGATCGATTGGAGTCTGGTGGTGGTGACGGCCGCCTATCTGATCGCGGCGGTGGTCATGTGGTGGACCATTCACCAAAGGACCGGGGAACTCAGCTACACGATCGACGATGCCTACATCCACGGCACGCTCGCGAAGAACATCGTTGCCAACGGCACGTTCGGAATTATTCCAGGAGAGTTCGCCGCGGCGAGTTCGTCGCTGCTGTGGACCCTGCTGCTGGCGCTGGTTTTTTTCGTGACTGGTCCGGTGGCATGGATTCCCGCGGTGCTTGGGACCCTCTTTGGAGCGTTGGCGATCGAACGCGCAAACGCGCTACTCCGCGACCTCGGCATTGGATCGGGGGCGCGGGCGGTGGTCATCCTCATGGCGTTGGCTTGCGCGCCGGTCCTGCCGATCCTTTCCACCGGGATGGAGCACACGCTTCACGCGTGGACGATGGTCGGACTGATGGTTTCGCTGCTAGGTTTTTTCAACAAAAAGGGAGGAAGTTTGGGTGCGGTTTTCGTCTGGGCATTGCTTGCCGGGGGTGCCCGCTACGAGTCGCTGTTCGCGCTGCCACCGTTGTTGATATTCCTGGCTCTGCGGCGGCAATGGTCCGCGGCGTTCGCGCTGGGTTGCGGCATGGCACTGCCCGGGCTGGCGTTCGCAATTTACTCGGTCGCTCACGGGGGCTTTCCCTTGCCGAATTCCCTGATCATGAAGGGAAACATCAAGGGCGCGGGACACTTGCGGGCGTGGCAGATGGCCGTGGCCAACTCCTATATCCTCGTCCTGCTGATGCTTTTAACTGCTGCCGCCGCTGTCAGCCATTTCCGCCGCAAGCCGGGTGACGAAAGGTGTACCTGGCTGCCGGTCTCGCTGATCGCGATGATCGCCATCCATTTGCAACTCGCCCAACTTGGCTGGTTTTACCGTTACGAGGGTTATCTGATTTTTCTCGGGTTCATCGCTGCGGCGACCCTGCTCGTGCCGCTGCAAACTTGGATGCGCCGTCACCCCGTGGCCTTGTCCGCCGCGGTTTGCGTCATCCTGCTAGCCGCGACTTTTCCGTTGCTACGGCGATCCGTTCTGGCGACAGGCCAGATCGTCCATGCCGCCGGAAACATTCACGACCAGCAGGGTCAAATGGCTCTCGTCTCCCGTCTGCTAGGCCCAGGAGCGCGGGTGGCCGTCAACGATCTCGGCGCGGTTTCCTTTTTCTCCGACGCGCAGGTCCTCGACCTGTTCGGGCTCGGCGACAACCGCCTGACACGCGCAAAAGTCGCCCATTATCTTGCCAAGGGAGCACCTGTGGGTGGCAGCAAGCCGGGCCCGGCTCCCTTCCTGTCCTTCGCGCACCTCCGCGAGTTGGCCGGACTCGGGAAGCTGGACAAGCAGGACCTTCCCTATGGGGCGGAGTTTTTGAAGCAGCGGCTTGAGGAAGAGCTTACCGATTACGTGATTTGCTACCCGGGTTGGTTTGGTGAGCCCAATGAGTTGCCGGCCACTTTGATCCCCGTCGAAGTTTGGGTTCTTGGCGACAACTGGATTTGTGGCGGCGACACCGTCGCCTTCTACGGAACGTCGCCGGAAGCCGCTGGAAAACTGGCCGCCGCGCTGGAGGCCTATCGTCCGAAGGCCGCCGCTGACCCGCAGTCCACCAACCGAATGTATCCGTTGACGTTCAACTAGGACTCCTTCTGCTAGACCAGCTTTGAGAAACACGCCCGCAGGCCGGCGCGCCATTTTTCGAGAAAGGCCAGGTTCCTGGCGGCTTTCGCGGCGGCCTCGACATCAAGGTCGGAGGATTTCTCGAAACCGGGAAACACCGCGCACTCGTTGGAGATTCGCGCTTCCACTTGGGAAATGGCACGCTCCACGGACTCGCGGCTGACTTGCGTTTCGCCCTCTAACATCGCACGGACCAGCGCGGATTTCGCTTCATCGCGCTTGCGGACGAGCGCCTCGGCTTGTTGGGTGACCGCACCGACGGCGGAGAAGATGTCCATCAGCGAGGGTTCGATGGTGCCTCTAACATCGCCCGGCGTGCCGCGCAATTCGAGCCAATGCCTGAGCCGCCGCGACGGGCTGGACACCACGGCGAAGGCCTCGCGCAGCGCGGCGAACTCCCCTTCCCCGCCACCGGCATCGGGATGCGTCCGCTTGCCGGCCTCGCGGTAGGCATCGCGCAGGGCGTCGTCGGTTAGAACGAGCGCGGGTTCGATTCCGAGGATTTGAAAAGCATTGGTCACGAGGCGGAAAAACTGGTCACGTTTCGCCGCGCCGGTAAAGCTCCGAGCGGAAACCATGACAGCCCCGCGCAAAATCGGCCTCTTCGGCGGCACCTTCGATCCGGTCCATCTCGGGCACATCCAGCTCGCCGGGTTGGCCAGGGAGGCACTTGCGCTCGATGAAGTCCGTTTTCTGCCCTGCCCGATTTCCCCGCACAAGCCCGGGACCGCGCCTGCCAGCGGTGAGGACCGCTGCGAAATGCTGCGGCTCGCCACTGCCGGGCTGCCGTGGGCGGTTGTCGATGATTACGAACTCCGCCAACCCGGCCCCGCCTACTCGTATCTAACCGCCGGGGCGCTGGCGGAGAAATTTCCCGGCACCCGCCTGTTCTGGATCATGGGCGGCGACCAATGGGATGCGCTGCCGCGTTGGAAAAACCCGGAAACTCTCGCGAAGCACGTGGAGTTCGCCGTCCTCGCCCGCGGAGAGCCACCGCAGCCGCGCGACGGTTACCGGCTCCATGTCGTTAGTGGCGATCACCCGGCGTCCGCCACAGCGATCCGGCTGGCGATTTCCAATGGCATTCTCACCCACAAATGGCTCGCCCCCGCCGTGGCAAAGTGGATTGCAGAGAAGGATCTCTATCAACCGATCCCCGATCCCTGATCTTTCCTCCCAACGGATCGTTGATGGAGGAAGGCCGGCAAGTGAAACTGAGGGCTTCGGGAAGCCTGTTCCTCATCCACCAAGCTCGGAAGAACAGGGAATTTCCAGATCCCGGTTCTTTGAAAGCCCGAAGCGCCAGAGCCAGACGAAGGTCAGCAGGATCGCGGCGAGGCCGACGTGCAGGACCTGCACCCACGAGTAGATGTGGACCTGCGCCATCACCAGGCCGAGCACCATCTGCGAGAGCACGATCCCGAGCACCACTTGCTCCACCCTGCCCGTGCCACCGGCGCGATGGCGCCTAGTCACCAGCCAAGCCCACAGCGTCATGCCTAACACCGCCCACGAGAAACTCCGATGGACGAGGTAGATCCACGAGCCCTCCAACTCGCTGGCCCAGGTCGCGCGGGCGGCATGGCCATGCAGCTTTGACAGCTCGTCGGTCATTTCCCGAACTTGCGCGCCGAGGATTCCCTCCGCAACGATCACCACTAACAGCACCGTAACAATCAGCCGCAGTTTTGACAACGGCACGTCCGCCATGCCGATCCTCCATGGCGTGCCGGTGCCGCGCCACGCGCAGTAAACCAGCATCCCGATCAAACTCATCGCCAGCGCCAAATGGGTCGTTAGAACTCCCGGGGACAAGCCGCTGTAAACGACGCGCGCCCCCATCCAAGCGTTGACCAGCACGGTCACCAACGCGGTGAACGCCATCCAAAAAACCAGCGGCCGCTTTTCCCGCTGCCAGAACGCGGCGATGAACGTGGCCAGCGAAAAGAACCCAACCGGCAGACTCGACAGGCGGTTCAGAAACTCCGTCCAAACATGCCGCGAGTTGAATTCCCGGCGCAGGCTCTCCACCGTAATCGTCGCTGGATCGCGGCCCATCCGCTGCGCCTTGTGTTGGAATTTCTCAATCGGCAGTTTCGAAAAATCCACCTGTTCGACCTTTGTCGGCGGGATCAAACAGCCCCAGCAGGTCGGCCAATCCGGACAGCCCATCCCGGCGCCAGTCACCCTGACAATCGCACCCACGAACATCAGGGCCAGCACCGATATCAAGGCCGCAGCGGCCAGTTTTTGAAAGCGAGTCATCCCCATGCGCGGACGATGCCCGGGAAGCACCGGAATTCCAGCGCAAATCCGGACCGGTGGCGGGACACTAATTCTCGATCCTCACGAAATAGCGCTCGCCGCGTCCCGAGACATCAACCTTCACCTTGTAAACGCCCGTTTTCGGAGGTCCCTCGATTACGGTGGACGAGGCAGTTAGATCGTCGGGGAAACCGTTCGCAAGGTCCGCGGTGCCTTTGACTTTCCATGTCCCGCTGGTTCCGGGAACCGCCGCAATATCCAACATCAGATAGTTTCCGATTCGCTGCAGGTTGGTCACATTCATACCCGACACCGGCGCGTCCGAGGGGCCGACGTTGGTCGTTTCGTAAAAATCCTGGGTTTCGGACAAGCGCGTTTCGTAGAGATTTTCCGACGCAGGTTGGACGGTGGCTTGAAATGCGCCGCACTGGAGCGCTTTGGATTTCGCCACGATCGTAAAAGCCGCGAACGGCGTCTTACCTCCCTCAGTGACGTCCGCCGGCGATTGCAGAATACTCCCAGCCGAAAACGTCCTCGCGAGGGCCGGAACTCCGGCTCCCGGAGCACCCGGCTGTGTTAGGTAAGCGGCGTTGAACGAGTAGCTCTTCGCCTGATCCGCCGTGGCATCGGCATTGACGCCACGCAGCAGGGCGAGCTGGAAGTCCGGAACCGCCGGATTGGCCGCGGTGGTGCGAAGGGCCTTCGCTTCAACCCTGACAAGATCGGTGGTTTTGATCGCGACCCAACCGCCGGACCCGTAGCCTGAAGACGATTCGAAAGGGTAGCGCGTGGCCGCCGGCCGCCCCGTTGCCAGCGAGAGATGATCGGATTGGAAACCCGCGCGAAAACCGAGAGTCGGGATCGATTCGGCACCATAGTTATTGACCGTCCGGGCATCCTTGTTGGTGAAGTCCCTGCCAATATCCCAGTCGTAAAAACATCGCGGGTTGTAGCCACCCGCCGTTTCCAAGCCCCACGTCCAGTTGGTTTCGATCCTCACGGCAAAGGTTTTCGACTCGCCGGGTTGCAACACAATCTGACCGGCATAGCTAGCCGCCGTGCCTCCTCCCAATACCATCGTGAGGGTCTTCCGGGCCGCCGAATTGTTTTCGTTGCTGATCTGGAACCGTGCCAGGCCATGGAAGGTGTCGCCCGTGGCCCATTCGGCGCGCAAGTAGTCGTTGTTCTTCCTGAACTTGAATCCCACCGGCGGATCGGACAGGCGCACCCGGGAGCCACTCATTCTCAGTTCCGTGTTGTGCGGATTGTAGAGCGTCACGAATGGCTCGTAAACCAGGTGCGGCACGACGTAATTAGTGTTTCCAGCGGGACTTCCGGCGCTGTTGTAAAAGCTGACGCGGTCGGGAATATGACTGTAATGCCCGACCATGGAATACATCACCTGCATTTTCGAAATGACCGGTAGGAGTTCCATCGCGGCGGGAGCAGAGGCTGGGGCAAGCAGCCATGCGCTGCCCGCGGCGAACGCTTTCAGTCGACGTCTGGAATGTGTGGGTTTGCGTTTCAATCTAGCGAATCGTGTGCGGTTAGACCTGACCGGGTCAATGGCAATCGGGCGGAATCAGCGGCCAAACAGCAGGCAGATCGAACTTGGCGAGGAAACAGTGCCGCCGGGTTCGCCTAGCAGGCCGGTCGCTGGGTCCAGTGGGAGCACGCTGATGGTGTTGGAATCCTGATGGGCGCAGAGCAGCCATTTGCCGGTCGGGTCGATCTTGAAATGCCGCGGGGTTTTGCCACCGCAGGGGGCGTGTTGCAGGAAGGTCAGCGCGCCGGATTGCGGATCTCGCCGATAGACGACGATCGAGTTGTGGCCGCGGTTGGAGCCATAGACGAACTTGCCGTTCGGATGGACCTCAATTTCAGCAGTGGTGCTTCCTCCCGTGAAATCCGCGGGCAAGGTGGGAACCGTTCCGAGCGCGGTGAACTTTCCGTCCGCGTAGGTGGTGGCGAGCACCGTGTTGGCCAGTTCGTTGATCACGTAAGCGTTCTTCTCATCCGGCGAAATCGTCATGTGCCGGGGACCCGCGCCGGGGACTCCGGTTAGAGATGGCAGCGCGTCGCCGAGTTTCGAGGTCGCGGCGTCGAACGGATAGATGAAAATCTGGTCCAGTCCGAGGTCCGGCACGAAGAGGTGCTTGTTGGCACGGTCGAAATAAACGCCGTGGGAATGCGGGCCGTCCTGGCGCGGCTTGTTAGGACCGGAGCCCTTGCTGTGAATCACGCTCGCTATTTCGCCGGGGCTGCCATCGTCGCCAAGCTTGATCGTTGCGAAACTGCCGTCGCCGTAGTTTGCAACGGCGACCGTGTGGCCGGTGGCATCCACTGCGACGTGGCAGGCCCCCTTGCCGCCGGCCGAGGACTCGCCGAGGAATTTCAAGCCGTGGTCCGTGCCGATAGAGAATGCCGCGACGGAGTTCGTGCCATCGGCGAAGGGTTTGCTCGGCTGGCCGCAAGCATAGAGAATGGGTTTGGTGGGATGCAGCGCGAGGAATCCGGGATTCTGATATTCAGCGGCGAGTTTCGGTTCGGTGAGCTTGCCGGTCGCCGCATCGAAATCCGCCAGATAGATTCCCTTGCTGGCGGATTTCCCGCCGGTGTTGGTGCCGATGAAGACGGGAGTAGCGTGGAGCGTGGCGGTGATGATGAAGAGCGGTGCGATGAGTTTGGGAAGCATCGCGAGGAAACGGCGGTTGAAGTCGGATTCATTCAACCACGGGAGAGAAAGACTCGGAGCGAGACGCTCCGAGCACGGCCTGCGGCGAGAGGCCGCAGCCACTTTCACTTTCTTCACACGTCGAAGCCGAAATGCCGTTTCGCGTTGCCGAAACAGACATCGCGGATCAGCCCGGAGAGCGCCTCGAAATCGTCGGGCAGCTCACCGCGGTCGGCCTCGCCGCCGATGAGGTTGCACAGGATCCGGCGGAAGTATTCATGACGCGGGAACGACAGGAAAGAGCGCGAATCAGTGAGCATGCCGACGAAGCGTGAGAGCAGGCCGGTGGCTGATAGAGCGTCGAGCTGGAGCTCCATCCCGTTTTTCTGATCGAGGAACCACCAGCCGGAGCCGAACTGGATCTTGCCGGCGACGGTGCCGTCCTGGAACACGCCGGTTAGACAGGCGAACAGATAGTTGTCGCGCGGGTTGAGGTTGTAGAGCACGAGCTTGGGCAGCGCGCCGCCGGTCGCAAGCGCGTCGAGGTAGGTCACCAGCGCCTCGCCCTGCTGAGTGTCGCCGATGCTGTCGTAGCCGGTGTCCGGCCCGAGTTTGCCGGCCATCCGCGAGTTGATGTTGCGGAACGCGCCGAGGTGGAGCTGCTTGGTCCAGTCCTTCGCCGCGTCGAGCTGGCCGAAGAAAACCATCAGATAGAACGAGAATTTTTCCTTCTCCTCCGGCGAGGCTGCCTTGCCGGCGCGGGCGCGGTTGAAGATCATCGCCGCTTCCTCGTCGGTGCAGTGCAGGGCCGGGAGACGATCCAGGCCGTGATCCGATAAACGGGCACCCGCTTCGTGGAAATCGTCGTGGCGGCTTTGCAGCGCGGCCAACAGGTCGGACAGATGGACGATGGTGGTGTCCGAGGCGGCTTCCAGTTTCTCCAACCAAGGCGCGAGCAAATCGGGCCGGTCCACTAACAACGCCTTGTCCGGCCGGAACGTCGGCACTACGAGAGTCTTCAGATTGGAGTCCGCGATGGCAAAATGGTCGTCCAGGCTATCGGCCGGATCATCGGTGGTGCCGACCACGCGCACGTCGAATTTTTCCAACAGCCCGTGGGTGGAAAAATCCGCTTCGGCGATTTTCGCGTTGGTCCGCTCCCAGATTTCGTCGGCGGTGTCGGGCGTGAGTAACAGATCGATCCCAAAGTAGCGCTGCAGTTCGATGTGGGTCCAGTGGTGGATCGGGTTGCGCAGGGTGTAAGGCACGGTTTCCGCCCACGCCTGGAATTTTTCGCGCGGGGTCGAGTCGCCGGTGATGAGATACTCGCTGATGCCGTTGGCGCGCATTAGCCGCCATTTGTAGTGGTCGCCGCCGAGCCAGATGTCGGAAATGTCCGCCCAGCGATGGTTGGTCGCGATTTGCCGGGGCGAGAGGTGGCAGTGGTAATCAATGATCGGCTGGTCCTTGGCGACTTCGTGAAAAAGCCGGCGCGCCGTGGGAGAATGGAGGAGGAAGTTTTCGTCGAGGTAGGCCATTGCGAAACCATCACACCCTGCGAGCCGCCGGGGGCCAAGCGGGAAAGTGGGATTTTTTGGGGTAGCTCTTGCGCTTGCTGCTCCGCATCGATCCAACTCCCGTCGAGTCCGGCCACCAGCACCTTATCCTTCCCCCATCGTCGGCTGCAGCGTTTAGCGCGTCGAGTGCGCCCACTCGCCTGGAGCGAGCCAATCGACCCGTTCCACAGCGGCACCAGTGACGAGTGCACCGTCACCGACATCCACGCCACGGAGACTAACAAGTTCTATCACGTGGACATCTCGAAACCTTGGCAGCGCCTGCCAGTCGCAACCGACACAGGCACTCCCATTCGAGGGCAGACGCTTAATGTTAGATACTCGGGGCGGGGCTGGAGTGCCTCGGTCCGGTGCAGTATTCGCGAGGAGGACTTCGTGCCAGGGTAAAAACCCTTACTCCGAATGGGTTCATTGCCCACCCGTCGGACGTCGCTTAGAACAGGCACATGTCGATGCCGCGGCCACAAGAGGCTCCGGCACCTATCCCTGCCTAAATCCACACTAGACTGCATGAAACTGAAATTTGCTTCCCTCAACAGCGCCTTCCCATCCCTCCGAACCTCGTTGACCGTCTGCCTCTCACTCGCTGCCGTTGCCGACCTCCACGCCGCCAGTGCCACATGGCTTGCCGCTCCCGTCTCCGCCGACTGGGCCGATCCCCTGAACTGGTCTGCAGGCGGGCCTCCGGGCGCCACCACCGGCACCACCAATACGGATACCGCCACCTTTCCGACTTCCACCGGCGTCGCCGTCACCGTCGATGCCGGCAGGAACCTTCAGAATATCTCCTTCACCGCGAACATCCCATATACCCTCAGTGGGGCTGCACTCCTCTTAACAGATGGCGGCACCCTACTTTCCAATGGCTCCGCAGGTGAACCACGCATCACCGCCGCACTTCAGCTCCAGGGCGACGGCGGCACCTACAAGATCCAAACCGATACACCGGGAACCAACCGTGAAATCATCATTAGCGCCGGTGGCATCACCGGTGTCGCCACCGGCACCAACAACACCGCCCTTACCCTAACTGGCACCAGCGGCGGCAACAACGCCATCACCGGCGTGATTGGAAATGGCACCGGCGGCGGCACCCTCTCCGTGGTGAAGGAAGGCGGCGGACTGTGGATCCTGTCCGCAGGAAACACCTACACAGGTGGCACCACCGTAAGCGCCGGCACTCTGCGCACCGACAATTCGGGCAACAGTTCGGCTATTTTTGGCGGGGCGATCACCATGAATGGCGGCACCCTCCGTTTCCAGAGTACCACCGCCGCCAATTTCAATAATTCCATCACCACCACCACGAACGGTGGATTCATTTCCTTCCGGGCGAACAGCACCTTCAATCCGCCCGCCATTACCGGCACCGGCACATTGACCCTCACGGCGGATGCAAATTTGACCGTCACCTCCGCCAACTTCCAGAATTTCGCCGGAACTTTGAATCTGGGAACCGGTGCCACGAACTTTTTCCGTCTTGGATCCGGATATTCCGAAACCTCCCTGGCCGGTGCCGCAGTGAATCTCGCGGCAGGGGCGCAGATCACCCACCAATCGGGCACCAGCGTGACCACCACCACCCAGATCGGCACGCTTTCTGGTGCGGCTGGCTCAGTCATTGGAGGCAGCGGCTCGGGCGGCGGCACTTTCGTCTTTAGCGTGGGAAGCCGCAACGAGCCGTCCACCTTCTCCGGGACACTTACAAATGGTGGAACCAAGACGGGACTGACCAAGGTCGGCACTGCCAAACTCACCCTTGATGGCACCAACACCTACACCGGGACCACCACCGTCAACGGCGGCATTCTCAGCATCAGCAGCCCCTATCTCGCCAATGCCGCCGCTGTGACCATCGCCACCGATGCCGTCATGGACCTGAATTTCTCCGGCAACGACTTCGTGGGTCCCCTAACGCTGGGAGGAATCTTGGTCCCGGACGGCGTTTACAATTCCTCCACTCCCATCTACGGCGTGTTCTTCACTGGGACTGGCAGTCTT
This sequence comes from Verrucomicrobiota bacterium, assembly GCA_040385685.1. Classification (GTDB taxonomy): domain Bacteria; phylum Verrucomicrobiota; class Verrucomicrobiia; order Verrucomicrobiales; family Akkermansiaceae; genus Luteolibacter. The sequence goes on along the minus strand of JAZKGW010000003.1, from coordinate 90,001 downwards.
CAAGTCGGTGCCACCGGCTATTCCACTTGGTCCGGAATCAACGCAGGCAGTCAGGCCGCCAATCTCGATTTCGACAAAGACGGCGTGACAAACGGTGTCGAATTCTTCTTCGGAGCCACCGGTTCGACCTTCACCTCCAACCCGGGCATCGTCGCAGGCAGCGTCACTTGGCCGAAAAGCGCTTCCTTCACCGGCACCTACAAAATCGAGACATCTCCCGATCTGGTAATCTGGACTGACGTCACCGGCTCAGCCGTCGATGACGGTGCATCGGTGACCTACACCCTGCCGACCGGCCAGCCGAAGCTCTTCGTCCGCCTGACGGTGGTTCCTAACTGATCGATTGACATTCAATGGCGGCGGAGCGGGAAAGCCCGTTCCGCCGCTTGTGGTGCTACCGCCGGGGAGATCGGTGCGGCCGACGGAACCGGCAAACAACGCACGTCTTCCACCAGCGCGCCACAGAGACTAACAAATTCTATCACGCCGGTATTGCAAAGGCCTGGCAATCCCAAGGTGCCACCCGTGGACGGATGCCGCTGCCTCCCGATCTACAAGTCATCGCCCTTGTCGGGCAAAGCGTCCATGGCGCTTGGTTTCATCCGCCCTTCTTTGTCGAGTGGGTTCCGGCGGCCCTCATCGTGGTAAAGGTCTTCATGAATTGGAGTTTCGTCTGGTCCGTCGTTTTTCGGCGGAGGATTGTGGAGCCCCTTGTCCGGATCGTTGGTGTGTTCGGTTTCGTCTTTCATGGCATTCTCCTTTCTGCTGGCAACCGACCACGATAATCCATGCCGTGCCCATCCGCAAATAGCCGCTCTTCCGATCCGAGGAACACACCCGAATGATCGGCAGGGCGGCCCGCGTCGGGCCAGCCCTGCCGTCGTTGTCAATTCTGCTGCTTCTTCTTGGCTGCCTTCGAGTCCGTTTCCTCAGTGCTCTTGGGTGACGATCCCGATTTCGTTTGCTGTTTCGGAGTTGCTGCCCGTTGCGGTTGAGGGGCCGATTTTGCGGCTTGGCGTTGCGGTGCCGACCTTGCCGCCTGCTTTTGGGGTTCCGGTCTCGCCGCGGTTTGCGCCTTCCGAGGTTCCGAGCGCGTCGCTTGTTGGCGTTGTGGCTGGGCCTTCAGTTGCTGCTTCACTTGATCCCGCGGCATTGACGCTTTCCTGGTTGTTTGGCGATCAGGTGCTGCCGACGCCTGACGGGTGGGCTCCGCCATCACCTTGCGGCTGGGGGCGGTCTCCCGGGCGGCCTGCCTTTTCGCCTCTTGCTGTTCTTTCTTCCGCTTCTCCTGTTGCGGCACCGCTTGACGCTTGGTCGCCGGCGACTCCTGGCGTTGGACGTTGGGAGTCGTCGCGCGTTTTTCCGCCGGCTTCCGGTTGTTGGCAGACGATTGTTTGCCTGGACTCCTTTCCGCCGCCGAGGCCTCGCGCTTCGGTTCCGCCTTGCTCCGGGAGGCAGAGGAAATGGCTTTCTCCGTCTTGCTGCCCGACCGGTTGTCGGTTCGTGGGCTGGACTCCCCAGTCCGCTGTGGCGATTTGCCCTTCGCGGTGGCCACGTCATCGCGGCGTTGTCCGGGCTTCGTCCGAGTTTCACGGTTTGGCCCGGCCAAGGTCGCATCGCTGCGCGAATTGGACTTTCCGGCTATCGCCTTGCCATTCCCTTTCTCGCTGCGGGTCGCAGCACTCTTTTCAGACACTCCCGATTTAGATGCGCGCGATTGCAAACGTGCCGGAGGACCTCCGGCCTGTTCGGAGCGGTCGGAGCGTTTGGCCACCACCGGCGAGCGGTTCACTTTCAGGCGGGACACTTCCGTGCGGCTCTGTTGCTTGTCGCCTCGCTCACGAACGGCCGTGATTTCCCGTTGCTGGCGCTCCCGGGCGTAGTTCCGGATCTCATTTCGTTTGGAAACAAAACGTTGACGCTCGTCGCTGCTCACCGTCTGGAACTGCCGGTCGCCCTCCCTGCGCTGCACCACGCCGTCGTAGCGTTCCACCACGCCGAAGTCATCCCGCTGGCGATCCACGTCGGAGCGGCGGTTCAAGGCAGCCCAAGTCCGCGGCGGACGGGAATCCACGTTATCCCGGCGGAATTCGTAGTAATCCTGGCGCTGGCGGTCCCAGTCCCGGTCAGCCCGGTTTTCCCAGCGATTGCGGGCGTAAATAGGGTCATAGCCCCGGTAACGGGAGCCATAGGCATAAGACGCATAATAACGGTCGCGGTAAATCGGCTCATAATAGTCGCCGTAGTAATAGTGGCCATAGTGCGGACTCACGAACAAATGGTTCCAAAAGACGCTCAGCGCCACCGCCGCCACAGGCGTGTAGTAGTAGTCCGGCCGTTCATAGTAGTAGGGCCGGTGGAAACGGACCGGAGCGAAGATCACCCCTCGGTTCACCACCGGGTAGTCCCAGTAGCCGTCCACATACACATGACCATACGGCGTCCAACGGTAGTACGACGGCGTCCACAGCCAGTTCGACTGGGCCGTCACCCAGTATCCCGCGCGCCAGGCATAACGGTCATCCCGGTATTCCCAGTTTCCCGGGATCCACGTCTCGTCGTCCGAGGATGCCTTCACACTGGGTCCCCGCTCCAAGCTGCGCGGTGGTTCCGGAAGATAGGTCACTTCCGTGGCTTCCGCATCCTGCCAATAGCCGGATGTCCACTGGTAGCCGGAATCCACCGGCGACCAATAGCCCGGCACCCACTCGCGGCCGGGTGGTAAGTTCCGCCACACTCCGCTGATCCACAGGAAGTCGGTGGTGTCCTCATCCCAACCCCAATATCCCGGGATCCAGAGCACGTTGTCGCCCGTGGGTCGTTGGTCCGGCATGACTTCTTCGATCAAAACCGGCGGTTGCTTGGGCACGATGATTCCGGGCCGCGGATCGAAGACCACGGTTTCGGCAAATGCCTCGTGCACCGGACCTCGTGTCAAGACTTCCACGTCTTCATTGTTGATCTCGATCGCCCGCGCCGGGGTGATTCCCAGGCCGAGCATCCCTCCGCCGATCATGATCGCCGCGAGCCACCGGGCCCAAAGTTGAAGTTTCGTTTTCATGAATTCCTCCTTGGTTGTTAAGTTCACACCCGGAGAGACGGCGCCACCCGCGGATGGATTCAAATTTTTCTCATCTTCGAGCTTTGATTTTCTTCATCACATTTCAGACCGGCCACGCAAATCCCCGATCCGTCCATCATCAAAAATTCCCGCCTTTCATCCCACTCGGCAATTACAAAAAATCCCGTTGCGCTCCACACGATCGGTGCAAGTGGTCCTCACTTTTGTACCGAACTCGCGGAAAGTCCGGCTCCGAAAGCCTCACTCCAAATAAGGATTGTCGCGCGCTTCGGCGGCGATGGTGGTGGCTGGGCCGTGACCGGGCAGGACGCGGGTGTCCGGCGGCAGGGCCATGAGATGGCGGGCGATACCATCCAACAGTTGGGTTGTGCTTCCGCCGGGGAGATCGGTGCGGCCGATGGAACTGGCAAACAACGTGTCTCCCGCAAAGACAAACCCGTGATCCGCCAGATACAAGGTCACGCTGTCGAGCGAGTGGCCGGGCAGGTGGGCAAGTGTGAATTCCAGACCGGCGATCCGCAGCGGCGCGGTCATCACAAATCGTTTATCGATCTGATAGGGAATGACGGAGATCGGCATGCCCCACGAGCGCACCATGGATTCAAGTGTTAGATCCGCCGAATAATCCTCCAACGCGTGCAGCCGCGCGCCCAAGGCGTTGAGCGCGGCGGCATCGGTGACGTGATCGTAGTGCTGATGCGTTAGAAGCACGTCATCGATCCTCACGCCACGGCGGGTCACCCAGTCCGCGATACCTTCCGGCGCGTCAATGAGGAGATTGCCGTCCGGAGTCTCGACGAGGTAGCCGTTGGTTTGTACGAAGCCGCCGGTGTAGGTGGAAATCTTCATGACGGCGGAGCCGTTTCTAACCTGCCAGCGAAACCAGCGGGGAAGGAATCGCGATGACCTGCATCCCGGCGCGCTGGGCGGCGAGGATGCCGGCGGGGGCATCTTCCAGCGCCAGGCACTTCGAGGGACTCACCCCTAGCAGATGCGCCGCTTTCAGGAAAATATCCGGTGCCGGTTTGCCATCCGTCACGTCGTCGGCGGTGACTACCTCGTCAAACCAATCGGAGATTCCGACGATCTTCAGAGTCTTCTCAATCACCATCCGGGAACCGCCGGTGGCGATCGCCATCGGGAATTTCCCGCGGAGGGATTCGGCGAAGGCGGCCACCTCCTCGATCAACGTCACGGTGTTCAGGCGCTTCAGGAAAGCTTCCCGTTTCGCCATCGCGACCTTCACGGGGTCGAGCTTGAGGTTATATTCGTCGTTCAATTGGACCACGATGTCCATCGTCGGGCGACCGCCCATCGCGAAGAACACGTCTTCCTTGAAAATGCCGCAGGCTCCGTAGAGCGCGAGCGCCTCGCACCAGGCGTCGAAGTGAGCCGGCATCGAGTCAACGAGCGTGCCGTCACAGTCGAAAATTACAGCGTCAAAACCATTGGGTGGGAATGCAAAGGGACCGATGTTTGCCATGTCGCCGCACGGCTTATGCACAGGAGTGGACCTTGGCAAGACCCGACATTCATTAACTTTCAAGAATCATCCGGGAGTGCCGAATTGGTCAACCATAAAGCTAAGTAATATACCTAGACCGTGACTATCCATCGACTTACGACACCAAACTTGTTAGTTCCGCATCCCTATACCGGGAGGGCGAAAGACCGGTGACCCGCGAGAAACTGCGGTTGAATTGGGACAAAGATTGATAGCCGATCAGGAACGCAATCTCGGAGATGCGGGTCTCGGATTTCAGCAATTCCCTCTTCGCCCACTGGATGCGGCGGCGGTTGACGTAATCGGTGAGTGTAAGGCCGGTCGCATCGCGGAAAACCCGGCAAAAGTGGGATTCGCTGAGGCCGGCGTTGCGTGCAACCAGCGCGAGCGGCAGAGGCTCGGCGAGATTTTGGTCGATGAACTCGCGGGCCTTGGCAATCGCGGAGGGCTCGCTGCCATCACGGATGACGATGAGTTTATCCGCTTGTTGGCCGAGCTGCTCGGCGAAGGTGGCAAGCAGGGTGACCATGCTCTGGTAGCGCTCCGGTTCCACGGTCTGGGTCTGCTGATAGACGGCAGCCAGCTTTGCCACGTCTTCCTTGCTCAGCCCTTGGCGGGCAAGCGTCTTGGAAACCTGTCGGAAGGAGGCGGGCGTCGGCACCTGATTGAAAACCTGGCCGGTCTTGAGAAAGCCAAGCAACCGGGATCCGGCGCGAACCGGTACCGCGGTGGCGGCCATCCCGGCGAAGCAGTGGCAAGTGGTGGGGCCGTTGACCGCGGCTTCCTCCATGAGTCGGCGGTTGGTTTCAATACAGGCACCGCACGCGCTTTGACAGAGATTCAGCGCTTCGCAAAAGGTGCTGCGGTTCTTGCCCCCCTCTTCCATGCACCATTCCTCAACATTCGGACCGACCAAGCGAAGCGGCAATCCGGTGGCTGAACGGAAGGCATCCTGATAGGTGGCGAAAAGCTCGGAATTCCTGAGTTTCTCAAACAGAACTTGGTCGTAATCGGTCAGTGCTTGGCTCATGTGCGATGGCGGGCAGGGTCGAACCTGCGCCGCCATCGTACCTGTGGGTTGCCGCTAGATCAACTTTTGCATCCGCCTGATTTCTCCAACGCAATCCGACTGCGACAATCGCGAGGGAAATCGCGGAGCTCAGCGGCATCAGGACGGCCGCCAGCAAGGGACTCATGTGGCCGTTCAGGCAAATGCCGACGGCCGTGAGATTATACCCAAGCGCGAAGGTGAACGCGATGCGGACCACCAACTGGCGCCGCTTGGCGAGGCTGAGCAGACCTGGCAAGAACCGCAGGCTCTGGCCCATGAAAAAGAAATCAGCCTTGGATTCCAGCAGGCTGCGGTCCACCACCGGGGTGCCGGTGGTCCAGGCGGCGTTGAAAGCGAGCGAATCGTTTGCGCCATCGCCGAGGTAGAGCGTGTCCTCGTGATCCAGTTCGCGGACGATTTCCTCCTTACGCACCGGAAGCAGCGCTGCGTGGCTGTCCTCAGGAGAAATCCCGAGCGTCCCGGCGGCAGCGAGCACCTTTTCCGGGCGATCCCCGGATAGGATCACCAGCCGGTAATTCCGCTTCTTCAGAATTCCCAGCGCGGCAATCGCATCCGCGCGGAGCGACTCGCGGAAGATGAAATGGCTGACCCGTTCGCCGTTGCGGCAGAGTTCGGAATCGTGGTTCGCGATTTCCCCGGACTGCCACCCCGGCTTCCCGAGCGACCACTCGACGCCATTCTCGGAATAATGCCGGCCCGATCCGGGAACATCCGTGACCGCAACGTCCGGTTGCTCCCGCAGCAGCTTCTGGCCATCCCGGCCAAGCGATTCCAGCAGCGCCCGCGAAACCGGATGCAGCGAGCCGCTGGTCAACCGGGCCAAGGCCAACCGCGCGTCGGCCGCGAGCGAACTAACCGCGGCGGGGTTGACGAGCACCGGACGCTCAAGGGTGAGCGTGCCTGTCTTGTCGAAGATCACGGTCTTCACGCGGCGGAGTCTGGCCCACAGCAAGGGCTGGCGAATGAAAACGCCCGCCCTCTCCATCATCGAACCCGCGATTTCGTCCGCCATCGGCAACGACACGCCGAGCGCGCAGGGACAGGAAACCACGAACACCGAGATCATCACCTGCAGTGCCGCCGCCAGACCGTGAAAATGATTCCACCAAACGAACGCGCCCACTCCGATGCACAACACGGCGAGCAGATAGAACTTGAGCACCCTCTCCAGCGCGGGCACCCGCACGGCAGGCCGATCGCTGGCAACGAGTCGCGCCAACATCGACTCCGCCCAGGTTTCCGCGGCGGTGAGGATGACCGGCAGTTTCCCCAGATGAATCGCTCCCGCCGGCAACGTGCGGCCGGCTTGATAGGTGCACGACTCGGCCTCGCCGCTGATCCATTCTAAGGAAAAATCCGCGGCGGCGCTGTCGAGCACGGCGGCCACGGGCACCGCTTGGCCGGGTTCGAGTTGGAACCGCATTCCCGCCGCGAGGTCGGTCAGCGAGAGCGGCTCCGCGCGGTCTGGAGAGCGCATGGTTTCCGCGATTGGTCGTTGGCGTTGCAGGCGCTGCCGGTTTTTCTCCATCGTCGAGAGTTGGAAATATCGTCCCGCCAGCATCAGGAAAACGAAGGTGCAGACAAAATCGAAATAGATCAGTCCATGGATCCCGAAAGCCCACCCGGCGAGCGAACCGATGTAGGCGATGATCAGCCCCAGCGCGATCGGCAGATCGATGTGCAAACTCTTCATCCGTGCGGCCTGCCACGCGCGGACGATGAAATAGCTACCGCCCACCAGCATCGCCAGCGTGGCCGTTAGAAGCCCGACCAGTTGGAACAGTCCGGCAAACGCGAAGTTCTGCGGCATGCCCAGATAGCTTGGCAGGGTGAAGCCCATCGCGTTCAGGGTAAATGCTCCGCACAGTCCGAGGCGGGCGCCAAGTTGCCCGGCTTCCGACGCGGAATTGCCACTGCGCCGCGGGGCCAGCGTGTAGCCGAACGACACCAATTCGCTTGCGAACGCGGGGAGATCCATATTCCCCGACTGCCATGACAGATGCACGCGGCCAGTCGCAGGATGCGCCGCCGCTTCGAGCGCACCGGGTTGACGCAGAAAGATTTTCTCCACCAGCCAGACGCAACCGATGCACGAAATGCCTTCGAGCGAGAAGTCCCCTTCCACGCTCTTGCCGGGCGTCGAGCCGGACTCGATTTCGGCCACTTTCTCCGCCAACCAGGTGAAATCATGGGCTTCGAACGGCACGCTTCGCACGGGTTTCACCGGCGTGTCCTGGCGCAGCGTGTAGTAGCGGTCCAGTCCCTCGTCGTGGATCAGGTCATAGACGAACTCGCAGCCCTTGCAGCAGAAGCGATCCTCGCTGGTCGTTGCCGGGAACGGCGTGCTGCAATGTGCGCATTCCGCCATGACTGTTAGTTGGTGGGAATGTCGTGGCAGCAGGATGGCAATGCCTCCGGCTCGTTCTGGAAACCCGGCAGCGTGCCGTGCAATCGCCACATCATGACCAGCGCCGCAGTTAGAGCGAGACCGCGCTGAACCCTGACCATGGCCAGCGGTGAGACTCTGCGTTTCATCCGGTGGAGCTGGGTTTGGGCGAGCCACAACAGCGGCACCGTTCCGAGCCCGAAGGCGAAGGCAAACTCCGCGCCGCGCCAACCGGAACCGCTGAGCAAGGCCGCGCCGAACAATAGATAGAGTGGCCCGCACGGCAGAAGTGGCGTTAGAGCTCCGAGCGCTAGGCCGCTGCGGATCGGCGTGAGCCGCGATGTCTTGAACCTCCATCTGGCCGAGTATTTAAGCAAGGCCGCCGGCCGCGGCAGCCGCTTTTCCAGGCCTAGGGCAAATATCAGGAACACGCCCACCAAGATCCATGGCAGGATCACTGCCGGTGAGTTGAAGATCCATTGCAGCGGTTGCTTGCCCACCGCTCCGCAAATCGCGCCAACCACGGCATAGGAAGTCAGCCGCGTGCCATGATAGGCGGTGGCCGCGAGCATCCGTTCACTTTCGCTCGCCGGCATCGCCGCCAGCCCGCAGGCGATCGGACCACACATGCCGACACAGTGGACACTGGTGACAAGTCCGGCGACCAACGCGCCGACAGTTGTGTGGATGACATCCATGGAAAGGTCAGCGGGATTTCACGACTTTTACCGGGATCTGCTCGGGAGCATGCTTGGAGGCGATGAAGATCAACGACGACCACGCGGCGATGAGCAGGAGAAACGCGCAGATTACAAATATCCAGGGACGAAACATGATAGTTGGGAGTTAGGGTTGTTTGAAAAGGTGTGGATTCGGGCCGAGAAACTCGATCTCGTGACGGACGGTGGAATCCCCCGGTTGGGAATGAATTTTCAAGGTCAGGGTGCGCGGTCCCTGATAGTTTTCGTTAGGGACAATCACGACGAGCGGCCGTGCCAGTTCCTTGAGTGCGTCCAGCTTGAGATCCCCACCAATGCCGGTGAGCGCGAAGCCGGGAGGAGGATTTTCCAACGAGACGTTGAAAGTCATGGCTTGGTTCCGCTTGTTGAAAAGCCGCAACTGATAGTGATTCCGCACCATCGTCGGATCTCGATAGAACGAAGGGCCGCGCATCCGGGTGACATCGGCATTCATCGGTTTCGCCCGCATGAACGCCGTCACACCCAATGCCGTCAGTCCGAGCAATCCCAGGAAGCCGTAGGCCAGCAGCCGCGGGCGGAAGATCCGGCGCTTTTCCCCGGCAAGTCCCCGCGAGGAGTCGTAACGAATGAGGCCGGTCGGTCGCTTGACCTTGGTCATGATGTCGTCACAGGCATCGATGCAGGCGGCACAACCGATGCATTCCATCTGGAGACCGGCGCGGATGTCGATGCCGGTCGGGCAGACGGTCACGCAGCGGTTGCAGTCGATGCACGCGCCGGCGTTGGGGTCGGTCACCTTGCCGCGTGGTTCGCCGCGTTTCAGGTCATAACCGATGATCATGGTGTCGTCATCCGTTAGCGCAGATTGAAGCCGGCCATACGGGCACATCAGGATGCAGAATTGCTCACGGAAATGGGCGTAACAGTAGTAGAGGGTCCCGGTCAGGAACAACACCACGCCGAACGAAGTGGGATGTGCCACCGGCCCTTGACGCATGAAGGAATAGAGCCGGGGCAGCGATACGAAATAGGACAGGAAGATATGGGCGATCAACGCGGAGCAGACAATATACAGTCCGTGTTTGATGACGCGTTTGGTGATCTTCGTGAAATCGTTAGGCGCGGCGGCGAGTTTGCGGCGGGCTGAGGCGTCGCCGTCGATCAAGCGCTCGATGCGGCGGAAGACATGATCGAGGAACACGGTGTAGGGACACGCCCAGCCACACCAGATCCGGCCCAAAACCGAGGTGATCACGAACAGCAGGAATCCGAGTCCACTGATGGCGAAGAACAACACCCACATGTCCTGCGCGACCATGGTTAGACCGAAGAGATGGAACCGGCGCATCTCCACATCGAAGAAAACCGCGGGTGCGCCGTTGATCGGAATCCACGGCAGGGCCGTATAGACCAGGATCAACACGAATGCCACGAGCCGTCGCGCGAGTGTGAAACGCCCCTTGACGTCCGCCGGGTGGAGGACGTTGTGCGAGCCGTCCGTATTGATGGTCGTAACCGTGTCAAGATTCGGGCGTCGGACAGTTTCCAGGTGATCGGCCACGGGGATAATCTAGTTGCGCGCGTTGGGAAAATCCTTGGGATTTTCACGCATGATGAATGCCACCAGCTCGACCACTTTTTTCGGCGGCATTTTTTGTCCCCAGGCTTCCATCCTCGCGCCGTTGTGCCCGGTGCTCTCCGGCGGGGTCCCGGCATTGATCAGCTTGAAGATGTCCATCGGCTTGTCACCGTATTTCCATTGCCCGTCAACGAGAGAGAGCCCCGGCAGCGGAACGGATTGGCCGTTGCCGATGTCCATCTTCGCCGCGAGATCCTGGCCGTGGCAAGCGGTGCAGTTGGCAAGGTAAGTTTCCTGGCCGTTGGCCACGACCTGATCGTCCTTGGCCCATTTCTCGGTTAGAATGTTGTCGTCGAGGTGGGCGAGCATTTCCTCAAGTGCCTTGGCTTTGACCTTCTCGATCTCCGCCATCTTGGCCGACACGATTTCGCCATCCGGTTTCATGAAGCCAAACTGATAGTAGGCCAGCCAGCAGATGGGAAAAAAGAGGAGCGTGGCATAGAAGATGAAGAGCCACCAATTCGGCAGCATCTGGTCATACTCCTGAATCCCGTCGTATTCATGAGGACGCATGACAACCTTGTTTTTCCCATCGGCATAATGTGCGACTTTGATCTCGGGATCGGATGGCATGGCGGTTACTTGGTGGTAGTTGAATCGTCCAATGGCAGATTCGCCAGTTGCTCGCGACGGTCTTTTGATAACTTCAACGCACGGACCGTGGTGTAAACAAACACCGCAGCGGTGAAGAAGAACGCGACGATGGGCATGATCACGGTCCAATCTTCCAGGATAAGTCTCTTGAACATGGTGGTGGGCGGTTAGTTTTTGGCTTCTGCTTTTGGCGGAGCGGCCGACACGCGGCGATAGCTGTCCGGATCGAGCGGGCGGCCTTCCTTGGAAGGAGGAGCCTCGACTTCCTGATAGGCCCCTAGTTTCTGCATGTAGGCGATCAGGGCGACCACCTTGCTATCGGCGAGCTGGTTGCGCAGCAGGTCCTGGCTCAAGTCCGGTTTGTCGGGCAGGAAAGCCCCGGCCTTGACCAGCGACTCGGCCAACGCCATGCCTTGGTCGCGGGCGGTTTGCTCGATCTCATCCTTGCTCATCGCGGGCCACGGCACCCCGAGGCGGGTCTGCACGGCGATCTTGGTGGGCAGGCTCTTGAGGTCGGCCTTGGTGTCGAACAGCCATGGATACGGCGGCATGTTAGATCCGGGTGAAGTTTGGCGGGGATCCATGAAATGGTTGAAATGCCAGAGGTTGTCGCGCTTGCCGACACGCAGAACCTTGGAGTCCTTGGCCAGGGCCCCTCCCTCGCGGGCGAGATCGGGACCAGTCCGCTTGGAGCCCCATTGGTAAGGGTGGTCATAGATCGATTCTCCCAAGCGGCTGTAGCCTTGGCTCTCCGCCGGGCCATAGCGCATCACATCGGGAACCAGCGTGCGGATCATTTGCGAGTGGCAGTTATAACAGCCTTCGGACACATAGATGTCGCGGCCGGCCAACTCCAAGGGCGTGTAGGGAACTTGCAGACGGTCCTCCACATTGATCGCCTTGTTGACTAATAACGACGGAATGATTTGCACCGCCCCACCGATGGCGGCGGCCAGGAAGATGAGTACGGTGAACGGCAGATAGTTCTCCAGCAAGCGGTCAAAGAAGTCCGACCATTGGGTGCCGTTCTTCTTGAAAAGGCCCACGGCCCGCACGACCAGCAAGATCGAAACCACGAACGCGGCCTTGTCGGCGTGCGGCGGCAGGAAGAACCACAGGATCATGAAAGCCAGGCCCAGAATCACATGGGTGACCGGGTCGCTGCGGAAAGTTTCTCCCAGTCGCATCTTGTCCTTCGTTTCCCGCTCGAGCGGAACGACCTCCGCGGTGGCATCCGTGGCCTGACCCGAACGGGCGGTCATGAAGATGTTGATGGCGCACATCACGAATCCTATCAGGAAGAAAAGGCCGCCGAATGTGCGGAAGACATAGAAAATCTTGATCTGTTGCAGCGTCTCGATGAACTCATACTTCAATGTCGCCCCGCCGGGGTTGGTTTCATTTAGCATCAAGGGTTGCATGATGCCGGCGGACCACATCGAGGCCACATAGAGCAGGATGCCGACGAGGCCGATCCAGAAGTGCATGTTCGCCAGCGTATTCGACCACAGCTTCGTGTTCCATAACCGCGGGGCGAGCCAGTAGAACATGCCGGCGGCCATGAAGCCGTTCCAGCCCAACGCACCGGAGTGCACGTGCCCGACCGTCCAGTCGGTGTAGTGGGAAAGCGCGTTGACGGAACGGATCGAGAGCAGCGGACCCTCGAAGGTGGCCATGCCATAGAATGTCACCGCCGCGGCGAAAAACTTGAGGACCGGGTCGGTCCGGAGTTTGTCCCAGGCTCCCCGCAGGGTGAGCAAACCGTTGAGCATTCCCGCCCATGAAGGCGCCCAAAGCATCAGAGAGAAAAGCATTCCGAGATACTGGAGCCACTGGGGCAGCGAGGTGTTCAGAAGGTGGTGGGGCCCCGCCCAGATATAGATGAAGACGAGCGCCCAGAAGTGGATGATCGAGAGCCGATAGGAATACACCGGCCGGTCCGCCGCCTTGGGAATAAAGTAATACATGATTCCCAGGATCGGAGTCGTTAGGAAGAATGCGACGGCGTTGTGGCCATACCACCACTGGACCAATCCATCCTGAACCCCGCCGAAGATCGGATAGGAATGCGTCAATGATGTCGGTATCGACAGGTGGTTGACGATGTAGAGCATCGCGATAGTCACGATGGTCGCGATGTAGAACCAGAGCGAAACGTAGAGCGCCCGCTCGTTGCGCTTGGCCAGGGTCCAGAAGAAATTCCATCCGAACACCACCCAGATGATCACCACCGCGATGTTCAGCGGCCAGATCAGTTCGGCATATTCCTTGCTCCGGGTCAGCCCGGCAGGCAGTGTGATGGCCGCCCCGAGGATGATCGCCTGCCACCCCCAGAAGTGGATGCTTGATAGAAGATCCGAAGCCGTCCGCACCTTGCACAGCCGTTGGGTGGAATAATAGATCCCCGCGAACGCCATGTTCCCCACGAACGCGAAAATCACCGCGTTCGTGTGCAACGGCCGGATCCGGCCAAAAGTGATGTAGGACAAGCCCTCCGCCTTGAATGCCCCGAAGCTGATCGCTTCGAGAAACTTCCCGTTCATTTGCCACCACGAAAGCTGGGTGGCGGCGAGGACGCCGACTAACATGCCGACAATGCCCCAGGCAATGGAGGCGATCATGAAGCGGCGGACGGTGCGGTCGTCGTAGGTGATGGTCGTGGTGGTGGACATGGGAACAGTCGGTATTTCAGGAAAGCTTCGGCTTCGGTTTCACTTTGGCCGGTGCGTCGTTTAGCGGGAGCAGTGAATCGCGCTCAAGGCTCTT
>JAZKGW010000003.1:37043-76247 GCA_040385685.1 Verrucomicrobiota bacterium | reverse complement strand
CGCGTTCACCGGCGCGATCGGCGACCGGCTCGGCCTCTTCGTCGCGGCCGCTGCCGGGCGTGTCGTCGAGCGGGAGCAGTGAATCGCGCTCAAGGCTCTTGTTGCGGCAGCGCCGGTATTCGGCGGCAAAGCAACAAATGAAAATTCCTGCCAGACAGCTGCTAACAAGGATGGTGAGGGCAAGAACGTTCACGGCTTGATTCAAACGCGTTCATCGACTGCCAGCTTCGCAACTGACATCTTATACTGCGCACATCCTCTGATTCCGTGAAGGCAAAAATTGCACACCCCCGCCCCGCCCACGGCTGGGGGCGATCCGTAGGGATCTCAGGCTGAAGCCCGCTCAGAGTTCGACAGTGGTGTCCTTATACACCCCCGTCGGCACCGTTTTGCGCTCGGCCGCGGAGTTGCTGATTTCCACGTCCCCCTCGATCACCACACCTTCAGTGAAATGAACCGGCCCGGAAACTTTGAGCGATTGGCACCTAAGCAAACTAGGGACGCCGAGAGGTTCCAACTGATCGACGAGCTTGTATTCGTCCGAGAGCATGATGTTAGGAGGCAAGCCGTTGCGCGAGGCCGCGAGCCGGACCTGGCCGTCGTCCAGCACCTCGTAGGCGTCGGACCGCAGGGCGAGCAAGTCCCCCGTCGTCTTGACCGGCGCGAACCGGCTGCGCGGCACTTCGATCGCCGTCGCTCCTTCAAAACACTCGATCGCCGCGCCCATGGCGATTTCCAACTGCACCACCGCCGGCGATTTCTTGTCGCGCGGATCGACGGTCTTGTTGTTGCGGATCATCGGCAGTGGCAACACCCCGGCGTCCGCAGCGAGCTGCTCTTTGAGCAAATCGAGCCGCAGCCACAGGCTGTTGGTGTTGAAGTATTGGTGGCGCTCGATGTCCTGGAAAAACTCCACGTCATCGTCCGGGCATTGCGCCACCTCGCGCAACAACAGCCGCCCGTCCCACTTTCTAACCGCCAAGTGGCCGCCCTTGCGATCCGCGGCGGTGCGCCGGGTGACTTCCATCAGGAATGGCGCTCCGCTCTTCGCGAAATGGCTCAAGATCGCCGGATCGAGGATCGCCCCGAGATTGTCGGAGTTTGAAACAAAGGCATATTTCACGCCCTCCGCCAGCAAGCGGTCCAACCAACCGCTGCCGACCAGCGCCGGATAGAGATCGCCATGGCCCGGCGGGCACCATTCGTGATCCGGGTCCGCCGGCCACGACACCGGCTCGAGCGTCGCCGCGTCGATCTTCGGAATCTGGTTCTGCATCAACTCCACCTCCGCGGCATCGGCCAAGCCGTCCGCCCGGTATTTTTCCAAATGCGCCAGCGTGTCGCCGCTGGTGCTGAAGCTGTTCATCAGTAGCAGCCGGACCTTCGCGCCGCTGGTTTTGCGGAGGTCGAGGATTTGCCGCACCATCAGATCGAGGAAATTCACTCCGTCGCGCACCGCGAGCAGACTTTTCGGCCCCTGCAATCCCATCCCCGTGCCGAGTCCGCCATTCAGCTTGATCACCACCGCTTGCGACAGCAGCCCCATATCCACCTCGCCGACCGCGGCGATCGTCTCGAACGTCGTCAGTCCCTCCGCCGAGGAGATCGTCTCTTCCGGGATCAACCCGGTCTCGTTGCGCAGCAGCGCCTCGTAATTCCGGCGGAAAGCGCGGATGGCGGCATCTCCCATCCCGGTGGCGGTCATCTTGGTCTCGAAAGCAGCGAAGTTTCCCATAGTTGTAAAAATTGGTTCGTTGAAAAACTGACTCCGCTTCTCGTTACGGTCACGAAGAAAAAGCAGACTCCTGTTGCTATCGCCAGACACGCGTTCGCCCGTTAGTCTCCGCCTTCGCGGCTGGAAAGCACAAACAGCCTTCCGCAGTTCAAAGAAAAGAGGCGGCTTGGCGAGGAGGCTGCTGCCTGTGACGCAGCAGCAGCCTTTTTGGGATTGACCGGAAGGCTGGTTGGCTATTGGACGCGGGCGCAATCCGAGCCTCCCCGGTGCGCCGCGATTTCCCCGCATGAAAATTCTGATCCTTTCCCGCAACGCGCAGCTTTACAGCACGTCCGCCCTGGTCTCCGCCGCCGAGAAACGTGGCCACGAGGTGCGGGTGGTGGATTACCTCCGCTGCTACATGAACATCACCTCGCGCAAGCCACGGATCTACGTCGATGGCGAGGAGCTGGTGGCGGACGCGGTCATCCCGCGGATCGCGGCGCGACATACGTTTTATGGCAACGCGGTGGTCCGCCAGTTCGAGATGATGAACGTTTTCTCGCTCAACGACTCGGTGGCGATCGCCCGCTCGCGGGACAAGCTGCGGTCGTTGCAGATCCTGGCGAAACGTGGCATCGGCCTGCCGGTGACCGGTTTCGCCCACCACACCGAAGCGACCGGCGAGCTTATCAAGATGTGCGGCGGCGCGCCGCTGGTGATCAAGTTGCTGGAAGGCACCCAAGGCGTCGGCGTGGTGCTGGCTGAAACGGCCAACGCGGCGGAGTCCGTGATCGAGGCTTTCAAAGGCTTGAATGCGAACATCCTCGTCCAGGAATTCATCAAGGAGGCGGAAGGGGCCGACATTCGCTGTATCGTCGTCGGCGGAAAAGTCGTGGCGTCCATGAAACGGCAGGGAGCTCCCGGCGAATTCCGCTCGAACCTGCATCGCGGCGGATCCTCGGAGAAAGTCAAAATTTCCACCGACGAACGCGCAGTGGCGATCAACGCCGCCAAGGCGATGGGCCTGAACGTGGCCGGCGTGGACCTGCTCCGGTCGAATCATGGCCCGGTGGTGATGGAGGTGAATTCCTCCCCAGGTCTTGAGGGTATCGAGCAGTCTTCGAAAAAGGACGTAGCGGGAATGATCATCGAGTTCATCGAACGCACGGCGGTGAAGCCGACGAAGCCGACGGACAAGTGACCCATTTCTATCAGACTAAACTTCTACTTCTTTCCTCCGGCGGGGCGCACGCTGACGCTCGGATAGTTTGACCGCCTCGATCGATTCGAACGAGGTGTTAGCGAACAAACCTCGGCGCTCGCCATCCACTCCAAGGATGACAGCAACCCGGATCAAGCGTTGGAACGACCCCTGCCCCTTGGCTTCCAGCAATTTCAGCGTGGAAACCGCCACCCCGGAACGCTCGGAAAGTTCCTCCTGAGTCCAGCCTTGGGCGAGGCGCAAGCGCTTGA
Organism: Verrucomicrobiota bacterium; assembly: GCA_040385685.1. GTDB lineage: Bacteria > Verrucomicrobiota > Verrucomicrobiia > Verrucomicrobiales > Akkermansiaceae > Luteolibacter. The sequence goes on along the minus strand of JAZKGW010000003.1, from coordinate 73,057 downwards.
GCTGTTGCCCGACCTCCCATGCGATTGCCACGGGATTTCTCTGATGAAGAGCTCTTATTTTGTCCACAGCGGCAAAATAGCCGTTAGTGGTCAAAATATCAAAACTCCATGAGCCAAATCCAAGTGATCACTCCGATCAGCACCAGAAGGGTTGCCACCACGGCAAACCTCTTCCAGAACCGGCCCACTTCACGATCCATCTCGGACGTCCCCACCCGCGATTCTCCGCACATTGCCTTCCACAGATGATAGGGCAACCAGACCAATTGCAGAAGACAACCCAGCGGTTCGTCAGTCATCCTTGCGCCTGCATGCGGCCAAGCACTTCCTCGTAGGCTTCCATCACCCCGCCGAGGTCGCGGCGGAAGCGGTCCTTGTCCATTTTCTCGCCCGTCTTGAGATCCCACAGGCGGCAGCCGTCGGGGCTGATCTCGTCTGCCAGAACGATGACCGACGGATCGGAAACGAGGCGGCCGAATTCGATTTTGAAGTCCACCAGCTTGAGTCCGCACTTGGCAAAGAAGTCGGTGAGAATCGAGTTGATGGTGAGGGCGGATTTCCGCAAGTGGGCGAGGTCCTCCGGGGTGGCGAGGCCCATTTCGCGGATGTAGTCGTCATTGATGAGCGGGTCTCCGAGCTCGTCGGACTTGTAGGAGAACTCGATGATCGGCCGGGAGAACGCCTGGCCTTCAGGCGCGCCGGTGCGCTTGCAGTAGCTGCCGGCTGATAGATTGCGGACGATCACCTCGACCATCAGGATGGTGACTTTTTTCACCTCGACGTTGGTGTCGTCGATCTTGCGGACGAAGTGGGTCGGGACGCCGGCTTTTTCGAGGAAGCCGTAGATGAGCGTGCTGATCTCGTTGTTGAGGTGGCCCTTGTTTTCGAAGCTGGCCTTCTTCTCGCCATTGAAGGCGGTGGCGTCGTTCTTGAACTCCATGCGCAGGGTGTCCGGGTTCTCGGTGGCCCACAGGCGCTTGGCCTTTCCTTCGTAAAGCGGTGTCATCGGCAAGTCGTAAAACCCCGCCCCGCCGCGGTCAAGAGCGCTGAAACCGAACGCGGAAATGATTGCTCAAAACCCACCTGTTTCCGTAAAGCAAGTATTCAAGACTTGCAAAGCATCGGGCTTCGGCGGAGGCTCCCCACCGATATGGATCAAGGCGGAATCAGCACAACCAAGGACTTGCCACCGGCAAAGCCAAAGGTGCTTCGTGCGCGTTCGCTGCCCTCAAGCCGTCCCTTCAATGTGGCGGCCTTCTTCTCGGCGATGCATTATTTCGGGCTGATTACGACCGCCACGGCGTTCGTGTTGTTTTTCATGGAGCCGAGCCAGCTCGCGACGAAGGTGATTGTGGGAGGCCTCGTGTTCAGCGGGGTCACGTGGATGATCGCCTTTTTCAAACGCCGCTCGGCCCAATGTCCGCTGTGCAAAGGGACGCCGCTGATCAACTCCGGGGCCCTCGCCCACTCGCGGGCGACCCGGCTCTTTCCGCTCAATCACGGGGTAAGCGCCACGCTCTCGATCCTCGCCACGCAGACGTTCCGCTGCATGTATTGCGGCTCGGATTTCGACCTGCTCAAGACGCCTTCCTATCAGCGCGGGCGGCAGGAAGACGGTTCTGCGGAATGATCAGCACATCCGCAGCCGGGCATGACGCTCGGCCATCGTCCAGGCCACCTCGGGAACCAACTGGTGCCAGCTTTCATCCTTGGCATTGATCATCCGGCAAACGTCGCGACCGGTGTAGGATAGGATGAGGTCGTCCTCACAGGGAATCCCCAGGATCCGTCCGTTGGTGAGGAAATGCCGGTAAAGATGCACACAATCCTCCGGCGCGAGGAACGTGTCGGCCGTGACGAGCTCGCCATTCTTGCGGTTTTTCCACGGGAAAACATGCAGCGTCACTCCCTCCTTGAACAGGCGGCCGAACGACTCTAACAAGCCGCCTGCCAGATTCTCCGACCACTTCGGCTTGAACAGCTCGTTGAGCAAACCAATGCTGAGAATGATGCCGACGGGCTTGTTGGTGTAGCGATGGAGGAAGGCCGCGAGCCGGTGGAACTCCGCCAGGCGCGAGAGCAGCACCGTCTTGCCGAGCGACTGGAGCGCATCCGCCCGGTCGAGGAAATCCACAGGATCGACTCCCCGGCCGCGCAATAGGTTGTGCATGGAGATTTCACACAGCTCGATCGCCGAGATCCGGTCCTCCTCGCTCAACGAGCTAACGAAACCTTCGCGGGCCTGAGCCAGCATCTTGAGGTGGACATTCATCACCGGATCGAAGCTCCCGCGCAACAGCAGGACCGGGTGCCGGTAGAGCGCCTCCGCCGGTTGGACGACCTCGCCGTTAGGCAGGAACATCGTTGCGTCGGTTAGACCGCTTTCGACCAACTGGAGGGCGCACAGACGATTGTCGAAAAAGCCATAGCCGTTGCCGGTGAACTTCAACAAATCCACCTCCACCCGCCCGGCGACCAGATTGTCCACCAGCGACTCGACGAATTTCTGCAAATGCCCGCGATGACGGAACGCCGAGTGGATCAGGTTCACGCCGATGGTGCCGAGAGCCTCCATCTGGTCGATCGTGCGAACATCCAGCAATCTAACGTGCAGAATGATGTCGGACGGTTCATCGCCCGGCTTCATCTGGAAGCGGATCCCCAGCCAGCCGTGGCACTCGCCGGAATCCTTCCAGCCGCGGGCGCGCACGGTGTTGCAGAAGGAAAAAAACGTGGTGTCCTTGCCGCGCTTGGGACCGAGCCGCTCCAACAGAATCGCATACTCGTGGTCGAGCATCGAGCCGAGCCGGGTCGCCGAAACATAGCGGTCCGCCTGGCCGTAGATGGCGTCGCTCATCGTCATGTCGTAGGCGGAAATTGTCTTAGCCACGAGCCCCGCGGTGCCGGACGCGCGGAAGAAGCAGTTGGCCGTTTCCTGGCCCGCGCCAATCTCGGCGAAAGTGCCGTAAACCAACGGATCGAGGTTCAGCTCCTGCGCCTTGTCGTAAGTCGTCGGAATCATGGTGCATCTCCCTCTTCCACCCAGCCATCGGCCACCAGGCGTTCGATCTCCACCTGGCTGCCGGACGTCGCCCCGGCGGGAAATTTCAAGGATAGCATCAGGGCCCTCGTGGTTGTGCCCCCATCGAGGCGAATGCTTTGATTCAGCATCGAGCCCTTTTCTACATAACCGTAGATCGAAATTTCCCCGTCAGATGATAACAGACGATAGGATTGCCATTTCGATTCATCAGCGAATCCAAAGTTATAGTAATCCACCGCCGACAAAGTGACCCGGAAGACATGACCCTCGACCGGCTTGGATGATAGAAATTTCTCCCAGGATATGTCCGACCAGCCGACCCAGCTTTCCCAATCGATCTTCATGCCCTGCGGGGTTTCAACAAAAACCAGTGATTTCTCCTCCTGCTCGCGAGTCCTAACGGTCAGCGACACGAATTTCCCAAGGAACTCGATACCACCCCTTGAATTGAATTTCGACAGTCCCGGAGCCTCGATCTTTCCACCGGTGTAAAATGCCCGCATCCGCCCTTCCGTCACCGCCGGGTTGCGGACGAGCGGCAGGAGATTGTCCACCGTGGTCGCTTCGAGGAACTTCCGGGTCAAGGGCTCGGCCACGGTTAACAGCGACGCCTCGCTGCGCTCTTGCAGCGCCGGTGCTTTCTGGTGAGTCGGCGCGGCGACCACCGGTGCGGCAGCTTGGCCAACCGGCCTTGTCACCGGCTTATCGCCACGATTCATGGAGAAAACCAAGCCGGCGACGATCAGTGAAAACAACACCGCTCCGCCGGCCAGCATCAGGCGTGTCTGCCGTTTTTCGCCCCGCCGGCTTCCCCCGGCATTCGAATTGTGTTCCCACGAATGGTCCGCCACGCCGCCCGCCTTCCTGCCGCGACGGCGCTTGTGCGAATGCCGCGGCTCCCGTTCCACAGCCGGTCCCTCCGCCGCCATCCTTCGCAACGGGGCCAACAACGGCGGAGTCGCATCGGCCGCGGTCGGGATCTTCATCAATCTCCGGCAACTCGGGCAAACGATTCCCTTTCCGTCATGATCCCTCGGCACGCGGAACACAAACCGGCAATCCGGGCACACATAGCCGCTCCATCGGCGGGCACTTTCCATCGTATCGGACACGCCACCACCCTGCCCTGCCCGGACGCGGGTCTGCAAGCTTTGGTATGGTCAAAAACGCGCGGATGCGCGACGCCCCGATCACATTTCCAACAGAAGCCGCGTCGGATTTTCGAGGCAGTCCTTGATGCGGATCAGGAAGGTCACGGCTTCCTTGCCATCGACGAGACGATGGTCGTAGCTCAGGGCGAGATACATCATCGGGCGGATGACGACCTGGCAGTTGAGGGCGACCGGGCGCTGCTGGATAGTGTGCATGCCGAGAATGCCGCTCTGCGGCGGGCTGAGAATCGGCGTGCTGAGTAGCGAGCCGTATGTGCCGCCGTTGGAAATGGTGAACACGCCGCCAGTTAGATCCTCGAGGGTCATCTTGCCGTCCTTGGCCTTGGTGGCGTAGTCGAGGATGTCCTTCTCGATCTGTGCGAAGGACTTGGTGTCAGTGTCGCGGAGGACGGGAACCATCAGGCCCTTGTCGGTGCCGATGGCGACGCCGATGTCGTAAAAATGGTTTTCAATGATGTCGGTGCCGTCGATGCGACCGTTGACGGAGGGCACATCCTTGAGGGCTTGGGTGACAGCTTTGACAAAGAATGACATGAAGCCGAGTTTCACGCCGTGCTTTTTCATGAACTCGTCCTGCACCTGCTTGCGGAGGTCCATCACGGAGGTCATGTCCACCTCGTTGAAGGTCGTTAGAATGGCGGCGGTGTGCTGGGCGTTGACGAGGTGCGTGGCGATCTTGCGGCGCAGCATCGACATCTTCCTGCGCGTGGTGCGGCCCTCGCTAACAGCCTCTGTCGAGACTCGCTCGGCCGGGGCTGATGTTGCGGTAAAATCGGGTTTCGCGGGTGCGGGCGTGGCGACTGGAGTGGATGCGGGTGCGGATTTAACCACGGCTGCGGTCGATGGAGCGGGAGCGGGAGCGGGAGCCGGAGCCGGTGTCTGGGGAGCGGCGACAGGAGCCGGTGTCTGGGGAGCGGCGACAGGAGCCGCCGCGCCGGTGGCACCGGAATCAATTGTCGCGATGACGGCGCCGATCGAAACTTCCTCGCCTTCCGGCGTTAGGATTTTCAAACGTCCGGACGCCGGAGCTTCGAGTTCGTTGGAAACCTTGTCGGTTTCAAGGGTGACTAACACCTCGCCCTGGACGACTTGCTCGCCGTCATTCTTGCGCCATTTCGCCACGTTCGCGGAGGTGATGGATTCGCCGGCGGCAGGAACCTTGAGTTCGATGACCGCGCCCGACACCGCAGGTTCTGTAACGGTAGCTTGAACGACAGGTGCGGCCGCAGCCGCAGCGGCAGCGATTTCCCCGGAGATGCGCGCGATCACGGTGCCGATGGAAACTTCCTCGCCTTCACCGACGAGGATCTCGAGCGTGCCTTCCTCGGCGGCTTCCAACTCGTTGGAGACCTTGTCGGTTTCGAGGGTAACGAGGATGTCGCCCTTGTGGACGGGATCGCCGTTTTTCTTATGCCAGCGGGCGACGTTGGCGGAGGTGATGGATTCGCCGGCTGCGGGGACTTTGACGTCGAGGGACATGGATGAGGCGTGGTGAGAGTTGGGGAAAAACGGATCAATGTTAGACTTCAAAGGCTTGGGTCAGCAGAGCCTTTTGTTCGCGATAGTGCATCGCCTTCGAACCGGCGGCGGGACTGGAAGCGGTCCCCCGGCCGGCGTAGCGGATCTTGTGGCCGACGGCGCGTTCGAGACGCGGGAAAATGTAGGACCAGGCTCCCATGTTGAGCGGCTCCTCCTGGCACCACACGAACTGCGAGGCGTTGGAAAACTGGCTGATGATCGCGCCGACCATCTCGCGGTGGAACGGATAGAGCTGCTCGATGCGGATGATGGCCGCATCTTCGATGCCCTTTTCCTGCCGATGCGCCATGAGGTCGTAGTAAACCTTGCCGCTACAAAAAATGACGCGGCTAACAGCAGCGGGATTCGCGAAGATTTTCGTGTCCGGCAGGACTTCCTGGAAGCAGGTGCCTTCGAGGAAATCGGCCTCCTGCGAAACGGCTTCCGGGCGGCCCAGCAGGCTCTTCGGTGTCATCAGGACCAGCGGCTTCCGGAACTCCCGGTGCTTCTGGCGACGCAGCGCGTGGAAATACTGGGCCGGCGTGGTGAAGTTGCCGACGATCAGGTTTTTCTCCGCACAAAGTTGGAGGAAACGTTCGAGGCGGGCGCTGGAATGCTCCGGCCCCATGCCTTCGTAACCGTGCGGCAGCAGCATCACTAGGTCGCTCGGGGTCTGCCACTTGGATTCGGCGGAGGAAATGAACTGGTCGATGATGACCTGCGCGCCGTTCGAGAAGTCCCCGAACTGGGCTTCCCACAGCGTGAGCATCGTCGGATAGGAAAGCGAGTAACCGTAGTCAAATCCAAGGACGGCGAACTCCGATAGAAACGAATTGTGAACGCAGAATTTCGCCTGCTTCGCGTCGATGTGTTCGAGCGGGATGTAGCGATCGCGCGTTTCGTAATCGTAGAACACGGCGTGGCGCTGGGAGAAGGTCCCGCGGCGGCAATCCTGGCCTGATAGACGGACCGGCGTGCCTTCCAACAGCAACGAACCGAATGCCAGCGACTCGGCGAACGCCCAATCGATCGGGCCGCCGCCCGCCAGCGATTCAACGCGGCGCGGGATGAAGCGCTTTTCGAGCGTCGGGTTCAAATGGAAGTCGCCGGGGACGGTCGTTAGAACCTGGCCGATCTGTTGGAAGCTCGCGCGGTTGATCCCGGTTGGCACCGGCGCGTGCGTGTAGCGCGGCTGGTCGATGCCCGTCGAACCGCTGAACGCGGTGCGGTCGCCCGCTTCCTGGAGCTGGAGCATTTTCTGATAGCCGGCCTCGAACTTGTCCCAGATCGCCTGTTCCAAAGCCTGGACATCGGCCTGGGAAACTATCTGCTGGGCGACGAGCTGCTCCTTGTAAATCTTCCCGAAGGTCGGGCGGTCCGCAATTTTCTTCGCGATGATCGGCTGGGTGAACGCCGCCTGATCGGCCTCGTTGTGGCCCTGGCGACGGTAGCAATACATGTCGATGACGATGTCGCGGCCGAATCTCTGACGGAAATCCAGAGCAAACAAAGCGGCCCAATAGAGTTCCATCGGCTCCTCGCCATTGACATGGAGGATGGGCGCCTCGACCATCTTCGCGACATCGGTCGCGTAGGCGGTCGAGCGCGCGTCGGCCGGGGCAGTAGTGAAACCGATCTGATTGTTGATGATGAGATGGATCGTGCCGCCGGTGCGGTAGCCTTTGAGCTGGGAAAGATTGAGTACTTCCGCGACCGAGCCTTGCCCGGCGAACGCGGCGTCGCCGTGAAGCAGGATCGGCAGGACCTGGCCGCGATCGATTTCCCCGCCGCCATGGTCGTTGAGCACGCGCTGGCGGGCGCGGGCCTTGCCTTCGACGATCGAGTTGACGGCCTCAAGGTGGCTCGGATTGGCCGCCAGGCTCACGCGGACCTGGCCATCGGCAAGTTCGCGAATGCTTTCGTAGCCGAGGTGGTATTTCACATCGCCATCACCGGCGACTGTGTCGGGCTCGTAGGTGGGAGTGAATTCGTAGAGCAGGGTGGTTAGGGATTTCCTAACGAAATTGGCGAGGATGTTCAGCCGCCCGCGGTGGGACATGCCCATTTCGATTTCCTTCACGCCGCGGGACGGGCAGGCTTCGAGGATCGCATTGAGGATGATCATCAGGCCTTCGCCGCCTTCGTTGGAGAAGCGCTTTTCCCCGAGGAACCGCTTGCCGAGGAAATTTTCAAACGCCTCCGCTTCGAGCACCCAGCACAGCGAGTTGAACTTCTTTGTCGGCGTCTCCTCGGACCGCAGGGCGTGGGTTTCGATCCGTTCGCGCACCCAGTGGCGGACGGTCGTGTTGTGGATGTGCATGAACTCGAAGCCAATCTTGTTCGAGTAAGTCGCCTCCAGCGCGGCCACCATGTCGCGCAGTTTCATCTTGTCGCCATGGCGGAAAAACGAGTTCCACACCTCGCGGTCGAGATCCGCGGCAGTCAGTCCGAACTGCTCGATCCTGAGCCGCGGATTGCGCTCCGGCTCATCGAGCGGATTGATCGCCGCCTGCGTGTGGCCGAGCGTCCGATAGTTATAAATCAAGCTCACCACCTTGCCGAAAAACGCCAGATCCGCATCTGTTGCGGGAGCCGAAGCACCGGTCGCCGCAGCCTCTTCCGTGCGTTTCACCTGGGCGGAACCCAATTCGAAACCTTCAAAGAATGCCGCCCATGTCGTATCGACCGACTTCGGGTCTTCGCACCATTGGCTATATTTTGATTCCAACAAATCTGCGTTCTGTCGCGGCGAAACCGAAGAGTTCATGTGAAATGGGTAAAATGAGGTGGCGAGCCCGGAAATTTCCCGCTTGGCCCGCCACGCGCGGCACTTCATTAAGGGGCACGCCCCGCCGCGTCAACCGCGCAAGCGTGAATTTCACCCATCCGCGGAACCCGCAGAACTCATGATCGAAGTCAGTCAACTCAGCAAGCGCTACGCCCGCCACGAAGCGGTCCGCGACATCTCGTTTTCCGTAGCGCGCGGGGAAATCGTCGGCTTCCTCGGCCCCAACGGCGCGGGCAAGACCACCACCCTGCGGATGCTCACCGGCTACCTGCCACCCACTTCCGGCACCGCCACCATCGCTGGCTACGACATTTTCCGCCAGTCCATCGACGCACGCCGTAAAATTGGCTACATGCCGGAAAACGTCCCGCTCTACGAGGACATGCGCGTGAAGGAATACCTCAAATTCCGCGCCCAGCTCAAGGGCCTAGGCAACAGCGATACCCGCCGACGCGTCGGCGAGGTCATCGACACCTGCGGCCTCGGCGACGTCCGCCGCAAAATGATCAAGACCTTGTCCAAAGGCTACCGCCAGCGCGTCGGCCTCGCCGACTCACTCGTCCACGATCCCGAATTACTGATCCTCGACGAGCCGACCAACGGCCTCGACCCGAACCAAATCCGCCAGATCCGCGAGCTCATCCGCCGCCTCGGCCAATCCCACACCGTCCTCATTTCCACCCACATTTTGTCCGAAGTGGAAATGATCTGCAACCGCGTCATCATCATCGACGAAGGCCAGATCAAAGCCGCCGACACCCCCGCCAACCTCGTCGGCCAAATGCGCGCCGCCGGCCGTATCCAATTGGAAATCCAAGCCGATCCGGAAGTCGTCGCCGGGGCTATCAACCGCCTCGAACACGTCAAGAAAGTCACCCCCGAGCCGCTGGAAGACAATTGGACCCGCTACACCGTCTGGGTTGATTCCGGCACCGACACCCGCCAGCACATCGCCCAACTCGCTTCGCAATACGGCTGGCCGCTGCGCTCCCTCTTCCGCCACGTCGCCACTCTGGAGGACGTGTTCGTGGAACTGACGCGGAGGGATTGAAATCATGACACAGGCGTTCCAGCCTGTTCTTCATTTCCATCACGGGTTGGCAATCAACCAGTCCTCCGGTGTCCATGCGCCCGCGCGTTGGAGATGCTCCTTGTCCCAGGAAACAAGATCGCAACCGTTGAGCTCCGCAGTCCCGGAATACAGCGCATCGGCCCCGCGAAGAAATTTGGTGGTCCCCAGGGACAATGCTTTGGCCAGCAGGACGGTGCTAACAGGATACTCCTTGGCGCCAGCCGTTTTGAAAGCAAGATTCGCGAGTCGTTCAGCTTTCGGTGCGTTGCGGAGCTTTCGCGCCAATGCACAAGCCACCTCCACCCGGGCAAACGCCGGCACATGGATGAGCACTCCGGCAGCTACCGCTTGGCTGAAAAACGACCGGCTCGCCTTACAAAAAGGATCGGCAGCATCCTGCCCCGCAATCCACACACTTGCATCCACCGCCACCGCTTTCATGCCTTTTCAAGCCGGTTGCGCCCCTTGCTAAGATGCTCGCGAGCGGTCGGCCCGCGGGGCGCGGCTTTCATCAACCTGTCCGCTTCCGCGAAACACGCTGCCAGTTCGCGCGATGCGGCGGCGGACGCCTTAGGTCTTGCCTCAGCCCGCAACGCCAGGCGCAGGCCCTCCGTCACCAAATCCTTCATTTTCTGCCCTGTCAGCGAGGCATGGGCCTTCGCCTCCCGGTAAAGCTCGTCATCGATTTCAAGCGTCGTCTTCATAAACCCAGATTCCCAGATTCCCGGATGACTGTCAAATTGGATTCCGGTTCAACTCGCCTCGCAATACAGCTAGCCGTTGCACCCTCCGCCACGTCTCCACGCGGGAGGATGTCTTTGTGTGGCCTAGAGGGGGGATCGAGTCTGGAAGGAAGTATGGACGTCTCATCCATGCTTTCCAAATTTGCCAAATCACCCCGAATGTTGTTAGGGCACTCTTTGTACCGGGGACTCAAACTGAGCTCGGACAATGAAAAATCCCTTTCGGTAAAATCATGCGGCAACGATCGCCATGAACGCTTGCCATCCCGCGCGATCCGTGAGTAAAACCCGCCGCCAGGTTGCCAGACGTCATGTCCGAGGCCCGATAGAGATAAACGGAGGGGTGGTAGAGTGGTCGATTGCGCCAGTCTTGAAAACTGGAGAGCCGAAAGGTTCCGTGGGTTCGAATCCCACCCCCTCCGCCAGCCAAATCGTTGATTAACAAGGGTTTACATGGACAATCCTAACGGGACTCGCCATGATCCCCCACCCTCCAAAGTGCGCCAAAATGCGTCAAAATGCACGAATAATGGCCCTTTTAGTGTGAGCAAAGTGTGAGCACTGATTCTCCAGTCTGAGACTGGAGGGGCTGCAACGGCACCAACAATCCCCCGCCCGGAGGGATCCAACCGGCTCGGCAATCTTGCGGTTTCCTCCGCGCGCATTCTTCTAGGTGATTTACCTAGACGACCGAATGAATTCCGCTAGGGTGAGGCCTTTCCCGGGGGGGAAATTACAGAAACCAGTGCGTCGGCAGTGTTGATCCTTCTGGGAGGAAGGGTTCCGCCGATGCGCTGGTTTTTTCCGCGGCAAACACTCCTTGTCCACCGCACAAATAGCCCCGCCACTAGCAGGCCTATTTTCAATCCTCAGCTTCCAGCGCCGTCACCTCGATAGCTTCCGCCGGATCGGAGAGGAATGCCTCAAGGGATGCAAAAATAGATTCTACCCATCCGGCTGACTGCGCCGTTCGGAGTTGAGGTGTTTGCCCGGGTGCGAATTTCCAAAAGCAATCCTCGTGTTTGAAATAGCGTGTGTGGTTGTTCATGGCGGGGGCTACCAGCTCAGCCGTCAATAATACCAAATGGCTCCCAACCCGCAATCCAGGATTCCCAAATTTTACCCGGCACGAAAAAACCCCGCCAGTTTCCCAGCGGGGCCGTGGTTGTCGAGGTTTCAGGCTGCGGCTGTCTCCAGCTTTGCATTATACCAAGCGCTAGCCAACAGCCAGTCGCATGGGGTGGTTCCTGCCGCCTCGGCCACCCTCTTAATCCTTGGCCAATCATCGGCTTCAATCATGACGGTGACAGTCGTGTCGAGGTCCAGCAGGAGGATTTCCTCCAAGTCCTTTTTCTTCGCCTGATGGGTCTCACCGGACAGACGATGTGCGCGGCTCCACTGAGCGATTCTGTGTTCTTCGCCGTCGCGCCATACGCAGGCGCTCGCGATTTCGATGGTTTTTCCTTCTCTGTGCCCTAACGCCAGAGCCACTGACTGCGGCAACTTTATCGTGACGAGTTCAACGGCTACCCTCTGTATGGCGGTTCCTTTTTTGACCGTGATCCCGCGGGCCGGTTGCTTCTTGGCTTTGACGGTCGCTTTCATGCTGTTGCGCGGTTAGGGGTTTTCTCCATGGCGAAGCGAGTCATCCGCTCAATGAGCGAATCGAGGTATTGCCTCGGCGTTTGCCCGCCCTTCTCCGCGAGTCTGACGAGCATGCGGATTTGAGCAGCGTCGAGGTAGTCCGCTAGGTTGACGGTCCCGGTGGGGGCCTTGCTGGCGGCGATGAGTCCCCTTGTGAGGGCTACGGTGAACCGCTCCAACCGGGGCGGCAGTTTGTCGGCTTTGCGTCTCTTGACTGTGCCCGGTGTGGGCAAGGTGGCTGTTTTCATTGCGCCTGTCAGATGCCGCCGAAAAAAGGCTAGGCTCAATCTGTTTTTTCCGACCATCGAAAGACCTATTCAGTGATTTTGAATCACGCGATTAAGGCGGGAGAAGCGGCTAACCGTTTCTATCGCCCTTATTGCCACTTAAAAAATAATTTCCGAGAGGGATAGGACTGCTTTGGAAATCCAAAGTTTCAATGCAAAAAACAAGGCCCGGGCGGACACTAAACCGCCCGGGCCCACAAGACACATGAGAGCTTAGGCCGCAATCGCCGTGCGGGTTTTATCGAGCGCCGACTTCGCAGTCTTGGATAATGCTTTGATGTCGGCGTGCTGCGCGTCAAAGCCTTCGAGCATGCCAACCATCACCGGCACGGGCTGGTTGATGTAATGATGCTGATCCGCGCCGTTGCCTTCGAACCATGCCGACTTCAAGTCCTGGATGCTCGGCTTGTCGCGGTGGTAGTTGCAAAAGTCCGAGCTGTTGGTGAAGAGCCGGCGCACTTCGTATTCGGCCAAGCCAAGGGCGGCGATCCGGATAGAAAACATGTCGAACGCCACCGCGGACAACGCCCCGGAATCGTGGCAAAGTTCAGCGTGCTTTTTCAACACAGCGTTAGAGCATTCAATGCGCGCGATATTGAGTGCGTCGCGGTTCGCTTCGAGCCATTCGTCGGTGGTGACCTTGGCGCGCTGATAGAAATCGCGAAGGAGCCGGCAGTCGTGTATGTGCGAGGGGTCGATTGCACCAATCGAGATCTGTGACATGGCCACACCCAAAACGCGGGCTCGTTCGCGCGGGTCGGCAATGGCGGTTCCAAGTTCATAGGGTTCACACTGGAGAGTGTAGCGGCGATAGTAGGCGATGAGCTTTTCCTCGATCGCGTCGCGGCGGTCGGCAAGGCACCGATGGGCCTCATTGAGTTTCCACCAACTGGCAAAGCAAACTGGCAGCTTGGTCCAAGCCTCTGGACATGGCAGCGCTTCCACTGGTGGCGGTAACAGTTCAGCGTCCTTGGCCGCCTGCGCGGCTGCGCGGCCTTCGGTTGTTGGGTCCACCGCGGCTCCAATGGCGATCAGTTGGAGCGCCACCTGCTCGGGGAGGGTCACTTCCTCGTTGATGGTATAAGGACGCCCCTCAATGAAGGTTTCACGGGTGATGATGACCGAGATTTTAGGCTCGGCCGTGCGGTTGAATAGTCTTTTGAGGTTCACGATTTTGGATTAGTTAGAGATAGCGGAACGCAAGACGTTGGTCCTCGGGGCTGAGGTGGGAGAACGCGGGCTTGGTGCCTTGTTTGAGGAGTTCAGGGAATTTGGTTCCTTTGGCTTTTGAACGGAGCTCGACGTCGGCCAGTCGCCGTTTTTCAGCCTCGGCAAATCCCGGTTGTGATTGGCGGCGTTTCGTTTCGGCTAGTCCCTCGCGGATCTCGGTTTCGGTGGGGAAGCGTTTCACGCTAGAATTTTCGATGCGGAGTTTCATATGTGCGGTTAGAGTGAGGAGTTTTCGGAGTGGAGGCTAGGTAGAGTTGTGCCACTTGTGGACATGCCCTTCAGGAGCCACCACGCCGCGGCGTCAACCTCGGTGATTCGAAACACCCGCGCGTTGATGCGGACGCACGGCAGCTCTCCCGCCTTCACCGCTCGATAGATGGTCTTCATGGAAAGACCATATTTCCCGGCGACTTCGCAGGGAGTGTTGGTTTTGGCGGGAGAGTTCATGGTTAGCCCAGCATGTCGAATTCGTTCGTCGGCGGCTTGCCATACTTCGCCACCCATGCGGCGTAACCTTCCGGATCGTTCATGCGGATTTGCTCGGATGCCTCATGATCGGCTGAACTTGTGGAAGGCTTGATCCGGCCGGCCGTGCCTGGAGTTAGGCCCAGCTCGATCGCGTAGCTTCTCAGGGAGTTGAGCGCGGAAATCCGGGTTGTGACCGCGGGATGGCGTTTCTTGCCTTCCCTGCCGCCGTCAATGGTCATGCCATCGCGGGCGAGCACCTCCGAGCATTCGCGGACAAGTCCCGCGGCATCACAAAAGCCGGTTAGCGTCTGGATGTTTAGCCGGTTGAGCGGTCGCCCTTCAGCATCGAGGCTTTCGATGGTTTCGCGCCAAACCTCCTTCGCGTATTCCGACAGCCAGCTCGGGGCGTCGGTGGTGATGTTTGGTGACGAGATTCCCGACGATGCCGGGACCGATGTTTTTCTTCTGCCTTTCATATGTTATTTGGTGGTGAGATTCATTTCTGGGATTTGCTTTTGGATCACTGCGGACACGCAGCGGGCGGGCAAAACGGTCGGGGGTGGATTGGCCGGAAGTTTCAGAGTGCCCCCGGGGTGGGCCTGCCCTTGGCTGACTTGCGGGTGGCCTTGTGGGTGCCGGATGCAACCCGGAAGAGGTCGTTCGCTAGTGCCTGGGTGAGTGGCAGCGCGTGCATGATCCGGCGGCCTTGTAGATGACTTGGCGTGGTCGCGTCGCTCGGTGCGGTGATGAGCAAGTGGTATGACCCGGACGCCGCCAGAGCTGCCGTTGCGGCGGCGCTCAATGCCAGCTTGAGAACGACGGCATGATCCAGCGGGTGACGGTCGAGAATCGAGGTTGTTGTCATAGGAAGTGGTGGTTTCCGGGAGATAGGGAGATGAAGTTCAAATAAACGCGAGGGAATGGTATTTGAGAGGGAGGTTTCAGATTTCATGTCCCCATCTCCCCCTTGCGGGTGATCCTCCAGATTTGGTTGTCATCAATGATGGACAGCTTCTCCACCCCTCTGCCGATCATCCGGCCAAGATACCGCCCGCAGTTCACGGCGTAGGTTCCAAGGATCTTGTCGGCGTCGTTGCGGGTCACTGCCGATGGTGCCGTCAGGATAGCCCTAAGCTGTGCCGCGGTGCCTTCCCATGGGAGAGCTATCCCTCCCGACGATTCCAGCACATCGATGAGTCCGCGGAGTTGGTGCTCCGGTGAAAGCTCGCTGATGGCAGTCACGACGTCCGGGTGATAAAAGCTTTTCACTCCGCATCGTCCATCGGCATTCTCGGGGCTGATCTGGAATTGCTCCACAAAATGAAGAAAGGCGGGAAGCTCGGCATCGATGTCTTTTCGCCATTGATTGAACTCCGTATCGGTCAACTCGATTGCCTTCTGACATTTCAAGAGCATGAGCTTGTCGGATAGATCCGCGGACAGTGGCGGCAGAACGAGCAAGCTCTCCGGTTCGTCGTTCACCGCGATGACCAGACGCCAGAGCGGATCGAAATCGAACGCGTTCTTGAACTTCCCCTCGATACGGACGGACGACGCGAAGAGCGCGTTTTTGATGCCATCGCCAAGCGCCCGCCTTTTCTCTATCCGAGTCGCCGCGGTTTCATCGTCGATGACGAGAACTTCGGCTCCGATTAAATCCGCGTTGAAGGTATTCGCGCCGGACAAATACTTGTACGGCCTGGCATCGCGTCCACCCATGCAAGGCGTGATGATCTGCTTGATGAGCTGCGTTTTCCCGCAGGCGACGGGACCGGCGAGGACAAGGGCCTGCCCGGGTCGCCGGGTTCCTTCCAGCATACTCTTGCGGGCCGTCTTAATCCATCCAAGGAATGCGTCGACCTGATCCTTCTCGTGATGATCGCCGCCAAACAATTTCACAATGAATTCGCGGATGGTCGGAAACGCACCCGGCGCTGAAGTGATGATCTTCGGATTGACGGTCGCCAGTAGCAAATCGCCGTTTGATTCATGGATGCCACGCTTCCGGCCGGCGAGCGGTCCAGCGTATTTGATGAAACGATCGGTCTGAATCTGGCAGATGTAATCCGCGGCGGGTATGATACCGCGGATCTCCAGTTGCTTTTTGATGCTCCGGTTATCCATCGGCACATAGTCCCGACCGTTGTCGAAGAGATAGCGGGTGCCGTCGTAATAAATCTCGATGCCCGCCACGCGTGCAGCTTCTGCTAGTAGATCGCTTTTCATGGCAATGCGGCGGGGTTGAAGTAGACGACGGTCTGACGGTTGCCATTGTCGCGGGTGCCGTTAGGCAGGCGGACGAACTGCGAGTGATTCCGGAAGAGCGCGGGATCAGCTCCGAGTCCGATGCAGAGACGCCAGAAAAGACGATCATCCTCGATTGACGTAGTAGTCGGAAACCACGCATGGAGGGACTTGCCGCCAGATGATAGAGCCATGACCACCGGGCGAAACTTCGCCAAGTGCACGATGATCGCCGGGTGCTGCTCCGGTGCGGGTTCGTCAAAATCGCAGACAATGAAGCGACGCGGGCCGGTGTTGGACTTCGCGTGCATCGACAGCTTGCCGTCCTGGGTTTCGCCGTAGGTCGACAGCATGAACGCCGGTGCGATGAATTGTTTTTCCCTCAGATTCCCGTGATCTCTCAGCGGTGCCGTGTGGAATGAAAAAGCAGTTTCGCCAATGCAGACCAGACCATCGGGTTCGGGGAATAGGCGTTCCAGAATCCCGCGGGGGTGAAACGATTCGAGGTCTTGCTCGGGTGAGGTGGCGACGAGATCGGCAACGGTGGTTTGCATGTCCCGGTGAAGCCGTGCGGTTTCCGTCGAGTTCCATGTCGGGAGTTCAGGCGGACGTTTAGATCTGACAGATGGGTCGAGTTTCGCGCTGTAGGCCTTCTCTACCGCGTCCGCGGCCTCGCGGGGTTGTAGATGTCGCCTGAGTGTGCCGTCGTAGGCTTGAATCAGCCTCACGGCCTCGACTGCATTGATTCCGCCCTTCCGGCAATGCCATGCAAATTCCATCACCCATGTGTGAATCCCGGTGATCGGTGGTTGAGGGAAATCAGCTTTCATCGGCGTCCTTCCTCCTTGGCAAGTTGTCGAGGATCGACAGAAGCCGACCTAACTCTTTATCAGACTTGCGGCTCGATGGCTCCCGGTTGAACGGGTCAACCTCGATGTGGTCATCTAACGCGCGGTCGATTTCGTCGAGATCGGTGTCAGTTAGCAGGAGATCAATCGCCTGCGGTTCGTGTCTGCCATCGCGGCAGTCGTTAGTTTTCATGGTTTTGATCCCTCCTTTTTCGAGATGAGGAAGATATTTTCAGCGGCAAATCCTACCGCGACGCCTTCCGATGATACTCCAATAAATTCGCCGTCAGGCATTGCGGATATACAAACTTTGACCGGCTCCAGGCTCATATTGCGGCCACGTCCGGTTTTGTGATAGATCGTAACGGCATCGCCGACACCAAGGGCCTCTAACTGTCCAACTGTTGGACCGGATTTAAGCCGGGTTGTGACCAGCAAACGCAAATCGGGAGTTTCCATTACTTGGCCCCTCCCTTCCATCCAACCGGCAAGCTCCGGTGCGACTCAATAAACTTGTCGAGGTCGCCGCGGTCAAACCGGACATTTCGCCCGAATTTGACGAATGCCAGTTTCCGCTCTGCCGCGAGGTCTTGAACGGTTCGCCGCGATACGCCAAGCCGGGCTGCGGCCTCGTCGGTGGTTAGGAGCTTCACAAGCTCCGCTGTCTCTTGTGGTGTGGTGGTGTGTGCCATGACGCGACAGTGCGCGTCTTTTGGCATTTCAGATACGGGGTGCTCGCTACTATTTACCCCTTGCCTGAGTAACAAATGGCTTGATTTCTGGCCGCTTAAAAAATGCCTGCCATGAGTCTCTATCAGAGAAAGCCTTGTCGCCCAGCCGCTTAGAAACATCGGCCTCCAGTTGTTGCTTCGTGATCTTCCGTTGTGGCAAATCGCCGCGTTCGTCGCCTTGGTGAAGTATCGTTAGGGCGGCCTGGATGTGAAGCAACATCCTTGATTCCCCCGACACCGTTAGAGGATTCCGTTTCCTCATCTTAATTGTGCGGATGGCTGCACCGGCCGATTTGAAAAATTGCTCGTCGAGATTTTTAGCCGCGCTCATCGCCTCGTCGCCGAAAAACTGGTTTACTCCGAAATGAGCGCGGGCGGTCTGCATAAATTGTTGGTCATCCAGATTCACCATGGCGCTCTTCGTTCCCTTGGCCAGTTGGACGCGGGCGGCTTCATCGGATCGAATTCTCAAAACCAGATCCGCCAAAGACTCTTCCGGGTGGCTTATCGCGTTGATGCCCTTTGGTTTCGCCGTAATGCCTCGCTGCCGTTGTTCAAATTCAAGTTGACCCTCGATGACGCAAAGCCGAGCTGCCGCGCCTTTGCTGCGGTCGGCGACGAATTCGAAAAGGGCCTTCAATTCCTCATTGGTCATTTTCTCAAAAGCGGTCTGCAGTGGTGATTTCATGCGCTCGCCCTCCCCTCTTCCATGCTGGTGATGTTCGCCGCGGCCTTAGCCGGCCGGATTGCGAAAAACTTCGTCGCGGTCGCTGCGGTCACGATCTCCCGATAGTGCTTCTTGATCGTGCCGGGTGAATTCCCGACTTCATCGGCAACCTTGGCAACGTCCCGGATTTTCGCGCACCGGTAGGAGATGAAGGAATGCCGTGCGCCGTTGTCGATCTGCTCAACCTTGGCCAGCGTGAAAAGCTCCGCCACCTCGTCAACCTTGGTCCGCGCCGACATGAGCCACGCCTTGCCCTTGCGCCGTGGCTGGGCGAATAGCCACGCCTTGCAGGTGTCGCTGAATGGCACGATCCGCGCGCCCGTCTTGTTGGAGTTCACCCGGAATTCCTTCGTCGTGGGTGTGAGCTTGGCCAAGTCGAAAACCTCCGCCTCGGAAACGCGCAACCCGGCGAAAAATCCAAGGGCAAGCACGGGAAGCAGATCGGGTTTGAAGTCGAGCGCGGACTGCATGACTTTCGCCACATCGTCGGGAGAGTAGGCTTGCGGCTCTCCAGATTCGACTTGCTCGGGTTCAAGGTGGGCAAGCGGGTTGCTAGGGCATAAGGCGCGGGCCGGGGCGCTGGCGTATTCATAGAAGCCGTGAAGGGTTGCGCGGTAGTGGTTGCGGCTGAGCGGCGACAAGAGCGGCGTCTCCGCCAGCTTGTCCGGGTTGCGCCGACTGCGGAGGGATGACAGCCAGGATTCAATCTGGGCCGTGGTGACGGTCGAAATGGGCTTGTCACCGTAATCGACTGCGAACCGCTTCAATTGGTCCGTTAGGTTCGCGAGCTGCCGCTCCTTCACCCGTGGCTTCTTGTAGGCCAGGAACTGCGCCACTGCCTCGGCAATGGGCAAGTCGGATTCCGTCGCCAGTTTGAGGCGGGCGCGGATCTCGCCAAGTGCGCCGGAAACCAAATCTTCAAACCGCGGCACCTCCGCCCCCTTCCCTAACAAGTCTGCGGACTCATCACGGAAAAAATCGTAGGCGCGGCGAACCTCGGGCGGGATGTCCCCGTATCGGATGCCGTGGTTAGAAATCTCCCGGTCCTTGTCCTCGGCAAAATTCCAAGCGGCGTCCTCGTTGGCGAAGGACTTAAACACTCGGCACGGCTTGCCGTCTTTCTCCGTGGTGAACCACACCCGCCACGGGGCGCGGGCCTGATTCGATTCCTTGACCTTGGTGTGAGTGAGCGCCGGTCTTTTGGGTTGCTTGGCCATGCGCGGGATAATGCGCCAAAGTGCGGCAATTGGCAAGATAAAGTGTGAGCACGGTGTGACCATAACGTTTTTTCAACGTTTTCTGGCCGTTCCTTCAGTCTTGAAAACTGGAGAGCCGAAAGGTTCCGTGGGTTCGAATCCCACCCCCTCCGCCATATTCCATAAGGGTTGCAAAGCGAGGTTTGCCAGAAACCACGGACAAAGCACGTGGCATCTCCGGAATCGCCATCTGATTTTCATCAGAGCGGACCACCGAATTCCTACCAATTTATGCAGGTAGGCAAAGTCCTTGTTGATGGGCATCCTGTAGCGCTGCGACCCATCACCCGTTTGTGTGGTTGACGCTGAGCAATCTGTTTCTAAATCGCTTCACAAAGGCCGAAGGGCTGATTGAATGGCGGCGTTCCACAGAATTGCAAGAACCCAGACCCACAACCCATGACCACCACGCCCGCCCGATCCAACAATCGCTTCGCCTTCATGATCGTCACCGCCCTGTTTTTCATGTGGGGCTTCATCTCTTGCATGAACGACCTCTTAATTCCCAAGTTCAAGGCGGACTTCAGCTTGACCCAGTTCCAGGCGAACTTGGTGCAGTTTGCGTTTTTCGGTGCCTATTTCCTGGTCTCGCTGGCGTATTTCCTGATCTCCGCGGCCAAGGGAGATCCGATTAACAAGATCGGTTATAAGAACGGCCTGGTGCTCGGACTGGTCATCGCCGGCATCGGCTGTCTGCTTTTCTATCCGGCCGCGGAAACCAAGCAGTACGCCCTGTTCCTCGGCGCTTTGATCGTGCTCGGCTCGGGCATCACCATCATTCAAATCGCCGCGAATCCCTACGTCACCATCCTCGGACCCGAGGAAACCGCTCCCTCCCGTCTCAACCTCTCGCAAGGTCTCAACTCCCTGGGCTACGTGATCACTCCGCTCATCGGCGGGATCATGCTTTTTGGCTCCAAGGAAATCTACACCAGCACCGGCGGCGTGGACGCGGTGAAAGTCCCGTATATCGGCCTCGGCATCGCCTTCCTGCTTCTCGCGGCGATTTTCAAGGTCATTTCACTGCCGACTTTCAGTCAGGAAGGTAAGGTCGAGGCCGGCGTGAAGGCCTTCCGCCACAAGCATTTCTTCTGGGGCTGGCTGGCGATCTTTTTCTACGTCGGCAGTGAAGTCACCGTCGGCAGCATTCTCATCAACTACCTGGCCGACAAGGGCGTGATGGGCATGTCCGAGGACACCTCTGCGAAATACCTCTCGTTCTACTGGGGTGGCACGATGATCGGCCGACTGATGGGCGCAATCTCTCTGAGCGGCATTCAGCAATCGCGCAAATATCTCTTCATGGCGCTGGCCGCCATCGGCGCGACGGCCGTCATTTTCGCCAACGCTACTTTCAAGGAAAACCTCACGCACGGCCACCATATCCCGCTGCAAGCCATCCTGCCCTACATCGGAATGGTGGTGATGAGCTTCGTGTTCTTCGTCCTCGGTCGTTCGAACCCCGGGAAAATGGTCGGACTGTTCGCGCTCGTCGCCATGGCCCTCACCGCGCTCTCGATGAGCACGAAGGGTGAATTCGCCCTGTGGTCGATCATTGGCATCGGCCTGTTCAACTCCATCATGTGGTCGAATATCTTCAGCCTCTCGATCCGCGGCCTGGGCAAGGACACCAGCCAAGGCAGCTCGCTCCTCGTTATGATGATCGTCGGCGGAGCGATCATGCCGCTCATCCAGGGCGCGCTGATGGATTCCTTCGGCGTGCGTGCCTCGCTGAGCATTGTGCTCGTCGGCTATGCCTACCTGGTTTACTTCGGCTTCTTCGGTGCCCATGCCGATGAAAAGGCCAGCGGCGGCCTTTGATTCCAGAGAGCGACTCCATCCGCCATGAAGACGAACCTGGCAGACGATTCCCGCATCGTGATGACTCTCGATGCGGGCGGGACGAATTTTAAATTCTCCGCGATCCGGGGCAACGAGGCGGTCACCGAACCGTTCTCGGTGCCCTCGAATGCGGACAACCTCGGGCGCTGCCTGGCGACGCTGGTGGACGGATTCGAACGTGTTAGAAAATCCCTGCCGGATGCTCCGGTGGCGATCAGCTTCTCCTTTCCCGGCCCCACCGATTACGCGCGCGGAATCATCGGTGACTTGGGAAACCTGCCGTGTTTCCGCGGCGGAATCGCCTTGGGACCAATGCTGCAGGCGAAATTCGGCATCCCCGTTTTCATCAACAATGACGGCGACCTGTTCACTTACGGTGAGGCGATCGCCGGCTTCCTGCCGCATGTGAACTCGCTGTTGGAAAAGGCGGGCAGCCCGAAGCGCTACAAGAATCTATTCGGCGTCACACTCGGCACCGGCCTCGGCGGCGGCATCGTCCGCGATGGCGAACTCTTCGGCGGCGACAACATCTGCGGCGGGGAAATCTGGCTCATGCGCCACAAGCTCCACCCGGAAATGAACGCCGAGGAAGGCGCCTGCATCCGCGCCGTCAAGCGGGTGTATGCCGAACTAACAAACACATCGTTCGAGCAATCGCCCGATCCCAAAACCATCTTCGACATCGGCACCGGCACCACCCCGGGAAACCAAGTCGCCGCCGTGGAAGCGTTCCGCCGACTCGGTGAAACCGTCGGCGATGTCGTCTCGCTCGCCACCACGCTGCTAGACGGCCTGACCGTCGTCGGCGGCGGCGTGTCCGGCGCTTGGCCGTTGTTTTTCCCGGCAATCGTCGATGAAATGAACTGCACCTACAACAGTCCGAAGGGCGAGAAATTCCGCCGCCTCGCGCAGAAGGCCTTCAATCTCGAAGACCCGGACCAACTCGCCTCCTTCCTCCATGGCGATAAACGAGAGATCACCGTGCCGGGCACTGACGAGAAATTGAACTACGATCCGATGCCCCGCGTCGGCGTCGGTATGTCGCGGCTCGGGACCAGCGAAGCCGTCGCCATCGGTGCCTATGCCTACGCACTGCATCAACTGAAGTGATGTGAGAATTGTTTCCAATCCTTTAAATCCCACCAACCCATGAAACCCACACTGATTCTAACCGCCATGTCCCTTCTCGGCATGATCGCGGTTTCCGGCGCGGAGCCCGCGCTGGTCAAGCTCGCCAATCCGCTGCAGGGCACCGATTCCGTCGGCAGCTTCTCGCACGGCAACACGTTTCCCGCCATCGCGCTGCCGTTTCCGATGAACGTCTGGGCACCCTACACCCAACAGGCGAAGGACCCGTTCTATTATAACTACCGTGAGAACAAGATCCGCGGCATCCGCCAGACGCACCAGCCCAGCCCTTGGATCGCCGACTATGCGAACTTCTCGCTGATGCCCGTTTCCGGAAAGCTCGTGGTAAAGGAAGATGACCGTGCATCGACTTTCCGGCACGAGGCGGAGGTTGCGAGCCCCGCATATTACAGCGTCCATCTCGATACAGCGAAAGCCACCGTCGAAGTCACGCCGACCGAACGGGGAGCTAGCTTCCGTTTCACCTTCGACGAAGCCGGCGACTCGTATGTCGTGCTCGATGCCTTCGCTAACAATTCGTCGGTGGAGATCATTCCCGACGAAAACAAGATTGTCGGCATCTGCCGCAACAACAACGGCGGCGTCCCTGAAAATTTCGCGAACCACTTCGTGATTATCTTCGACCGCCCGTTCACCGCCTACGGCACTTGGACCCCGGACGCCATCCAGGAGGGCAAGGCCAAGTTGGCCGACAAGCACGTGGGAGCCTATCTAAAATTCGACACCAGCGGCAGCAAGTCGGTTAGCTGCAAGGTGGCCTCGTCCTACATCAGTCCGGAACAGGCCCTGCTCACGCTCAATCGCGAGATCGGCAAGGCGGATTTCGACACCGTCCGCAAGCAGGCGGAAGCCAAATGGAACGAGACGTTCAGCCGCATCAAGGTGGAAGGCGGCACGGAGGAACAGCAGCGCACGTTCTACAGCGCTTTCTATCGCAGCGTGATTTTCCCGCACCGGTTCTTCGAATACGACGCGAAGGACAAGCCGGTCTATTTCAGCCCGTTCGACGGCAAGCTGCACGAGGGCTATCTCTACACGGACACCGGCTATTGGGACACCTTCCGCGCCTCGCACCCGCTTTATAACATCCTGTTCCCCGAAATCAGCGGCCAGATCATGCAGGGCATCCTGAACGCCTATGATCAAAGCGGCTACCTCCCATCATGGACCAGTCCGGGACACCGCGACTGCATGATCGGCAATCACGCGTTCTCGTTGTTAGCCGACGCATGGGTGAAGGGCATCCGGAATTTCGACGGCCAAAAGGCGCTTGCCGCGATGGTCCACGATGCGAACACCCAGGCCCCCGACAATTGCAAGGCCATCGGCCGCGACGGTGCGGAGTTCTATAACAAGATCGGTTATGTCCCCTATCCAAACCACAAGGAAGCGACCGCGAAAACGCTGGAGTATGCCTACAACGACTTCTGCGCCGCAGTGATGGCAAAGGGCTTGGGCAAAACAGCCGAACAGGAGTCCTTCGCGAAAAGCGCGATGAACTACACCAACGTGCTCGACGAAAAAATCGGCTTCGTCCGCGGACGCAAGGCGGATGGTGAGTGGTGCGAGAATTTCGATCCGACCGAGTGGGGCGGACCATTTACCGAAGGAAACTCATGGCACTGGACGTGGAGTGTTTTCCACGACGTGCCCGGCCTGATCAAGCGCCTCGGCGGCGACAAGGCGTTCGGCGAAAAGCTCGACGGAGTCTTCTACACACCGCCGGACGTCAAAGTCGGCACCTATGGTCAAATGATTCACGAGATGACGGAAATGGTTTCCGCGAACATGGGCCAATACGCCCACGGCAACCAGCCGATCCAGCACATGATCTATCTCTACAACTACATCGGCCAGCCATGGAAGACCCAGGCTCGCGCCCGCGAGGTGATGGCACGGCTCTATCAGTCCACGCCCGACGGCTTCTGCGGCGATGAGGACACCGGCCAGATGTCCGCTTGGTATGTCTTCAGCGCGATGGGCTTCTATCCGATGTGCCCGGGAACGGACGAATACCTGATCGGCAGCCCGCTGTTCGACAAGGCGACCATCTCCCTGCCCGACGGCAAGAAATTCGTCATCAATACCAAGAACAACGGCCCGCAGCGGCCCTACATCGGCGACGGCTGGTTCAATGGCGATCCGTTCAACCGCACCTACCTCAAGCACGGGGAAATCATGAAGGGCGGCGAACTCCTCTTCGACATGCGCCCCACCACCGACCACAAGTGGGCGACCGCCCCCGAAGGCCTGCCTACCTCCGGAATGTCCGACCTCGCCAAGCCCAAGTGAGCCATCCCAAATGGGGAGTTTTTTCCGCTCCCGGAAGTTGGCCATTTCCTCAACCGTTTCTCCCACCTCACCTTCAAGACCTCACTGAAATGAATCCAGACAACCAACCAGATAATCAAATCCATGACGGCGGCCAGTCCACCTGGAGCCGCCGGAACTTCATGCAGCGTACCGCACTGGTGGCCTCCGCGCTGGCCCTGGCTCCATCGGCGCATTCCGCGGAAACGACATTCCCCGTCGTCCGCACCCCGCTTGAAAAGCGCAAGTTCAAGAGTGCCGCCATCGATGCTGCCATCGAGAAGTTCAAGGCATCGGTCGGGAACAAAGAGCTCGGATGGCTCTTTGAGAACTGCTTCCCTAACACGCTGGATACAACCGTCGAGTTCAAGATGGTGGACGGCAGGCCGGACACCTACGTCATCACCGGCGACATCGACGCGATGTGGCTGCGTGATAGCTCGGCCCAAGTCTATCCATACCTTCATTTCATCAAGGAGGACAAGCCGCTCCAGCAGCTCATCGCCGGCGTCATCAACCGCCAGACGCGCTGCATCCTCAAGGACCCCTACGCGAACGCCTTTTACGGTGACGACAACAAGGTCGGCGAATGGAGCACCGACATGACCGACATGAAACCGGGCATCCACGAGCGGAAGTGGGAAATCGATTCGCTCTGCTATCCGATCCGCCTCGCCCACGAATATTGGAAAACCTGCGGCGATGTAGCCCCCTTCGATGAGAAGTGGCACGACGCGATCAAGCTGACTCTGAAAACCTTCATCGAGCAACAGCGCAAGACCGGCAGAGGCCCCTATCACTTCATGCGCAAGACCGAGTGGGCGACCGACTCGCTTCCCGGCAGAGGCTACGGCAACCCGGCAAAACCCGTGGGCCTCATTTACTCCGCCTTCCGTCCCAGCGACGACGCGACGATCTTCCCTTTCCTCGTTCCTTCCAACTACTTCGCCATGGTGAGCCTGCGCCAAGCGGCGGAAATGGTGGAAACCATCGTCAAGGACAAGCAGCTCGCCACCGAGTGCCGAGCCCTCGCCGACGAGGTGGAAAAAGCTCTCACCGAGCACGCCATCGTCAATCACCCGAAGGCCGGCAAGGTCTATGCGTTCGAGGTGGATGCTTTCGGCAACTTCTATTGCACCGACGACGGCAACATCCCGAACCTGCTCTCACTGCCCTACCTCGGCGCGGTCAAGAGCGACGACCCGATCTATCAAAACACCCGCAAGCTGCTGCTTTCCGCCGACAATCCCTACTGGTGCATCGGCAAGGCCGCGAACGGCCTCGGCGGACCGCACGTCGGGGTGGACATGATCTGGCCGCTCGGCGTGATCGTGCAGGCCCTCACCGCCACCGACGATGCCGAGCTCAAGGGCTGCATCGAGACGCTTCGCAAGAATCACGCGGGCACCGGCTTCATGCACGAGGCATTCCACAAGGACGATCCCAAGAAGTTCACCCGCTCCTGGTTCGCCTGGGCGAACACCATCTTCGGTGAACTGCTGTGGAACGCCTATCGAAAGAATCCAAAGCTGCTGGACTGAGATCAATCCCCCGCCTGAGCGGAGGCTTTGGATCGGGACGTGGAACGGAGCTTCAGTTTGTTAGAGAAACGAGTTTTGACTTGTGACGACAACGGGCCTCTGCGCTTGATGAAGTCATGAGAAAGCTTTGTGCGCCGCTTCTTGGGTTGCTGATGGCATGGGTTTGTCATGCTTCGGAGGTCGTGGCGTGGAAGGTTCCATTGTCTCATTACGCCCCGGATGGCTTGCAAACCGAGGGTGTCATCCGGTGCAAAGCGGCGCCGGAGTCATCTCCATTTTTCAAAGAAGGGGATGAGCTGTGGGATCTCAAGCAGGTCCCGCCCCCCAAAGGCTCAAGGAAAATCATCAACGCGGATTGGATCGTGTGGAATGCGACCTCGGAGCGACTCGTGTTGAAAACGGAGTGGCACGGAATCTGGGGACTTCGCGAACTGTTTTCAGCAGAGCGGCTTCCCAAGCAATGCCGTTTGACCGTCGAAGTATTCAGAGTTCCTGTCGACGGCGCTGCTCTCTCTGCACAATCAATGCGCGTTGCAAGCCATTCAGTGGTCACAAAATTGGCACAAGAGTTCGATACTTCCCAATCAACCGAATTCGAGAACTTTCATGCGAAAGGCACCGTCGTCACCTACGATGGCGACGAGTTGATAGGTCTTGCGTTGGATCTTTCATGCGGGTTGCCGAACGAGCCGCAATTAAGTGTTCAATCGGCATTCAACCTTTGGTCTGGCAGATCGCTGTGGGTGGCGAGGGACTTCGATGGTAAAGTGGGTCTGGATTTCAAGGTCACTGCCAGCATCGAACTGACAGATGGAACCCCATGGGAGCAACTGATGTTGATCCAGAAAGGGAATGATGTTCTAAAAGTGGTTCCTGACCGCCGGGATATGGAAGCGGTGCCTGTGAGAGATTCGGGTTGGATGTTGATCTCCGCATGGATAAGTCCTGCCGGTCTATTTCTCACTGATGGCGAACAGATCGAACCGCAGGACCCCTTTGCAGAGAGAGATCCAACCGTGGAGAGAGAGCTTCCGATTTTTCTTCCGTTCCCTATGTTAAACGCGCCTGACATCCTCAAGCCTTGGATGAGTCAGCCGGTCGTGGATTTGCGGAAGTGGGATGCTGTCAATTTCATGGACTGGAAGGATGCTTCGGATTTCATCGGCTATGATCCCTTGAAAGAGCGCGCTTATCTTTACACAAAAGATTTTTCGAAAGTGAGTATGTTCAAGCAACTTTTCACCTGCATGTGTTGCCATCCTTCCCAAGTTTCCTTCGGCCTCGATGGTGATGGGCAAACGCGCTTGATTGGCAAATCGGGACAACGTCTCAGGCTCACACGAACCAATGGCGAGCAGAAAATCCTAAGATCATTGGAAATCGAGCCAACCGTCGGAGAGAACAACAAACTTGTGGATCTTCGACTGGTCTATGCTGACGACGTGGTTCCACAACAGGCGACGCGACTGACGACCACCGTGACACTAACTACCGGAAAACCGCTGGAATTGATTTCCGGCGCTACAAAAGATGACACGATCAGATCGCTTCGATTGAAGGCGGAAGTTCAAAGCGGTTTCGGCGATTGAATCGCCAAGGGAAACAAGGATTCGACCTATTCTCCCGCCTGAGCCGAGGCTTTTTCAATGACGACGTTGACGTTCACCGTGCGGGTCGCCACGCCTCCTTTGGAGTTCAGGAGGGTATAGGTGAATGAATCGGCCGTCGTGTTTCCGGGCTGTGGCTGATAGATCAACGAGCCGTCGCGGACCGTTAGGGACGCGCCCTTGATGCTCAGCGGTGATACCGAGCGGAAGGTGCAGAGTTTGCCGTCGTTGCCGAGCAAGGTGCTGATCGGGATTTTCACCGCGCCCGCCGGAGCCCTGGAGATGGTGTCGGTTCCGGAGATCGGCGTGTTGCCGGTGGAGAACTGATAGCGCCCGGACTGGACGGCAAAAACTGCGGCACCATTTTCCAGCCGCAGGAAACTAACACCCTCTGCGCCGGATGCCGGTTTACCCGACTCGCGGACGCTGGCGGCATCCTTGGCGGGAACGTAAACGGTGGCGGTGGTATTCGTCGGAATGGTGGCGGTTAGGGTGAAGCTGCCATTCACGGAGGTCCACGCGCTGGTGATCAGGCCGTGGACCGAGCGGAACTGGCCGCTGGCTTCGGTGAGTTTGCCGCCGGCCACCGGGCGGATGATGATCTTCTTGAACCCGGGGCTGGCGGGATCCGAATCGATTCCCGCGACCGAGTCATAGAGCCACTCGCCGCAGGAGCCGAGCGAGTAGTGGTTGAAGGAATTCATGCCGACGTTTTGGAATCCCTTGTCAGGCGTCCAGCCATCCCAGCGCTCCCAGATGGTGGTGGCTCCCATTTTCACGGAGAACAACCACGACGGAAACGTGTCCTGCATGAGCAAGCGATAGGCGGTGTCCACCTTGCCGGCCTTGGTGAGTTCCGGCAGCAGATAGCTCACGCCGACAAAGCCGGTGGATAGATGATAGTCCTTGGCGATGATGTCGGCTTCCAACAGATCGGCGACCGGGGCCCGCAACGCGTCGGGCAGCAGGTCGAACCGCAGCGCCATCAGATAGGCGCACTGGGTGTCGCCCTTGATGTGGCCGTCCGGCTTCACATACTTCCCGATGAACGCCTTCTTGATCGATTGGAAAAGTTCCTCGTGAGCCGTGGCATCGGCGGTTTTACCAAGGGCGGCGGCGGCTTTGGCAAGAAGCTTGGCGGAGTAGGCGAAATAGGCGGTGCCGATGAGTTCCTTGTCGGTGTCCGCACCGATGGAGAGCCAGTCACCGTAGTCGCTGCCGCGGTCGCCGCTGCGGATGAAGCCGTTGCTGCCGCTCTTGCACCACTCGACCCATTTCACCATCGACGGATACTGGCGCTCCAACAGCAGAAGGTCGCCGTATGCCAGATAGATGGTCCACGGGCAGATGACCCCGGCGTCGCCCCAGGCGGGGGTGCCATGGGAAGGACCGGCGAACGGCGCGACATCCGCGAAGCGGCCGCTGGATTGCTGACTGTCGGTCACGTCCACCAGCCACTTGGTGAAGAACGCGGCGACATCCGCATTGTAAGTCGCAGTGCGGACAAACACCTGCGCATCGCCCATCCAGCCGAGACGTTCGTCGCGCTGCGGGCAATCGGTCGGCACGCTCAGATAATTTCCGCGCTGGCCCCACTCGATGTTCGACTGGAGTTGATTCACCTGGCCATCCGAGCACGCGAACTCGCCGGTCTGCGGTGTGGCGGATCCCATGACAATGCCGGTGACGGCATCCAGCGGCGGCTTGCGTGTCAGGCCGGTGAGCTCGACATAGCGGAAACCATGGAAGGCGAACTTCGGCTGCCAGACTTCCTCGCCGCCGCCCTTGCAGACGTAGGTGTCGATGGAAGGAGCGCCGCGGAGGTTGTCGGTGTAGATGGTGCCGTCCGGATTGAGCATTTCCGCATGGCGCAGGCTGATCTTGGTTCCGGCAGTGGCCGAAATTTTCAATCTAACGACGCCAACCATGTTCTGGCCCAGGTCGTAGGTCCATTTGCACGGCTTGGGGACGGTCAGGGCCACGGTCTGAATCTCGGACAACTGCCTCACGGGTTCCATCACCTGGCCGTTCATGGCGCGGGACGGCTCGGTACGCACCACCACGGCGGACCAATCCGCGTCGTTGAATCCGGGCTTGTCCCAGCCGCGGATTTCCCGGGTTGCGTCGTAGTCCTCGCCCAGCATGAAATCGGAAGCCAACAGCGGGCTGACATGGGATTTCCAAGAGCCGTCGGTGACGATCCGGTCACTGCTGCCATCCTGATAGACGAGCTCGAGCTGGGTGAAAAGCGCCGGACTCCTGCCCCAATACTGATAGCCGCCATTGCCGATGTGGCCGGAATACCAGCCGCTGGCGACCTGGGCACCAAGGACGTTGTTGCCGGATGTTAGCAAGGAGGTGACGTCGTATTCCTGATAGCGGAGGCGCTTCGCGTAATCAGTCCATTCCGGCGCGAGAAGGTAGTCCCCTACCCGCTTGCCGTTGAGGAGGAGTTCGTAAACACCGAGCGCGGTGGCATAGATGGTGGCTCTTGCCAGTGGCTTGCCGATGGCGAAGGATTTACGCAGATAGGGAATGGTGGCCGGCGGGGCAAGGTCGGTCGGGTAATGAAGCGGAGTATTTTCCGGGACGACCTTCTCCCACGACTTGCCGTTGGAAGTGAACTCCACGCGCAGCCGTTTCAGGTGATCCCTCGAAGGGTCGTTGCCGAGGGCGTCGTTGCCGATAACCAGCGAAAAGCTCCCCGGTTCGGCTAGTTTGACAAGTTTCCCGGTGACATCCAGCGGCGAGCCGCTGCCGTCAACCGCTTCGTAAATCGCACGCGTGATCACCGGCGGAAGCGGCAGATCCGCTGGGAAATTCACACTCGCCTTTTCCGCAAACTGCCTAACTGTTTTCTTGCCGGCGATCTCGTATTCCACCCGCAGATGCTTCACCTTGCCGTAGGCGGGATCCTTGCCGAAGCTCTCGTTCTCCACCGCCACCGAGAACGTACCGGCGCGGGCGAGTTCGTTCAGCTTTGCGGTAACGTCGACCGTTGCGCCGCCATCGAGGGTTTCATAAGCGGCCTTGAGAATGACGGGAGCTGCCTGGCCGGGAATGGCTTTCACCCGGGCGCTGGCATCGATCCATTGCGCGCTCCAGTCGGATGCCTGAAGCAGGCCGATGGTCCAGGTGGCGGGCTTGCTCCATTCCGATGGCTTGCCATCCTTGTCCCACGAGCGGACTTTCCAGAAGCATTGGGTGCGCGAACCTAACGGGGAACCACCGTAAGCCACTTGGTTCGTCGCGTCGCCTGCGACCTTGCCGCTGTCCCAGAGATCGCCCTTGTCTTGGGCCAACAGCGCGGCGGAGGAGGCCACCAGAATCTGATAGCCGGTTTGTTTCTCGCCGCGTTCCAGCGACTCCACGACCCACGACAGGCGCGGCTTCGTCACCTCGATCCCGCGCGGATCGGATAGATACTCGCAACGCAGGCTGCCGGTGCTCACCGCCGCGCCCAGTGGCACGGACA
The DNA here is from genome assembly GCA_040385685.1 of Verrucomicrobiota bacterium. Classification (GTDB taxonomy): domain Bacteria; phylum Verrucomicrobiota; class Verrucomicrobiia; order Verrucomicrobiales; family Akkermansiaceae; genus Luteolibacter. The sequence goes on along the minus strand of JAZKGW010000003.1, from coordinate 41,362 downwards.
GGAGTGTTAGAACGACCAGCGCCGTGCGGATGATGAGGTTGCCTTCCTGCTGTTTCATATGAATTGATCTGTTGCAAATGGTCATTGGAGCGCAAACCGGACGAAAAACCGCGTGCTGCCGTTGGGGCTGGGAATGCGGAAGGTGAGCCGGTCCCGTGCTGGAGTGCCCGGCAAGCGGTCGTTGCTGACAAACACCACACCTGCCGCAGGTTGCCATTGTCCCAGGTTGGTCGCGCTTTGCGGGACCAGACTCAGCCCACTCACGTCCGCCGGCCGGGTGATCGAGAGCAGCATCGTGTTGCCGGCTTCAAGCGTGCAGGTGGGCACCTGTCCTCGATCGGAGACGAGTGGATTTCCTCCGAGGTAATACTCGGCAAGGGTGGTTAGACCGTCGCCATCGGTATCAAGATTATCGGCCGGATTCCCATAGGTCACCTTCCAGGCGGCATAGTCCTGAGTGTCTCCGGTTCCGGGCGAGCCACCCACCGCGTTGCTGGCACGCCAGCTCAGAGGATCGGAGTGATCCGGGTTGGAAAGCGGATTCACCAGGACGATCGAATAGCCGGCTGTATCGGCGATCGTCGGCCACGGCGGGTCGTCACTGTATTCAAAGGTGCGGACCAACGTGTTATCCGCACGGCGGAGGGTGATGATCTCACCGGCATTGTCGAGGGACCCGGAGGTGAACACACCGGCGATCGGCCGGTTGGTTCCGAATTCCAATTCGAATGCGGCCCGGTTCTTGACGGCCACGATCCTCTCGCCGGGAGCGAGTGTGGTTCCGCCAGGAAATGTAAACACCACGCCCGTGACGGCCAAGCCGCTCATGTCGATCGTGGCGGTCGGCGAGATGTTGAGAAACTCGAGGAACTCGCTGGTGTCGTCGGTGACCAGCGGATTGTAGTAGATTTCAGAAACGACGAGATTGTTAGCGCTCGGAAGCTGAGTACTGCCGGTGTTGGTGACGGTGATGGTGTCGGTACCGACGACCTGGCCGGAGAAATCCACGGCTTCCAGATGGATCACGTTCGCCCCGATGCCGATGGGCACGGCGGTTGCCCATGTGGTGGAAGAAGTCCAGGTCACCCCCAGCGGTGTGGCGGAACCGGCGAGGCGGATGTTCCTCACGTTGATCCATCCCTGGCCGGAAATGGCAACCGGCGTATCGGTGGTAGCGAAATTCGCACCTCCGTTAGTCGTGATCGCGAACGGAAGCTGGGCGATCTCCGAGTTGACCGCGGAAAGGATGTAGTTCGAACGCGTGTTGATGTAGCTCAGGTGCCCCGAGAAGTTTTCGTTAGGCAACAGGCTGCCATAGTGGCTGGTCCAGGCGGACATGTAGGACTGGTTGAAGACCGTCGTGCAGATGTCATACAAATGCCCGAGGTAGCCGCGCCGGCGCGCCGGGTTCACGGTGAGCTTCTGGAGCTCCGTGTTGGCGAAAATCGGCAGATACGCCTCGAAGGCATTGTCCATGTCATGAGGGAAATAGAGGACGCGTCCGTCGGACGGACGGGCGTAGAACTGGCCGTTGTGCTGGGAGTTCGTAAAATACGAGTCCTGTGCACCGCTGGCGCAGGAATAGGCGAGCGCACGAAGCCATTGATCGACGTCCAGCACGTCGTTCACCGTCGCGTCGAACGCAGCACCTGATAGATCGAACTGCTTGCTCATCGCGATGACGCGCGAGTAGTCGTTCTGGTCCTCGTTGTTTTTCGCCAGCCAGGTCCAGCGGTAGCTTTCCGGGTCATCACCGAGGCTGGTCACTCCCGCGCCGACAACTTGGTCGGGTTGTGGCAGCTTGTAGCCGTTGGCATCGGCGGTGGTCGGGTAGTAGACAAGCTCGTATTCATAGACCGTTCCGTCCGCTCCGCTGTCGAACTGCGAATCCAGATAGACCGTTCCGAAGCGGGCCATCTGCAGGATCGCCGTGCTGGTGTGGGCGGGATCGGGGGCGATCACCTTGACGAGATCATTCGACTCCGCGGGAATCCCGCCGCTGGCATCCATCATGTGGTCGTAGAGGAGTTCCTGCGCGCCGGTGATCTGGCCTTCGGAGCGGTCAATGGCGATGGTGCCGTGAATGCCGCGGAACAACTGGTCGTCGTTGAAGGCAAGGTTGAACCCGACGCGGGCGGAGTTCTGCCTGCCGCGCTGGCTGCTCTTCAGGCGGGCTCCGGCGTTGTAATAGATCTCGCTTTCCCGATAGATGACGGTGCAGCCGATGCGGTCGTTGCTCATCAGGTTGTTCGCCCGGTAGAGCAAGGCCTCGTCAGCCGGGTCCATGATGATGCGGATGTTGTTCAGGCCGTTGGTGGCGGCCAGGCCGTCATTCACCTGATAGAGCGCGTGCGACGCGGGGCCCGCCGCGGGGAAAAACGCGGTGGCGGGAACTCCCGCGGCATCGGTGGCCGCCACGTGGAAGCGCACGACCGTCGCCACGGACTGGCCGGGGATGTTGGCGGTGTAGCCGCCATCGCCCGGAACCATGGGCACACTCGTGAATGCGCCGCCTGCCACCGAATAGAACAAGGTCATCGATCCGAGGCCGTCGGGATCGGCGGCACGGGCGGTGACGGTCACGGTCTCGCCCGGCTCCGGCACGACCGGCGAATGGGTGAACTCCGTGAATCCGGGACCGACGTTGGAGGTAAAGGTGGAATTTTGCGCGCCGGGCGTGCCGAGGGTTTCCGTGCGGGCGAGCACGGTGGTGCGGGCGAGCCGGTTGAAATACAGCCGCGTGTTGAGCTTGTTGCTGCCGCTGATCCAGCGGGCCCGGAAAGAGATCTGATAGGTTTGGCCATTGACGACGGAAAGCGCGCCCGGGAAGGTCGTTTCCACATGGTTGTGCATGTGCTCGGTCGCTCCGGTGGCGTGCAGGTGGAGCGCATGGTTAGAGGCATTGTCCGGGTCGGTGACGATTCGGGCGTCGCTGTGGTTTCCGAGCATGCGCCATCCGCCGAGGCCCGATTCGAAGTTTCCGCCGGCGATCATGGACACGGCGCCAGCGCCGGGATTCGCGGTCACGGTGATGTCGTCAATGAGCATCTCGCCTTGGTCGAGGAGTCCGAGAATGAATTCACGCCACTGGTTGTCCGGGCCGACAGCACTGGGCGCGGCCACTCCCTGATAGGTAAATGTCTGCCAGGAACGGCGGGAGTTTTCGTCACTCGCGGCCCAGGACTCCGGCAGGGAATTGTCGGAGTGTGGGTCACGGAGTTCGAGGGTGTTGCCTTCGCCATCGGGCTTTTCAGTCCAACGGCCGCCGTCGAGATAGGAAACGACATCCGCCGGATTTCCGGAAACATCCTGGAGCACCACGCGCTCGCCCTTTCCTGATAGACTGCCCGACCAAGGTCCGAGCACGGGACCGGTGGCGTATGGGACGAGGGAAGGATCGCGCGCGACGACAAGATATCCTCCGGGTGCCAGGGTGGTGGCGGCAGGAAAGGTGTAGTCGATGCCGCCCGCGAGTTTCCATCCGGCGAGATCCACGGGGACCGTGCCGCGGTTGTGGAATTCGAGCCACTGCTGATTCGAAGAACGCGCCGGGATAGCCGGTGTGCCCGCGCTGGTGACGATCGTCGCCGATGCCTGGATCCCCATCACGATGTCGCCGCTGCCGGTGGAGTTCTGATGGACTTCGACCGATAGCCGGTTGGTTCCAGCAATGGCAACTCCCGGCGGAACAGCGACAGTCACCGGCCCGGTCAGCGCCGCGGTGGCGACGCCCGGATTCGCAAGAGTGCCTGCCGTGAATGCCCCCTCGGGCATGTTGTAGCGGGTGAGCTCGACTCCATTCAGATAGAACACGGCACCATCGTCGATGAGGTGCGTGAGAGCCAGCGAGGAAAGCCCCGCGGCATTCGCCGGGGAGAGGGTGAAATCCGTTTCAAAATAGTAGGTGGTGACGAACGGATTGTTAGCAGAGGGCGAAGCCAATGGCGTTCCGGTAGCCAGCGGGAGTGCGGTGCTGGAATACGCGAGGGTTCCCGGACCCGACTGCCAACCGCCGCCCACCGGGTGAGCGAAAGCTGCCCAATCCGATGCCAGCGACGCGCCCGCCTGATTGTAGCGCCAGGTGCTGCCGTAGGAAACGACCGGCACCGAAACGGTCACCGCCGGAGTGCCGACAACCGCCGCCAGGTCCGGAGCCTTATAACAGAGCTCGTTGATGACGATGTCCGTGCTCAAGGCGAATTGGTTCGCGCTGCCGGGAGTGGGCGCGGAGGCGCGCAGCCATTGATCCGGATAGGCGTCGTTGCGGCCACCCGGGGTGGCCGCAGCCAGCCGGACATCCGCCACGAGCGAACCGGGAG
>JAZKGW010000003.1:0-37033 GCA_040385685.1 Verrucomicrobiota bacterium | reverse complement strand
GCCGCACGATAGCCGAGCTGCGCTTCGGAGAAACTAACAATTCCACCGGCAGGCACCGGAGTCGCTGGCAAGCTGAAGGAGGCACCGCCGTTGATCGCCAGCGTGTAGCCGGTGGTGGAAATGGCAACGGCTCCTGCGTTGCGGAGCTCGATGAAGAATTCGGGGGCGGACGTGCCCGCGATTTCATTCAACTGCAGGGACTGTGCGACCGACAAATCCGGTGGGTCCTCCGTGGCCTCCAGGCGCGCGGCGAAGAACGCGGCGGGATCGGAAACCGCCTTGTGAAGTGAAACGGCAAGCACGTTCGTCCCGGCCACCAATCCGCCCGAAGGCACGGCTTGAAAGCCGCTGGCAAGGGGTTGCGCGATATTGGAAAGCGCGTTCGTTGCATGGCCGACGGCACCCGCGGGCAGGTTGGTCCGGGCGATTTCCTGACCGTTCAGATAGAAGACGGCACCATCGGCCACGGTCTGATCCAGGCGGAGTTCCGTGCGCGCGGGATCGCCGGTAAAGGTGAAGGTTTTTCTGAAATAGCTCGTCGGCGTGGCGGCCGCGAGCGGAGTGACGACGGTGGTGTTAGGGAACGCGGTGTCGAGGCCGTAGCGGGCTTCAAGGTAGGCCCCGGCAGATTGGAACTCGGCTTCCGACAGGGCATTTCGGTAAACGAGCAGTTCGGCGATGTCACCGTCGAAGCCGCCGCTTACGTTCGTCGCGTGTCGCCCGATGACGATGGGCTGGGGCGTGAGATTGTCACCGGGATCGGTGGTGGTTCCCTCCATCACTCCATTCACCCAAATCTCGAAACGCCCTGCGGCGGGATTGCGGCGGACCGCCACAATCTGGAACTGGCTGGTGGAAATCGGGGTGGTGGAAACGGGGCCGCCGAGATTGTTGTTGGAATCGTCGCGCTTCTGAAATTCATAGTATCCGTTAGAAGCCTTGAGCGACACCAGGGGCTCGTCGAAGCTGCTGTTGTCGCGGTCGATGAGATAGTCGCCGTTGTCAGGCACGGTGTTCGCCTTGCAGACGAGGAAATAGACGAAGCCCGAAGAGGGCGAGATGCCTGGCGATACGGTTGTTCTGAATTCATCATTGCCATCGAAGCGGACCACCGGCTCGGCCGCCGGAGTGGCGTTGGTCCGATAGGTCGGATTCCCCCCCGCGGCCGCGTTCTGCGAAATGCCGTCGGACGTGGAGGTATCGGTCCATTGGCTGAAGACGGATCCGTTGGAAACACCATTGATGGCACCCGCCCGGTAGCGTTCCGTCAGATTGGCAGTGACGGTTAGAACCGGAGAGGAGGAAGCCGTTCCGAACAACGGCTGCCCGGTGGACCAGGCAGCGTCGTTGAAGGAAGTGCCCGTCCAACCGGCTGCCGGAGCGATGTTAGAGTCATTGAAGCGCCAGGTGGACTCCGCGTCTGCGAGCACATGGCGGATCGGCACGCCGGGTGGCGGAAAATTCACCACTCCCGGCGTGCCGCCGGTGGCGAGGCTGGCGGTCCAACTGGTGGGCCGTTCCGAATCGGTACCCGGCTGGCGTTTCGCGAGCGTGGCACCGGCGCCGTCGGCGGCGACCGGCCATTCGCCGGTGTCGAGATATTCCACGAGGTCCATCACGCGGCCGGAGCGATTGAGGAGTTCCACCGCCTCGCCCGAGTTCGATAGATTTCCGGAGAACGGACCGATCACCGCGGTCGATGGCGGGAGCGCGGGATTGGGGACTTTTTTCGCGACGATGAGGAATCCGTGAGCGGGAATGACGGTTCCTGCGGGAAACTTGAAATCGATGCCATCTGCCAGCGCCCAGCCTGATAGATCCATGTTGACCGCCATCTGGTTGTGCAGCTCGATCCACTCGCCATCCTGCGAACCGACCGGGTTGTAGTTCACTTCATTGAACGTGACGACGGCATCGGCAAGCGACAGGGCCGGGAACAGGGCCGCAACGAAAACAGCAGGGCGCAAAAAGGCGGGACAACACATGGGGTGGAACAGTGAAAATGGGTGCAGGAAATTCCGGGCGTCGCGGATGGACCAGCGGATCTAACACGATCGCTGGCACCGCAGAGCAGGAAGGCCCCCGGCAACTCTTGCTAGGAGGAGTTGCCGGGAGCGATTTGGTGGACGGATTTGGATCTCGCGGTCAACCGGCGGTTGACCGCGAATCACACCGGATCATTCGGTGGCAAACACCCGGACGAACTTCGCGGCGACATCGACAGGGATGGTAGCCTGCTTGCGCACGTAGTCCGGCACATCCTGGGTCGGATTGTTCGTGATCGTGGCGGAGCTGGGCACCCAACTGGTCAGGTTTGTGCTCTGCTGGAGTTCGTAGACACTGGCGCCGGTCGCACGCTGATTCCAACGGACGATCAGGCCGGAACCGGTGTCCTCGATGGTGGACAGCGATCCGTTAGCCACGTTCGGCGAGGTGCCGAACAGGTATTCCTGAAGGTTGATGAAACCGTCGCCATCCGGATCCCCCGTGCGGGAGCTGTCACCGACCGTGATCTGAGCGGACCAGGCAATGTATGGATCGGCGGAGACATTCAGCATTCCGTCACCTTGGATTAATGGTGTCCTGTTTTCTAAAGGTACATTTTCGTTGCCCTCCGCGCCATAGACGCCGGGAAGCTGCGGAACGCCTTCAAGCGTCAGGCTGGCAACAGTGTCCGTATCATCGAAAAACAGGAAGAGCCTGCCGCTCCCTGAGAGAGAAACGCCCGCGTTGTCAGACAGATAGGGGGTATCGATGCGGAGCTGCCCTTCGGTGACGGTGGTCTTTCCGGTGTAGGTGCTGGTTCCAACAACCGACATGGTCCCCGGTCCGGTTTTCGTCAGTGGCGAGACAATGCCGCCCACATTGTGGAGGGGGACATCGACCGTGAGATCGACAGCGTTGTCACCGGTGACATTGGCGACCTGGAACGTGGTTCCGGGCAAGCCGTTGGAGCCCAGAGACACATTGGAATACGTTCCGGGATTGGTGACGTGGATGGTGGATGGAAGAGTGCTATCGCCGCCAACCACCACCGTTCCGACGAACGACAGGTTGGTATTGTAGCCGCCGGTACCGGCCCCCTCCCTGATTTCGACGTCGCCATTATTCAGCGTGAGGTTGGGGACGAAAACGACGTTTTGTCCATAGACCCGCGAATTGTTGATGACCACCGAGGGTGCGTATTGTGGCAGCATGGTGGATTCACCCAGTGGCGCGATGCCGTCGAGCGCGAGAGTGGCACCGCCGTTCACCGTGATCACGTTGGTTGGAATCATGGCTCCTCCCGCACAGACCTGACCCAGTCCGGTTCCCGCGCCTTGCGGTCCGCCCGCGGCTACAAGGGCCAAGAACCCGTTGTTGGAGTCGATCTCAGGAGATCCGACGACGACGCCACTGGAGAACGAGTTGAAGCGGTTGCTCAAACGCACGACATTGGTGCCTGTCACGGTGATCAGCCCCGATCCCGAGATCTGATTGCCAAAGTTATTGTCCGTCCCGATCGCACTGAATGCCAGCGTTCCCAATGGACCCAGCACCACATTGGACGAGTAGTAGCTGTTGGCTCCACTGAAACGGAGCTTCAGCGTGCCCTCGTTGATGGTGGTGTTACCCGTGAAGCCATAACCTTGAATCGTCGAGTTGCGAAGCTCCTGGATACCCGGACCTTCCTTGGTGAGGGAAACCACGCCGCCATTTTCATTGCGGATGATCCCGATGAAGCTGTGGTCAGTGGCGGTATTGATCGTCAGGTTGGCGGGACCGGGAGCGACGGTGTAGCCAGGTTGCCCGAGTTCATCATTCTGGATCAGTGCAAGCCTGTTGAGCGGGAAGTCAGGAGCGTCCAGACCGGCGAGGGTCTGGCTGGTGCCACGAAGGTTGAACTTCACTTGATAGAAGTTCCCGTTCTCGAAGTTGAGGACACTGCCCGGGCTGAACTGGTCGTTAGCGCCAATGTTCATGTTCAGGAAGGATTCAGCGAGACCACCGGTCATCAGGACGTTGCCACCGAATGCCTTGGTGGAAGAATTCGCATTGACGGTGCCACTAATGATTTTGACCAGACCACTGCTGCCATTCGCGCCGGTGAGGTTCAGAATCGAAGATCCGGTTTTGGTCAGGCCAACTCCCGACGGAAGGTTCTGGGAGAGTGTGGTGTCTGCCGAGGTATTGACGCCGAGCGCGGATCCTGGAGCGAATCCATTCAATGGCAGGGAGTTGATATCGGAATCGGCGAATTCACCAGCGCCTCCGGTGGCTACACCGAAGGTAGCCCCGTCACCCACCACGATATTGCCTGTCCACGATCCGGGTATGCCGCCGTAAAGTGAGGCAAGCTTCCCAAATGCAAGGGTTCCTCCGGTTACAGTGGTCACACCGGTGTAGCTGTTGGTGCCCGTGAGGGTGAGGCTGCTTTCACCTGTTTTGGTGAGTCCGCTGGTTGCGCCCAACGCGTTGGAAATGCTGCCTGCGAAACCGGTCGAGACGGTGGCGATGTCTCCCACCGACAGGACGGTGTTGACAGGCCCGCTGGAATCCCCAAGGACAATGGAACCTGCGGTGCCGCCGATGCTGAGAACGGTTGGCGTGGAGGTTTTGAATGCCGCAGTGCCGCCGGTCATCGACAGGGAACTGGTGGCGAGAGCTCCGTCATTCGTCACGTTCAGCACGCCATTGCTCACGGAAACAGAGCCAGTGAGGGTCGGGTTCGGGGCGCTCAGGGTGATGCTCCCGGTGCCGGTGAGGGTAATGCCAGGGGCGGTCAGATCCGCGTTGAACACCAAGCTACCCGATCCCGACAAGCTGACGCCCGTAGCGGCCGAAATTGAATTGTTGAAGGTGGCGAGGCCACTTCCCGTCGAGCTGATGTCGTTGCTCACGGTGACGGCAGATCCGCCAATCGTGAAAGGACTGCTGGTGTTCGTGAAGGACAACGAGGCCGCCGTGATGGTGGTCGGAACATTGATGTTCCGGTTGATCCCCGTTTCGGCGAAGGTCAGCGGTGCGGCGGCGTTATAGGGACCGGTCCAGTTATTGGCAGTGGTGTCCCAAGTGGCGCTGGTCGTTCCCGTCCAAGTGATAGGAGCATTTAGTGGCACGGCGCTGCCGAGCGCGACGAACTCACGGAAGCCCGTGAAGCCATTCTCCTGGTTGTAGGCAAAGCGCAACCGAATCGCGGCGACGTTGGTGGCGAGGACTCCCGAAACCGGAGTAGTCCGGCTGTGAGTCGCCTTGGTCTCGAGGGTGTGGTTCCTGACAACTTGAAGCGGGATGAAATTGCTTTCGTCGCCAACGATGGAGTAGGAGAGAGTGTAGTCTTGGTCATCCCGGCCGCTGTTTGCCCACTCGCAGTAGGAATCAAACGAAGTAAGGTTGTAGCCAAAGACGTTGATCGAGGTATCCAGCGTGAAGGTCACCTCGTCGTTGTTGTTCGGGGTGACGCTCGTGGCGGGAGTTCCATCGCCTAACAATCCATCGCGGACCCTGTCCCAACTGCCGTCCGAGCCTTCGTGAATGGCAGCACCGGATGAGACCGTGGTCCCCGTCGTGGTTCCGATGAGATTGGCACCCGCAGGCAGGGTCCACGAGCCGGTGTTATTGGCTTCGTTGACGAGGGCGGTGGGATACGGAGTATCACGCACGATGAACTCGCGGAATCCTTCGTATCCGTTTTCCTGACCGTTGAAGGTGATCCGGATGGAATTCACGCCAGTGGCCAGAGGCACCCCGGTGTTGGTTCTCACACTGGAGTGAGTGGCACGATTGCCACCATTGGGAACAAATTCGCTGGTGTTGGCGATGGCCGTAATCGGCAGGAATGTGCCTTCGGCACCCACTTGATCATACTCGAGGGTGAAATGCATGTCATCACGACCATCACTAACCCATGCGGCGTAGGCATCGAAGGTGGTGATGTCGCGGCCCGCAGGATGCCCCGTTAGATCCAGCGGGAACACGACTGACTGTCCGTTGCTCGGCGCGACGCTGGTAGCGATATTCGTGTGGTCGCCGAAGGTGCCATCGATCAATAAGTTCCAATCGGTGGAAGCGCCTTCGTTGCCGGTTGGGGCGGCGGAGGAGGAAGGAAGAAGAAGATTCCCCGAAGGATTGGGCCAGACGTTGGTGTTGTTTTTCTCGTTGGAAACAGCGACGACAACGGGCGCATCCAGCGCGATGAACTCACGATAGCCGACGTAGCCGTTTTCCTGACCGTTAGAGGCAAAAATGAGCCGGAGGGATTTGGCTCCCGGGGCGAGGATGCCGTTGGTGTCGGTCACACGGGTGTGAGTGGCCCGATGACTGCCGGTGCGAACACTGACCGCGCTGATGGTGATGAAGACACCAGGATTCGCCACAGTTTCATACTGAAGGGTGTAGTCCTGGTTGTCGCGACCGCTGTTCCCCCATGAGCAGTAGGAGTCAAAAGAAGTGATGTCGCGGCCACCGGGGTGACCGGTGAGATCCAACGGAAAGGTGACGACGTTGCCGTTGTTAGGAGTGCAGCTCGTCGCTGGAGCGCCGCCGCCGTCGCCGAGGCTGCCATCGATCACGGTGGCCCAAGTGCCGTCAGATCCTTCGTGGGTCACCACGCCGGGCGATTCTGGCAAGGTGAGGAGGTTCGTTCCCGATGGAAGCGTCCAAACATTGTTGCCGTTGGACTCATTGGCAAAGAGGACACGGGCATTCGCGTTGGCACAGGCAAGCAGTGGGGCGATGCAGACGACGAAGGCTTGTGGGAGAAGACGATGTTGACGGGGTTTCATTGGATTTTCGGTGGGTTATGGGATGGACGGCGATTCGTGCGCTTTCCAGTCTGTTGAGATAGTTTGAAAAATCAGGCTTGTGAACCTCCTCGTTTATGGAGTATTTCACAACAAGTTGGCTGTTAATTGTTTACATCATCAATAAACTGATAACATTGCCTCCATATCACCATCTAACTGTTGATTTGAAAGTTCGGAAACCCGAGCCCACAGCGGGGACAGGCAGCGGCCGGGGAAGATGACTTGGAAGACCCGCGATGTGCAGGGAAGTCCAGTCGACTTGGTCCGGCCGTTTGGTGCGTGGCACTCTCTGATAGATTCACTGGCCGCGGCCTCCATCGACTCATTCGGTGGCTTGCACCCTTACGAATTTGCGTACGCTATCGATCGGGATCAGCGCTTCCTTGCGCCGATAGTCCGGAAGGAGATCCTGGATCGCGCCGTCAGAAACGGGCGCGGTGCTGTCTTGCCATGTGGATTCCAAACTCGTTGTGCTTTCCCGGAGCACATAGGTGCTGGTGCCGGTGGCCCGCTGGCTCCAGCGAACGATGAGACCGCTTGGCGTGCTCTGGAATGTCGATAGCGATCCATTGGCGATATTGGGTGAAGTGCCGAAAAGGAATTCCTGCAGGTTCGTCGATGCATCGCCATCCGGATCGGAGGTGCGCCCGCGATCGGCCGGGTTCGAAATCTGCAGGGCCCATAGCTCAAAGGGATCGGTGATCGGAGGAATGGTGACCTGCAATGTCCCGAAGCCTTTGATGCGCGCGGTTTCCGTGATGCCGGCTCCGCCATTGCCAACGGCCGCGTATTTCCCAACCGGCATCTGGACTCCGCCAAGGATCAACCTGCCAATGCTTTCCACACTGCTGTGCGTCATATTGAGGAAGGCCGAGGAGGCGATGGAAACCTCCGCGGTATCTGCCAGATAGACAGTGTCCAGCCGGAGTTCCCCCGCCGAGACGTTGGTGGCTCCGGTGTAGGTTTTGGCTCCTTTTACGAACATGGTTCCGGCACCGGTCTTGGTAAGGGACGAGATCTGGCCACCCACGTTCTGGAGCACCGAATTGACCGTTAGATCGACCGCGCTGGAGTTCGTTACATTCGCCACTTGAAACGTGGTGCCAAGTAAACCCAATGACCCCAGCGAGATGTTGGCATACGGACCTGTGCCTGTGGTCGAGATCATGGACGGGAGGATGCTGGTACCTCCCACCACCACCGTGCCCACGAACGCCAGGTTGGTGTTGAAGCCGCCGTGTCCGGCACCCGAGGTGACATCCACCGTGGCACCGTCCAAGGTGAGATTGGACACAAATGCCACGGTGTTGGTTCCGCCGGAAAGCTTGCCGCCTTGGTTGATCTTGATGGAAGGAGCGTATTGGGGCAGGACGCCGGAATTTCCCAACGGGGCGAGAAAATCGAGCGCGAGAGTGGCGCCGTTGCTCACCGTGATTACCTGGGAGGGACTCATGGCCCCGCCCGGGCAGAACTGGCCGGTCGTGGTTCCATCACCCGCCGCACCGATGGAATAGAGTCTCAAGGTTCCCTGGCTAACGGAAATCCCGCCGGTTCCCTGGTTCTGGTCGTTGGTCAGGGTCACGGACCCGGTGCCCTGTTTCACGACCTGTCCCGGACCCGCGATCATTCGGTCAAAGTTGAAAGTCCCGTCGAATTCCAAGATGGCTGGGATTCCACCCGGACTGTTGACCGTGATGTCCGAGCCAAAATTGGAGTTTGCTCCGTTGAAATTGAGCCTGAGCTTGCCTTCATTGACGCTGGTGGGACCGTTGTAAGAGTTGCCTTGAACCGCATTGTTGAGGAACTCCTGCGTGCCGGCCCCGTTCTTGATGATGGAAACGGAGCCGCCGGCCTGGTTGCGGAGGATGCCGTAAAAACTGTGGTTCGTGGTCGCGTTGATCGTCAGCGTGGCCGGGCCGAAAATCTCCGTTTCATCATTCTGCACAATCGAGATGTAGTTGCTTGGGGTGCTGTTCAAGCCGGCAACGGTTTGGTTCGTTCCGCGAAGATTCATTCTCGAGGTGCGGGTTCCGAGATTTGCCATGGTGATGACGCTGCCCGGGCCGAATTGCCCGGATTCCACCATGTTCAAATAGACTTCCGCGCTGCCGTCTCCCATCAGGACGTTGCCGCCGATGGAATTGCCTGAAGGGTTCGCGGCATTGAGCGGGCCACCGACAATTTTCACGGTACCGGTGGATGCGACGCTTCCTGTTAATATCAGCGCGGCCGCACCGGATTTCTGAAGGCCGATGTTTGCCGGCATGCTCCGGGAGAGCGTCAGGTCCACCGTGGTATCAACCCCAAAAAACGAGCCGCTTGCGAATCCGCCCAGTGGCATGGTGTCAATTTCCGCGTCGGTAAATTCCCCTGCCCCACCGGCTCTGAATCCCAGGGCCGCGCCGCTGCTGGCGATCAGGTTCGCAGCCGTCCAGGATGCTGTCGTCCCATCATAAAGCGATAGACGTTGGCCGAATATAAGAGACCCGCCGAGGACGCGGGTCGGACCGGTGTAGGTGTTCTCGCCGGAAAGCGTGAGGCTGCTGGCATTCGTTTTTGCTAGTGCGGCCGTCGCTCCGGCGGCCGGCGAAATATCTCCTGAAAAACTGGTGGGCGTTAGACTGGAATTCCCCACGGTCAGAACGGAGTTTACCGGACCGACTGAATTCCCGAGGATGATCGAACCCACCGTCCCTCCGAGGCTGGCGACGAAAGGAGCCGCCGTCGTGAACCGGGCGGTTCCCCCGTTGATCAGCAACGTACTATTTGCCAGGCCGCTGTTATGATTCACGTTCAGCGTGCCATCGTTAATGGCGATGTTTCCGGTAAGCCCGGGATTCGCGGCATTCAGGCTGACGTCACCGGCCCCGGAGAGAACCAGTCCCCCGGACTGCAAGGTGGAGTTAAAAACCAAACTCCCCGTGCCCGACAAGGTGAGACCGCTGGTGACAGCGGTATTGGCAATAAGCGCATTGTTGAAGGTCACGCTACCGCTCCCGGATGAAACAACCTCGTTGCTAACAGTGAGAGCCTGCCCACCTAACACATAGGGCGAGCTGTTGTCATTCGCGATTTCGAGGGAAAACGCGGTAAGCGCGGACGGGACGGTGATATTCCGGTTGGTGCCGGTGCTGTCGAAATTCACGGGCGCGCCAGAACTGAAATTGACGGGAGCACCGCTGCTTGTGTCCTTCCAATTGTTATCCGCGGTGCTGACCCAGTTGGCATTCCCCGCGGAGCCGCTGCCACCGGTCCAGGTGATGGCGGGTGAGATCGCCGCCGGCGTCCCCAACGCGATGAACTCCCGGTAACCCACGAAGCCGTTTTCCTGACCCGTCGGAGTGCCGAAGACAAATCTGAACGCGGTCACCCCGGTGGCGAGAAACCCTGAATCATTCGTAATCCGCGTGTGCGTGGAGAGGATGGGTGCGACGGTGTGATTGCTGACTACCACCAGATTGGTGAACGTCGGATTTTCGATGGTGGAGACTTGGATCGTGAAATCCAGATTGTCCCGACCCGAGTCCGGCCAGGCGCCGTATGCGTCGAACTGGCTGATGTTATAGCCGCCTGTATTCACCGTCGTATTGAGCGGGAAGACGACCGTTTCGAAATTGTTGGGTGCCACGCTTTCCAATTTGTTGACGGCCGTCCCGAGCGTGTTGTTTGCCAAAATCGTCCACAGAGCGCCGGTCTGATCCGTATTGCCGTGATCCGGCTGCAAGGGAGCCGTGGGCGAAGGAGTGACTCCGGCAAGGAGGTTCGTGCCCGCCGGAAAAGTCCAGATGTTGGTGGTGTTGGATTCGTTCGTATTCACGATCGCCGCGTGGGCGGCAACCGCGATCAACGGGGCAAAACAAACGATGAATGTCTGCGGAAGGGCACGCTGGAGATGGCTGGGTTTCATTGGGTTTTTTTGGGAAATGGGCTTGGTAACAAACGACCTTTGGCCAAAGCCGGAGGCGCAGTGTTTGTTAGGTTTCAGGTTCCATGATGGCACCTCACGCGGAGATTCCAACGGGACTATGAATAGGTAGCGGAAACATTCCGCCCGGTGAACCTCCCTATTTATGGAGGACTCCGCCCTACGGCAACAGGACGACGCGGTAAAAGGCGGAGCCCACAGGCGGACTGGTGTCGGTAAACGCTCCAACACCGGTAACTGTTCCAATCAGGCTGTCGCCGCCACCCAATGCTAGACTCCGCCGGATTTCGAATGTTAGGCCTGCGGCTGTCGGCCAGGTCAGCTCAAATCCAGAGGGTGTGCGGGTACAACTCGCCTTGAAGGCGGAGCTGCCGTTTTTCGGATCGAGACCGAGTCGGAACTCGGTGCCGTTGAGGGTGCCGTCGCCATCGGGATCCGCCGAGTCGGCGGCGTTGCCGGCATTGTCAATGGTGCCGAAATTCGCCTGCCGCCATAGTTGGATCGCAGAGAGCGGCGTGACACTGACTTGGCTGGAATTGGCGTTTTCACCGCCGTCGTTCACGGCGGAAACTACATAGTGGTAGGTCGTGCCATTGGTTAGACCGGTATTGATAAATCCTGACGTCGGGACAGTGCCCACGGTGGTGTAGGTTCCACCGCTCACCGTCGAACGCTTCACATTGTAGCTGGTGGCGCCTGGGGTGGAGGTCCAGGTGAGGCTGGCTTGGGCGTCGCCCGCCGTGGCTGCCAGATTGACCGGTGCGGAGAGCGTCGGCGCGCCATACACCGCGAGTTGCGCGTAGCCAACCCAGCCGTTTTCCGAACCCGGGTTGGTGAAATCAAATCTAACTGCCGCCACGTTGGTGGCCAGCACGCCGTTGGCCGGGGTCAGCGTTGCCCGCGTGGTGGATTGCACGGCCGCCGGATTGGCAGGGTTGTAGTTGACCGCACCTAACGAAACGAAAGTCGTTGGCGTCGCCACCTTGGAATAGGAAACAGTGTAGGCCTGTTGGTCGCGTCCCGCATCGCTCCAACCACCGTGGACGATGATCTTGTTCAGCGTGTGGCCGCTGGCACTGGCGGGAAGCGTGTAAACCACCGACGAGCCGGCTCCGTTGCCATTTCCACAAGTCAGATAGTTGATGCTGTTATCACCGCCGCTGGTCTGGCTGATCGCCAACGTGCGTGGGATAGTCAGCGCGCCGATACCTTTGCCATTAGAGTTCAGGTTCAAATCACCTGCCGAACCGGAGGGAGCCAGGCCGCTGATCAGACTGCTGTCCGTGGTGAGTTTCCAACTTGGAAGGAAGGTGGTGTTCCCCCCCAAGCCGGTCTGCGCGGCCATGGAGGTGATCAGATTGTTCACGGCCGCGGGAACGCTGGTCACCGTGAGTATGCCGGGGGTACTGGTGGCCGTGCCGGAAGAATTGGTCGCCCTGAGCTGATAGCTCGCGGTGTCGCCCAGTTGTAGGTTGGTTAGAGTCAATGTCGGCTCCGTGGCTCCGGCGATGTTGCTTGGAACACCACTAACGACTTTCTGCCACTGATAGGACAACGAAGCCGCGCCGACGATGGAGGCGGTGAAGGTCACCTGGCTGCCCACGACATCTCTTGCCGTTGCGGGTGAAGTCTGCATCGTGACCGCGGGCGCGAGCGGAGTGCCATACACGGCGATTTCCGTGTAGCCGCTATAGCCGTTTTCGGTCACCGGTGCCGTGAAATCAAACTTCAGCGCGGCGACGCTGCTGGCGAGCGGGGCGCTGGTGGCGGAACCCAATGTCGCCCGGGTCGCGGACTGGACTCCGGCGGGATTCGCCGGGTTGGAATCGACCGCTGCGAGTTGGATGAAGGTCGTTGGAGCGGACACCGTGGAGTAGGAAACCGTGTAGGCCTGTTGGTCACGGCCTGCATCGCACCAGCCGCCATAAACTACAATGCTAGAAAGGTTGTAGCCGCTGGCGGACGTCCCGAGATTATAAGTGACAGACTGGCCCGCCCCACTGCCGCAGGTGACTTGGGTGGCGGTGGCGCCTCCGGTTCCGAATGTGGACCGTCCCGCGCTGCCATTGGTCAGCACGTTGGTGCTTTGGGAGAAATTTCCGGTCCCCACGCTTGCGGGCGATTGGGTGGAAATCAGGCTGCCCGGCACCACGTCCCAGGTGGGGGAAAAGTTCGGGATCGCGCTGCCCAGTCCCGTCTGGGCCGCGTAGCCGGTGATAACGTTGGCCACTGCCGCCGGGACATTGGAGACCGTTAGGGAGCTTAAGCTGGTGACGGAGATACCGGCCGAATTGGACGCCTGGAGCCGGTAGGACCCCGCGTCGCTCAGTTGCAGATTGGAAAGGGTCAAGGTGGGCGTCGTCGCTCCGGGAAGATCAGTCACCTGGCCGTTCACGATTTTCTGCCACTGATAGATGGTTGGAAGCGGACTGCTGAACGTCGCCACGAACGTGACTTCGCTTCCCACCACGTCCACTGCCGTGGCGGGCGAGATGTTAGCCACCAGTTTGGGATTCTGGCCGGCCGAAAGCGGCGGATTGAAGCTGATGTTGTCAATGAAGACGGTGTTGTCGCCGCCGGCGAGATTGGTGCCTACAAAGGACAAGGTATGAAATGCCGCTGTCGCAGTGAAAGTGGCGGTCTGGGCGGTGTATGGGGTGGCACCCGGGAGGTTGCTCTTGATCACGTTGCCGTCGATGGAGACATCCCACGACTCGCCGCCGTTCTGCACTGTCCCCCGTTGTGCAGCCGAGTAGTTGATCGTGTAGGTGATGCCGGGCGTGAATCCGACTAGCGATTGCGTGAAGCTGCCAAACTGTTGGAGAAAGGCAGCCTGCGTGCCTTCCGGGGCGTTCGGGTTGGAAAACCCGCTGCCGTTGGCAACGATGCCCGAGCCGCTTGCACCCGTGCCGGAGAAGGCCCAGGTCGCGCCACCCGGTCGATAACTGTAATTGCCGTTGCCAAGTCCCGGAGTTTCAAATCCGAGGTTCGGGTTGATGTTGGTCACGACAAAATTGATGGAGACCGAGTCTGCGAAACTGCCATCGTTGAACAACACCCTCGCATACGCGCTGTGATTGCCCCCGCTGGCATTCCCCCACGCGCAGACATAAGGCGCGCTGTTGATTTGCCCGATCATGGCATTGTCGACAAAGTATTGCACGCCGTTGATGAGATTGCCGTTTACGGTCACGCTCGCCGTTAGATTGACCGGCGAGTTGGCAGCGAAAACGGTATTGTTAGCAGGGCTGGTCAGGGCCACCGCAGCGGCCACCGGTTGGGTCGGCAGCACCAGGCTGACGTTGTCGAGGAATACGGTGCGGTCGCCACCGGATAGATTCGTCCCGACAAACGACAAGGTGAGGGTGGCCGCCGTGGCCACAAAGTTGGCCGAGTAGGACGCGTAGCTGGAGCCACCCGCGGCATTGGATTGGATGACCGTGTTGTTGATCTTCACATTCCACGTCTCGCCACCTTGGTTCCCCGGGCGCTGCGCGGCGAAGTAGCCCAAGGTGTAGGTTCGTCCCGGCGTAAAGCCGGACAGCGCCTGGGTGACCGTCCCTAAACTCTGCACGAAGGCGGTCTGAGTCCCTGCGGGAGCGTTGGGATTGTTGAAGCCGCTGCCATTCCCGGCGAGGCCCGAGCCATTGCCGGGAGACCCGCTGAAGGACCACGATCCGCCCGATGGATTGTATTGATAACTTCCCGACCCGGTCCCGATATTCGGAGCTTCGAAGCTGAAATTGGGGATCGCCGGCGTCGCGGCGCTGATCTGCACGCTATCGATGAAGACCGTGTTGTCACCGCCGTTGAGGTTGGTTCCCACGAAAGACAAGGTGTGGAGCGCCGCCGTCGCGGTGAAGGTGGCGGTATAGGGGGTGTAGTTGGCGGGAGCCTGGGTGTTGTTGGTCTTGATCACGTTGCCGTCGATGACGACATTCCAAGTCTGGCTTTCTCCCCCGCGTCGAGCGGCCAGGTAAGAGATCGTGTATTGCACTCCCGGGGTGAAGCCGCCGAAGGTCTGCAGCAGCGAGCCATTCCGCTGGATCAGGGCCGCCTGCACACCCTCCGGGGCATTCGGCGGGGAGAACGCGCTGCCGTTCGCCGCGATGCCGGACTCGCCGTTGAAAGTCCACCCGCCGCCACCGCCGTTAGGAGTGTATCTGAAAACACCGGACCCGAGGATCGGCGATTCAAAGCCACCCGCCACCGCCAGCGCCACCGCACTGGCTTCCGGGGAAGGGTTGCTTTCGCCATTTGCGTTGACCGCCGTGACCACGTAGTAATAGGTCACGCCATGGGTCAGGCCGCCGTCGGTGTATTTGCCGGCGGTGGTGTTTGCCACGATTATATAAGGGCCGCCCTGGGTGGTGGAGCGTTTCACGTTGTAGCTGACCGTGCCATAGCTTTCAGCCCACTCCAGATTGATGCGCAAACTGCTGTCCAGGGTTGCGGTTAGCGACGTTGGCACCGGAGCATACAGTTGCTCCACGGCGATCACCACGCGCCGCTTCGTCTCCGACAGCGACGGATTGTTCACATTGGTGATGTTCATGAACACTTCGAACTGCGCCTCATAGACGGCGGGATTCGCCGCCAGCGCGAAATAGTCTAGCAGCGTGTTGTTCGCCACGGTGACCACGCCGGTGTTGCTCACGGCAAAGGTCGTGCCGGTATTGCCCGAGGTGATGGTATAAACGAGCGGGCTGCTGTTCGGATTGTTGGCCGGCACGGTGCCCACCACGGTGTTGTTAGGCGCGCGTTCCCCCACACTCAGGCGCGTGGACAACCGGGCTCCCGCCACGCTGCCAGATATGGAATAGTAGCCCAAACTGCCATAACTCGAAAATCCATTGGTCACGGGATCGTTTTTCCCGCTACCGGTGACGCGGAAGGTATAGGTTCCCGCCGCGAGGTTTGCCGTGATGGTGGAAGACACATCGTTTTGCACGTTGGTCGTCGCGATGACCGCGTCGGTCGCATCCGCGAGTGTCGCCATCGTGGCGAGATTCGCCCAGTCTCCCGGGGCCACCGGATCAACGGTTAGGCTGACCTCTCCGCCCGTGGTGGTGAACTGAAAGGCATCCGTATCCGCAGTTTGCTCGATCACGCCTTCGGCGGAAACGGAGTTGTTCGTGGCCATTTCCAGATACCGGGACGCCGCCAACGTGCTGCCCGTATCGTCAACGCGGTAGTCGACGTTATTGTTGCCATTGGTGATCTGGCTCAAGTCATCCTGCGGTTGATCGGCAAAAGCATATTCGCCTTTGCTCCATTGACTTAAGGCTTGGTAATACCCCACGCCCATGATCGGAGCCCAACCAGTATCTCCGCCTCCATGGCCACCAAAATATCCCTCGGGCGGCGTCGTGCGTCCATCGTGCGCCAACCCCAGTGTGTGGCCAATTTCATGCGACACGACTTCTGCCGATGCCTTGCCGACGGTGTAGGATGACCAGCACACCGTATCGTTGCCCCAGTTCCACGAACCGATATACGCCACGCCCGCGCCGTTGAACGAGGGGGTGAGGCAGCATCTCTGCCGGCTCGCCGCCGGGGCGGCCTGGAACACCTTGATATCGGTGGTTACGTTGATGTTGAACGGCATGAAATCTTCCGCAACCCGCTTCCAGACATCCTTGATCGTCTCATTGCTCACGTTGGCTCGCGCATAGGTGACGCCACCCCAACTCGCCGTGTAGCCACCGGCGAAATCCAGCAGCAGCACCCCTTGCGCCCCCGGATAACTCTGCAGGGAAACAATCCCCGCATTGTAGCCCGGCACGTAATCCGGCACCAGATCGGGACGCAAGGGAACAATCTCCTCGGTTTCCGCATTTGCTGCTTCCTCAGCCAATAATTTAGGATCCGCTTCCTCCATCGCTCCGCAAACCACCTCATCTAACCGCCGCTGCCACAACTCCGGCGCGCCATCGGTCCCCGTCGGCTCAACTCGATAGGCCGTCTTGCTGCCCGGGAATTCCACCACTGCCACTGCCTTGCCGGCCTTGCCGCCTTCCGGCGGAGTGAGGAAGAAAAACTTGCCCGTCTCCGGTGCGGTCAGTTCACCTGAGACATATGAAACGCCGCGGTCATTGAATTGAATGACCTTCACGCTGCCTTCGGCCATGAGGCCGCCCGTCAGTTCGAAACGAACCGGATCGCCGATTTTTGCATTTCGGAAGGTCTGGATATAACCGGCATCCCATGCGCGTTTGGATTTACCAGGTTCACGCAGTCCGCCGGCGTAGGGGTTCACCGCAAGATCCATTTCCCGGGAAATGGAAACTTTGGAGGCGGCAGCGATTGAGGAAGGAGGAGTGCTGACAGCGGCGGGTTCACTGCTCACGACGGCATCTGCAACAACACTGGTCTCCGGACCCTTGGTGCTGACCGGTGATTCCGCCGCAAGCGGGGATGACCCGCGGCCAACAGGCAAGTGGTTCCGCCAAAGAAAAGTTCCAATACAAAGCGCGACGAAAAGACCGAGTAACAATGTCCGACGGGAAATGAAAGAGGAAGACACGAGATTTCAGATAGGGTTTAGACGTCTTGCTTGATTCCGGCTGATGGGCCAACCAGGCGGAAACACGGTGCAGACGTCGGTTTCAATAGCCGGAGAAAAGGGTTCCGGATACCTGCCTGTTTATGGAGCACTTCCCTTGCCCCACCGGCCCATCTATTTGAGAACCGCCTCGCAGCGGGCGCTCAACTTGTTCGTGATCTCCTTGTGAAAACCTGTTTCATGAGGATTTGAGGAGGGGACCATTCGGCAGTGGGCAACGCAAAACAATCCGGGTTCCCTTGCCGGGCGCGGAGTCGAGGGAACAGGTACCGGACATCTCGGCCGCGCGCGTGGCGAGATTGCTCAAGCCGTTGCCGGCCTCCGGGTTCGCGGGATCGAATCCCGCGCCGGTGTCATGGATCACCGCGACCAGCGTCCGATCCTCCATGCTGAGGCTCAGGGAGACCTCGCACGGTCCCGCGTGCTTTAGAATGTTGTGAAGCGCTTCCTTCACGACCAGCGAGAAGTGATGGCGGAAATCCGAACCTAACTGAATCGGCGGAAAATCCGTGGGAATGGAAATCCGCAGCCTGACCGGAGCATCCCGGAGGATCTCCTGGGCAAGACCTGATAGATGGCCGGCGAGGTGCTCCAGGGTGTCGTTGGCGGGGTTCACGGCCCAGACGAGCCCGTCCATGGCCCACACCAGATCGGAGGCGGCGGTCTCCAGACGCGCGGCGTGGTGACTGGCTCTCCCGGGATCCTTGTCGATGGCACTGCGGACCACGGTAGCCGCGTGCTTGAGCAGCGATACCCGGGTGCCCAGGTCATCATGCATGTCCCGGGCAATGCGCGTGCGGTCGCGCTCGACCGCGCTCGCCATGCGGATGGCCGCGATGCGGTTGCGGGCACGCCGCCGATAGTTGAGGGAAAGCCCCCATCCCACCAGCAAGACTCCGGCGACTGCCAAGGAAGGTACAAACCACGCCTGTTTCCAATAGGGTTGGCGAATGATAATCGGGAACGCGAGTTGAGTGGTTCGCTGTTGAGGACCTCCCGTCGCGGAGATCGCGCGGAAGGTGTAGGTTCCTGACGAAACATTCGTGTAAGTCGCGCGCAGGGAGGAACCCGCGATGACATTGAAAGCCTCCGACCATTCCAGGAGAAATGTCTCGCCTCCCCGGACGGGCCGGACAGCGAGATCCTGGGTGCAGATCCAGTTGGCGGAACTGCTTTGTTCGGCATCCAGCAGGCCGAGCGCCGGACTTGAAAGGAGCATGATCCGGGCGATCGCCGGCTCGGTTCCATGCCGCGACCATCCCGAAGGAATGCCGCCGATCTGGTCGAGACGTTCTCCGTCATCGAAGTGGCCGTTGGCCCACAGGTTTGCTCCGGGCGAGTTCGATCTTGTTAGAGAAAGGTCGTCGATGACCCAGGTTCCGGTTGTGTCCGGGGTGCCCGAAGACATGATCACCCGGATTTTCCGCGTCTTCTCCGGGACAAACAGCGGCTCCTTTCGGGCAAGCAGGGGAGAATCCAACAGATCGCTCCCCCACCCCGCGCTCGAACGGGTGGCGGAGAATGCGGTGCGCGCGAGCAGCCCGCCGGACTCGTCCAACATTTCCCATGTTAGAGTCATCCCGCGGGCGGTGGGACGCCAGTCGTCGTCCAGTCCATCCAACCGGCATTTCACCGCCAGCGGATCGGCGAGAACTCCAGCGGGAAATCCGAAATCAAAATCCAGTTGATGGTCCCCAGGGGGAAGGATCAGAGGCGAATTACCTTGGATCGCAGGCGCCTGCTCGCCATCCACCAACACCTGCTGAATGGTTAGCTTCTGCTCGGGTGATTCGGGCGGTTGCCGGGACGCCAGATCTTCCTCCCGCTTTTTCACTTCCGGATCCACGAAGAAAAAATCATAAGGCTGCCGGGCCACACTGCTGATCCGCACCTCGTCGATGCTGCCCGGGAAAAACTCGAATGGTCCCTGCGGATTAAATTTTCCGGTGTTTCCGATTGCGAAATCCCCCATCTCGCGGCGCAGGTCCGCCGACAAAGTGCCCGTGCCAATCTGGTTCGCCACCTCACGGGCCGCGCCGAGCCGGGTCCAATAGAACTTCAGGTTGTTCGAGCTATTCTCGTTTCCATCGTAGGTGACAGCCACATGGAACCAGTCCGTCGTATTGACCGCATGGGGGCCGGTCTTTGGAATCGAAGCCAGCCCACCGCCTCTAACAACGTCTCCGAAGATCGGGACAAAGGAGAGGAAACCCGGCTTCTCTATCCGGAAGAGAAAAACCCGGTTCGCCTGAGTATCGTCATCCATGGTGACGATGTCCGCCGCAAGTCCCGGCGAAGCGGATGGCAACATATCCAGCTTCACGATCGCTTCCATCGTGAACGCCCCGTCCCCGCCCATCACTTGAAACGGCGGGGTCACGTTATCCCCCGGCCCGGAGTCCAACTCGGGCTGGGCTAACAGGATCGGCCCGTAGGGAAGGGCTTTTCCGGGCTCATTGTCCTTGGACCATGAAAACCCCACCGCCGTGCCAAATCCTTCCAACGACGGCTTGGCTGCTGACGCGCCCAGCAGCAAGCCCCACAACGGCTTGCGGTTGGTTCCCCAGTCCATGAAGGGAACTTCCTTCTCGTCGAAATGCCAAAGATGCAGCGTCTCCCCATCCGGCTGATAGGGGCTGAACGCATTCGGAGCCGCGGAGGCCCGCGTGGCTAACAGCGTCACCGCGAGGCACAAGGCCACTATCATCCTTATGCGCATGTTGGATTGCATCTCCCTCATCGGATCGTTTTTGGATTCGTGTTCCCGGCATCCGAACCCGCGTTGCCACTCGAGGAAAACTGATAGCGTCCGGACTCGACGGCGAAAACGGCGGCTCCGTTTTCCATGCGCAGGAATTTCACGCCTTCCGCGTCCTTCACCGGCTTGCCGGATTCCGTGATGGATTCAGGGTCCTTGGCCGGCACGTGAACCGTGGCGGTGGTGTTGGCGGGGATGGTGGTTGTTAGTGTGAAATTGCCGTCGCTCGAACTCCACCCACTGGTGATGAGCCCGTGAATCGAACGGAACCGGCCGCTCGCCTCACGAAGTTTTCCGCCGGGAATCGGGCGGATGATGATCTTCTTGAAGCCGGGCACCGCAGGGTCCGGCTGGATCCCCGCCACGGTGCTGTAGAGCCACTCGCCGCAGGACCCGAGTGAATAATGATTGAAGGAGTTCATGCCGGCATCCTGAAAACCCTTGTCCGGGGTCCAACCGTCCCAGCGCTCCCAAATGGTGGTGGCTCCCATTTTCACGGAGAACAACCACGACGGAAAAGTGTCCTGCATGAGCAGCCGATAGGCGGTGTCGATCTTGCCAGCCTTTGTTAGTTCCGGCAGCAGGTAACTGACACCGACGAAGCCGGTGGAAAGGTGATAGCCCTTGGCGATGATATCCTGTTCGAGATAGTTGGCGGCATTTTCGCGCAGCGCGGCTGGCAGCAGGTCGAACTTGAGTGCCATCAGATAGCCGCACTGGGTGTTGCCGACCACGTGGCCATCCGGCATGACGAATTTTTCAATGAAGGCGCGGCGGATGGCTTGGAACTGCGATTCGTAGGATTGCGCGTCGGCGGTCTTGCCGAGGACGGCGGCGGCCCGGGCTAACAGCTTCGTGGAATACGCGTAATAGGCGGTGCCGATCAGCTCCTTGTTGGTGTCGGCGCCGATCGAGAGCCAGTCGCCGTAGTCATTGCCACGCTCGCCACTGCGGATGCCATACGGGCTCTGGTTCTTGCAATAGGCCACCCAATGGGTCATCGAAGGGTAGTGGCGCTCCAACAGCCGGAGGTCGCCATAGGCCTGATAGATCGTCCACGGACAAATGACGCCCGCATCACCCCAACCGGGCGCGCCCCTCGATGCGGTTGAGGGGGCGACATCGCCAAAGCGGCCGCTGCCATCCTGGCTATCCGCCACATCCATGAGCCACTTGGTGAAAAATGCGGCGACATCGGAATTGTAAGTCGCGGTCCTGACGAAGACCTGCGCGTCACCCAACCAGCCGAGGCGTTCGTCGCGTTGCGGGCAGTCGGTCGGCACGCTGAGATAGTTCCCGCGCTGGCCCCACTCGATGTTCGACTGGAGCTGGTTGACCTGGGCATCCGAGCAAGTGAACTCGCCGGTCTTGGGAGTATCCGAACCATACACAATGCCGGTGACGGCGTCCCGGGGTGGCTTCGTGGCAACCCCTGTTAGCTCGACGTATCGAAAGCCGTGGAAAGTGAATTTGGGCTGCCAGATTTCCTCGCCGCCGCCTTTGCAGGTGTAGATGTCAACAGAGGGCGCGCCGCGGAGATTGGCGGTGTAAACGGTGCCGTCCGGATTGAGCATTTCCGCGTGACGGAGGGTCATCGTGGTTCCCGCTGCGGCGGAGATTTTCAAGCGGACCACGCCGACCATGTTCTGCCCGAGATCATAGGTCCACTTGCCGGGCATCGGTTCGGTTAGACTCTTCGATTGGAGTTCCATCAGTTTCCTCACAGGCTCCATCACCTGGCCGTTCATCTCGCGCGGCACTTCCTCGCGCTCGACGACCGGCAGCCAGCCGGAGTCATCGAAATGCGGCTGGTCCCAGCCAGCGATTTCCTTGCGGGCGTCATACTCCTCGCCAAGCATGAAATCCGTGGCGAGAAGCGGCCCCTCACAGGTTCTCCACGAGTCGTCGGTGACGATCCGCTCGCTGGTGCCGTCCTTGTAAGTGACCTCCAACTGGGCGAGCAGTGCGGGGCTTCTGCCCCAGAAACGATAGCCGCCATTGCCGATGTGGCCAGCGTACCAGCCGTTGGCAACCTGTGCGCCAAGGACGTTCCTGCCCCCCGCTAACAGGGATGTAACATCGTATTCCTGATAGCGGAGACGCTTGGAATAGTCAGTCCATTCGGGAGCCAGGAAATGATCGCCGACTCGGTGGCCGTTCATCCGCAATTCATAAATCCCCAGCGCGGTGGCGTAGATCGTGGCCTTGGCAACCGGCTTCGTTAGAGTGAACCCACGGCGCAAGTGGGGAACCGCGGTGGTCTGGAGCAAGTCCGAGGGAAAATGGAAGGTCTGGTTTTCGGGGATGACTTTCGTCCCGCTTTCGCCATTGGCGGTGTATTCCAAGCGAAGGATTTTTCTCCGGTCCGGCGCGGGATCGTCTCCCAAGCTTTTATTATCCACGTTAATCTCAAAATAGGCAGCCTCCGCGTTTTTCCTGAGCAGTTGGGTGACGTCCAGGGAACCCTCGCCCTTCTCCGCCTCATAAACGGCGCGGGTGATCGAGGGTGGCTCGGGCAAGTCCACCGGGAAGCGGAAGGTGGTCCTTTCGGCGAAATAACGCACCGTCTTGATCCCGCCAATCTCGTAGTCCACGCGCAGCCGCTTGGCGTGGCCGTAAGCCGGGTCAACCCCCAAAATCTCGTTCTTCACATCCAGCGTGAAAGGGGTGGCCGCGGCCGCCAGGTGTTTCAATCTGACGGTTAGATCCAGCGAACCCGCGCCATCGATGGCTTCATAAGCGGCCTCGGTGACGACGGGCAGTGACCGGCCGGCCGCCTTCTGAATCGGACTGGCATCGATCCATCTCGCGGACCAGTCCCCTGCTTCCAGCAATCCCACGGTCCAAGAGGCGGGCTTGCTCCACGCGGACGGTTCGCCGGCCTTGTCCCATGAACGGACCTTCCAAAAACATTCCGAACGCGAAGCCAGTTTGGAGCCGTTGTAAACGATTTGGTTGGTCTGGTCGCGCTGGACCCTGCCGCTGTCCCACAGGTCGCCCTGGTCCTGAGCCAACAGTGCGGGCGAGGACGCCACAAGAACCTCCCATGCCGTCTGCTTCTCGCCACGCTCCGTCGATTCGACCACCCACGACAGCCGCGGCAGCACGGTATCCACGCCGCGCGGATTCGTTAGATACTCGCAGCGGAGGTATTCCGGTGTCACCGCCGCGTGACACAATCCCCCTACAAGCAGCAGGGCCATGCAGAGTTGCGAAGGGATCCGATGGAAGTCTGCGAGAATGGAAGAGGAGGCGGTTGGCCCCGGGCGTTGCAATTTCATGGGTTTGGGTCCGGCGTGAGACTACGGGCCATGGCCTGCCGAGCGCGAGGCGATTTTCAGAACACTGGTGGCTGGATCACTCATGTGGCGGGATTTCAGGAAGAAGCTGGAGGTTCACATCCGACTGCCTCTGGATTTCACGGAAACGGTCGGCGTTCTCGGGACGTTTGAGGTCCAGATCCCAGCTCGGGATCATTTCGCTCATCCGCGCCCTGCCTTGCGGGGTCGCTAACAGCTCAGGAAAACAAAGCTTCACCACTTCGAGCACGATGTTGACACAGACCGATGCACCGGGCGACGCCCCTAGCAGAGCGGAAATACTGCGATCCGCATCGGTGATGACTTCGGTGCCGTAGTGGACGATTCCGGCCTTGCCATCCGTTTTCTTGATGGCCTGCACCCGGATGCCGGCGTCGATCAGCTTCCAGTCCTCGGCGCGGGCGGCCGGATAGAAGACGCGGAGCACCTTCATGCGGTCGTTCATGCTTTGCGTCCCCTGCTGCACGAGGTAGCGGACAAGGTCGAGGTTGTGGATGCCGACATTAAGGAGCGTGAAAAGATTGTCGGGCCGGATCGAAAGCGGCAGATCGGTGAAGCTGCCTTTCTGATGAAGGAACTTGGTCGTCCACGCGGCGAAAGGTCCGAACAACAGCGTCTGCTTGCCATCGAGAATCCGCGTGTCGAGATGGGGAACGGCCATGGTGGGCGCGGCGTCTAACGGCTGCCCATACACTTTCGCCAGATGCTTTCGGACGATTTCCGGGTTCTCGCAAACCAACCATTGTCCGCCGATAGGAAATCCGCCGAGGCCTTTCGCTTCGGGGATTCCCGCCTTTTGAAGCAAGGGCAAACTGCCACCGCCCGCACCCACGAACACGAACTTCGCGCGGTTCGTCCTCACCTCGCCGGTCGCCAAATCCTTGGCGCGGATTTCCCACCCGGAACCGATCTTCCTGAGGCCTGTCACGCGGTGGTTGCTCGCGATGCCACAGCCATCCTGCCGGCCAAGCCATTCTAGCAGCTTGCGGGAAATCGCGCCGAAGTTCACATCCGTGCCTGCGTCCATTTTTGTCGCGGCGATCGGTCCGCCGTCACGACCCTCGACGAGCAAGGGAGCCCAACTCCCGATCGTCGCAGGATCGGTGGCATACTCGATTCCTTGGAAAAAATGGTGTGCCGCCATCCCCTCATAACGCTTCATGAGAAAGTCCACCATCTCCGCGCCGTGGACGAAACTGAGATGCGCCACCGGGTTGATGAAATCCCGCGGATGGTCCACCATGCCGCTGCCGACCGCATAGCTCCAGAACTGCTTGGTCTGCTCGAATTGCTCGAAAATCTCGATGAGCTTCCTTACGTTCACCGAGCCGTCCGGCTCTCGGCCCGGGGTGTAGCTGAGCTCGCAAATTCCCGCGTGGCCGGTGCCCGCATTGTTCCAGCCGTCGGAGCTTTCCTGCGCCAGTCCCTCGGTGGCTTCATACACTTGGATCGAAAGGGCGGGTTCGAGCCGCTTGAGCATCGCGGCCAGATTCGCAGACATCACTCCGCTGCCGATTAGAACGACATCCGGGTGGGTTACGTGGGTGGAGTGGTGTTTCATGAGTTCGACCGGGTGTGGTCGTGGCTGAAACGCGAAGCTTGGGTTAAAGCGCGATCCCGTGAAGCTCCCTGTTTATGGAGCAATATCCAGCGGCCCCTCCAGAAACCGGGAGGTGGCGCGGTTTGACAAAAGCGTGTTTGCTATTCCGCTCGCCTCTCGATGCACGTGCCATCTTGCCCATAACCCATTACCGCACCATGGATTTTCTCCGCGCCATCCTTCTCGCCATCATCCTCGTCCATCCGGTCAAAGCGGTGTTGGAAGTGAAAAGCCTGCGCTGCGAATATCTAACCAACCCCGTCGGCATCGACGAAACGCAGCCACGCCTGTCATGGGTGGTCGAATCCCTCGACCGTGGTGAGAAGCAAACGGCTTGGCAAGTGCTCGTCGCATCGACTCCGGAAAACCTAACCGCCAATCAGGGCGATCTCTGGGATAGCGGGAAAACTTCCGGCAATGCGACCAGCCAGATCGTCTATGCGGGCGCTCCCCTCACCTCCCGCGCGGCGTGTTTTTGGAAAATCCGCTCGTGGAACAAGGACGACCAACCGTCGCCGTGGAGCCAACCGGCGTCGTGGACGCTCGGTCTGTTAGCCAGTTCCGATTGGAGCGCGAAATGGATCGATGGCATGACCTTCGCCCCGGAAACGGGCGATCCGCCGGTCATCCTCGCCGCATTTTATGAAGCGGTCACCGGCCCCGGCTCGCTCGACGTGACCGCCCAGCTCACTGCCATGATGGCCGAGGGAAATCACGCGCTGTCCATCACCAACGAAACGTTCGGTGGCGATCCCGCCTTCGGCACGGTCAAACGACTGCGGGTGCAGTACCACCGCAACGGCCAGACGGGAACCAAGACCTTCGCGGAGGACTCACTCATCGTTTTTCCCGCGGATCTCCCCTCTCTTACCAACCCGGTCATCCAGAGCGCACGATACGAATCGGTGAGTGGCACCGGCTTCCGCGATGTGACCGCCACGCTCGTCTCGCTCGCCGCGAGTGGGCCATTCTCCCGCGTCGTCAACAACGCCAATTTCGGTCCCGATCCCGCGGTCAACCAGGTGAAACGCCTGCGCGTCAACTACACCGTCGATGGCGTTGCCGGCGTCAAGCTCATCGCCGAGAACGCCACCTTCAACTACCCGGCCGATTTGCCGCCACCCATCGCTGCCGTCGTCACCAACGCGCGCTATGAAGCGCTCGATGGCGCGGGCTCGCTCGACGTCACCGCCAATCTCACCGCCCGGGCGCAGAACGGCGCCTACACCCTAACGGTCAACAACACCACCTTCGGCAGCGATCCCGCGATGAACCATCTGAAGCGCCTGCGCCTGGAATACACGCGCAACGGCAAGTCCTGGGTGAAGTCGATTCCCGAAGCCGCCGTGTTCAATTTCCCCGCCGATCTCGCCCATCCCACTTGCGTGCCTTATTTGAGGAAACCCTTCACGCTCACCAAGACAGTGAAAAAGGCCGTCGTTTACGCCACCGCGCTCGGGCTTTACGAACTTCATCTCAATGGCAGCCGCGTCGGCGATCACACCCTCGCTCCTGAATGGACCGACTACTCGAAGCGCCTCCGCTATCAGGCCTACGACGTGACCAGCAAACTTGCCAACGGCGCGAATGTCCTCGGCGCGCAACTGGCCCACGGCTGGTATTCCGGCCACATCGGCAACGGCGGCTATCAGTTCTGGGGCGTCAGCCCGGCGCTGCTCGTGCAGTTGGAGATTTCCTACACCGACGGCACCAGCGAGCGAGTGATCTCCGACGGCTCGTGGAAAATGCAAACCAGTCCCACGCTTTCCAGCGACTTCATGATGGGCGAGGAATACGACGCGACCCGCGAAATTGCGGGCTGGGAAATGCCCGGCTTCGACGACACCGGCTGGTCCAGTGTTTTACTCCGGACCGAGCCCGCGCGGATCATGAACGGCCAGGTCATGGAGCCCGTGCGCGAACTGATGGAGATCGCTCCCAAAACCCTAACCGAACCGCTACCCGGCAAGTGGACCTACGACCTCGGCCAGAACATGGTCGGCGTGGTCCGTTTGAGAATCACCGCCGCCGCCGGCACCCGCATCACCCTCCGCCACGCGGAAATGCTCAACCCTAACGGCACCCTATACACCACCAACCTGCGCGGTGCCCCGTCGATCGACACCTACATCTGCAAAGGCGGGGGCGAGGAAACCTGGCAGCCGAAGTTCACCTTCCACGGCTTCCGCTACGTCGAGCTGACCGGAGTCGCCAGCGCCCCGCCATTAGGTGCTGTCACCGGCATTGTCTTTTCCTCGGACACCGCGCAAACGGGCGAGTTCGCCTGCTCCGATGGTTTCATCAACCAACTCCACTCGAACATCCAGTGGGGCCAACGCGGCAACTACCTCAGCGTGCCCACCGACTGTCCGCAACGTGACGAAAGGCTCGGCTGGACGGGCGACGCCCAGGTCTTCGTCCGCACCGCGACCTACAATGCCGACATCGCCGCGTTCTTCACCAAATGGATGACCGACGTCACCGACAGCCAGACGACCGATGGCCGGTTCACCGACGTCGTGCCCGCCGCCGGTGCGTCAAGCGGCACCCCCGCCTGGGGCGATGCCGGCGTCATCTGCCCGTGGACGATCTATCAGGCGTATGGCGATGTCCGACTTCTTCAGAAAAACTATCCAGCCATGAAAAAATGGGTCGAGTGGTGCAAGGCGAACAGCACCAACTCAATCCGCGACCACGCCCGTGGCAACGATTACGGCGACTGGCTTTCCATCGGCGCCGACACCAACAAGGAGCTGATCGGCACCGCCTACTACGCTTATTCCACGAAGCTAGTCGCCAGAGCCGCCGCCGTGTTGGGCATGACCGCGGATGCCGCCACCTACGAAGCACTTTTTCAAACGATCAAGACCGCCTTCATCAACCGCTACGTCAATCCCACCACCGGCGCGATCACCGGCAACACCCAGAGCGCCTACCTCATGGCCCTCCAGTTCGATCTTCTTCCTAACAACCTGCGTGACGAGGTTGCACAGCTTCTCGAGAACGACATCGTCGCCAAGGGCGACCATCTGTCCACCGGTTTCGTCGGCGTCAGCTACCTGCTGCCCGCTCTAACCGCCGCCGGCAAGACGGACACGGCCTACCGCCTGCTGATGCAGGACACGTTTCCTTCCTGGCTGTTCTCGGTGAAACTCGGAGCCACCACGATCTGGGAGCGCTGGGACGGATGGACGCCACAAAACGGCTTCCAGGATCCCGGCATGAATTCCTTCAACCACTACTCGCTCGGATCCTGCGGCGAGTGGCTCTACGGCACCGTGGCGGGCATCGACCTGGATCCCTCCGCGCCGGGCTATCAGAAAATCATCATCCGCCCGAGACCCGGCGGCCAACTCACCAGCGCCAGCGGCAGCCTGCGATCAATCCATGGCTTGATCGCGACCTCGTGGCATCAATACCCCGGAGGCTTTTCACTCGAAACCACCATCCCGACCAACACCACCGCCGTCGTCCACGTCCCGGCCGCCGATGCCGCCAGCGTGATGGAATCCGGCAGTCCGGCCTCCTCGGCGAACGGCGTGACCTTCCTGCGCATGGAAGACGGCGCGGCTGTCTTCGCCGTCGGTTCCGGCCGCTATCGCTTTACCACCGGCACCGCCGCCGAACCCGGCAGCGACAGCATGTCCCACGACCCCGGAGCGGCGGTGAAAATGCGGATCTCCACGCTGCTGGCGAACGACGGAGCGGGTCCCTTCGAATTTCTATCAGCCGGACCTCTGAGTGTGAACGGTGCCACGATCACCGTTGAAGGCGGCTGGATCCACTACACACCGCAGCCCGGCAACTCCGGAGAACCGGACTCGTTCACTTACACCATTCGCAACAGCCAGGGCGGAGTGATCACGCTAACCGTCCAGGTCGGCATCATTCCGGAAAACGCGCCGGTCCAGCAGGCAGTTTCCAACCAGGCCCAACCCGACGGCTCGCGGCATGTGAAATTCTCGGGAGTCCCCGGGCGAATCTATCGAATCCAGTCCAGCGAATCGATGGACGGCTCCGAGGCCTGGACCACTCGCGCCACCTTGCAGGCGGATGAGGATGGCAGCTTCGAAATCATCGACGCACTCCCCCTCCCCGGTGCCCGCTTCTACCGTGCGGTGTTTCCCTGATCCCACAACCGGACTTGCCGTGCTAACCGTAACAGTTTAGATCCGGCTGATTCGAGCAAACCAACTCATCATGAATTGTCCAAAGTGCGATAGGCTCCTTTACAGTCGTCTCCAACCGAAATGCGGATTCTGCGGTGCTGAGTTGCCCTCAGATTGCCGCCTATCGGAGGTGGAAACCGCAGAACTGAAAAACGAGATGCGGATGATCGACGAACGACGAGCCGCCGCCAAAGAGAAGGAAGAGGCGGAGCGTGAAGAGACGAAGATAAAAAGAAGAAGGCGGAGTAGCAGTGGGCCTCCTTTTCCGGGAGGTTTCTAAACGATGACCTTTCTTGGAACACCCGACGCTTCTGGCGGCGCGGGGGCAATGCGGGCTGGACAGCCGGTGGGGCGGGTTTCACGGTTCCGGCATGGATACGCAAAACGTGTTTGCCCCGCGGGGCGGAAAGGCGGAGATCGAAGAAGGCGCGGATTTTTCCCCGAAATTCGATGCGGACGGGTTGATCCCGGCGATGGCGATGGATGCGACGACCAAGGAGCCGCTGATGCTGGCTTACATGAACGAGGAATCACTGCGGCGGACATTGGAAATCGGTGAGGCCGTTTACTGGTCGCGCTCGCGCAAGGAGTTCTGGCACAAGGGCGCGACGTCGGGCCACATCCAGAAGGTCGTGGAAATCCGCACGGATTGCGATCAGGACGCGCTGGTGCTGCTGGTGGAGCAAATCGGCGCGGGGGCTTGCCACACCGGCCGGAACTCGTGTTTTTACCGCAAGGTGGTGCCCGGGTCGGGAAAACTGGAGATGACGGGCGGCGACAAGTCGTTCGATCCGGCGGCGGTTTATGGGAAACACTGAATTTTTGCTTAATTTCGGGTTGCAAATGTCGAATTGAGCCGCTAGCTCTCCCGCCCCGCGCGTCAGGCATACCGCAAGGACAGCGCAGGCAGCACATTACTTTTCCGCCAAGGAGGACCCCATGCATATCATCAAGAAAATCGAGTCAGAGCAATTGAAGCAAGACGTCGCCGAGTTCAACGTCGGTGACACCGTGAAGGTCCATTGCCGGGTGGTTGAAGGCGGCAAGGAGCGGATCCAGATTTTCGCCGGCATCGTGCTGGCCCGTGGCGGATCCGGCGTGAACGCCGCGTTCACCGTGCGCAAGATTTCCTACGGCGAAGGTGTGGAACGCGTGTTCCCGCTGCACACCCCGCGGATCGCGAAAATCGAAGTCACCAACAAGGGCAAGGTCCGCCGCGCCAAGTTGCACTACCTCCGCGAACGCGTCGGCAAGCGCGCTCTCCTCGTGAAGAGCGCCAACTGATCGGACGAATCCATTTCCTCAAGACGCCCCGCCCGGTTTCCGAGCGGGGCGTTTTGTTTTTGTGATTTCGGCTTTCCCGGCGGCAGAGACCACGCCACGTTGCCGCCGTGCGCGTTCCTATTCCCATGGTCGTCTTGCTGGTGCTGGCCGTCGTCGGCGGCGTCTGGTGGAACAACACGCGGCAGTTGGATTTCCTGACGCCACCGTCCGCAGCGAAATTGGAGGAGATCCGCATCCGGGTCGAGTCGTCGCTGCCACGGGAGGATCAGACGGCGGATGCGATTTCAGTCCCCGCCGTGGCGAAAGAACCTGAGCCACCGCCTGTCGTGGAAGAGCCGGAGCCGGAAATGGACTTGGGCGATCTGACGACACCGCCGACATTGCAAAACTACGGCGAGATTTCGCCGCAAGGTGCCGCGCACTTGAGCGAGTTGGCGACGGGACTGGAGAAAAAGGGTGAATTCCAGCGCGCGCTGCTGGCGTGGGAAAGGATCGTCGATCTAACGACAGCCGATGCGGCCCAGGTCGCCACCGCCATTTCGTCGATCAAACGCCTGCGTCCTACGCTACCGCCGTGGAATACCGAACCCAAGACTGCGATCCAAATCACACTGCACGCCGGGACGGCTAAGAAACAGGCTACCGCGCTCACACCGATCCTCGAAGGCGTCGCTCGAGATTTGGAAGCGGCCTCATCGGGCATCGTGAAGGTCACCGCAACGGTGACCCCCGGCAAAGCCAGCAAGACCGCCAAAGGACCCACGCCGGTCGCACTTTCGCTGGCCGGCCCTGACAAAAAGTCGCCCGCCACGGAAACGCTTTCCTTCACCGTGGATTCGCCGGAAACCCTCCGCGCGGATATCCTGAAAACCGTCTTCCAGCTTGTCCGCAGCCACCTCGGTCGCGCCACGAAATACACCGTGCCTGCCGTTTTGGCCGAGGGCGAGGATCCACAGGGCGCGCTCAATTTCCGGGTCACGCGGCTGTGTTGGAGCGAATTCGCGGCGGCCCTCAATCTCCCGCCGGTGAAAGCCAAATAACCGGTGGTCCGATCTAAGTTTTCCCATTCTCCAAACGTTTATCCACGGCAACATGCTTCTCCGCCTCCTCATTCTCGTTCCAGCTTGCGGCACTCTGGTGCTGGCACAGGACAAGCCACCCGCCGCGCCCCAACCCGCGCCGGAAGCAGCGGTGGAACCGGTCAAACCAAACGTCAAAAAACTCGATGACACCCGCTATCAGGTGGGTGGGGTGATCTTCGACCAGAAAACGCGCGAGATCCGTTTCCCTACTAAAGTGAATATGATCGAAGGCCTGCTGGAATACCTGATTGTCCATCAGAACGGGAAGGTCCACGAGGCGCTGCTCACCACCGATATTTCGCCGTCCGATCTGAATCTCGCTTTCACCTTGCTGCGCTATCCCCCGTCCCGCGAACTCTATCCATTGCCGGATGAGGGCGGTGCTGCTTCTAGCAAGTTCCCGGAGGTTCCCGCCGATATCAAAGCCCGCGCGCGCTTGGCCATCGACGTGGAATGGACCGTGGACGGAAAGGTCCGCCGGATCCCCGTCAATGAATGGATCCAGCACGCCGTGAAAGCCACATCGATGCCCGCCGGACCTTGGGTTTACGGCGGTTCCGAGTTCTCCGAAGGAAAATTCATCCCCGAAACCAGTGGCGACATCGCCGCCATTTTCCTGGCGATGTCCGCGCTCATCAACTACCCGGGCACCGACAACAACAACGACGACGTTTGGACCCCGTTTCCAAAAAGAGTTCCAGCGGAAGGAACAAACGTCACCGTGATCATCGCTCCCTTTCAGAAAGAAAATCCTCTCCCGAAACCATGAAACTCCTGTCCACCTTGATCATTCTCGGCACCGCCATCGGCAGTGCCGCCGGGGAAAACCCGGACCGCTACCTGTCGCTCAAAAACGAGATCCGCCAGTCGATCGCCCGCGGCAACGCGTGGCTGAAATCCCAGCAGAAGCCGGACGGCCACTGGGACGACGACGGACTTCCCGCGTTCACCGCGCTCGCCCTCACCGCCGCCAGCCGCGATCCTAACATCGACCGCAAGGCGCCATTTCCCGAGCACATTGAAAAAGGCTTCACCTGGCTGCTCGCCCAGCAGAAAGAGGATGGCGGCATCTACAACCGCGGTCTAACCGTTTATAACACCGCCACCGCCGTCACTGCGATGGTCGCCACCGGCCAGGAGAAATACGAGCCGGCCATCGTCAAGGCCCGCAAGCACCTCATCAGCCAGCAGTGGGACATCGACAAGAAAAAGGAAACGGACAACCCGAACGACGGCGGCATCGGCTATGGCTCGAAAAACGACCGCTCCGACATGTCCAACAGCTATTTCGCCATCGAAGCGCTCGCACTTTCCAAAAAAATCATCGAGGACGGCAAACACGGCGAACAACCCGATCTGGACTGGGACGCCGCGGTGACGTTCCTCTCGCGCTGCCAGAATCTTGAAGCCACCAATGACCGTGAGTGGGCATCCGACGATGCCAAGAACAAGGGCGGCTTCATCTACGGACCTAACGAAACCAAGGCCGGTGAGGAAAAGTTGCCCAATGGTCGCACCGCGCTGCGTTCCTACGGCTCCATTTCCTACGCCGGGCTGCTGTCCTTCGTCTATGCCAAAGTCAGCGCCAGCGACCCGCGGGTGGTCGCCGTCAAGGAGTGGCTGGGCAGGAACTACACCCTCGATGAAAACCCGGGGATGGGCAGCGAGGGACTGTATTATTACTATCAGACCATGTCCAAGGCACTTACGGCCGCCAACGTCGGCATGCTCAAGCTGGAGAACGGCACGGAAGCGGACTGGCGCAAGGACCTCGGCGGGAAAATCCTCGCCACCCAGCGCGAGGACGGCTCGTGGGTCAACAGCAACGGCCGCTGGATGGAATCCAATCCGGTGCTCGTGACTGCCTACACGGTGCTTTCGCTGGAGCAGATTTACGACTCGATCCCGGAAAAATGATCCGCTTCGCCACCATCGTTTTCCTAACAATCCAAGGCGCTCTCGGCGCGGGGATTGTGGAGGAGTCCATCGAATCCGCCGGCGTGAAATTCCGCGTGGTGCGGGTGGCGCCGGAGCGGGTGCAGGTGGTTTGGAAGAATGAGAAGGGCGAGTCCTATCGCAGGTTCGACCAAGTTCAGGCCGCTTTCGCTAAACAAGGGAAGACCGTGAAGTTTCTCATGAACGCCGGCATCTTCGAGCCCGGCGGGATTCCCAGCGGCCTGCATATCGAGGGCGGCAAGACCCTCCGCCCGATCAATCTGGCAGATGCGCCCGGCAACTTTTTCCTCAAGCCCAACGGCGTCTGCACCTTCAGCCCGGGAAGGCCATTCATTGGGAGCTGCGCCACGTGGAAATCCACCGGCAAGGAATCCTGGGGCATCCAATCCGGCCCGTTGCTCCTGATCGGCGGCAAGCGTCACCCGGCATTCACGGAGGGGTCGGCCAGCAAGCTCCTCCGCAACGGCGTCGGAATAGACGGCGATGGCCGCTTTGTTTTCGCGATCACGGACAAGACCCAAATGGTAAATTTCTGGGACTTCGCCGGGCTGTTTCTCAAGCTCGGTTGCAAGGACGCGCTGTTCCTGGACGGGGACATTTCCAAAATGGCGGTGAACCCGGACCAGCCGGTCCAGAGCAACCAGTTCGGCGCGATGTTCGTCGTGGCGGAGTGATCCATTCTTGATTCCTGTTGGGGAAATCGTGAGAGTTTCCGCCAATGACCAGTCACACCGTCCCCCTTACCCCCGCCCAGGCGGAAGCTCTTCGCAGGGTGCTGGAGGAGCGGGATTACGAATTCGAAACCAAACCTTACGCCCTGTTCTCCGCCCGCAAGGGCAAGCTCAACGTCACGGTCTATGAGAAGGGCCCAAAAGTCCTGATCCAAGGCAAGGACACTGAGGACTTCATCCGCTTCACTCTCGAACCCGAAGTCACCGGAGTGGCTAGGTTAGATTACGAGGAAGTCTTGGATCCCGACAAATTCGCACCCCACTTCGGCATCGATGAAAGCGGCAAGGGCGACTATTTCGGCCCGCTCGTCATCGCCGGAGTCTACACCGACAGCACCATCGCCCGGCGACTCATCGAGGCCGGCATCATGGACTCCAAGCGTGTTACCAGCGCCGCGCGCATCCGGCAGCTCGCCATCATCATTCGCGCCACTCCAGGCTGCACCACCGCAGTCGTCGCGATCGGGCCGGAGCGCTACAACTCGATGTTTGCCTCGTTCAAGAACCTCAACCGCCTGTTAGCGTGGGGTCATGCCCGGACCATCGAATCCCTGGCGGCTGCCAGACCGGACTGCCCGCGCACGCTCAGCGACCAGTTCGCCCGCCCCGAGGTGCTTCAGCGGGCTCTCAAGGAAAAAGGTCTAACCATTCAACTCGAACAACGCACCAAAGGCGAATCCGACACCGCCGTTGCCGCCGCCTCCATCCTGGCCCGCGAGCGCTTCATCGACTGGATCGACAAAACCTCCGCCGCTTGCGGCATCCGGCTCCCGCTCGGGGCTTCGGATGCGGTCATTCAAGCGGCTCGCGAACTGGTCGCCAGGGACGGCCAGGAAGTCCTCGGAAAAGTCTCCAAACTCCATTTCAAAACCACCCACACCGTGCTCGGGACATCTCCAACAGACGGCGTCGATTAGGCATTGAAAGCAAACCCGTTTCAGAAATTCCGTCCATTCCGAGGTTTGTTTGGCCTCTGGCACGGAAACCGCATCGATTTAAACGATTTTTGACGGGACAAAGCCGTCCTGGTCGTGCTTCAATCGCCGCACTTCGTTAATTTTCAACAAGCTCCCTACTCCCCATGGCAACTATCACCAAACGCGAACTCGTCATCAAGATCACCGATCAGCTAGGCACGAAGGGTCACGAAATCACCCAACAGGACGTGCTTGAGGTCGTTCAAACCCTCATTGACGAAATCACCGACTCGCTTGCCCACGGCGACACGGTCGTGATGCGGAACTTCGGTGCCTTCCAAGTCCGCGAAATGAAAGCGAAGATCGGCCGTAACCCGAAGGATCCCGGCAAGGACGTGCCGATCCCCGCCCGCGCCGCCGTGAAGTTCAAGCCCGGCAAGGAAATGAAGGAGAAAGTCGCCACCACCCTGCAGGTCATTCGCGAGCGCAAATCGTGATCTCCAGCTTGTTGAAAAACCCACCACTCCGCCTCGCCGCAATTTGCAGCGTGGCGGTTTTCGTTTTCAACTCCTGCTTTTCCTATCCCGGCGGCCACCACGGCTATCAGACCCGCGCCTACACCGTCCGCGGCCAGCACTACCAACCGATGAGCGTCGATGCCGCGCTCAACTTCGAGGAAACCGGTGGCTGTTCGTGGTACAACGAATCATCGTGGTTAGGCCTCAAACGCGGCACCACCTCGCTCGGCGAGAAAGTGATGCCCTGGCATCTAACCGGAGCCCACAAGACCCTCCCCCTTCCCTGCCTGGTCAAGGTCACCAACCTGGAAAACGGCAGATCCCTCAAAGTCCGCATCAACGACCGCGGCCCGTTCATCCCCGGCCGCATTCTCGACGTCACCCCGCGCGCCGCCAAAAAACTCGGTTTCTATGATCAAGGCATCACCAACACGCGTATTGAGGTGCTCTCCGTCGGCGACGGCTCCGACAAGCGCAAGAAGCGCAGCGGCTGGTTTTTCTAACTGGACCGCGAAATTCATTTGCCTCATCTCCCATTCCTCAAAAAATCCATGAAGCCACTACTCGCCCTCGCAGCCACCCTCTCGCTCGTCTCCTGCGCCACCATCGCCCCACCCGCCGGTCACGGCACGGTGGATCACGTCGTCCTGATGTGGCAGAAGCGCCCGGGAAATGCCGCCGACCGCCAAGCGTTGCTTACCGCCTGCTCCGATCTCCGCGTCATCCCCGGCATCAAGTTTCTCGACGCCGGCACCGCCCTCTCCAGCGACCGGCCCGTCGTCGATGACTCGTTCGATCTCGGGCTAACCATTCGTTTCGATTCCGCACAATCGCTCCAAGCCTATGAGACCGACCCGCGGCACGTGAAGAAGGTCAACGAGGTGCTCAAGCCACTGACGAAGAAGATCGTGGTCTATGACATCGTGCGGTAAAGGTTCCGCCTGCCCTCCTTACTGGAAGGCAATCCGCCATGTCCGAAAGCAATCCAGATCTCTGCGAAAAATGCGGAACCCGGCGCGCCACCATCCATCTGTGCGATGGAAGTGCCGGAACATCGAGAGGCTTGTGTCAGGAATGCCTGGCCCAGGAAAACTCGTTGGCCTCCGCTTGGATTGAGGAATCCAAAAGCGCGAAGTGTGAATACTGCGGCGGGTCGCCTTGCGGCGGTGGGACGGATACCCTCAGGCATCTCACCGGCGCCTCTCTCCAGGTCCGTTGGATGTGCTCATTATGTTCGCTGGAGCATCATTCCCACCAGTTGGCCGAAATGAACAAGGTCCCCGAAGGCCTGTCGCATGATCAGCAGATAACGGCACTGAAACAAATCGCCGAAGAGACGAAGTCCCATATGCGCCGGTTTGTGGCGATGCGCGGCAACTAACTGAGGTGTGGCCTTGCTTGGAATTGGCCAATGAACACAGCA
>JAZKGW010000002.1:0-120105 GCA_040385685.1 Verrucomicrobiota bacterium | reverse complement strand
CTGGACAGTCTTGTCCGGCAGTTTGGCGAGGCTGGTCTGCACGCCGCCGCCGATGATCGGGGCGGCTTGGGAGGAAGCGAGCGGATCCACTGTTAGAGCGGGCGTGAAGGGCGACGGGAAGGTGCGGGTGCTGGTGTAGAAGGACAACTTCACGGTGACCGTCGCGTTCACCGCCACGGCGTTCGGATAGTCGATGTGAACGTTGTTTTTCTTCGATGTGCTCGTTGCATTTTCAAGGCGCAGGCTCGGATAGGCGGCCTTGTAAGCGTCGAAATTCACGCGCAGGCGGAATCCGTTGATCGGCAGCGGCGTGGTGTTGGTGACCTTGACGTTGATATCGAACAACCCGGTTTGCGGATTGACGGTGAAGCCGGTGGTGACCGGTTGGACCGCGGTGGCCTTGACCGTGCCGACCGACGCGATGGTGGCGGCGACGTTGTCGGCCGGGGCCGGGTCCACTCCCGACGCCGAGGCCGTGGCGATGGCGGTTAGATTCGAGCCGGTGGAAGCGTTGGCGTTTACCTTGGCCACGACCGTGAAATTCACCGTGGCACCGCTGGCGAGCGAAGCGGCGGCGAAGTTCACGGTTCCGTTAGCTCCGACGGCCGGTGTCGTGGCAGTCCATCCGCCCGCAGCGGCGGCGGAAACGAAGGTCATCTGCGACGGAACCGGCAACGAAACGTTAGGCGCGCTGGCATCGCTCGGGCCGTTGTTGGTCAGGGTGATCGCATAGGTGACATTGGAGCCCTTCGGTGCGGTGTTAGGCGTGCCGGTGATTTGGATCGCCAGGTCGGCCTGAGTGGTGACCGTGGTGGTGGCGGTGGCGGAGTTGTTAGCCGGGGCGATGTCGATGGTGGTCGAAGTCACGGTCGCCGTGTCGCTGACGGTCGTCCCGTTGGCTACTCCCGGTGCGACCTTCACCACCAGGATGAAGGTGGCGCTGTCGTTGAGGGCGAAGAGCGGTTTGGTGAGCGTGACGGTACCGGTCCCGCCGACCACCGGAGTGCTCGCCGTCCAACCGGCAGGAACACTCAACGAGTCGAAGGTCGTTCCGACTGGCAGGGCGTCGGTGACGGACACATTGTCGGCATCCAACGGACCGTTGTTAGCGAGCTGGAGGGTGTAGGTCAGGTTGGCGCCGGCGACGACCGGATCAGGACTATCAGCCAAGGTGATTTGAAGATCCGCACCGCTGTTCGCGCCGGTGAATGCAGTGGCGCTGTTGTTGCCGGGATTCGGGTCAGTTGTGGCGGAAGTGGCGACGGCGGCGGCGGTTAGAGTCGAATTGTTGACGACTGCCAGATCCACCCTGACGACAACCGTGAAGATGGCCGTTTCGCCGGCGGCAAGTATCGGATTGGTGAAAGTAATCGGACCGATCCCCCCGACCGCAGGAGTGGTGGAAGTCCAACCTGCCGGCGCGATGGCCGAAACGAAGGTCGTGTTGGCTGGCACTGGCAGGTTGACAGTCTGGGAAACCGCGGTGCTCGGGCCGTTGTTGGTCAGGGTGATCGTGTAAGTTAGATTTCCTCCCGCGTTCACCGGATCCGGGCTGTCGGTAAGGGTGAGGGCGAGATCGGCTTGCGGGGCGAGGGTGTCGGTATCGGTGGCGTTGTTGTTTCCGGGAGTCGGATCGGTGATGCCGGCCGGTGCGCTGACCGTCGCGGTGTTGCTCAGCGTTCCGGTGGCCGCGGGTGAGATCGTCGCGGTCACGGTGAAGGTGAACGAGCCGCCGGCCGGGAGGTTGATGTCGGAGGCGTTGATGTTGCCCGAACCGCTGCCGGGTCCGGTGCCGCCGCCTGCTCCGGCACCGGTCCAGGTGGCTCCGGAGATTACGCTTGGGAGAGTGTCGACCACGGTGGCTCCGGTGACGTTGCTTGGGCCGGCGTTGGTAGCCGTGATGGTGTAGGTCACCGTGCCGCCCGGGATGGCGCTCGTCACGCCGTCGGTTTTGGCGATGGCGAGATCCGCCTGCGGCTCGATCTCGTTCTCACTGTTCTGCGCGGTCGTGAACTTGGCCGGATCGTAGGCAATCACCGTGAACTGCGCGGTTGCAAAATCGGTGAGCGGTCCCACGCGCACGGGTGATCCCCAATCGGCGAGTGTCCGCCAGACAGGATTGGTTCCCACCGTGCCGTTCGCCTGCACCCACTTGCGCGGCGTGCCGTCTTTATAAATCGCATACATCACCGTTCCGTCGTTGCCGTTCGCATCGATCGTCAGATCCAGAAGTTGCGCGGTGGTGTCGTAGTTGCCCAAACGTGTCTTGCCGGGTTTGTTAGGCAGCGTCTTGGAGTGTGTCTTGAAGAAACTGTAGATCGCCGTCAGCGTGGCGGGTGTCGTCGTCACCTTGTGACCGCCGGTCCCGGTGATCTTTTGGTACGGCACACCAAGGCTCACCAGTTTTGCCTCCATCACCTGCGCCTGATAGGGATACCACGTGGTGTCGTCGGTGTTGTAGCTCAGGAACACCGGCGTAGTCGCGGCCGTGGCCATGTAATACGGCGCTCCCTGCGATTGCCACAGCGGGAGGTTCGAGGCCGTTGCCCCCCATGCCGTCACGAAACGGTTGTAGATATCCACCTGCGTCCCTGCCGTGTCGCCCGTCGTCGTGCCGCCCGAGTGGGAATAGTCATAAATC
This sequence comes from Verrucomicrobiota bacterium, assembly GCA_040385685.1. Lineage (GTDB taxonomy): Bacteria > Verrucomicrobiota > Verrucomicrobiia > Verrucomicrobiales > Akkermansiaceae > Luteolibacter. The sequence goes on along the minus strand of JAZKGW010000002.1, from coordinate 117,464 downwards.
CCCGAGCCTAGCAGAACGGCCTGCGGCCGGCCCGAAAGCGCAGTCGAGTATCCCGCCGAGTCGATCGCCGGCACCGCCAGATCGCCCGCCGCCAGCGAGCCCGCCGTGGCACCTCGCGAAAATCCGTGGATCGCGATGTTGCCCGAAAGCCCCAAGGTCGCTCCCACTTCACGAAGCACCCGCACCGATGAACGCACTTTCTTGAGCGTGTCGGGATTCACCTCGAACCCGCTGTATAGCGTGGGCGATCCCCAAGCGCGGTATTTCGGGTGGTCGGCCATCGCCCAGGCGACCCCGGCTGATGGGGCACCTTCCAGAATTGTGTCATTGATGCCCGTGAAGGCATTCCCATTGTTCATCCGGTCGTCCGCATTGCCGTTGAAGCTGTTCGAGCAGGAGTATTCCATGACAATCGGCACCCCGCGCGATGGCTGCGACGGATACGCGATGTCCATGCGCAACTCCACGTCAGTGGTTTCCGTCCCGCTGTAAACCGTTCGGTCGTTCAGGAAATACGGCACATTGCGCATGAGCCGGTAGCCCTCGCAAAGGATATAGCACTGGTTCTTCCCTGCGTTCAGTCCGGTCGAACCAGGAAACGTCGTTGAGCCGATCTCGTTGCGAATCTTCAGCACATCCGCATTCAGGAACGGTGCCGTCGCCTTGACGTGACTGGCGTAGTCCAACACCACCACGCGGTAACCGGTGGCGGTGAAGCTCGCAAGGATCGCCGCGTCCGGCTCCTGTCCGATCCGCTCGCAAGTGAGATTCTTGAGATAGACGACCAGCGCGGGCGTCGTGACCACAGGATTGGGTTCTGTCACGGTGGCAGTGATCGCACCACCTGTCGCCGAACTGGTCCAGGACACGGCCTGCGCGCCTGTGCTCAATCCTACAAACAGGATTGCAGGCAACAGACTATTGAGTCGGAGAATATTCATTTTGCAGATGGGCGTTGGGTTTTTGTGTGAACGATGTGCCGTCCGCGTCCTTGCGCTCGCGACGGTAGGCCTCGGCCAAGAGGAGAACCGGGTGGGCGATCCGCGGCTGGCTGGCGGACGGGTCGTCGAAACCTTTCGCGATGTGCAGGTGGCAGCCGGGATTGGCGGTCGCTACCAAGGTAGCACCGGTGGCGCGAAGGTGCACGACCTTGTTTTCCCGGAGCCGGTTGGCGGTTTCCGGTTGGGTGAGGTTGTAGATTCCGGCGCTGCCGCAACACGTGGTGGCGTCCTTGCATTCGACGAGTTCGATCCCGGGAATCGCCCGCAAAATGGTGCGCGGTTGTTGGCTCACTTTTAGGCCATGGCAAAGGTGGCAGGATTCGTGATAGGTGACTGGAACGGATGGCGCGTCCGGATTTTTCGGCTCACGGAAGCCGATCTCGACCAGCCATTCGTGGATGTCGCGCAACTTGCTGGACCATTCCACGGCGCGGGCGGCGTAGGCGGGGTCATCCGCTAACAGGCGGTCGTAGTGGCGCAGGTGGAAGCCGCAGCCGCCGGCGTTGCTGATGATCACATCGACCGAGGAGGGATCGATGGCGTCGATCTGGCGGCGGGCTAACAACTGAGCCGATTCAATGTCACCGTTGTGGGCGTGGAGCGAGCCGCAGCAATGTTGCGAGCGCGGGGTGATGACCTCACAGCCGTTTTCCGCCAGCACTTCGGCGGTGGCTTGGTTCACGTCGGAAAAAATCAGGTCCTGCATGCACCCGGTTAGAAGGGCCACGCGGTAGCGGCGCTCGGTAAGAGCAGGAGAGACGGCAGGAATGAGTTGATCTGAAAACTTCGCTTGGATCGTCGGCGTCATCGGCTCGGCGTCGCGGATCGGTCCGGGCAGCAGACGAGTTAGACCGAGTTTGCGAAACAGGCTCTGCAATCCGGTCACCTGCCAGAGCCACAGCCCGCGTCCGGCGAGGCGCAGGAGGTGCGGATGGAGAAAGAGCCACTGCATAGTCAAGGCGCGCACCGATCTCCGCCATGGGGTGTCGAGCACGCCGCTTTCCTCGACCTCGGATCTGGCAACTTCTATCAATTGGCCGTAGTCGACTCCTGCCGGGCAGGCGCTGGTGCAGGCGAGGCAGCCGAGGCAGTAGCTCATTTCCTCGGCGAAAGCGGTGGTCACGGGGATTTCCTCGTCGGCGATGGCCCGCATCAGGGCGATGCGTCCCCGCGGTGAATTCCGCTCGCGGCCGGTCTCGGCGTAGGTGGGACACGAAGGGAGGCACATGCCGCAGTGAATGCACTGCTGGAGAACGGAGTAGTCCAACTCCGCTAACCGTCGGGCGGCGCGTGGCGGGTTGGAGCTCATGGCTGCTCGTCGGTTAGGTCGAAGATTTTTCCGGGATTGAGAAGGTTGTTGGGATCGAGGGCCCGCTTGACCTGGCGGAGGAGCAAGTGGCTGCCGGAATCGAACTGCTGGCGGAGCGCCTGCTTTTTTGCCAGTCCCACGCCGTGCTCGCCGGTGATGGTTCCGCCAAGTTCGAGGGTGCGGGCGAAGATTTCGTCCATCGCGGTTTCCACCCGGTGCATTTCTTCGGCATTGCGCTCGTCGGTTAGAAAGGTGGGGTGGAGGTTGCCATCACCGAAGTGGCCGAAGGTGGCGATTTCCAACTGATGGCGCTCTGCCACGCCCTCGATGAACTGGACCATGCCGGCGAGTTCGCTGCGCGGCACGGTGACGTCTTCGAGAATGGTGGTGGGCCGGATGCGAGCGAGTGCGGAAAAGGCGCTGCGCCGGGCGGTCGCCAGACGCGTGGCCTCCGCCGCATCCTTCGCGCGAGTGACCGTGGTCGCGCCGTGGGTACGGGCGAGTTCCTCGATGCGCGACGCCTCATCGGCGACAGCGGCGGGATGGCCGTCGGTTTCTATCAGGAGAATTGCCTCGGCATCGCGTGGCAGGCCGACATGGGCGAAATCCTCGACGCAGCGGATGGTCCGGCGATCGAGAAACTCCAACGTGCAAGGAATGATGTGCGCGGCAATGATGGCGGAAACGGTCGCCGCCGCAGTGTCCATCCGTGTGTAGGTGGCGAGCAATGTCTGGCGTGCGGCGGGTTTAGGCAGCAGCTTGAGCAGCACGCGGGTGACGATACCGAGCGTGCCCTCGCTGCCGACGAAGAGGTCCTTGAGGCTGTAACCGGCCACGTCCTTGACGCACTTGTTGCCGAGCCAGGTGATCGTGCCATCGGCGAGCACGACTTCCATGCCCATCACGTAGTCGCGGGTGACTCCGTATTTCAGCCCGCGGAGGCCGCCGGAATTTTCGGCCACGTTGCCGCCGATGGTGCTGATTTTCATCGAGCCGGGATCGGGCGGATAGAACAGGCCCACGGCGTCGGCCGCTTCGAAGATGCTTTGGGTGATGACTCCGGCCTCGACGAACAGAGTTAGATTCCGCTGGTCGAGTTCCAGGATGCGGTTCATCCGCTGCAGGCAGAGCACAATACCTCCGGGCACCGGCACGCTGCCGCCGCTGAGGCCGGTGCCGCTGCCGCGCGAAACGACCGGCACCTTATGCTCGCGACAGAGGCCCATGATAGCGGAAACTTGGGCGGCATCGGCGGGAAACACGACCGCGAGCGGGCGTTGTTTTAACACGGCGGTGCCGTCGAAACCGTAGGGCAGGATGTCCTCGATTTCGGTGAGGACATGCTCGTTTCCGAGAAGTTTGCGGAGGGCGTTAATCATTTTTGTCATCCACCGGACGGCGGCTCCAATAGTTGGCGAGGATCGAACCGGATATGTTCATCCATGGGCTGAAAATCGCGGGCGCGAGACCGACGGTGCCGAGCTTGCCCATCGAGTTGGCGAGACCGGAGGCCATGCCGCCGTTCTGGAGACCAACCTCGAAGGCCACGGAACGCGAGGAACTGCGGTCAAGGCCAGCCATGCGGCTTAGCCAGTAACCGAAGAAGTAACCGGCGGCATTGTGAATCACGGCAGCAAAAAAGAGCAGAATGCCGACCTTCATCAGATTGTCGCGGCCGGCCGCGGTGGTGACGGTGGTGAAGTAAACGATGCCCGCCATCGAGAGGAAGGGCATGATTTTTTCGACCCGCGGCACCCCGGCGACGAGGAAATGATAGGCAACACCGGCGACCACCGCGGCGAGGAAGAAGCCAAGGATGGCCACGCCTTTAAGTACGGTGGGATCGAGCATCGTTCCGAGCATTTGCCAACCGCCGCAGGCGATGAACACGAGCCAGACCGAGGAGAGAGCGGCGAGGAGATACACGTTGGGGCGGGCGGCGGCCGGCGCGTGTTTCAGATAGTCGTGAAGCAGGGCGGCGCCGATCGGCACGATCACGTGCTCGATGATGTCCATCATCATTTTGAAAACCGAAACCGGTACTAGAGCTCCCGCGAGGAACTTCATAAGCAGCGGCGTCAGCAACGGTGCCACGAGCGTGGTGATGGCGGTGACGGTGACGGAAAGGCCGAGGTTGGCGCGGGCGATGTAGGCCATGACATTCGATGCCAAGCCGCTCGAACAGGAACCTATCAGAATGATGCCCGCCGCGATTTCCGCTGGAAACGAAAAGATCTTGGTCAATCCGAAGCCGACCAACGGCATCACGGTGAAGTGACAGACGAGGCCCACGATGACTCCCTTGGGCGTCTTCATCACGCCGCTGAAATCGTGCAGGCTCATCTGCGTGCCCATGCCGAACATCACAAACTGGATCACGATCAGCAGCAGCCACGGGTCGCGGAGGTTGATGCTGCCCCACTGTTTGAACGAGCCGGGATAAATCATCGCGGCGACCACCGCCACGATGATCCAGGCGGTGTATTGATAGCCTTTCAGCGAAGGCACGGCACCGAGGCCGATGGCAAGGCCGACGGACAGAGCCACGGCGGAAGGTTGCCAAAGCGCGGCGTTGCCGGTGAAGAGTCCGGCGATAAGCGCTAACAGCGCGAGCGCGGCCACGCCGAGACAGAGTTTGCGGAATACGATCATGGGTTAGGGAAAACGGGGAGGATCAAAGGATGGTCGCGAGGTGCTGGATGGCGATCGGCGGGCTGGCGAGGATCGGCACACGGCGGTCGGTTTCGGAAAGGGTGTCCACCACGCGGGCCATCGACGCTTGGGCGAGTAGGATCACATCCACTTCGGAAACCAGCTCGCGCAGCGCGGCGGCGACGATGGAATCGTGGGTGGCCGCATCCCCGGCCATCAGTGCCTCGAAGGCACCCTCGCAAAGCCGTGCGGTCACGATGACGTCCTTGCCGGCGGCCTTGGCGCGGCGTTGCACGAGCTCGGTCGTCGGATTCAATGTGGTCGGCAGGGTGGCGATCACGCCGATTTTTCCACCCTTCGCCACCGCTTGGTCGGCCATCGGTTGATCGACGCGCAGCACCGGCACGCCGATGAATGGCGCGGAAGCCTCGACAGCGGGGCCGATGGACGAACAGGTGACGAGGATGTAATCGGCTCCACCCGCTTCAGCGGATTCCAGATAAGCCCCGACGCGACGGGCGATGTCGGCAGTCAGACTGCCTTTCGCGCCGATCGCGCGGACGAGACTGTCATCGACGATATTGAAGGTGGCAACTTCAGGCAGGTGCTCCTTGCAGAGCTGTTGGAACATCGGGACGAGGGTGGCGGAGGTATGGACGAGAGCGAGGGTTTTCATGATGTTTTGATGGGATTGGATGGAAAGGTGCCGGACTCTAACCGCGAAAACAGATCGGCCGCGCCGACCTGGCCGCCTTTGAAGACAATTTCCCGGCCGTCGGCCGCATGGCCCGGTGCATGGATTCGGCACAGCGGCGCGCCGGCCGTGAAAACGGCGGCCATTTCGATGGCTTCAATGCCCATCGCGCGTGCCGCATGGCTGGACGAGTCACCGCCCGCGAGCATCAGGCGACGCAGAGGTGTGGTGGCGAACAAGCGTCCGGCGATTTCTCCCAAGGCCCGGCCTAACATTTCGCCGGTATGCGCTGAAGCGGCTGCTCCGGTCAGGTCTTTCCCGGCAAGATGGGCCAGCACTTCCGGTTGCCGCGGATCATCGGGGCCACGACTGGTGTGGAGGACGACGGATTGGCCGCTTTCCAACATCGTGCGGGCAGTGGCCACCGCAATTTCCACTGCTCTATCAGCGACGTTGGGATCGAGGAGGGAAACCGGATCAAGCGCCACCTCGCCGAATCCGCTAGCCAGCGCGTGCGCGATTTGCCCTGCGGTGACCGGCGAACAACTTCCGGAAAGTACAACCACCGGGCCGTCCGCGGGCGACGTTTCTTTAGCGGGCAGGGGACCGGTCGCCTCCTCCTGCCGCCATTGAGTGGCAAGCGCCATTTCAACGCCGGAGGAGCCGATGATGAACTGGGGCGATTGACGGCCGGCGAGCGCTTCGAGAATGGCACCGGCGGAACGGAGGTCGTCTTCGTGCAGTGTGTCTATCAGTGCGGCACGGGCGCCGTGAGTCGCAGACTCTTGAAGTTGTGTTACCACTTCAGCAGTCGGGCGCTGAAGTTGAATGATATCTATCAGATCGCAGCGCCAATCCGTCTGACGGGCGAGATGGAGCCGGAGATCGCTCTCATCGGCGGGCGTGACCGGGTGCCTGCTCATGGCCGGGTGGCGGTCTAGCCGGTGGATCATTCCTGCGGACCCGATGCCCATTATAGCGAAGAGGTTTCCGAATACGCAATGGCGGCCGAGTGCTGGTGCTCCCACGAGGATGGGAACCAGTGGCGTGCCGAACACCTCCGCGCCGGTTTCCAAGGCACAACCAATGCTGCCGATGGCGGGCGAGGAATCGAACGTCGAGCAAACCTTGTAATGGACGTGCCGCGGATTCAGGGCGCGCAACGCCCTGAACGCTGGTTCCAGCGTGGCGCGCATCGCTTCGGGCGGCAGCGAACGGGTGAGCCCGGCCACTCCTGCGGCACCGAGGCCGGGAAAGCGGGCCATCATTTCCGGCGCAGGCGGATCGAGAAACAACACGCTTCTAACACCAGCCCGCGCCAGCCACTCGAGCGCGTCGGTGGAGCCGGTGAAATCATCGCCGTAGAAGGCGAGTGCGAGCGGATGTGACGCGTCGTTCATGACTTGCCGAATTTTTCCACGGAAGCTGCCAGCTCGGGATAGCGTTGCACGGCGGATTCCGCGTCGAGTCCCTCGACCGCGGCACGCCACCACGTTTGCAGGGAACGGACGCCCGCGGCGGGGCCAGATGGATGGGCCATGATGCCGCCGCCCGCCATGTAGAGGAAGTCGGTGGTCCCGGTGCGGCGGTAGGTTTCCGGTGCCTGGCCACCCCATTGGCCCGAGGAAACCACGGGAAGAACAGGTTTCCCGAGCTGTTCGGGTGAGAGACAGGATTCAATCGAGGCGACGACGGAATCGTCGGGTTCCCAGAATTTGTTAGCGATGCCGTTGACGTGAAGCTGATCGACGCCGGCGAGACGCCAGAGTTTTTGATAGGCGGCAAATCCCATGCCGAGATACGGGTGGCGGTTGAGCATGCCCCAGCCATTGCGGTGGCCGTGGATGGCGAGTTCGCCGCGGTCGCAGAGTTTCTTCGCGCCGGTCAGGCCCACGCTGTTGAGACTGATCATCGCGCAGGTGTTGCCGCTGGCGACGATCTTGTCGTAGTGGCGCTGCATGGCGTCCAGCTCGTCGCTAATGTTGAAGGCATACATGACGCGTTTTCCCGTTCGCTCGGCGTGGTCGTTGAGCACGCGCATGACGGCATCGACGCGGACATCGAAGGGCGAATGCGGGGGATCGGCTAACAACTCATCGTCCTTGATAAAATCGATGCCCGCTTCGGCAAGCGTCTTGACGAGAGCTGCGGTGGCGTCGGGCGCGAGACCGATGCTCGGCTTGATGATGGTGCCGATCAGCGGTCGGTCGTGGACGTTTGTTAGTTTGCGGCAGCCGGCGACCCCGAACGCAGGGCCGCGGAATGCCGCGATGAACGAGGGCGGAAAATCGATGTCCATCAACTTGAGTCCCGAGAATTGGGAGAGTTCGTAAAGATTCCCCTGCAACGTGGAGACCAACGCGGGCAAGTTGGTGCCGAAGTTCTCCACCGACCAGGAAACCCGGAGGTGAGCCCGGCGGAATGGCCCCGAACCGCGGTGGCCCGGAAGTGCGGGCGTGGGCGATTCATCGAGTTCGGTGATCTCCTCGACCCTGGCGGCGAAGCGTTGTTTGAGATCGGCCGTCTCGCCGGGGATCTCGACGAAGGTGCCGGAGGATTGCTCCCCCGCCAGAGTGGCTGCCGCCCGGGCGAGGTCGTGGGAGGTTTCGATCAGATAATGGGCTGTTACACGTTCCATAAAGAGGAGCATCGGAGTTACTTTGACTCAACAGACTGGCCGAAGGTCATGCAATTGAAACCGGTGGAAAATTGTCCGGATGGTTGGGTGGGAGGCTGGTTCATGGGTCAACTTTCACTCGATAGAATTTTGCGTTGGTGGAAACTCCGTTGGTGTGCGTGAAGGTGATTGGAGCGTTGGCACCGGCGACGGCAGAGCCTAGATTCTGCCATGAGGCGGGTGCCAGGTTGTCGGTGGATTGAAGCTGATAGTTGTGGCCGACATAGCCTTGCATTGTGATCAGGAAATCTGCGCCGCTTTTCGTGACGGAACTGATTTTCACCAGTCCTTTGTCGAGGATCACGCCGCTGTTGACCAGACGGGGGGGAAGCGTGCCGCTCCACGTCATGACATCGAGAGTCCCGGTGTTGGTAAAAGATCCTCCAACGTTCAGTAGTGCGTCGCCGGTCAGGCGGAGAATGCCGCTGTTGACGAGATTCACCGTGCTCAGGCTGCCTGTGCCGCTGATAGAGGTGGTGCAGCCGGAGCCGTTTTCGAGACGGGTCGCGAGCTTTAGCCAACCATCGGGGATGTTGAGGGTGGCGTTGTTAGTGAGCTGGAGAATTCCGGCGCTTTGGCCGATGGCATCGACGACAGCAGTCTTGTTGTTGATGACGGCGGTGTCGTATTTGGAGGGCTGCCAGTAGGAGAACGGCGTTACGGAGCCTTTGCCCGTGATGTTCACGGGGACGCCAGACACACTCCAGTTGAAGATCCGGGCGAACCGGTCCGATTCGGCACCGGTGAAATTGATGGTGGCGGGCGCGGGCCAGGCTGCGATCTCGTTGATGTATTCCTCGAGGTTGGTGTAGCCGTCGGTGTCGAAGTCGGCGTTGTTGCTTGCGGAGTTGGGATTCAAGCCATGATCGATTTCCCACTGGTTAGGAATGCCGTCGCCGTCCGTATCCCAACCGGCGGGACGGTTGAAGGGTGCCACGCCGTTGATCGCACGGAGTGCCCAGAGTGCACGCCACTCCGCGCCTTCGTTGACGGGGTCTGCCAGATAGGTTCCGCTGATGTTATACGGGTCGTCGGCCCAGGACCGCATCCGCCCGCTGCCGGTGAAGACGTCGTGGACGAGTCGCTCGCTGATGGAGTCGATGGCCGCGGTGTTTCCGGCTGTGTGATTGTAGTCCCGCTCCCACCAGCGCGAGCCGCTGTGGCGCAGGACGGTGGTGAGGGCAGCCGAGGCATTTTGGGTCGCGCCGATGTCGATGTCGTAGGCGGCCGACTGGAGACTGCTGTTGCTGTAGTTCGCGTCGGCGGAGGAAGTGTCGATCGGGTCGCTGTCCTTGTTAGTGTCCTTGAGGTTGCCGGATGAGTAAACGGAGGTGTAGGCGGCCGATCCTCCGTTGAAGATCCCGGTGCCGCCGGCGATGGTCGATGACGTGCCGGAGTCTCCGCCGTCGCCAGCGAGGTAAAAGTTGTGGAGGAAGTTGTTTTTGCTGTACTGGTTCGTTCCCGTATAGCCCGGGCCGCTGCCTTCCCAGTTGTAGATGACGTTGTTGCGAAAATCGTTGAGGGCACCGGTGCCCACCTCGCTGCCGACCCGCGGCAAGCGGCTGCGGAAGTGGGCGTCGAGGTTGTTCAGGAAGCTGATCTTGTGGTCCGTGTCGGCCTGCAGGAGATGTCCGTATCCGTGGTTGTTATATTGCTGGCCGAGGGCGCAGAAGGAATACTGGATGGTGAGGTTTTCGGCGAACTCGTTGCAGGAAATCGCTTCGTCCGTGGTGAACAAGGTGTCCACGTGGTCGATCATGATGTTCTGACCGCTGACGTCGAACGCATCCATGGTATAGGAAGTGGGGATCGCGGGGGAAGTCGGCGCGGAGCCGCCCGGTTCCCAATAAGCCCTCATGCCGTAGCCGGCGGCGATCGTGATGTTGCGAATGATCTGGTTGTTGCCCCCGGGCTTGAGCGATCCGCCCATGATGATGACCGGGCCGGGAGCGGTTTGTCCGGCGATGGTGATGTTGCTGGCGCCAATCCCTTGGCGAGAGGTCGCGTCCCACGCATTGCCGCCGGAGGTCCAGTCCGCCGTGTCCATTTTTCCCAAGTGAAAAACACCTGCCACATCGAAGACGATCGTGCGTGTGCCAGACACGCTGGTGAGGCCGTAAATCAGGGTGCCGGGGGTATTTCGCTGCGGGTCATCCAGCGCGCTGTTCAGTTTGGTGACGTGGTAAACGGTGCCGCCGCGTCCGCCGGATACCCGTTTCGCGGCACCATCCGCGCCGGAAAAGGCCGGAAGGTCCGCGGCGGTGAAAGGTGGAACCGTTAGCTGGGCGGACGAGCTTGTTTGCACTCCATGGGGATTCGTCACCACGACGGAATAGTTGCCGGCCTCGGCCACTGAGCTGACCGGGAAGGCAAGCGTGGCGCTCGTCTTGCCGGGCAGAGGAGTGTTGGTATTGAAATACCACTGATAGGTCAGCGGGGCGGAACCGGTCGCGGTCACCGAGAAGGTGGCGGTGGATCCGACGGGGATGTTCAACTGGTTCAGCGGATGCTGGGTGATCACCGGCGGAACGCTCGAACCCGACGTATAGGGCGTCACGTCAGCGAAGGAGTTGCCGAGGCGGAATTCGTCCATCGCCAGCACCGTGTGCGCGCCGGTGGCGTTGGAGCCGTTGGCGTCGATCCGGAGGTTGTTGAATCCGTCCTCGTTGGCGGAAGTGTCCACCGTTTGGGCGCTGGCGATGGATGGTTCGGTAGCGAGGCTGTTGCAGTTGAACCAGGTGTAAACCGTGTCGTTGCCAGCACCTCCGTTCAGATCGATGCGCATCAGCACGAAGGTCGGCACTGTCAATGGTGCGTTGCTTGCCACCAGGCCGGTGTTCTGGATATTGGCAGCGGCGTCATTTCCGGACCAGGTCGCCCAAGTGTCGTAGGGAGTGCCGATACGGTTTCCCGCGTTGGGACTACCCACGGAAAACAAACCGGTGCCGGTGCTGGTGGCGTTGGCCAGTGCGCCGGAACGGAGCAACAGGACGCCTTTTCGCATGTATTGGTTAGTCACGCTCCCAGCCGTGACAGGGCCCACCCATTGCATGATGAAACTGGCCCAATAGGTGCCTGGGCCGGTCAAGCCGCTGTAGGTCGAGCCGTTGGGCGTTCCTAAATTGAAACTGCGGGTGAACTGCGAGTTCGAGGTGGTGCCGGCCGGTACTCCGACGATGGCGCTACCGCCGCTGGTCGTCAGGATGTTGCCCGCTCCATCGACATAACTCATGGTGGTCGCCACGCCTGTCGCCGCCCCGCTGTTGTTGATGAGAAACCACGCACCGCCCCAGCCGGAACTGCCGTCACCACCGGCGGCGGACGAAGTGGGGATGGACTGGCCGGCCGCGTAGTTGAATCCCTCGTAAGCGAGCGGTGCCGCGTGGGTCCGCTCCACGCCCGGCATCGCCAGCAGCGTGGCAAAAACGCACGACGGCCAAAGTCTGGCCGAGGTTCGGATTTCGTGCGGGTGGAGGATGGAATTTTGCATGGAAATCAGGGTGACGGTGTCAGTTGGAAAAACTCCACCGCAGGGTCCGTGGGAAGAGTCAGACGCAATTCCTGGCCCGAGATCATGACATTCGCGGGTTGGAATGCTGGCGCTGACCAAGCGCCGAGCGCGTCCTGCAACTTTACCGCGAGATCGAACGACACGGCGTTCTCCGCGCCTTTCACGAAATTCTTGGGTCCGCCGAAATCGATCCCACGGATCGCCGCACTTCGGTGGAGACCGAGACCGGCGGCGTTCGATTGAAGCAACTGCTGCAAGGATGATGAATCCGCTGTGGGGTTGAAGCCCATCGAAGCGAGGGCGCTTTCGGTCACGTCGGGAATGCCGTCATCATCACTGTCGGTTAGGTCAACTGCAGGTAGCGGCGGTCCCGGAGCGATGAGGATCTCCCGAAGCGTGAAGCGGAAAAACGCGTGCTCTCCCGAACTTGAAAGCCCGAAGTGGAAGGTGCCCGCGTCGCGGGTGACGGTGGCGTCGTTTGCCAGATCGACCGGATCCCAGTGGCCGAGATCCCCGGAATTCAGAACATTCACGGTGATGCTGAAATCGTCGCTTGCCCCGGAACGTTGGAAAACCTGCGACCCCACGACGGATCGCAACAACTGATCGCGGGTGAACAGACCCAGCGGGGGACCGTTCTGGGTAAGCAAAGTCATCCATGCGGCGGAATTCTGAAGAGGATTCAGCCCCGCCGAAATAAGCGCCACCTCAACCTTGTCGGCGAGTCCGTCGTTATCGGTATCGGACCTGTTAGGGTTGGTGCCGAGGGTGAGAACCTCGTGGCCGTCCTTCAAACCGTCTTGGTCCGTGTCGTCGGTTGCCAGGGATGAACCGGTGCTGGTGGAGGAAACAAAAACGCCGGTACCCGTCTCAAATGCGTCCACGAGACCGTCGAGATCCGTGTCCGTGGAGGAAACCGCACCAGGGAGGATTTCGTAATCCGCGACCGGCTCGGTGGCGAATTCGTATAGGTTGGCTCCCATGGTGGTTAGGGGAATCAGCGCACCGCCTTTCATGACATGCACCGCCGAAGCGATTCGGATGCGGCATGGATTTCCACGGTCGGAATGGATCGTCGCGCGTTCCAGAATGCCGCCGGCCCAGTTGATCCCGACCGTGAAGGCTGCGGGCGAGCGCAGGCCTGTGACCTTGCCGTGAGGAATGCTGTTAGGGAGCGCGGGAAGGAGGTGGATCTCTCCGCGGTTGTTCTGGAGGAAAAACTGGGAGATGCCCATGGCTGCGCCGAAGTTGCCATCGATCTGGTTTTCCGGCGATCCGCCGCCTTTGATGGAAAACGTCAGGTTGTTCGAGTGGGAGGTCCGCAGAATGTTCTGAAGGATCGTGAACCCGCGGTTTCCGTCGAAGAGGGTGTTCCGCAGGCACAACTTCCACGCCTGGCTCCAGGAGGTGTTGTTGGTGGGGTCTCCTTTCCAATCGAGATGAATCTTGCACGCTGCGGCCAGGGCCGGGTCGTAAACCGGGCTGATTTGGTCCGCCGGAAACATGCCTAGCAGCGGCGACAGGTGGCGGTGTTGGTTGGCAACATCGACGTCTTCGAGCCACTCCTGCAACTGGCCCAGCCGGCCGATCTTATTCGGCGGCAACTGCGTGCGCTTGGCTGTGACCAGCGCGCGGAATTCGGAATCGATCCCGAGGATTTCACCCGACTTGATGACATAGGTGAAGAGCTCGCGAATGAGCTGGCAATCCATGGTGGTGCCGGCGACCAGTTCGCCGTCGTCGCCGAGGGCGGGATTCGGTTGCTCCGGGGAGTGGCTGGGGTTGGTTAACAGATAGGGCTGGCGTCCCGAGCGAGGGTCAACGACGAGGAAATCGACGAAGAACTGGGCCGCCCCCTTCATCAACGGATAGATTTCGGCGAGGTAGGTTTCGTCACCGGTGTAGAGGTAGTGCCACCAGAGATGCATGGAAAGCCACGCGCCGCCGGTGGGCCAGAGGCCGCCTGCATTGTTGATCGGGGCCGCGCCGCGCCACAGGTCGGTGTTGTGGTGCACCATCCACCCGCTGGCGCCGTAATGCTGCTGGGCGACGATGGCGCCGGTTTCCGCGAGATCGCGTGTGAGTGCAACCATGGGCAGGTGGCACTCTGATAGATTCATGACCTCCACTCCCCAGTAATTCATCTCCTGGTTGATGTTGAGGGTCATCTTGCTCTCCCATGCCGGATCCATCTCGTTGTTCCATTTTCCCTGCAGGGTCAGCGGTTGGGAGCCGGGCCGCGATCCGGCGATGTAAAGGTAGCGGGCCATTTGGAAATTCAGGGCCACGAATTGCAGATCCGCCGCCAGAGCCGCGTCATTGAGCACCGCGTCCAGTCGCGCGGAGGTTTCCAGTGATGATTTGTTCGTGCTGTTCAGGTCGAGCAGCACCCGTTGGAAAAGCGGCTGATAGTCCGCCAGGTGGGCGGTTCGAAGCTGCGCATGGTTCTTCGGACCGGCCGCGCTGAGGACGGCGTCTGTCCTCGCCACGCGATCTCCTGTGAGGTCGTTGTATTTTACGAAATTCGACGCCACGCTCATCACCAGCGTTACTGCCGTCGCACCGCTCACCGTGATGTTGGTGCTGCCCGCCGTGACGGTGCCTCCCTCGGCGGTGATTTTCACCTTCGCGCGATACCAGACATCGCTGACTTGCTGGCGGCTGGTGTTGGCATCCTTGTTGACCTTGCCGTCGATGATCAGGTCCGTGCCGCTCGTGCTCACGGTGCTGGCGGTATGCTGGCTGTCGAACGTGTAGTTGAAACTGAGCGCGCCCGCCTGGCTGGCCGTGATTCGGGAAACGATCACCTGATCGGGATAACTCGCGAAATACTCCCGGGTGTAATTCACCCCACCGTTCGTATACTGGACTTTGGCTGTAGCCGTCTCCAGGTCGAGGGAACGCCGGTAATTCGTCGGCGATGCATGGGAAAAATTGAGACGCAGATTGGCGGTCGGTTGATAGGGGCTCTGCCGCAGGGGGATCGACATGAAATTAGGCCCCGGCCCGTTTGATGCGCTGTAAGCGTTTGTTCCTTGCCCAGCCCAAACGTAGTTCCGGATCGTGGCCAGGGAATTGACCGCCCCGGTGTGGGAGTAGTCGTGTGGCTGGCCGGCCCAGACGGTGTCTTCGTTGAATTGCAGGATCTCCTGGGAGACGCCACCGTAAATCATCGCGGCTAGCTTGCCGTTTCCGATCGGATAGGCGTCGTTGGACGTTTGGGTCGAGTAAGTCGCCGCCGTGGTCGAAAAAAGCTCCATTGGACCGGGGGCCGCGGTGAGCGGGTCGCCCGCGAAAACGAGGAGCGTAATTACGCGAATCAAGCGCATGATGATCAATCAGGTGGGTTTTGCAGGATTCGGATTCTTTAAAAAACAACCTTTGCCCGGCATCGTCATCGGCGAAGGGGAAATGTTGTTGTCGGTGAAGTCCTCGGTCACCACGCCAATTCATCGAAATACGTGGAAAGATCGAGATATATTTGCAGTATTTGATTCAGTTCCTCAACCTTCCTTCGCCTCCCCGGTCTCGCCGAAGCAAGCTACTCGTAGAAAAAACCCTCGCTGTGCATACTTCCAAACGGTTTCAAAAATCCTGCGGTTCCTTGATGCTCGTCGGCCTGTGGACGGTATCTGCCGTTTCTGCGGCGGAAACCGCGGCGATCCTGCCCGAGTCGTCATTTTCGCGACATGTGGAAAAATTCAACACGATGGAGCCGGAAACGGTGGTCAACGCCGTGCCGAACGCCGCCGCGACGGAATGGCTGGCGAAGAACGTGCCCCGCTTCGCCTGTCCGGATCCCAAGGTTGAGGAAATCTACTGGTTCCGCTGGTGGGCTCTGCGCAAACACCTCCAGCGCGATCCCGACAGCGGTCGCTGGGTATTCACCGAGTTTGTCACCAGAAAGAAACCGGTCAGCAGCGCGCTGGGCCACCATCTGATGGAAGGCCGTTGGCTGAGGGATCCGTCGTTTCATGACGAATACGTGCTCTACTGGCTGCGCGGCGACAAAGGCGGTCCGCAAGCGCACCTGCACAAGTATTCCCAATGGCTCGAACACGCGCTCTGGTCGCGCTGGCTGGTGACGCAGGATACCAAGGCGCTTACGGGACTGTTGGACGAACTCGTCACCGACTATGGGCAATGGGAAAAGAGCCATGTCCGCCCCGACGGCCTGTTCTGGCAGGAAGATGTTAGAGATGCGATGGAGGAATCCATCAGCGGCGGGCGGAAGGTGAAAAACGTCCGGCCGACGATTAATTCCTACATGTTTGGAAACGCGGAGGCGCTCGCGAAAATCGCCCGCCTCGCCGGTCGCGAAGAGCTGGCCACGGAGTTCGAAGCAAAGGCCGCCAACCTGAGAAAGTTCGTCCAGGCCACGCTGTGGGATGACGAAATGAAATTTTTCGGTGCAGTGAATGAGCAACTGGAGAAGATCAAGGTGCGGGAGGAAATCGGGTTCATTCCCTGGTATTTCAACCTGCCCGAGCCGAAGAAGGGATTTGAGGTGGCGTGGCGGCAATTCACCGATGAACAGGGATTCAACGCTCCATGGGGCATCACCACGGCGGAGCGCCGACATCCGCAATTCCGCACCCATGGCACCGGGACTTGCGAGTGGGATGGCGCGGTGTGGCCGTTCGCCACCTCGCAGACGCTCACCGCCCTCGGCAATGTGTTGCACGACTATCAGCAGGATGCCGTGACCAACAAGGACTGGTTCGAGTCGTTCCTCACCTACACAAAGAGCCACGTCTATGATGGCCTGCCTTACATCGGCGAATATCAGGACGAGAAAACCGGCGCGTGGTTGAAAGGCCGCGATCCGCGCAGTTTTTACTACAACCACTCCACCTACGCGGATCTGCTCATTAACGGGCTTATCGGCCTTCGCCCGCGGGCGGACGATACCGTGGAGGTTGCACCGCTGCTGCCGGAAGATGCCTGGCCATGGTTCTGCCTCGAAGGCGTCCGCTATCATGGCCGCGATCTAACTATCATTTGGGACAAGGACGGTAGCCGCTTTGGCAAAGGCAAGGGTCTAACCGTGCTTGCCGGTGACAAGGAAATCGCCCGCAGCGACAGCCTCAAACGCGTGACAGGCCGCCTGCCCTGAATCATTTTTCATCAGACCATGAAACCGCCCACCGTATTTTCCTGCCTGTGCGCCGCCGTTGCCTGCTCTGTCATCTCCTTGCGAGCGGTGGAGGTTCCTTCGCCAGTGAAAGGTGGTGAGGGCGGCAAGCTCACCTACGAAACCGATCCGGCCGGCAATCGCGTTCCGGATTTCTCCGCCGCCGGTTACGTCGGTGGCGGGGTGACGCTGCCGGACGTGACGCCCCGTTTGCTGGTCAAACCCGGCACCGGCGATGCAGGATCACGCATCCAGGCCGCCATCGACCAGATGGCCACGCTCAAGCCCGACGCCGCCGGCCTGCGTGGCGCCGTTTTGTTAGCCCCCGGCCGCTACGAGATCGCCGGACAGGTGAAAATCACCGCCAGCGGCGTCGTCCTGCGCGGTTCGGGAAATGGCGAAAGCGGTACCATCTTGGTCGCCACCGGCACCGGTCGGCGCGCGTTGCTGGAAATTGCGGGCAACGACGTCCGCCGTCCGCTCGGCGAGCCACGCCAGGTGTCTGACGACGTGGTTCCCGTCGGCGCGAACCACCTGAAGCTTTCTAACACCGCAGGCTTGAAACCGGGCGTGACGATCTCCATCGAGCGCCCGAGCACGGCCGAGTGGATCAAGTTTCTCGGCATGGACACGACTCCGGGCCGCCAGGGATATCAGTGGAAAGCGGGCACACTCGACATTTTCTGGGACCGCGTGGTGACCGCGGTGAATGGCAACGACGTCCAGTTCGATGCGCCTCTTACCACCGCGCTCGAGTCGCGTTTCGGCGGCGGAATTGTCCAAGCTTACGTGCAGGAAGGTTATCTCAGCCAGTGCGGTATCGAGAACCTGCGCTGCGTTTCTAACTTCGATGCGGCCAACCCGCTCGACGAGCAACATGCATGGAACGCCATCGACCTGCACGGCCTGCAGGACGGCTGGGTGTCGGACGTTACTGCGCTGCATTTCGCCGGCTCCGCGGTGCAGGTCGGCACGAAGGTCTCGCGGGTCACCATCCAGGACTGCAAGTCGCTTGAGCCGGTTTCCGAACTGGGCGGTTACCGGCGGCTGTCTTTCCATACCCGCGGCCAGCAGGCCTTGTTCGTGCGTTGCATCTCGGAGCATGGCCGCAATGATTTTACCACCAGCTACATGACGGCGGGACCAACGGTTTTCCTCGATTGCGAGGCCAGCGAAAGCACCGGCTTCAGCGGCTCGCTCGGCAGTTGGAGTTCCGGAATCCTGTTCGACACCGTGAAAATCGACGGCGGTTCCATTCGCCTCGACAACTTGGAAACCTTCAACCAAGGCGTCGGCTGGGCGGCTGCGAACTCCATGCTCTGGGGCAGCTCCGCCGGAACCATCATCTGCCGCACCCCGCCGGGCGCGCGCAACTGGGCGGTCTGCGTCTGGAGTCGCTACATTGGCGATGGTTCGTGGACTGCGACTAACACCTTCGCCAAACCCGAGTCGCTCTATCGTGCCCAGTTGGCCGACCGCCTCGGCCCGCAGGCCACGAATGCCCTTGCGCCGCGGAAATACGCCGCCGCTCCGGCTGGATTGAGAGAAGCTGCTCCACCCACTGCCCCAGCCCCGGAACCTGCGGGAAAACCGCTCACCTTGGAAAAAGGCACGCTGATGATCGACGGCAAGCCGCTGAGCGGCAAGGAAGCCAACTGTGCCTGGTGGCGCGGCCGCCTCGAACCGGCGCGCACCAAGGAGATCGGCACGGCTCTCACGCGTTTCGCCCCCGGCCGCACCGGCACCGGTCTAACCGACGAGCCTCCCGCCGTCGCCGCGGAAATGGCGCGGAGCAACCGCCCGTTGATCCGCCACCATTACGGCCTTTGGTATGACCGCCGCCGCGACGACCACCAGATGATTCGCCGACCGGACGCCGATGTCTGGCCGCCGTTTTTCGAGCAACCCTTCGCCCGCACCGGCAAGGGCACGGCATGGGACGGTCTCAGCCGCTATGATCTAACTAAATACAATCCGTGGTACTTCGATCGTCTGCATTCGTTCGCTCTCGAGGGCAGGAAGAACGGCGTGGTGCTCGTGAACGAAATGTATTTCCAACACAACATCATCGAGTCCGGCGCGCATTGGGTCGATTGCCCGTGGCGCACGGTGAACAACATCAACAACTCCGGATTCACCGAACCACCGCCATTCGACGGCGACACGATCAAGATGGCCGACGAGTTCTACGACGTGAAGCACCCGCTCCGCCGCGAGCTTCACAAAGCCTACATCCGTCACCACCTCGATGTGTTAGGAGCCGAATCCAACGTCATTCACACGCTCTCCGCCGAGAACACCGGCCCGCTGCATTTCATGCAGTTCTGGATCGATACGATCGCCGAGTGGGAAAAGGAAACCGGCAAGCATCCGCTTATCGCCCTCAGCGCGACCAAGGACGTGCAGGACGCCATCCTCAGTGATCCGACGCGCGCCGCCGTCATCGACATCATCGATCTGACTTATTGGTATCGCAACGACAAGGGCGAGGAGTTCGCCCCGGCGGGTGGCGAGTCGCTCGCCCCGCGCCAGCAGCAACGCAAGCTGAAGATGGGCGCTCCTTCGGCCGCTTCCATCAAGGAGATGGCGCAGGAATACCGCCGGAAATTTCTCGACAAGGCGGTGATCTCCGGCCTCGACCAGGCCGCCGACGTCCAGCCCTAACACACTTTTTGAAAACTCATGAAATCCATCCTCACACTTTTCCTGCTCGGCGTTCTGACCATCGCCCGCGGTGCCGGACCCAATCTATCAACCAACTTGTCGCTCGATGGCGAGTGGCGCTTCGCGATCGCAAGTGACGAATCCGCAGCGCAGTCGCTGAACGGGTTCAAGGCCGACGGTTTCGATGCCAGCGCCTTCCGGCCAATCCCGGTTCCGTCAAACTGGGTGATGCAAGGATTCGAGGAGCCGCACTACGTCAACGGCACGAAGTCCGAGGGCTTCTATCTGCACTCGTTCCCTGTGCCCGCAGAGTTGAAGGGCAAGCGTACGTTGCTTCGCTTCGGCGGTGTCTGGCAGTCGGCCGAGGTCTGGCTCAATGGCGTGCTGCTAGGACGTCACGACTCCGGATTCACCGGTTTTGCCTTCAATGCGACTGACGCGTTGAAACCCGGCGAAGCGAATCGCCTGGCCGTGCGCGTCCGCCAACAGACGCCGCTCTTCAAGCTCGACGCCAACGATGACTGGGCGCTGCCTGGCATCTATCGGAGCGTCTGGCTGGAGACTTCGCCAAAGGAATGGAACCTCGAATACGTCGAGGTCGTCACGGACCTCGACGAAAATTTCCGCGATGCCACGCTGAAAGTGCGGGCCTTCGTCATGCGCGATGAGAAGGGGGATTATAATTCGATTTCTCCGCCGATCGAGGTGCGGGCGATCCTGAGCCGCGGCGGTCGCGAAATCGGCCGCACGAGCGATACCGAAAAAATCACCGGCGCGCACAATGGTAGCGACGTGGATCTGGCGTTGAAAG
The DNA here is from genome assembly GCA_040385685.1 of Verrucomicrobiota bacterium. Lineage (GTDB taxonomy): Bacteria > Verrucomicrobiota > Verrucomicrobiia > Verrucomicrobiales > Akkermansiaceae > Luteolibacter. Next base: position 97,011 of record JAZKGW010000002.1, on the reverse strand, counting down.
TATCCGCTCCCGCTCTCTGGACGGCGGAGACTCCCGCGCTTTACGACCTGCGCGTGGAAGTGATTGTCAGCGGTGCCGTCCAACACGCATTGGAAGACCGGATCGGTTTCCGCGAGGTGGACACGGCCGGCGGCGTTTTCAGGATCAACGGCCAGCCGGTGAAACTGCGCGGTGTCGCCCGCCACGACCAGCATCCCGACGTGGGTCGCGCCACCCGTCGCGAGCATTGGTTGGAAGACATCGAGTTGATGAAAGCGGCTAACATCAACTCCGTCCGCACCGCCCACTATCCACCGGCGGAGGGATTCGTTAGGCTTTGCGATGAAATGGGCCTCTATGTCATCGAAGAGGTTCCATATGGCTTCGGCGGCGACAGGATGAGCGATCCAAGTTATGCCGAGGGTGCTTTCCTGCGCGTTTATGAAACCCTCAACCGCGACCGCAACCGTCCATCGGTCGTGGTGTGGAGCGTGGGCAACGAGGATCCATTCAGCGCATTGCACCTGGCGACCCTGAAGGCGATCAAGGGGCTGGATTCCACCCGCCCGACGCTGATGCCGTTCCGCGCCGACGAAACTCTGCCGCCGGAAGTCGATATTCTGGCACCGCATTATTGGACCGCCGCGGACTACGACGCCTTTGCCTCCAAGGCAAAACGGCCGATCATCACCACCGAATACAGCCACGCCATGGGGCCTGATGATTTCGGAGGGCTTGCCGACCGCTGGAATTCGCTCACCCGCCACCCCGCCGGGGCGGGGGCGATGATCTGGGTTTGGGCGGACCAAGGGCTGCGGAGACCGATCAACGGCAGGCCGGTTTTCGATCCGATGAAGGACAAGAAGAAATACACGCGCGAAGGCAGCGAACTGGTGCGCGAGTCGGGTGCCGGCAAGAACGAGATCTACGACGCCCACGGCAACCTCGGCACCGACGGCATCATCAACGCCGACCGCACGCCGCAGATCGACTATTGGGAAACGAAGGCCGTTTACTCCCCGGTGCGGGTGCTGGCAGATCACGTCGATTTCAAACCCGGCCTAGCGGAAGTCGTGATTCCAATACGCAATGATTATGACTTCACCGACCTCTCCACCGTCACCGCGCATTGGACGCTTTTCCGGGGAGCCAACGTCCTGGCTCAGGGCACGGTCGCCCTCAAGGGTGCGCCGCACAAGGAAACCAGCTTCAAACTGCCGACCACTGCCGCGATTCCGGACAACCTGCTGATGCAAGCCTGCTACGTCCATCTGGTTTTCACGGATTCCAACAAGAACGAGATTACGCGCCACAGCGTGCGGCTCGGCAACGGCGCGGGTGGCGGATCCTTGTTAGATCAGCCGGTTGCGGCGTCGTTGGTACAGCCGGTTGAGGTGCGCCCGCCGACGGTCGTGACGACTGGAGATTCGGTGCGGGTTTCCGCATACACGTCGGTTTACACCTTCGATTCGAAACGCGGCATGATTTCCTCGATTGAAATGGACGGCAAGCCCTTTGCCACCGGTTCCGATCTGCTCGTCTGGCGGGACGCGACTTACTGTGAACGCCAGTTCCTCGACAAGCGCAGCCAGACCTACGATTGGGAAACCTATCTGCAAGGTCTGCCCGCCACCGCCTCCGCGTGGAACGTGGCCGAAAGCGCCGATGGCATCACCCTGACCTCCACCGTCACCTTCAAGGGGGATGAGAAAAACCAGGTGACCGCCGACTTCATCCACCGCATTTCCGCGAACGGCGGTCTAACTATCGACTATGTGGTCCGTCCTTCGGTGGATGTCGATTGGCTGCTAGACATGGGCATCGGCTTGAAGCTGGTCGATCAACCGATGACCGCCGAGTGGCTCGGCTGGGGACCCGGAACCTCGCTTGAAAACCGCCATGAGTCGGCGCTTTTCGGCCAGTGGACGATCCCGGTTTTCAGCGCTGAAGCCCGGAGCACCCGGTCAGGGGTGGAATGGCTCAAGGTCAATCTGCCGGAAGGCAGGGCGATGCTCGTGAAGGGGCTGACCGCCTTCCGTTTTGATGGAGGTAAGGGAGAGAAAGATGGCGGCATGCTGCGGATGCTGAACAAAACCGCCGGAGCCTCGGTGAAGGGCGGCATCCCCGAGCGTGACGAGTGGCGGATCAGCCTGAAGGAAGGCAAGGGCGAGTTCCGTGGCAAGCTCGAGTTACGCGGTCTAACCGGCGCTGCTCCCGCCATGCCCGCCCATCCTGCGGTGATTTCCTCAGAGATCATAAATGAGAAGGCGCCTTACCCGGAATCCCATGCCTCGACCATCGTCGAGATCGCGCCGGGCCAGCTCGCCGCCTCGTGGTTCGGCGGCACGAAGGAACGCAATCCCGATGTGGGCATCTGGTTCGCCCGTCAGGAAAACGGCAAATGGCAGCCCGCCATCCAGGTCGCCGACGGTATTCAGGCGAATGGCAGTCCTCGCCTTCCAACGTGGAATCCCGTGCTCTTTGCTCCGAAGAACGCGCCGCTCCAATTGTTCTATAAGATCGGCCCGCATCCATCCACTTGGTGGGGCATGCTCATCACTTCCGCGGACGGCGGGAGAACGTGGTCCAAGCCCGTGCGTTTGCCGGACGGCATCCTTGGTCCTATCAAGAACAAACCCGTGACCCTCGCCGACGGCACCTGGTTGTCTCCGTCGAGCACGGAAGGCACCGATGACGGCTGGGTGGCGCACTTCGAGCGGTCATCGGATCAAGGAAAGACTTGGGAGAAGACCGCGCCGGTCGCGAAGAGCCGTTTCGACTATCAGATGATTCAGCCGAGCATCCTGTTCCATCCCGGCGGCAAGTTGCAGGCCATCGGCCGCACCCGCAACGGTGTCACCACTTCGACATGGTCCGCGGACCAAGGGCGCATCTGGTCGGAGTTGAAGGCGCTGGCCGTGCCTAACACGAACTCCGGCACCGATGCCGTGACCTTGGCCGACGGCAGGCAGTTGCTGGTGTTCAACGATACCGCCCCGCCACCCGAGCGCCCGAACAAGGGCGTGCGCTACCCGGTGAATGTCGCGGTTTCGAATGATGGCATCACTTGGACCACCCTCATGACGCTCGACAACGCGCCCTGCGCTGCCGGTTACGCCTATCCGGCCGTCATCCAGGCCGCGGACGGCAAGGTCCACATCACCTACACGTTCAACCGCCAGACCATCAAACACGTGGTGCTGGATCCGGCGAAATTCTGAAGCCATCCCAACAATGCCGCAAATGCCTGCCGCCATGCGCTCCAAACGAATCATCTGGATCCATAATCGCATGTTCAGTCGCATCGGCGTCCGAGCCATAATCATGATAGCAGCGCTGTTCACGGGCACGTCGCTCCACGGTGCAGAGCCCGGCACGGCAGGCGTCGTGAAAACCGAGTTCATCTACGACAAGGCGCCGTATCCGAGCTGCCATGCGGCGACCATCGTCGAGACCGCGCCGGGGAAACTGGTGGCGGCCTGGTTCGGAGGCACCGCCGAGCGCAATCCGGATGTGGGCATCTGGGTGTCCCGGCACGAGGATGGAAAATGGACGGAGGGGGTCGAGGTGGCGAATGGGATCCAACCGGATGGGCCGCGCCTGCCAACATGGAATCCCGTCTTTTTCCAAGCTCCCGGCGGCGACCTGTATCTCTATTACAAGGTCGGTCCGAGCCCGAGCGAATGGTGGGGCATGGAGATGACTTCATCCGACGGCGGCCGCACCTGGTCGAAGCCGGTCCGCCTGCCCGGAAAGGTGTTAGGAGCGATCAAGAACAAGCCCATCATCCTCAAGGACGGCACATGGCTAGCCCCATCCAGCAGTGAGGCCGAAGGCTGGACCGCGCAAGTTGAACGCAGCACCGACAAGGGTAAAACCTGGACCGTGATCGGGCCGCTCAACGACGGAAAAAAGATCCGCGCCATCCAGCCCACGCTGCTGGAGCATGCCGACGGCAGCGTGCAGATGCTGGCGCGCGGCCGCAACGACAAGATTGTCGAAACGTGGTCAAAGGACGGCGGCCTGACATGGGCACCGATGTATGACGGAATTCTTCCTAACAATAATTCCGGCCTCGACGCGGTGGCGTTAAAGGACGGCCGTTTCCTGCTCGTTTACAACCACTCCACCCGCGAACAAAAAGGCATGGGCCACAAGGGGCGCGGCATCCTGAATGTCGCGGTGAGCCGGGATGGCAAGACATGGGAAGCCGCGCTGGTCCTGGACTATATCGATCAGCCTAACAAGCAGTTCTCTTATCCTTCGATGATCCAGACGTCCGACGGCAAGGTGCACATCGTTTACACATGGCACCGCGAGCGCATCAAACACGTGGTGCTCGATCCCGCCGCGCTGGAAACCGTTCCCATCAAGGACGGCGCGTGGCCGAAGCAGATGACGGGCGGGTTCGAGATCAAGGGACTTTGACCGGTCACCGTCACGACTTGCTGATAGGAAAAGTAGGAAATCAAAAACATGCATAAGAATTCAAATCCACTTGGAGCCCGCTCCTGCCGGCAGTTCGGCGTTGTCGCCGGCATTCTCCTCACCGGAGGCCTCGCCCAGGCTGCTTCCGGACTGCCTGCATTCCCCGGCGCGGAGGGCTTCGGCTCGACAACCCCGGGTGGCCGTGGCGGGGAAGTCATCGAAGTGACGAATCTGGACGACAGCGGTCCCGGTAGCCTCCGCGAGGCTATCTCCGCGAAGGGGCCGCGGATCGTGGTATTTCGGGTGTCGGGCACCATTCCTCTGAAGTCGGACCTCACCATCAAGAATCCTAACATCACGATCGCCGGCCAGACCGCGCCGGGCGACGGCATCTGCCTCAAGAACTACAAGCTGATGATTTCCACCAAGGATGCCGTCGTGCGCTACCTGCGCATCCGCCGCGGCCTCGAGTCCGGCAAGGCTGACGACGGACTGGGCATCGGCGACGCCGAAAACGTGATCGTCGACCATTGCAGCGTGACGTGGACGTGTGACGAGGTCGTCAACACGTGGCACGGTGCCAAAGACATCACGGTGCAATGGTGCATTTTTGCCGAAGGGCTGCACCACAAGGCCCACGGATTCGCGGCGACGATCGGCGGGGTGAACGCCTCCTACCACCACAACCTCCTGGCGAACTGCCCGGGCCGCAATCCGAGCATCGGCGGCAATCATGTGTTCCAGACGCGCAACATGGATTACCGCAACAACGTCACCTTCAACTGGGGCGGCCGCACGGTGGACGGCAAGCCGAGCAGCGTGAACGTGGTGAACAACTATTTCAAACCCGGCGCCAACAGCACGGAGAAGAATTTCGCCAACATCGACGAGGCCAAGTACGCCGAGATCGGAACTCCCCAATGGCATATCTCCGGCAACTACATGGAGGGCAACGAGGCCATCTCGAAAGACAACAAGGCCGGCGTGACGGGAGAACTGCAGAACATGGTTTCCAAGCCGGTCGAATTCGCTCCGGTGAAGACGGCCTCGGCCAAGGAAGTTTATCCGCTGGTGCTGGATTCGGTCGGCGCGAACCTTCCCAAACGGGATTCCGTGGACACACGCATCATTGGAGAGGTGGAAACCGGTAAGAACACCCAAGGCAAGGGCGTTGTGCTCGATCCGAAGGAAGTCGGCGGATGGCCCGAGCTCGCTTCCACGGAAGCGCCTGCTGACAGCGACCACGACGGCATGCCCGACAAGTGGGAGACTGGGAAAAATCTCAATCCGAAAGATCCCGCCGACAGCGCGGCCGATTTCGACAAAGATGGCTACACCAATATTGAGGATTATCTCAACTGGCTGGCGGCGGGCAACGTGCTGAAATGAATCTTTCGCCCGGTCGTCCTGTCGCCGTCCCTCGCATAACTCATTCCGCCATGCCACTCTGTCAATTGCCGGGCATCAAGGTGTCGCCCTGTTACTAAACACACTATCATGAACCTGCGTCTGCTGGCCGCCTCCCTGATAGCGATTGCTCTCATCCAATCCCTTGCCGCCGAATATGAGGCGGTCCGGCTCGAATGCGAACTCGCCGCCAATCCGCTCGGGGTGGATGTCTCCCATCCCAAGCTTTCGTGGCAGGTTAGGTCCGAACAGCGCGGCCAGCGCCAGACCGCCTGGCAGTTGTTAGTGGCATCATCGCCCGAGGTGCTTGCCGCCGACCGGGGCGACCTCTGGGACAGCGGCAAGATTTCCGGCGATCGGACGACGTTCATTCCCTATGCGGGAAAACCGCTCGCATCCTCCCAGCAAGTATTTTGGAAAATCCGGAGTTGGGATCGTGAGGGACAGCCCTCTGCCTGGAGCGAATCCGCGTCGTGGACGATGGGTCTGCTAGAGCCAGGTGACTGGAAGGCGAAATGGATCACCTCGGCGAAACGTGAGGAGAACCTGCTGACCCGCCGTGAGTTCACCGTGAAACCCGGCCTGCGCCGCGCGCTTGCCCACGTGACCGGACTCGGGCAATACGAACTTTTCCTCAACGGTGAAAAGGCTGGCAGGGATCTTCTCTCACCCGGTTGGACCGACTACAAGGACACGGTTCTCTACGACACGCGGGACGTCACGTCCCAACTCCGCGAGGGTGCCAACGCGGCAGGACTGGCACTCGGCAACGGCATGTTCCACGTCGTCCGGCCCCCCGGCCGCTTCGCGAAGATCGTCGGCTCCTTCGGCCAACAGCGCGCGATTCTCCAGCTCCGGTTAGAGTATGCCGATGGCTCCGTGGAAACGCTCGGCACCGACGGGACATGGAAGACCCATTCCGGACCGATCACGTTTTCGAGCATCTATGGTGGTGAGGATTTTGACGCGCGACTTGAGAAACTCGGCTGGAAAGAATCCGGGTTCGACGATGCGCAATGGACGCCTGCGGTGGTTTCCGACGACAAGTCCGGTGTGCTTCGCGGTCAAAGCCGCGCCGCCGAAGCGATCGCGCCGATCGAGACGCGTACCGTGAAGGCGAAGCGCGAATTGTCGCCAGGCGTGGTGCTCTACGATTTCGGGCAGAACGCGCCTTTCATGCCGCGCCTTCGCATCAACGGCTCGGCGGGATCGGTCGTGAAACTAACCGCCGGCGAGGTTGTCAACGAGGACGGCTCCATCGACCGCGCGACGATGGGCGGTGCGCACCGCGGCAGCGCGTGGTGGCAATACACCAAGGCCACCGATGGCGAGGAGACCTGGTTTCCACAGTTCTATTTCCTGGGTTCGCGTTATCTTTACACCGAGCTGATGCCGGCGGTCGAAGGCGGTGTGCGGCCGAAGGTCGAGTCGGTGGAGATGGTGGTTGTTCATTCGACTGCCGAGCCCGCAGGCCACTTCGCCACCTCGGATCCCACGCTGAACCGGATCCGCGATCTCGTGCGTTGGGCGCAGCGTTCTAACATGATGTCGATTCTGATGGATTGTCCGCATCGCGAGAAGCTTGGCTGGCTCGAGCAGAATCACCTCAACGGCCCGGCGCTGCGTTACGAGTGGGATCTCGACCGGTTGGCTGCGAAGAACACGCAGGACATGGCGGAGGCGCAGACGGAGGAGGGGCTGATTCCTAACATCGCACCCGAGTACACCGTTTTCAAAAACACCTACCGCGCCGCCGCCGAGTGGGGCGCGTCATTCATCCTGGTTCCGTGGCAGCAATACCTTTTCACCGGCGACGACTCACTGCTGCGCGGGCACTACGACGCCATGACCCGCTACTTTGCCTATCTCGAAAAGCGGGCTAACGGCGGACTGCTCGATGAAGGGCTTGGGGACTGGTATGACGTGGTGTTGGACAAGCCCGGCCGCGCGAACCTGACTCCTCCGCCGATCACCGCCACCGCGCATTTCTATCAGGATGCGGTGATCCTCGCGAAAATCGCCGGCGTGCTCGGACGCGCGGAGGACGCCAAGAGATTCACTGAAACGGCGGAGAAGATCCGGGAGATCTACAATCGGGAGTTGTTCAAGCCCGGTTCTCTCGAACTCTACGGCACGGGATCACAGGCCTCGCTGGCCATCCCGCTGGCGATGGGAATCACGCCGCCTGAGCAGCGCGACGCCGTGGTCGCCGCCCTGCTCAAGGAAATAGGAACGCGCGGCTACTTCACCACTGGAGCGATCGGGACCCGCTATCTCTTTCAAGTGCTGAATGACACGGGGCACCAGGACCTGCTCTACAAGTTCATCACCAATCCGGAAATTCCAGGTTACGCCTGGCAGTTGAAACAGGGCAACACATCGCTCGCCGAATCCTGGACCGCCCAACGCGGGGCTTCGCAGAACCACTTTTTTCTCGGCCAGATTTTGGAATGGTTCTATCAGGATTTGGCGGGCATCGCTCCCGATGAGGCTGCGCCGGGATTCAAACACACCCTGATCAAGCCGCAGCCGGTGGACGGAGTGGAATGGGTGGAGGCCAGCCATGAATCCACCCATGGCCCGATCCACGTTCGCTGGGAGCGCAAGGAAGGAACATTCTTCCTGAAAGTCAAAATCCCCGCCAACACGACCGCCACGGTTTGGTTGCCGACTCGCAAGCCAGAAGCCATCACCGAGGGCGGGCGTCCCGTCGCGGACAGCCCCGGGGTCACAAGCCTGAGCAAGGAAGGGGATCGCGCCCTGTTTCAAGTGACGTCGGGTGACTACGAGTTCCGATCGTCCTGGTGAATTACTAACAAATCAATATCATGAAAACTAACAAAAACCTCGTGCCGTTCGCCCGGCTCTTGATTCTTTCCACCATGCTGGATGCCACCGCGCGGGCGGACGAACCGGAACCCGGTCAGGTCCCGCCGCATCCGGTCCGCATGGAAGGCACAATCCCCGCGTTTCCCGGTGCTTGGGGCGGCGGTATGTTCACCACCGGCGGTCGCGGCGGGCGCGCGATCGCGGTGACGAATCTGGCCGACAACGGTCCCGGCAGCCTGCGCGCCGCGATCGACGCGGAGGGACCGCGCACGGTAGTCTTCCGCGTCGCCGGTATGATCCGGCTCGAATCGAACCTCAATATCGAGCATCCCGACATCACCATCGCTGGTCAGACCGCGCCCGGCGACGGCGTCTGCATCACGAACCATTCGCTCAACATCAACACCCGCAATGTCGTCCTCCGCCACCTTCGCGTGCGGCGGGGTGACCCGATCGGCGGGCAAGGTGCGGACAACATCGGCGGCAATCCCGAGAGAAACATCATCGTCGATCACTGCTCGGTGAGCTGGGGCCGCGACGAGGGCATCTCGCTCTATCGCTACATGAGGCCGACGCCCGGCGGCAGCCCGGTGAAATTCGGCGTGAAAAATCTAACTATCCAGTGGGTCGTGTCGAGCGAGGCTCTGGGACCATCCCACGCCTTCGGCGGCACCTGGGGCGGCGAGGATTCCACCTTCCATCACAATCTTTTCGCCTGCAACACCGGCCGGAATCCCTCCATCGGCATGTCCGGCCGCTTCGACTATCGAAACAACGTCATCTATAACTGGGGCCACCGCTCGATGGACGGCGGCGACGAAACATCGGAGATCAACGTGATCAACAATTACTACAAGTCCGGCCCGGCGACCGATAGTGACAAAATGGCCATGATCGCGCGCATCGGCCCCGGCGTGCGCAAGATGTACTCGCCCGGCCGCGAGTGGGCCGCCGGCGGATGGTATCCGGAAACTCCCTCCCGTCCCGGGAAATGGTATGTTGCGGGGAACGTGGTCGAGGGAAGCCCGGAAGTTACGCAGGACAATTGGAAAGGACTCGGCGCGAACGAAAAGATCGCGCGACTCGCGCGGGTGAACACGCCCTTCACCGGCTGGCCGGTGCGGCAGGAAACCGCTCTCCAAGCCTATGAAAGCGTAATGGCGAAAGTCGGGGCCACCCGGCCCGTCCGCGATCCAGTCGATGCGCGGGTGATTGAAATCGTCCGCACGAACAAGCCCGGCGGTGAGCGCGGCGGGATCGTCCATCATCCCGACGAGGTTGGCGGTTATCCGGAGTATGCCTTCGATCCCTCCAAGGTCCCCGCGGATGCGGACGGTGACGGCATGCCCGATCCTTGGGAAACCACTCATTCCCTTGATCCATCCAATCCCGCCGACGGAGCGGCCGATTCCGATCAAGATGGATATACGAACCTAGAGGAGTTCACCAACCAAACCTCTCCCCGCGAGACAATCGACTATCACAACCTGGGCAAGAATATTGATAACGCGAGTTGAACCATGAACAACATTCTGAAAACTATCGGCAGGCGGATTATCGTTCTGTTATTGACATGGACTCCCATCGGTCTCGTTGAGGCCGCCGAGCCCAGGTATCGCGCCGTTGTTTCCAGTGACATCGGGGGGACGGATCCCGATGATTTCCAATCGATGGTTCATCTGCTACTGTATGCGGACAGTCTCGATCTCGAAGGGCTCATTTCCTCGCCCTTCGGTCCGGGCCGCAAAGAGCACATCCTGCAAGTGATCGATTTCTATCAGCGCGACTACGATAACCTGAAGACTTATTCCAATCGCTATCCGACACCCGATCAGTTGCGCTCAATCACCAAACAAGGCGAGCCGGAGACCGCACCTTACGCCGGCGTGCGGAGACCGACGGAGGGATCGCAATGGATCATTGAATGCGCCCGGCGGAATGACCCGCGCCCGTTGCATCTCTTGATCTGGGGCGGGATCGAGGATCTGGCGCAGGCCTTGCACGACGCGCCGGACATTTTGCCGAAGATCCGCGTCTATTACATCGGCGGACCTAACAAAAAGTGGGGCCCGGACGCCTATCAATACATCGCGGAAAATCACCCGACGCTGTGGATCATCGAGTCGAACTCCACCTACCGCGGCTGGTTCACCGGCGGCAACCAGACGGGCGAGTGGGAAAACACCGCGTTCGTGGCCAAGCATGTCGCAGGCAAAGGCGCGCTAGGCAGTTTTTTCACCACCCAGCTCGGCGGCAAGATCAAGATGGGGGACACACCGTCGTTAGGCTGGTTGCTGAAAGGCACTCCCTCCGATCCGTCGCAGCCCGGCTGGGGCGGGCGTTTCGTGAGGGCAGGGGACCGGCCCTATTCGAGATTCGAGCGTCTCACTAACAAGGATGACCGGATCGAGCTGTTCGGCATTCTCGAGCTGGTGCTGCCACTCGGTGAGGGCGCGCCGGAAAAGCCCGAAGCACGGCTTGTCGTCGAAAATCAGTCGCTCATCGGTCATGTGGCCGATGGTGCCGTCCACTTCCGCTTTTGTCCGAAGGACGCGAAGACCTATAGCTTCGAGATCCGCGGCAATGTGCCAGCCCTCGAAGGCAGCACCGGCGGTATCACCGCAGTCGCCCCGACTCAAAAGCCTTCCGCAAAATTTCCCAACTGGTGGACGGATGATCCCGCTGCGGATGTGGCCGAAGGCGTTCATCAGGGCGCCAAGTCGGTGAGCCAATGGCGCGAGGAGTTTCTCCAGGATTTCGCCGCGCGGATGCTCCGGTGCGCGCGACCGGCCAAGTGATACTATTTTCGGGTGAGCCTCTTCAACTCGTGGAGTGGCGATCATTCCAAGATTCCCGGATTTCCGAATCTCGATTGCCGGAAGTTTGAAGGACGTTCGCGGCCCCACTCAGGCTCTCCACTCGAAGAATATTTCAAACTCGCCGGTTCAAAATGAGGATGCCCTTCTTCGAATATATCGTTGCATATCCAGAAAGGTGAAATAGCGTCCGCGAATGCTAGGTTGGCTCTGGTGGGGATTGGTTTGTGCCATGTCACTCAGGGTCAACTCTCGGTGAACCAAACCAAACCCATGAAGATAATCCCACTACCGTTTCGTCCCCTCGGACTATTCATTTTACTTGCCGCCTGCAGGGCTTATGGCGACAGCGCCACTTGGACTGGTGATGCAGCGGACAACAACTGGGCCACTGTGGCCAACTGGTCCACCACCCCTGCTCCGTTCACTCCTCCTGCCTCGGTTCCGGGGACCAATCCTGGGGAAACCGCGACCTTCTCCGGAGGAATCGCTGGGCTCATCACGCCATTGGCGCTTCCCGTTGCTCCACCTGTGACCGATCCGCCGACGCCTCCGACGCCTCCGAGCGCGGTGAAATTCCTGAATTTTGAAGGCGCTGTAACCCACACTTTCGCTGTGGTTGCTACTACGGATCCTATCAATCGTATTGCGATCGAGGATGTCGGCGCGGTTACCGTTGCCGCGGGAACCGCCGCCCAAGGCACCACCGCCAATCCGGTGCCTCTCCAGATCACCGGCAGCGCGAACATCAACAATAATTCCAGCTCTGTTCTCACGTCCAACATCAACTATGTGGGAGTTGCTGGCAATGTCCTGACTTTCGACGGCCCCGGAAACATCACCGTGTCCGCCACCATGGGTGTCGGAGCGGGTGGCGTCGTCAAGAAAGGCAGCGGCACCACGACTTTCAATGGCAACAATTCGAACATCGCCGGTGGCTTCACGATCGAGGCGGGAACCATGATTGCCGGCAACAACGTCAACGGCTTTTCCAACAAGGCTGTGACGTTCAAAGGTGGCACGGCCCAGATGAACGCCAATGGCACCTCGAACTATACGAGCGCCACGTTCACCGCCAATACGACACTCGCCGTCTTCAATCCCTCCACCGGCGTCATCCAGTGGGGGTTCGGCCAGTCCGCTGTGGCCAACGTGCTCAGTTCCACCGGCGCACTCGTCCCACCCGTTCTGACATTCCTGAACGCAGGCACCGTCAACAATTACATTTCCATGAACCTCACCACCGCAGGGTTCGATGGCACTTGGAAGGTCGGCACCGCGACCAGCGGCTGCCAGCTTTACCTCAACTCCACCAACGCCACCGGCGGACCGAACGTCAAGGTGGAGTTGGGCGAGGCGGCGGCCACCGGACTGCATGTGCTCGGTACCAGCACCGGTTTCGCCAGCAATGGCATCATTATTCCCATCGTCATCGGCGAGCTCAAGGGCACGAATACCGGGGCTCTTCTGGCCGGGCGGCGAAACCAAGGCACCCGGACCACCGGCACCCGGTATGAAGTCGGCGGGCTGGGAACCGACACCAGCTTCAGCGGCGCCGTCGCGGACGGCGTGAACTCCGCCAACGGTTTGCGGCAGATGAATGGCAACCCGGATTGCACGGCCAGCGCCGCTCCGGACACGGTTGACGATTACGTCCGCACTGACGGCATCGCCGGTGCGCAGGGCACGGTGGAGTTCGTGAAGGCCGGCGCGGGAACTCTCACGCTCCTGTCCCCCAACACCCACACCGGCGGAACTGTCCTGAAAGGCGGGGTGCTGGCCGTATCGAGCGATGGAATGCTTGGCGCGGCCTACGACGGAAGCCTCCGGCCATTCACCTGCGCCGTGAGTACCGGAATTTATCTGGCGACCGACCTGCCGGATGCCAGCCTTGCCGGCGGCAGTCCGACGACCCCGGCTGCCATCGGCTTGTTCAGCAGCCAGTTTGGATCGTGGGGAGCCAACCGGGAATTCATCAGCTTCAGCAGCCAGAACAACGATACGGATTTCAACAACATCACTAACACCGAGGTCGGCGCGGGTTATGTCTCGATTCCAACCGTGAGTTTTACAGGTGGGACGTTTTCCACTCCGGGTGATCCACCGATCGCCACCGTGCGGGTGAAAGGCTTGCTGACCTTCGACGGCGGCACGCTGAGAACGAACGCCGGCATCACCAGCAACCGTGCGACGGTGCTGGAGGCGGGTGGCGGGACGATCAACACCAATACTTTCAACAGTACGTTAAGTGGCGTCGTCAATGGCGGCGGTTCGCTGACCAAGATCGGCACCGGTAAACTGTCGTTGACCGGCATGAACACCCATACCGGCGACACAATCGTCACCGCCGGCATCTTGTCCGTGAACGGCACTTCGATCACCAACACCGCCAAGCTCACCGTCACGGCCGGCCAAGTCGAAGTCATCGCGAACGAAACCGTCGGCACTCTCGTCCTGGGAGTTACACAGCAAGCGGCGGGGACAACCTACGGAGCCACCGGTTCGGGAGCCGCGGTTATCAATGACACCTATTTCATCGGGCCTGGCAAAATCACCGTCGCGGGCGCTCCAACTGGCTATGCGGCTTGGGCGTCCACGAATGCTGGCAACCAGACCGCGAATTTGGACTTCGACAACGATGGCGTGAAGAACGGTACCGAGTATTTCATGAACTCCGCTGCCGGGTTCACCGCGAATCCAGGTTCGGTGGGTGGCGTTATCACATGGATCAACGGTGGCAACATTCCAAGTGCTGCCTACGGCACCCAGTTCGTCGTGCAGACATCCACCAATCTCGTCAACTGGACGCCTGTCGCCGCCGGTGATCCAAACCTGAGCAATACCGCCGGCTCGGTTACCTACACCTTGACTGGCACGGGCAGCCGCTTTGCACGATTGGTGGTCACCCCGAACTAAGCCGCATTTACTCCATCAATCCCTTCCCGGGCCGCGGTGCTCCGCGGCCCGGTTTTTTTCGTCTGCTCCACGATGCAGGGATCAAGCAACTTGATGCCGCGCAGGCCAGGGTTCCTTGACTCTGCCATCACACGAGATTGAATCATGCCATGCGACTGACGGGATTTCTCTTGATCGCGACGGTGGGGTTGGTCGGCACGCCGGTGGCCCGTTGCGAGACACCGGAACAAGACGTGGTGAGCCGGATCGAAGGCGATTCCCGTCCGTTCACGGTTGTGTCGACGGTGATGTCGGATGACCGCAAGGAACTCACGATCACGCTGCGGAGTGAGCGCGGGATTTTCGGTTTCCAGTTCCGGCCACCTGATGCCGGAATCCGGACCGTCAGGTTCGTGATGGAGAAAGAGCAGCGGTGCGAGGGCTTCACCTTCTCACCGCCGGCTCGAAAACAAGTGGAGCTCGTCGGAATGGAGGGGTTCAAGGCACAGCCACGGGGCGGCGATCTGTCCATCGAAATCACCGGAGCGGCATTGGCGGTTCTGAAGGTCGGTGGCCGAATCCCGTTTGTGAATGCTTATCGGTGAACTTGTGATGCAGGCATCGTCCCGGATGCCTGAACGCAAAACCGCCGCAGTGGAAACCCATTACCACTGCGACGATTCATTCAGCCCCCTTGATCAAGGGAAATATGATCCACTGCGGCCGATCAGTTAGGCAACACGTTGAGGCGGACGAAGATCTTGCCCTGGCCAACCGGCACCGTGTATTCGACGGTGTTTCCCACCAGGTTGGAGGAAACATTCGTCCAAGTGACGAGATCGGGTGAAGTCTGCACCGTGTAGGATCCGCTGAACGCGGCGTCCTTCGGCCAGATGATCTTGTTGTTAACCGGGTTGATCGAGGGGTTCGGCGTGAAGGTGGAGCCGGTTTGTCCCATGAAGTATTCCACACCGTTTTCCACGCCGTCGTTGTCGAAGTCCAGGTTCGCGGTTTGATTGCCTGCATTCGCAGAAGCCCAGGTCGCATAGCCCGGTCCAGGAGTGCCGACCGTCAGAAGTAGTTGTTTACTGTCCCCACTGACCGAGACCGTTCCGGCAACACCGGTGAGATTCACGGTGCCCGGAGTGTAGGTCACACCGCCCGCGGCGGTGGCGAGGATGTAGATCCCATCGGCAGGAGCGGCAGCGGCAGTGAGATCAAGGACGTTTCCGCTATCGAGCGTGAGGGTGCCTCCGATGGTCAGCGGAACCTGCGCACCCGCGGTGGCGGCGATCGCGCTGGCGAAATGGCCACCGGGGGTTACTTGCACATTGCCCGCAATGCTACCGGTGCCGGAGAGGGTTCCGTTGTTGCTGACCGTCGTGGTCGCTTCAGCGGTTCCGAGAGCGGAGCCGGCACCGAACACCAAGTCGGTATGATCCCCCGCCGTGATAGCGGTCAGGCTGATACCGTAAACCGAGATCTGCGTGGGGCTGTCGATTGAGTGGACATAGGCGCTCGGGCTGGGGGTTCCGATGTAAACCGGCTGACCCACCTTGAGGTTCAAGCTGGTCGTAGTATCGGCACCGGAGAATGTGATCGTGCGGTAAACGAGGTTGCCAGCTGTCACACTCGCGACTGTAGCCACGGAGGTAGGCGCAACCGAGGGAACGAGCGAACCATTCACAACCAGCTTGCTTGGTGCGATACCGTCACCGACTATGTTAGGTCCGGTATGGAATTGGCTGTTGGTCAATGTCACTGCACCGCTACCGTTCTGCTTGATGCCAAGCGGTCCGTTGGCAGCAAGCGTCGCCGAATGGTCGTCGGAACGGTTGAATGCGAGGATGCCGGCCGCGTTGCTGGTAACAACTGGCGTCAACCCGTTGCCGGACACCAGTGAGCCTGTGATGCCTCCATCCCCCAACTGGAGAGTGCCAGTCGAGGTGATACGGGATGGCCCCTGGAATGCTGAAGTTCCCGTTAGTTTCAACACGCCGGTGCCGTTCATCTGAATGCCATTCTTGGAATCCGGAGCTACCACACCCGAGTTATCGAGGAGGTTTGACAGGATGATGGTGGTGCCGGCACCTGCGAGCAGTTGACGATTCGCATTTTTGTCGGTCGCATTGTTGTTCAGGACAAAAGTTCCTCCAGCCCTTCCCAAGGTGACCACCTTGCCCGCGGTGATGATGTTGTTGGTGAAGACAGGGGAGTTCGAAGTCCGCATGTCGGCACTGTCAATCGTCAGCGCCAGCGTGCCTTCAAACGTGATATTGCGGTTGATCGTCGTGTTTCCGTTTCTCGTGATGGTTCGGTCGGTGGACACCGCTTCCAAGATGTTGACAGTGTTTCCGTTGCCGCCAAAGGTCAGCGTGCTCGAGGTTGCCGGACCAAATGGTTGCGCACTGTTGATATAATAACGGGTGGTCCGTCCCCCCGCGTTCACCCCAACCATGGTCGTGCCCACGTAGGTGTTGATGCCGGAGATTTCAAAAATGCCGCCGCCACCGATCAACAGGTTGCTGAGGGCGGCACCGCCACTGTTGCTGATCACCCCGGGAAGGTTGATGCGGTCACCGGCGAGATTGCTGTTGACGATCGTGCAACTCAAAGCGGTGGTGGTCGTCTTGAGATCGATATCACCGAAGGTAACCACCTTGCCGCTGCTATTGGTGATTGTCTTCGTGCTGTCGCTACCGGTGAGGAGTCCGGAGATCGTGAGATCGTTAGTGTATGGAGTGATGATAATCAGTGGGTCCACCGTGTCACGCACCGGACCGAACGTGAGGTTGCCCGAGAGGGTGATTGGAGCGGAAATCGTATTCAGTACGCCCGCGGTGCCGGTGCTGGTGATGAGCGTTCCTGCCAAGGGGAGACTGTTCGCATTGGACGATTGAACGGTGGTTGTGACCGGAACTGCATTGGTGTCTCCGAGAACCAACCCCGTCACCGGATTTGCAATGGGGGCAGAGATGTCCACGACCTTGGCCACGCCGGCGAAGTCTCCGGTCACCAGCGCCTTGTCGCCGGTCGCGGTGCCTGGATAGGAGGCTGCCGCGAAGGGAGTCCAGTTGATGTCGGTATTCCAGTCGAGCGGACTTCCGGCGGGCAGGATCGTGTAATCGATAGCCGCCGCATTAGGGGTCGTCAGCCCAGCAAGACCGATTGCCGCGATCGAACTTGTGACGATCCGGCTCCGATTTCTGCCGCTTCGCGTTTCATTTCCTGGCTCTCTCGCGCTGAGAAAAAAATGGATTTTGGGTTTCATTTTCTTGGGTTTTTTGAGGGATTTATTGTTTATAAATGGAACAACACTTGATAACGCAGTTCTAAATATATGAGCGCATATTCGAAGTTTGGGACCTCTTCCGCAAGAGGAAAAATCTAATTGTGCGGCAACCCCAGGCAATGCCGGCGGCCACGTTAAGATGTGGTGGCAACTCCTGTTTTCAACGGAGTATTGCCGGATATCGCCGAATATTTTATGAAAGACGCGCGGAATCTCCGCGGTTATTGGAGTGAAACCGGATTAAGGATCCGCAGCCCACTTACTCAAATCTCATGATGATTTGCAAAAAAATCAATTTCTCAGTTGGGATTTGAGAGAATGGAAAACTGGCTGCGAACCCGGATGCGCTTCCGTAAGTCTCACCAAAGCGGTCGATGGAACGCCAACCGTGAACTCTGCTCGATCACTGACTGATACCGCGCCCTCTCTCTTCCAGTCCCCACAACAACCCAAAGACATGACATCACTCCATAGAAACCCACGTCACTCCAACCGAAGACTTGCCATGAACACACGGAACACCATTTTACCCGGCCTATTTTTGTTAGCATTCATGCTGCCCTTGCCGGGCGACACCGCGGCCAATGTTGCCGCCAAAACCCAAGCCGCGATTGACAGGGGCGGTGTGCCGAACTGGTGGACACCGACCTTGCCCGAGGAGATCAAACGCGATGTGGAAGGCAAGGGGACACGCCTGGCCGGACAGTTGGCACTGAACGACGAGGCCAAGACGCAGAAAACCGCGGCACTCATCGCCGGGCATTTCGGCAAGGTCTGGGCATGGCATCAGCAGGTTGACGAAAAACTCGATGCGGCATGGAAGGAGTGGGATGCGGCGCGGGACAACACCAATGGAAAACAGAAAGACGAACTGAAGGCGTTGGCGATCATGACCGAGAAGATCGATCCGATTTACGCGGAGTTCGCACCGCAGATCCAAGGTCTGTTGAGTGCCCTGCGCAAGGAGATCGGCGAGGAAAAAACCACGGATCTGCTGGACCGCATCACGCGGTCGCCGGGAGCCAAGCGCACGTTCGATGCCTATGTGGGAATGGTGCCGGAGATGACAGACGCGGAAAAGGCGATCCTCTGGGATCGCATGGTGCAGGCTAGGGAGGATTCCATGGCGGCCTGGTCCGACAAGCAGATCGTGAAGATTTTTAAGAAATACAAGCTCCGCAACGAGTTCTCCATCGACTACTTCGGCTACGGCTATCAGAAGCGCTATCAGGCATGGGCGGCGGCGGGTGCCAAGCCGAAGGAATGAGCCGAAACCCCGGTGGTGAAAGCTTCCATGGAATCATCCCATTAGCTGCCCAAACCTCCGTTAAACCCACCAAACCCAACCCCTCATGATCTCATCCCGCATCCCGAAACTGTTCGCAATTCTCCTCACCACGGTCACCGCCACCTCCATCCACGCGGCGGATGATGCCGCGGGCGGTTCCGCTTCAATGGGCTTCGGCCAAGCGACGGGCGGCGCGGGCGGTGCCACGGTCACGGTGACCGATGCCGACCAGCTTTCCAAGGCTCTGCGCTCGCCAAATCCGCTCATCATCCAGGTCGAAGGCTCGTTCGATTCGCTCTATCCACGGGTTTTCTCGAACAAAACGATCAAGGGCATCGGCAGCAAACCGACGCTGATCGGCGGTCTCTATCTGGACCAGCGCGCTACGAATGTTATCATTCAGGATCTAACCCTCACCGCCACGAATACCAGCGAGGGAAAAAGTGGTGGGGATGGCATCACTCTCGCCGGTGCCACCAACGTGTGGGTCGATCACTGCACTTTCGTCGATTGTGCCGATGGCTCGCTCGACATCAAGAAAGCCGCGGACAACGTGACGGTCTCATGGTGCAAGTTCCACTACACCCACGATCATGGCCACAACTTCGTGAACCTGCTGGGTTTTTCCGAAAGCGACGGAAACGCGGACCGCCTCTTTCACGTCACCTTCCACCACAACTGGTGGGGCGCGTTTTGCAAGGAGCGGATGCCCTCGAACCGCTTCGGCATCGTGCATTTGTTCAACAACTATTACAGTTGCGCCGGGAACAACTACTGCGCGCGCGGCCGGCTGTTCTCGCAGACACTCATCGAGAACAATTGTTATGATGGAGTGAAGCTTCCTTGGGAATACCTGGTCTCCACGGGCACCGCGCCGTTGATCAAGGCGAGTGGCAACACCTTCATTGACACCAAGGAACCCGCAGGCGGCAAAGACGAGGTCTTCAAGCCACCGTATTCCCACACCCTCGATGAGGTGGCCGGCGTGAAAGCATCCGTTGTGGCCGGTGCCGGAAGCCGGTTCTAACTGCCGGGGATTCGCTTCGTGCCCTCGGATCGCAGGAACGCTGCGCGGGATTCCCGCTCGGTTTCGGGAGAGATCCGGGACTATCAGAACGATTGAGATTCCGTGCTGGATTCTAACATGAGACTGGACCGGATTCACGGCAAACGCGGGTTGGGGAATACCCTCCGCTTCGAGTCCACCGGCTTCGATCTGCCGAACATCGATGAAATATGGATCACTCCCGCCGCTTCGGCTGAGGTGACCACCGCCGCCACGGATGCCGCAGCCGGCGAGTTCGGGGCCGACTTGGAGCTTCGATTCACGATGACCCGAACCGGCTCAACGTTTTCCGTGCTAACAGTTCCCTTCGTGGCCTCCCTCAGTGCCACGACCGAGGACGACTACACGGGCCTCGCTAACAATGGCACAATTCCCGCGGGGCAGGCAGGCGTTGTTCTAACTCTCACCGTGCAGCCGGACCAATTCTCCGAGGGACTGGAAACCGTGTTGCTCACCATCGGCCAATGTGTGGGGCTTGTCGCGGGCACTCCGGCTTCCGCCCGCGCCACCATCCCCGCCAGGCTTGCCCAGGGTTTTTATTTCAGCCACATCGCCGATCCGGCGAAGCGAACGCCCAGCAAATCTTCGTTCGTCTTGACTATGCAGATGATCGTGGGGAGTGGGCAAATTCCCAGGTCGACGGCGATGGCGGCGGTGAGCGTGGCTTGGATACCCTTCGGCCCGGCTGAACGGGGAGGCGCGGAAACCCGCGATTCCCCCCAAGGTTACTCAGGGCTTGATGAACGACCTGATGTCCAAGAGGTTGCGGCAGGAGCAAGGGGCTTTCCGGGAGCTGCGGTGCTGCCGAAGCGAGTGAAAGCCGGGCGGGAGATCAAGGAATTTTTGATGTCACGAAATGGAATAAAGCTGTTGCGCTATCGAATATGTTCGAATATACCCAATGCAACAACTGCGGAGGAAAACCCAATTTGCATCGCAAGCCACTCGAACTTCCCACAAATGACTTTGTATTTACATTCGCAAAAACGGAGGGATATATTTATCCCATCGTTGCGAACCCTGTCTTATTCGAAAAACCAAATCCGATTCAATTGATTGCCCGGCAGCCACGAGCATGAAATTGGAAACGAATTCCGAAAACCTCGCACCATGAAAACCATTGTTCCTTCCCGTAGGTCCAAGCCTCGCCGCGAGTCGCGCGGCTTTGCTTTGATCGTGACCCTTTCCCTCATGATCCTGCTGACAGTGATCGCCGTGGGACTTCTTTCACTTTCCAGCATCTCCCTTCGTTCCTCGTCCCAAGGCCAGGCCATGCAGACCGCGCGGGCGAACGCCCGGCTGGCGTTGATGCTTGCGTTGGGCGATCTCCAGAAATCGTTGGGTCCCGACATGCGAATCTCCGCTCGCGCCGAGACTCTCGCTAAAGACCCCCGGGTCGCGGCGACCGTCCCGCCGAACACTGCCAAAGCCTGGTGGCTGGGAGTATCGCACAGCGACGGCAAAACGCCTGTGGGCAAGGACTCCGGAGAGCCAGTGATGTGGCTGATTTCCGGCCTTCCCAACGGATCACTCTCGTCCACGCTGACCAACCCGGTGGACATCATCAAGGGTGGCAGCATCGACCTCGATTCAACGAACGTCCCGGACACCCGCCCCACCGGAGGCGCACCCATCCAGGCCGGGCGGGTGCCGATCGTTAATGCCGCAGGCAAGGTCACTGGAAGCTACGCCTACTTCGTGGATGACGAGGGCATGAAAGCCCAGCTTGCCGCCAGCCACACGGACGTTAGAAATGACAATAATTTGGTGACGGGCGGAATTCTTCCGGGCACGCACCCCATCTCCCAGCTTCGGGGCCTGACCGGTTCCGGCACCGGAGATGTCGCAATGATTCAGAAACTGGGTTCCCCAAGAGATCTGGCGCTCATCGGCGTTTCCCCGGCGACCACCAAGGAAAAATTCTTCGCCTACACCACCTGCTCCCGGGGAGTTCTTTCCGACTCGCGCGTCGGCGGACTCAAGAAAGACCTGACCATCGCGTTCGAAACGCCCGCCGTCTTTGACAAAGTGTTTCCTAAAGCCACCCCTGACAAATTCATCGCGATCACTCCCGATAAACTCGATCAAACATCCGATCTCAAGACCAATGGTTACATCAACTGGGCGATCTTCCGTGACTACTACAATCTCAAGAAACACATCCAGACCAAGAACGGCGTCGATTATCTCGAAATGAACGTGTTCGCCAATTGGGGATTCTCTAACACAAAAGCCGCCGACATTATCGCCGACCCCTTCTATACGGGTGCGCTGGGCCCTCATGCCATGAAGGGAACGCAAGCGTTCCACAAAGGCCTGCCCTACGCGGAGCCCCCGCCAGATGTATCGACCGCAGGCAGGAAATTCCTGCAATATCAGTCCAATCCGATCTTTCCCCTGATGCTGGAAATCTGGCAGAAGTCCTGGTTGTCAACAAGGTTTAAAACCATCGACGCGGAGACCACCCCGCTCAATGCAAAACAGCTGATGGCGAACACTCAGGTTTTCACCTCCCACTACAATCCCTACAATATCGGCATCTATGCGGTAGGAAGCAAAGACAACAAACTCGATGAAACCAAAGGTCTGCGTTTGCTGAAATTTCCCCAAGCGATTCTCGACGTCCGGAACGGAGGTTCTACGATCTTCTTCAATCCCACCGCGAAACCACCCGCCGCTTACACCCGCCTGTCGCCTCCGGCCGCCCCTACCGCTGGCGGCGATCTCTCCACGTTGCAGCCGAAACTCACGGCTGCCGTTCTGGAAAATCCCACCCGGGGAATTAAAGGAGCCATGATGCTGCTGCCCGGCCACAGTCATCTTATCGGCATGGGTGACAATAAGCCTAAAACACAAACTGCCGACGGCAACATCTATACCGACAAGGTCAGCGACAGCGTCAACAAATCCGCCTATGGCCTCCGGGACACCAGTGTGGACACAACTTCCGGGACCTTTGAGGTGGTTACGGAAATGGCTATGAGCGAACCCGCGCTTGCCATGGGTGTGGAATGCGCCGCCAACGACACGGGCTATGACCCGGAGTTGAGCCAAGTCTTCTTCTCGATCCTCGCAAAGGACGCCATAGAACCGTTTGACAATGTTCCCTCATCCGAAAAGCGCCCAGGCAAGATCTTTAAGGATACCCTGGCGAGGACCAGCATGACGACTAACAATGCCACCACTGTCCGGATTTCCCTCCGAACCACCAACGAGATAACCAAAGCCCTGCGTCCATTGATGGACGCCAATATTCGGGCGCAATGGAACAACCCGAAATGGGACTCGAAGTTGGGCTTGGATGGTCTCGCCGCATACAGTTATCAGTATTCCGACGATCTCAATAATCCGGCCCCCAAAGAGCTTGATATGAAACCCGCCCCAGATGGTCGCCAAGGATGGTCCTATTGGGGAGGCGGCCGCCAAGCCGGGGATGGTAGCGACACCGTGATCCTCTTCGACGTTCCCCGGCGGGATCTTGTTTCCATCGCACAGCTCCAGCATGCCGCCGCGGGACGTTTCAGTTACGAGCCGTCCTACATTGTGGGCAATTCCTACGCGAATCCCCGCATTCCACTCGGAAACTGGAGGGAAAGCACGTCCGACACCTTCAGCACGTCAGGCCGGGGGCTCTCGCAATGGAAGATCGGCAGCAACTTCAACCTCTATGACGCGTCTTATCTGGTGAACGAGCTGCTCTGGGACTCCTACACCTTCACCACAATTCCGCAGGCGGCCGACAATAAAACGGGCGACGATGTTCTGGTGGCGGATATCCCCGCCCTGCTGGCACGCACCAAACAGCTTCCCAATCCGAGGTATATTCCCTACAAACCGGAAGGTTCGGAATTCAAGGCGACAAACCTGCAGATGGTTGGGAATGGGACCAACGGCTCGTTCTTCCACAACGCTGGCCATTTGCTGGTGGACGGCTCCTTCAACGTCAACTCCACTTCGATCGACGCTTGGGAAGCATTCCTGACCAGCACTCTCGATCTCCCGGTCCGCAAGCTCAACGAAAAGGGTGTGGTCACGGGCTTCCAAAACACCAAGGGTGTCCGCTATCCCCGCTGCGCCATGCCAACGGGTACCGGAATGAAGACGGCATCCCTCAATGAGAACTATTGGACGGGGTTCCGCGAGCTCACCGAGGTCGAGGTGAGAAAACTCGCCACCGAGATTGTCTCCCAGATCAAGGATCGAGGTCCTTTCCTGACACTGAGTGCCTTTGTGAATCGCAAGATTGGCACTGACAAGAACGCCAGGTCCGGCGCTCTGCAGGCCGCCTTGGACAACACCGTGAACAAGGGCCTTTCTTCAGGATTCCAGAGTCCCGCCGATGCCGGGACTGTCCCCACACTCCCTGACAACAGCGACCAAGGTTCCGGATTTCCCGGCCAGCTTCTGCAAGGTGACGTGCTCCAAGCGCTGGGACCCTACATGACCGTTCACTCGGACACCTTCACCATCCGCGCCTATGGCGAGGTGAAGAACGGCGCTTCCATCACCGCCAGGGCGTATTGCGAGGCGGTCGTCCAACGGCTGCCGGATCCGATGAAGACCGGAACATCCTCTGGCGCTGCTCTCGATCAATTGGTGCTTCCCACCAGTCCCTTGGGCCGCCAGTTTTCCATCGTATCATTCCGTTGGCTGCACGAATCCGAAATCTAACGCTAGAAAGCCCAATTCTCATGCGCTTCACCATCATCACGCTCACCATGCTGTTCTCCGCCGGTCTGGGGTTCTCCCAGGAGGCAAAACTCGCATTCAGGACGCTCGCGCTGGCCCAAGCCAAGTTCCCGCAACTATGGGTCGTTGAGTCAGGCAAACCCCTTCCGATTACCTTTGTCAGTGCGCAACCGTCCCCCCCCTTCTCAGCCGATAGAACCAATCCGCTGCCGATTTTCAAGGGCCCTCTGGGAGACAAGGGAAAACCCTCGGACACCACACCCACACTGGTGCCCCTGCCCACATCCTCATCCTCATCCATTTTGCTGCTCGGGTGGATACAGGGCGACAAGCCGGCCTTCCTCGCCATCGACGATCCCTTCGCAACCATGAAGAAGGACGACTGGCTCGTCATCAATCCTAGCAAGAGCGAGCTTGGCATTCAGATCGGTGCCACTGCCAAACCGATTCCGATCAAGGCTAACAGCAATCAGGCGATCAAGAATACCGCTCCCCCCGGAACGGGTGCCGCGGTGACGATCGCTGCCAAGCAGGCCGATGGCAGTTGGAAGGCGGTCTATACCAGTTACTGGCCGATCTACGACAATATGCGAGGGCTGGTCGTCGTCGTCCAAAACGGAGAGAAACTGAACGTGAATTACATCACCGACCAGATTGCCACGGCGGCGCCAGCTCCCAAACCCTGATGCGTCAGCCGTGGGACGAGGGGGCCGCCGGTTCGACTTCATCTGTCAGGCACCTAACTGCTGCCCCCATGACCCAAGCCCTCTTCTCTAACTCGTCGGCGTTGCTTGCGCCTGCTCTCGCAATCCTGTGTCTAACCGCCTTTTCCGCAGCGGCTGGCCAGCAGGTCGGCTGGGATGACGTTCCTGCGATTCTCGCGCGGATCAAAGCGCCTGGTTTTCCCGCGCGCGATTTTAACATCACCGACCATGGCGCGAAGGCGGACGGTGGCATGGACTGCACGGAGTCGATCCGGCAGGCGATCGAAACCTGCCACCAAGCGGGCGGGGGACGCGTGGTCGTCAACGGTGGCTCATTTCTAACCGGAGCGGTCCATCTCAAGAGCGGTGTGAATCTGCACATAGCCGCAGGGGCGACGCTCAAGTTCATTCCGGAGCCCCGGAAATACCTGCCGGTGGTGCGCACGCGTTACGAAGGCGTGGAGTGCATGAACTACTCGCCTCTTATCTACGCCCGCGATCAGGAAAACATCGCGGTGACCGGAAAAGGAACTCTCGATGGCTCGGCCTCCTGGGAAAATTGGTGGAAGATGACCCGCGAGGAAAAGTCGGCGGACTCGCCGAAGAGCAAGACCGAAATGCTGTCCCACGGAGATCGGGGAACTCCGGTGGAAGAAAGGGTTTTCGGGGAAGG
Source organism: Verrucomicrobiota bacterium (assembly GCA_040385685.1). Taxonomy (GTDB): domain Bacteria; phylum Verrucomicrobiota; class Verrucomicrobiia; order Verrucomicrobiales; family Akkermansiaceae; genus Luteolibacter. The sequence continues at coordinate 70,945 of JAZKGW010000002.1, read as the reverse complement.
CCACCTGCTTCGGCCGAATTTCATCCAGCCCTACAACTGTCGGAACATCCTGATCGAGGGCATCACGATCACCAACGCGCCGATGTGGATCATCAATCCGGTGCTTTCCAGCAACATCACGATTCGTGGCGTGACGGTGATCAGCCACGGTCCTAACAACGATGGCTGCGATCCCGACAGCAGCCGCGATGTTCTGATCGAGGACTGCTTGTTCGACACCGGCGACGACTGCATCGCGGTCAAGTCCGGCAAGGACGCGGACGGCCGTCGGGTGAATGTGCCATCGGAGAACATCATCATCCGCAAATGCGTCATGAAGGACGGTCACGGCGGCGTTGTGCTGGGCAGTGAAACCTCCGGTGGTGTTAGAAATGTGTTCGCGGAGGACTGCACCATGGACAGCCCCAACCTGGACCGCGCGTTGCGCCTCAAGACCAACGCCGGACGCGGCGGCCCCATCGAAAACATCTTCTTCCGCAACGTCAACGTGGGCCGCGTGGCGCATTCCGTCCTGACGATCGATCTGGTTTACGGCGGTGTGAAATCCGGCCCATACCCGCCGACGGTCCGCAACGTCGAGATGAAAAATGTGACGGCCGCATCGAGCCCGCGTGCGCTGTGGGTTGTGGGTAATGATACTTCCATCATCGAGAAAGTCCGGGTGATCGACTCCGTTTTCAAAGGGGTGGAGGGGCCGGACGTGCTGACACATTCGGGATCGATCCGGCTGGAGAACGTGACCGTGGAGTCCGCCAAGGCTCCGTAGAATCCTCGTTACCGTTTTCTAACTCGAGGGCATGCGAAACGCGATGCCAGTTAAGATATTCGGTGAGGGTGATGTTGAAGGTCTTTTTGAAGAGGTTGATCGCGTAGTTCGGATGGAGCCCGACTTCCTTGGCCGCCTCCTCGATTTGAATCGTTGCCTGATAGTTCCGGGCTATATAGGCGGCGAGGTGCGCGATTTTGCTGAGTCCGCCTTCGCCAAGCAGCGAGCCCGGGCGCGGGCCCTTGCCCGTCATTCCGGGCAGGCCGTCCGCCAGTCGCAGAAGGCGGGCGTGGAGTTCGAGTTGGGTCGCCGGGTTTGCTTCGCTTTTGCCGCCGAGCAAATCCCGGGTCCAGGTTTGAAACAGGTGCAAGTCCAGCTCGGAGCGTTCCGTGGACAGATCCCGCATGAATTGCCCGTGCAGCAACCGGTCCACCAGCTTTGCCGGTAGCCGGCATTGGATAAACCACGAGAGCGGCAGCGTCGCCACGTAGTATTCCTGATTTCCCGAGGAATCGATGATCTGGTGCGGGATCGCCGCCCAGAAGGCCCCCAGGCCGCCTTGCGGAATCGTCACCCGATTGCCGCCGAGCAGGTAGGTGAGCGAGCCGTTCTTCAGAAGATTCAGTTCGAATTCGTTGTGCCGGTCGGGTCTTCTCATGGGTGCCGCCTTCCACAGCTCGCAGGTGAAACCGTAAGGTTTGAAGTCGGGCCGGCTGTGATCGAAATGCTGCCGGAGCTTAGGATACAGGAGCTTGTTGCGCCAAAACAAGGAGGAAAGCCCTCCAACCTCTTGCTAGCCTCCGGTTTCAAATCGACTCTCGAAGTTCCATTATGAAAATCAGCGAACCCATCAAAAACCCGAAAAACCCCGTGCTGGGTGTCATCTATGGCAACCGCGATTTCTTCCCCGACCTGCTAGTGACCGAGGCGCGGGCCGACATCGCCGGCATCTTCGAGAAATTTGGCATCAAGGCCATCCAGCTCGGCGAAAACGACAGCAAGCTCGGCGGCGTGGAGTCGCACGCCGATGCGCGGAAGTGCGCCGAGTTGTTCAAGCAGCATCGTGACGAGATCGACGGCGTGCTCGTCGTGCTGCCGAACTTCGGCGACGAAAAGGGCGTGGCCGACACGCTCAAGCTCGCCGGCCTGAACGTGCCCGTGCTGATCCAAGGCTACCCCGACGACCTCAAGCGGCTCGATGTCGCCCGCCGTCGCGATGCCTATTGCGGCAAGATTTCGGTCTCCAACAATCTGGTCCAAGCGGGCATCAAGTTCACCCTAACGGACAAGCACGTCTGCCACCCGACATCCGATAGTTTCCTCCTCGATCTGCAGAAATTCCTCGGCGTCTGCCGCGTGGTGAATGGCATTCGCGGTGTCCGGTTAGGCGCTGTCGGCGCGCGGCCGGGTGCTTTCAACACGGTACGCTATTCCGAAAAACTCCTGGAACGCAATGGCATCAGCGTCACCACGGTGGACTTGTCCGAGATCATTGGTGATGCCAACAAGCTGGATGGCGACGCCGAGAAGGTGAAGGCCAAGCTGGCGGAAATCACCGGCTACGCGCCCGCGCCGGGCGTGCCGCATGACAAGCTGGTGCAGATGGCCAAGATGGGCGTGGTGCTCACCGAGTGGATGGATGCCAACGCAATCGACGCGACCGCAATCCAGTGCTGGACGTCCGTCCAACAGAATTTCGGCTGCAACGTCTGCACGCTGATGAGCATGATGAGCGAGAAATTCATGCCCAGCGCCTGCGAAGTGGACGTGACCGGCGTCCTAACAATGTACGCGATGCAGCTCGCCGGCAACACCCCCGCCGCGCTGGTGGACTGGAACAACAACTACGCGGACGATGACGACAAGTGCGTCCTTTTCCACTGCGGCAACTGGGCGAAGTCATTCCTACCCGACATCAAGATTTCCAACGCGCCGATCATCGGCACGAGCGTCGGTGTCGAAAACACCTACGGCGCGCTGGACGGCCGCACGCCCGCCGGTCCTCTAACCTACGGTCGCATCACGACGGCCGACACGGACGGCTGCATCCGCGCCTACGTCGGCGAGGGATTGCTAACCAACGATGAGTTGAAGACCTTCGGCAACCGCGCCGTGGCCAACGTGCCCAAGCTCCAGAAACTCATGCGTCACGTCTGCTCGAAGGGCTTCGAGCATCACGTCGTCATGACCCAATCGCACTCCGCCGCGATTCTGAAAGAAGCATTCAGCAACTACTTCGGTTGGGACGTGTATGAGCACGAAGCGCCGGCGGAGTAACGCGGGTCAACATCACGGCACGAAATGACTGACCACGAACTCCAACTCAAGTCCGTCGCGTTGCGGCGGTCGATGCTGCATCTCATCGTCGGCGCGGGTGCTGGCCACACCGGCGGCGGGCTGTCCTGCATGGACATCCTGAACGTCCTCTACAACCGCATTCTAAACGTTTCCCCGGAGACCTTCGGCGATCCGAAGCGCGACCGCTACGTGCAGAGCAAGGGCCACTGCGTCGAGGCGCTTTACGCAGTGCTCGCCGATCGCGGATTTTTCCCGGCGGCGGATCTGGAGACTGTCTGCCACTATCAGTCGCATTACGTCGGCCATCCGACACGGCACATCCCCGGTGTGGAAATGAACACTGGCGCGCTCGGCCACGGCCTGCCGATCTGTCTCGGGATGGCGATCGCGGGCAAGATGGACAACGCGCCCAACCGGGTTTACACGCTGTTAGGCGATGGCGAGTTGGCCGAGGGTTCCAACTGGGAAGCCGCGCTCGGTGCCGCGCATTACAAGCTCGATAACCTGTTTGCCATCCTCGACCACAACACGCTCCAGATCTCCGGCCACACCCGCGACGTGATGAGCAACGAGCCGCTCGACGAGAAATGGCGTGCGTTCGGCTGGACCGTCCGCACCGTCAACGGCCACGATTACGCCGAACTAACGAAAGCGCTGACCGATGCCCCCGAACCGGGCAAACCGACATTCATCATTGCCAACACGGTGAAGGGCAAAGGAGTGAGCTTTATGGAAAACGTCGCCAAGTGGCACCATGGTGTCCCTAACGAAGCCGAATTGAAACAGGCATTGAGCGACCTCGATGCCGCGGAAGCGAAGTTGATGGAGGTGGCCCGATGAGCGCACCCGCCCCATCCATGTTCACCCCCGCCGCGAAGGCGATGGCGGAACAGCTCGGCCTCAAAATGGGCCGCGCCAATCTTGAGGAATTCGCCGCTACCCTGGAGGAACTGGCAAAAGCCAATCCTAACATCATCGCCGTCACCAGCGACTCCCGCGGCTCGGGCAAGCTGGCACTGTTCGGCCAAGCCTTGCCCGCCCAGATCGTCGAAGTCGGCATCGCGGAGCAAAACCTCGTCGGCATCACGGCCGGACTGGCCGCGTGCGGCAAGAAATCCTTCGGCGTTTCACCTGGCTGCTTCCTGACGGCGCGTTCCCTCGAACAAATCAAGAACGACGTCTGTTACTCCGACGTTCCCGCCGTGCTCATAGGGATCAGCTCCGGAGTAAGCTATGGCGCTCTCGGCACGACGCATCATTCACTTCACGACCTCGCCGTGCTGCGCGCGATTAACAATCTAACGGTCCTCGTGCCGGCGGATAACTTCGAATCACGCAGAGCCATTCTCGCCGCCGCCAAGGCCACCAAGCCGGTGTTCGTCCGTTTCGGCAAGGCGGGGATGTATGGCTTGCACCCGCCGGACACGAACTTTGAAGTCGGCAAAGCCATTACCCTGCGGGAAGGCAACGACGTGGCATTCATCGCCACAGGCGAAACGGTGATTCACGCGTTGCTGGCCGCCGGACAACTCGCAGCGCAGGGCCTGGACTGCCGCGTCATCTCGATGCACACGGTGAAACCGCTGGACACCGAAGCCATCTTGAAAGCCGGCCGCGAATGCCGCGCCGTCGTCACCGTGGAGGAACACATGGTGCATGGCGGGCTCGGCGAAGCGTGCGCCTCCGTGCTGATGCAGGCGGGTGTTAGCAAGCCGTTCCGGATCGTCGGTATTCCCGACGAGGAAACCGTTCCCGGCGCGCAGGCGGACATTTTTTGTCATTATGGAATCTCGATGGAAGGCCTGGCTGGAACTGCAATGGAACTCCTCGGATGAGCCTGATTCTCGCCATCGACCAAAGCACGTCCGCCACCAAGGCGGTGCTCTTCGACGCCAATGGCAAGGTGCTCGACAAGGCCTCGCGCGAACACCGGCAGATCTATCCGCGGCCGGGCTGGGTGGAACACGACGCCGGGGAAATCTGGCAGAACGTGCTCGGCGTGGTTAGAGAGGTCGTCGGGCGCAATCCGAAGAAGCTTTCAAAGATCGCCGGGCTGAGCATCACCAACCAGCGCGAGACCGTACTCGTCTTCGACCGCAAAACGGGCAAGCCACTGCACAATGCGCTCGTCTGGCAGGACCGGCGCGGCGACGCCATCTGTGCCAAGCTTATTAAACAAGGCCACGGCCCGGACGTGCTGAAGAAGACCGGACTGAAGATCGACACCTATTTCTCTGCCTCGAAAATCCACTGGCTGATCGCTAACAATCCCGCCATCTCCGCTGCTATCAAGAGCGGGCAGGCGGTTGTCGGCACAATGGACACCTATCTGATCCATCGCCTTACCGGCGGAACTGAATTCGCCACCGACTTCACCAACGCCAGCCGCACGCTGCTGTTCGACATCGATCGGCTGCGCTGGGATGAGGAGCTTTGCAAACTGTTCCGCGTGCCGCCGGGCGCGTTGCCGGAAGTGCGGGAAAGCGCGGCGCGTTTTGGCGAGACTGACGTGGGCGGCATTTTGCCGAAGGCGGTTCCCATCGTCGGTGTGATGGGAGATTCACAGGCGTCGCTTTTCGCGCAGCGCTGCTATCAGCCCGGCACCGCGAAGGCCACCTTTGGCACCGGCACCAGCGTCATGCTGAACATCGGCAAGCGCATGCGTCTTTCCGAAAAGGGCGCGGTCACCGCGCTGGCGTGGGTGTGGCAGGGCCAACCGACTTACGCGTTCGAGGGCATCATCAGTTTCTCCGCCGCCACGATCGAGTGGCTGAAAAACCAGCTCGGCCTGATCCAGAACGCGGCGGAGGTGGAAAAACTGGCGACGAGCGTTCCGGACAACGGCGGCGTCTATCTGGTGCCGGCGTTCGCGGGATTGAGCGCGCCCCACTGGGCACCGGACGCGCGCGCGGCGATCGTCGGCATGACCGCCCACACGAACAAGGCGCACGTGGTGCGCGCGGCGCTTGAATCCATCGCCTATCAGATTCGCGACGTGCTCGAAATGATGCGCGCCGACGCCCGCCAGCCATTGAAAAGCGTGGCTGCCGACGGTGGCCCGACGCGCAACAATTTCCTCATGCAGTTCACCGCCGACCTGACCGCGACGGAACAGATGGTTTCCGAAGTGGCCGAAAGCTCCGCGTGGGGCGCGGCCATGAGCGGCTTGCTCGGCGTGGGCGTCTATCGTTCATTGGATGAACTGGCCGCCCTGCCACGCGCGGTGAAGAATTTTCGTCCGCTCATGAAGGCGGCGGAAGCCAAGCGTTTGCACGCCGGTTGGCTTGCAGCGGTGAAACGAATCTTGTAGATCAACACAAACCTAAAAATCCAACCCATGAAAATCCACCTGTTAAAGCTCATTCCGGCGGTCGCGGTCGCGATCGGATTTTTGGTCGTTCCCACGGCTGCCAGCGCGCAGGAGAAACCTGCCGCCAAAACCAAAATCGCCGTGGTCGTCTCGACCCTGAACAATCCGTGGTTCGTTGTCCTCAGCGAAGCGGCCAAGGCGCGCGCGATCGAGCTCGGTTACGAGGCCACCGTCTTCGATTCCCAGAACGACACCGCCAAGGAAGCCGCCCACTTCGAGAACCTCATCGCCGGCGGTTACAAGGCGGTGCTGTTCAATCCAACGGATGCCGATGGCTCGGTGGCCAACGTGCTCAAGGCGAAAAAAGAGAACGTGCCGGTGTTCTGCATGGACCGCGAGATCAACTCCACGGACGCCGCCGTCTCGCAGATGCTCTCGGACAACTACTCCGGCTGCCAGAAGTTAGGCGAATACTTTGTGAAAACGGTGGGCAAGGAAGGCAAGTATGCCGAGCTGCTAGGACTCGTCGGCGACAACAACACCTGGAACCGCTCGAAAGGTTTTCACAGCGTGGTGGACCGCTTCCCGAAACTGGTGAGTGTGGCCAAGCAAACGGCGGATTTTGATCGCGCCAAGGCCCTCGAAGTCATGGAATCCATCCTGCAGAAGGATCCGGACATCAAGGCGGTGTTCTGCGGCAACGACGCGATGGCGATGGGAGCCTATCAGGCACTGGTCAGCGCGGGCAAGGCGGAGCAGGTGAAAGTTTTCGGCTTCGACGGCGCGGACGACGTGGTGAAGTTGATCGCTGAAAAGAAGATCGCCGCCACCGGCATGCAGTTTCCCAAAGTGATCGCGCAAACCGCCGCCGAATACGCCGACAAGTATATCAAGGGCGAACGCAAGTTCGAACAGAAGGTTCCGGTCAAGGTCGACCTCGTCACACCGGACAACGTCCAGAAATACGGCGATTACGGGAAGAAGTGATCTCCTGATGAAAACCCTTATCGCAACCTGGCTTATAATCGTCACAGCGGCAGTTCTGATGCTTGGAGGTTGTTCCGCGGTTTTCAGCCCTTTCGACAAAGTTACGCTGGTCCACCTGCACACCGCCAACATCGCTTACGCTTCTACACCCAAGGGGTTCGTCGTTACTCCCCAAGAGATCAAGAAGGTTGTTCCGATCACAAAGTATGCATGGAATATCTATGCGGATCGTGATTCGTATTACCTATCTTCAGCAATCCAGAAGTTCACCAGCAAGACTGGAGACAATTCGTGGCTAGCCAAGCAGAACGGAATAAGAATCAGCGGGACAAGTCGGTCTGATCTTGAGAAGCTTCGGGTGCTGGCATCGAAAAATTTCACTGGAAGAATTCGATCGCCCCACGAGATGCGCGAGGCCCTTGGACAAGAACCCTAACTCATGAAACGCTTCCTCCCTTGGATCATCGGTCTGGTCTTGCTCGCGGGCTTTTGTCTGGCGTTTCCTCCTTTCCATATCAAGTCGAAGAAGGCCCGGCAGGAAGCCATCGCGGAAACTACGTTCAATCCCGCCACCTTTGTGGAGAAGTTCTGGACCGAACGTTTGCTGCCGGCATCAGGCCAAGCCGCGGATGCGGCGAAAGTCCTAACCGTCATCGCGGAAAGTCCGGGTAAAGTGCGCGAACAGTTCGGGCGAACGGTGGGAATCAGCAGTTCGTATGGAATCTACATCCGCGGCAAGGGTCGGGTGGTTAGTGTTAGCGAAGATGCCGTCGGGTTGGCGGTCCTCAGCAAGGACGACGTGGCGGACGTCACCATTCCGCTCGGTTTTCTCGTCAGCAACATCGTGCGCGACGGAACTGGTCTGCTGAATTCGAGTTCCTATCCGAACGCCCAGGAGTTCAATGAGATCGCCGCCGAGTTAAACAAGATCGTGGAGGAGAAGGTGATGCCCGAAGTGAAGAGCGTCGCGGTGGTCGGGAAGCAGTTGGAGTTTGTCGGTTGTGTGGAGGTGGAGGATGAGGAGATGGATCTCAAACCGCTCGAGGTCGTGCCGATTTCCGTGAAGTCCGAGTAAAATGTCAGAGCAAAGCACATCACCCGAGAAATCCGACGTGCTGCTCGAAGCGACCGGCATTGCCAAGTCGTTTCCCGGCGTGCGGGCGTTGGACGGCGTGAACATCGCCGTGCGGCGCGGGCGGCTCAACGCGTTGCTCGGTGAGAACGGCGCGGGCAAGTCCACGCTGATGAACATTTTGGCGGGCGTGTTTCCACCGGACTCGGGGACGGTGGAGTTGGAAGGCAAACCGGTTAGTTTCAAGAACACGCGCGAGGCGCAGGCGGCGGGTATATCTATCATTTTCCAAGAGTTGAATCTCGTGCCGGAGCTGAGCATCGCAGAGAATATTTTCATCGGCCGCGAACCGATGACGCGGTTCGGGTTGGTGGATTTCAAACGCATGAACCGCGACGCGGCGGCGCTGCTCCACGAACTGGAACTGGAGGCTGATCCCCGGACGCCGGTGTGCCAGTTGCGGGTGGGGGCCCAACAGGTTGTTGAGATTGCCAAAGCAATCTCGTTCAACTCGCGCGTGATCATCATGGACGAGCCGACCTCGGCCATCACGGAGCACGAGATCGAGATGCTGTTCCGTCAGATCCGGCGGCTGAAGCAGAACGGCGTCGGCCTCATCTACATCACGCACAAGCTGGACGAGCTGCCGCAGATCGCCGACGACATCACGGTTTTCCGCGACGGCAAGTTTGTCGCGACCAAGGAATTTCACGAAGTGACGCGCGACGAAATGATCCGGTTGATGGTGGGGCGGCCGCTGTCGGACTTGTTTCCCAAGACTCCGGGGAAGCCCGGGGCCGAGGTGTTGCGGGTGCGGAATGTCTCGCTCCAACACCCGGAACGCGCGCATGATTTCGTGGTGAGGGATGTGTCGTTCGAAGTGCGCAGCGGCGAGGTGTTGGGGATTTTCGGTTTGATGGGGGCGGGGCGGACGGAGTTGTTGCAGACGATCTTCGGCCTCTATCCGCACACTTCGACGGGCGAGATCGAGATCGAGGGCAAGCCAGCTAACATCCGTTCCCCGCGCGACGCGATCGCTGCGGGTCTGGCGCTCGCGCCGGAGGACCGCAAGGGCGAGGGCGTGGTGTTAGGCATGAGCGTGGCGCACAATACGACCTTGTCCTGCCTGTCGAAGATCGAGCGGATGGGATTCCTGCAGCAGCGGGTCGAGCGCGAGCTGGTGGGCGGCTACGTTTCGCGGCTGCGGGTGAAGACCCCATCGATCGATCAGGCGGTGATGAATTTGAGCGGTGGAAACCAGCAGAAGGTGGTGCTTGCCAAGTGGCTCGCCACCGAACCCAAGGTGCTGCTGCTGGATGAGCCCACCCGCGGCATCGACATCAATGCGAAGAAGGAGATTTACGCGCTGATCGACGAGTTGGCCCAAGCCGGGCTGGCGGTGGTGATGGTGTCGTCCGAGCTGCCGGAAATTCTCGGCATCGCGGATCGCATCATCGTCTTGTGCGAAGGCCGCAAGACGGCGGAATTTTCCCGCGCGGATGCGACGGAGGAGAATGTGGTGAAGGCGGCTCTGCCTGACGGACGAAATTGACCTATGACAAAAACCAATCATCTCGAAACCTTGAAGCGGTTCCAATCCCTGTTGGCGCTCGGCTTGATGGTGCTGGCCCTGGCGCTGACCACGCAAAGTTTCTTCACCGTGGGCAACGGGTTGAACGTCCTCCAGCAGATCTGCGTCAATCTTTGCCTGTCCATCGGCATGACGATGATCATCGTGTCCGGCGGCATTGATTTGTCGGTCGGTTCGATGCTGGCGTTTTCCGGAGCGGTGGCGGCCGGCGCTCTAACGAAAGGATTCTCCGTGCCGGGCACGGATCTGTTCATCGAGTTCACCACATCCGGCGCGATCCTGGTGGCGGTTGCGGTTGGCGCGGGCCTCGGCTGGTTCAATGGCATGGCCATCACGCGGTTCAAGCTGCCGCCGTTCGTCGCCACGCTCGGGATGCTGAGCGTCGCGCGTGGATTGACCATGTTGTGGACCGGTGGTTTTCCGATCAACAATCTGGGCGACGAGTTCGGCTACATGGGAACGGGACGGTTGTTAGGAATTCCGATGCCGGTGTGGATTGCCGGCTCGCTGGTCGCGGTTTTCGTGGTGGTGATGAAACGCACGCGCTTCGGCCGGCAGGTGTATGCCGTCGGTGGCAACGAACGCGCCGCGACATTGAGCGGCTTGAACGTGAACCGGATCAAGTCGCTGGTCTATACGTTAGGCGGTGCGCTGGCCGGGGTGGCGGGATTGTTAGTGACCTCGAAGCTGAACTCGGCGCAACCCAATGCCGGCATGAGTTACGAGCTGGATTCGATCGCCGCCGTGGTGATCGGCGGCACGTCGCTCAACGGCGGACGCGGCACGATCATCGGCACGGTGCTAGGGTGTCTGATCATCGGCGTGCTCAACAACGGACTGGTGTTGCTGGAAGTGTCGGCGGTCTGGCAGCAGGTCATCAAGGGCCTGGTTATCCTGGTGGCGGTGGCCGTGGACAAGGCGGGGAGCAAGAAGGCGTGATGCGCTCTTTTTCAAGGAGCGGCGGTATCCGACCGCCGGGTCCATGACGACTCAATGATAGGCGCCATGACTCCTCTCATTGGCCCTCATGGGCTGGGCGGACAGAATCCGCCGCTCCTTGAGTTTTCGAGGCTTCGGCTTCGGTGTTTCCTCGACGAGCTGGAAATTTACCAAGATCCGGCCAGGGACGAGGTGCCTGTTAGTCGGGGCGGGCATTCCCTTCGACCACTTCGTAGGGACCAAGAAACCCGGCAGGAGAATAAATCCCGGGGGTTAGGCCACCTTCTGGGACTTGCGTTCGGCTTCGAGTTCCGCCTCGAACTCCGCCTCCAACTTGGCCTGAATACCCTCCTCGCTGGTGTTATACGCCTCATCGGCGGCGGCCTGTGCGGCGGCTTGCTGGGCTGCGAGCTCCTGGTCTTTCGCGGCTTCGCGAGCCATGCGTTTGTCCAACTTCCGTTGCTCGCGCTCCCGGCGCTTGTAATCTTTGCTTGGTGTGACGGCCATAGGTAAAATCTTTCTTCGTTACTCAATCATGTGACAGGATTGTCGGTCTCGTTGCGGAGCCGACCTCGGCCTGTCCGCGGCCTCATACAGGGCGGGGCGAGTTCGAAGCAATCGAAATAACGCGAAATGATCCGCAAGGGAAAAAGCGTGAACTTCGCGGTGTCCGTGATGGAATGGCCCGGATGAGTGCAAACAAAGGAAGCCAAGCCACCGGCGAAGGAGAACGCCCGACACCGGATCCTTTCGCGGCGCTGGCCGGGCTCGGCAGTTTGCCGGCGGGACCTCGGGATTCGCAGGATTCCGCCAGGGCTATTCCCGCGAAGACCTCCCAACGCGGGCAGAAAAACACCAACCGGGGCCGGGTGGACATCGTCCGGCAGACCGCGCATCGTGGCGGCAAGGGAGTCACCGTGGCCAGAAATTTCACCGGTATCGGGCTGGCGGAGAAACAGGAACTCGCGAAGAAGATGCAGAAGGCCTGCGGTGTCGGAGGCACGGTAAAAGACGGCTGCATCGAAATCCAAGGCGACAAACGGGAGGAGATGAAGCGCATTCTGCTAGAGGCAGGCTTCAAGCCGGTGTTCGCCGGTGGGTGAGTGGAAGCCGGGGTAGTCTGGCAAGCTACGTCCCGCGGAGTGATGTGATAGTCGTCTGAGGCTTTCCTCCCTCTGCCGTCTTCGCCACTCAAGCGTTTCCCTGCCGGAGGTTTTTCAAGTTTCATGGAACCCTCTCAAATGCTTGGGCATTTCTCATCGCACGCTTTTGCGATTCCATCCGGCGGCAGTAACCGTTTAGATTGCTCCATGCGCACGATGGACGAATGGTTGGGCTCGGAGGAAACCGGCGTGCCGTTTTCGCATTGTCTCTGCTGCAAGCTGCCGCTGGTGGAGATCGCCGCGCCCTGGCTGGTCAACAAGGAGTTCGACCGCGGGGAATGCGTGCTGGAGTATGCGATCTGCCAGCCGTGCCGGGATCTGGTGACGGATGAGCTCCCCGAAGACTCGAAGGAAACGGTGCGGCATTTTTTAGAGAAGGAAATCGATTGGGACGAGCGGGTGAAGGAATTCATGCTGTCTCACGACCTAACCGACCGATTCGATGCGTGCATCGCGTGCCGCACGCAGCGGGTGGAGCTGGAGGGATTTGGAATTTCCGCGCTGTTCGATTCCGGCGGGTCGCTGGTCACCGGGCCGCTGCCGTTGCTGATCTGCCAGCCGTGCGTCGCCAGGATGACGGCCTCACTATCCGAGCAAAGCCGCGAGGTTTGGAGGAATTTCCTGCTGAAAAACTTCGCCGGGCCAGCAAGCGACTCAGGGTTTCCGGGATTTCTCTGATGGCTGGCAATCGGGTTGCGCCTCGGCCGGGTTCAGGAAACACTGCCGCGACAATGAGCGGGTGGACGGAAGCAATTTTGAGGGGAGCGGCCTCGTGGCAGGCATTCAAGGAGGGCAAGGCGCTGTTCGATGGCGGCTTGGTGAGCGAGGCGAAGGCCGGGTCGTCCGGTTGGGAGGGCACAGTGCGGGTTGGTAAACGGCTGATGCGGGTCAGCGTCACGTTGAAATCCGCCACGAATATCGACACCCGCTGCCCCTGCGCGGACAACCAACGCAGCGGCGCGGTCTGCTGCCATGCGGTGGCGACCGGGCTCGCGGCCTTGGCACCTGCCAAAGCGGCTTCGCCCCAGGCCGCTGCACCCAAGCCAGCTCCCCAAGCGGTCGCTGCGGTTCCCTGGCAGGTTCTGCTGCCGCTCAACTGGCGCGATGCGTTACAACGCGGCAAACTCGCGGCAACCTTGGCGGTCGCCACGGGGAATGAAATCTCACCCGCCGACGAACGGTTGAGCGCTTGGCTTGCCAAGGAGGGCGTGGCCCGCAAGGAAATCCTCAGCCTCAATCTGGACGGCCCGCGCGTCCCGGCGTTTCTCGAAGCCATCGCCGAGCACCCGCGGCTGGCGGTTGGGAAGGACCGCTTGCTGATCCAGATTCGGTCCGGCGAGCGGCTCCAGTTAGGCGATGCCGTAAATCTGCCAGACCGGATCCGGCTGGTCCCGGAGCCCGAAGCGGGAACGTGGATCGAAATCGCCGGCTCGTTCTGGCAGATCGGTGAAACGAACGTGACTCGCGTGGGCGAGGGAAGTGTCCCGGCGGAACTAGCCGCACCTCTAACCGAACTCGCGCGGGGGAAACCGGTGGAAATTCCGATCCAACGGTTTTTCGACCATCTCGATTCGTGGCAGGAATGGCTGCATTTCCCGGAAGGGGCGTGGTTGGACTCGCTGCATTTCGTCCAGGCGGCGGCGACTTTCGAGCTGTCGTTAGAGGGCTCGCTCCAGCACTTGGAAGCGCAGTTGAGCGTGCGCTATGGTGACGCTCCACCGGTTCCTCCGGGGTTGGGCAAGGTCGCCGGTCTGCCGCGTCTAACGGGTGATCACTGCGAGGTCCGGGACCTGGCGATGGAAGAGAAAGCGGCGGGCCGGCTGGCCCGGGCGGGATTCGAGGTCGAAAACTTTTCGAGCGGGCGCTGGGTGATGAAGGGCGAATCCGCAATTCTAGATTTCCTCACGCAATCGCTGCCGGCCTTGCGGAAGGAGTGGACCGTCATCGAGGGCGAGCGCTTCGGCCATGTGCAGAAGCAAGTGGCGGTCGTATCGCCGAAAATCGAAATCATCGGGTCGGGCGAGGATTGGCTGAGCTTCGATCTGTCGTTCCTAACCGGTGACGGGGTGTCGGTTCCAGCGACGGAAATCCGCCGGCTGCTGATGGGTGGAAAAGGCTCGGGCCAAGCGGCGGGCGGGCGGCGGTTGGTGATCTCTGGCGACATCGCGGACGTCATCGACCCGTTGTTCTCTGATCTCGATCTGCGGCAGGAAAACGGGCATTACGTGGCGTCGGCGCGCTCAGGCGAGCTGATCCGCGAGATCCAACATAAAATCAGCGGAGCGCAGACCGGCGGAGCCAAGGAACTTTCTTTCACTTTCGATTCACCGGCCACCTTGCAGGCGGAGTTGCGGCCTTATCAATCGCTTGGCGCTGGCTGGATGTTTGACCGCGTCCAACGCTTCGGCGGCGCGCTGCTGGCCGACGACATGGGGCTCGGTAAAACAGTTCAAACCATCGCGTTGATCGAGCGGGTGATGGCGGAACCCGGCACCGATTCCGGAACGGTGATGGTGGTGGCCACCGCGTCATTGTTAGGGAACTGGCGGGCGGAGTTCGCGCGTTTCGCGCCGGGCAGAACAGTTAGGATTCTCCATGGTGCGAGCCGGGACGCGGAGCGGGACAAGGTTCGGACTGGCGATGTCATTCTCACGAGCTACGGCACGCTGGCCCGGGATCTGGCCTATCACCTCAAGCGCGACTACCGCGCCGTGGTGGTGGACGAGGCCAGTTTGATGCGCAATCCCGACACCGATCACGCCAAGGCGATTTCGAAATTGCGGGCGACTTGTCGGATCGCTCTAACCGGAACTCCGATCGAGAACGGAGTGAAGGACCTGTGGTCGATCTTTCGCTTCATCCAGCCGGGTTGGCTGGGCGGGCGCGAGGATTTCAAGGATCGCTACGAGCAGCCTTTGGCAGCCGGCGAAAAGCCGGGCGCGGTGATCGAGCGACTGCGGCTCAAGATCTCACCCTTTCTGCTGCGCCGGACGAAAGAGCAGGTGGCGCCTGAGCTGCCCACCAAACTTTTCATCGACGAATATTGCGATCTCAGCACCGACCAGCAATCGGTTTACAAGGAGCTCCTGGTGGAAGGCCGCAAGCGGGTGGATGCCATTGCCGATTCCGGGAACAAAGGCGCCGCGCGGATGCAAATGCTTACGGCCTTGCTTCGTCTCCGGCAAACGTGTTGCGACTTGGCGTTGCTGGGAAATGACAAGTTCAACCAGTTGTTAGTCGCCCGGCGTTCGGCCAAGCTCCAGCGGCTGTTGGAGTTGATCGAGGAAGCGGTGGCAGGAAACCACCGGATGCTCATTTTCAGCCAATTCAGGACCCAGTTGCTGGAGATCGAAAAATCCGTCGCCGAACGGGGATGGGACTGCCTAAGGCTCGATGGACAAAGCCGGAACCGCCAGCAACTGGTGGACAAGTTCCAACAAGCGGACGGCCCGCCGGTGTTTCTCATCAGCCTCAAGGCCGGTGGCTACGGTCTCAATCTAACCGCGGCCGACACCGTGGTGCATTTCGACCCGTGGTGGAATCCGGCGGCGGAAGCCCAGGCGACCGACCGCGCGCACCGGATCGGACAGATCCGGCCGGTGACAGTTTACCGCCTGCTCACCCGCGGGACGGTCGAGGAAAAGGTCGTTAGACTTCAGGCGAAGAAACGGGAGTTGGCGTCCGCCATCGACGAGAGCGGGGCCGGCGACGCGGTGGGATGGAGCATGGATGAACTGGAGTCGATGCTCTCATGAAGTGTTAGGGAACCGGCCGAAAACCTTAGTTTGCTTGACAATTCGGGGGTTTCAGGGATTTCTCGGAGCAGAAGATGGCGAAGCGATCCATGGCCGGTGTCAAATTGACGCGCCTGGAAGCCCGGACTCGGGTGATCCAAGGGGCCGGGAAGATCGTGTTCGTGGTGTTCTGCGTCGCGATCGGTTTCGTGGTGGTGGCAACAGCTTTCCCGCAGCGACGCGAGCTGGAGCGGTTGGAGGCGAAGCTTGTCCTCGCCAAGGAACGCGAGGCGGGCATCGTGGCCGATCGTGAATACCATCAGATCGAATATCGGGCCCTGCGGGAAGATCCGGAGTTTTTGGAGCTCCACGGTCGTGACCGGCTGAATTACTATCGCGAGGGCGAACGGGTTTTAAGATTCCGCGGCGAGCTGTGAAGTCGGTTTTTTGGCGCTTGGCGGGGGTGACGGGAAGGTCTATCCCGTGGACATGCGCAACGACATCGAGCGGATATTGATAGATGAGGCGGTGATCGAGAAACGCCTCGATTCGATGGCTCTCGACATCGAACGGGATTTCCCCAGCGGAACTCTGGTGGTGATCATTCTTCTCAAAGGAGCGCTGGTCTTCGCCGCCGATCTGCTGCGGCGGGTGCCGCGGCCTTTGGAAATCGAATGCCTCAACGTGGCAAGCTATCACGGCGGGATGGAGAGTTCGGGTAAAGTCGATTTCCTGGACCGGCATTTCCCGGAAGTGAAAGGGCGGCACGTTTTGCTGCTAGACGATATCCTCGACACCGGCCGGACGTTGCATGCGGTGTCCGAGCGGCTGATGGAAGAGGGCGCGGTGGCGGTGCATACCGCCGTGCTGTTAGCCAAGGACAAGGTGCGGGCCGAAGAGGTCAATGCGGACTACGTGGGCTTTGAAATCGGCGACGAATTCGTCGTTGGCTACGGGCTGGACTACAAGGGGAAGTACCGCAACCTGCCCTACGTCGGTGTGCTCAAGCTTTCCGCCGCCACCTGAACCCGCTGACCGTCCTTTGCAATCTCCGCCTCGACGGATCGTGAAATTGAGAGAACTTCGGTCATGTCCGAACCTCGCCCGCCTGCCGCTCCATCGTCCGCTTCCACCGATCCCGGCTGGCGGTTGGAGAATTCCTATGCGTCGCTGCCGCCGGTATTTCATTTCTCCATCGCTCCCGTGCCGGTTCGTGCTCCGCGGTTGGTGTTGTTGAACCGCGCGCTGGCGGAGTCGCTTGGCTTGGCGGCCGACGCGTTGGAAGGTGAAAATGGGGCGGCCATCTTTGCCGGAAACGTGCTGCCGCCGGGTGCGTCGCCACTGGCACAGGCGTATGCAGGCCACCAATACGGCGGCTTCACCACCCTTGGCGACGGACGGGCCATCCTGCTTGGCGAACAAATCACGCCGCAGGGCGAGCGCTTCGACATCCAACTCAAGGGCTCCGGTCGCACCCCCTTTTCCCGCGGCGGCGACGGCCGGGCCGCGCTCGGGCCGATGCTGCGCGAATACATTATCAGCGAGGCGATGCACGCGCTCGGCATCCCGACCACCCGCAGCCTCGCGGTCGCGGCGACGGGTGAAATGGTCATGCGCCAGGACGGACCGCTACCAGGCGCGGTGCTGACACGCGTGGCCGACAGCCACATCCGCGTGGGAACTTTCGAATGGGCCGCCGCCGCAGGCGAAAGGGCAGATCTGGAGGCGCTCGTCGCCTACACGCTCCAACGCCATTTCCCGGAACTCGCCGCTGCGGATAACCCGGCGCTCGCCTTGCTGGAAGCGGTGATCGGGCGGCAGGCGGCGTTGATCGCACGGTGGATGGGCGTCGGCTTCATCCACGGCGTAATGAACACCGACAACATGGCGCTCTCCGGCGAAACCATCGACTACGGCCCCTGCGCCTTCATGGACGCCTACGATCCGGCCACCGTCTTCAGCTCGATCGACCGCCACGGCCGCTACGCCTATGCCAACCAGCCCACCATCGCGCAGTGGAATCTCGCCCGCCTGGGAGAGACCCTGCTGCCGATGATTCACCCGGAAGAAACTCGCGCCATCGAATTGGCGACGGAGGCGATCCGAAATTTCACAAACCTCTATCAGTCCCACTGGCTCGCTGAAATGAGATGCAAGCTCGGCTTGTTCAATGAAGAGGAAGGCGACGTCACTCTCGTCCACTCCCTGTTCGAAGGGATGCACGGCGCCAAAGCGGATTTCACCAACACCTTCGCCCGGCTTTCCCAGCCCGCGCCCGACGAATCCTTCCGCCAGTGGCAGGAAACTTGGCAGGCCCGGCTCGTCCGCCAACCGCAGTCGCTCGAGGAATCCGCCCAACTCCGCCGCGCCCACAATCCCGCCTTCATTCCGCGCAACCATCTCGTCGAAGCCGCCCTCGCCGCCGGCCAGCACGGCGACACAGGCCCGCTGGACAGGCTGCTGGAAATTCTAGCAGCGCCTTACGATCACGCCCGCGATGTTCCGGAATACCGCTCGCCCGACCCTACCGACGGAGCTGGCTACAGGACGTTTTGCGGGACTTGAGCTAGCCGTTCGCACCCGAAAATTTGGCATTTTACCTTGGCCTCGAAACAATCGCCGCCCTGTTTCCGTTCGGAACAATCCGCCCCCGAATGATCCGCCCCCTTCCACTGCTTCTCGCCGCCCTGCTCGCGCTTCTTCCAAGTATCCCCGCGAGCGCGGACGATGTTAGGCGCATCGCCATCGATCCGGCGAAGCCGCAGGGGACGTGGGAAGGCTGGGGCGTTTCCCTCGCTTGGTGGGCGGCGGTTCATGGCGACCGCGACGATCTGGCGGACGCATTGTTTACGACTAAGCCGGTCACGTTTGACGGAAAAATTCTGCCGGGTCTGGGATTGAACATCGTCCGTTACAACGCCGGGGCCAGCAGTTGGAACAAGATCGGTGACCGCCAGATGGTGAAATCGAAAATCATCTTCCGCTACCGTCAGATGGAGGGCTTCTGGCTCGATGGCAGCAACCCCGATCCCGATTCCACGAGCTGGGACTGGTCGGTCGATGCGAAACAACGGGCGATGCTGGCCAAGGCCAAACAGCGGGGCGTGAACCAGTTCGAATTGTTCTCCAACTCCCCGATGTGGTGGATGACCAAAAACGACAATCCCTCCGGCGGCCCGAAGCCTAGCGACGACAATCTCGCCCCCGAACACGAGCGAAACTTTGCGATCTATCTGGCGGTGGTCGCCCGCCGCGCCGCCGACCAGTGGGGCGTTCCGTTCACCACGGTTTCGCCCTTCAACGAGCCGCGGTCGGACTGGTGGTTCGCCGATTGCAAACAAGAGGGCTGCCACGTTTCCGCACCGGCGCAGGCGCGTATCCTCAAGCTCGTCCGCGAGGAGTTGGACCGCCGCGATCTCCAGGCTCTTCCCATTTCCGCCTCCGAGGAAACCCATTACGATCACGCCATCGGAACTTGGGAAAGTTTCGACAAAGCCACCCGCGCGCTGATCGGCCAAGTGAATGTCCATGGCTATCAGGAGGCTAACGGCGACCGCGAAAAGTTACATCGCCTCGTCCACACCGAGGGCGGCAAGCCGCTGTGGAACTCCGAATACGGCGATGGCGACCCCTCCGGGCTCAACATGGCCCGCAACCTTCATCGCGATATCGCCCGTCTCCGGCCCACTTCCTGGTCCTACTGGCAGGCGATCGATAGCGGCGGCTGGGGGCTCATCGCCTCGAACCTCCGCAGGTCCGTGGTGCGCTTCGAGGTGAATCCCAAATGGCACGTGCTCGCCCAATACACCCGCAACATCCCGCGTGGGTCGGTCATTCTAACCACTGGCGACGAGTCCGCGATTTGCGCGTTCGATCCAAAACTAGCGAAGCTGACGCTGGTCTGCCTTAACGACTCCGACAAGGCGCGCGACGCCGAGTTCGATTTCTCCGCATTCGCCGCGAGCGGCCGGAGCGCCAGCCGCTGGCTCACGGAGCCGAATGGGAAAACCCGCTATCAGCCGCTTGACGCACTGCCCTTTGAAAAGAAGCTCGCCGTGAAGCTCGCGCCCAAGTCGGTCGTCACCCTCGTGATAGATCGCATGACCGTGAAGTGAAGATAGTCGCCTCCCGGCACGGCTCATGCTCATCGCCAGCCACTTGAAACCCTCCCCATGACCTCCAACGAATCTCCCCTGATGGTGATCGGGCACAAGAATCCGGACACGGATTCGATCTGCTCGGCGATCGCCTATGCCCACTACAAGCGGGAAGTCGCGGGGGTTCCCGCGCTGCCGTATCGCGCCGGCAACCTCAATCCCCAAACGAGCTTCGTGCTCGATCACTTTGGCGTGGACCATCCGGAATTGCTCATCTCGCTGTTGCCCAAGCTTTCGGACATCATGATCCAGGGGCAGGACCTGCTTGCGCTGGGCGAGGACGATACCTTGGGCGACGCCCAGAAAATCATCGTCCAGCGCCGCTTCGCCTTCCTGCCGGTCACCAGTGAGTCGGGCACCTACGCTGGAAAAATTTCCGCCCTGCGGTTGGCGAGCCTGACCGGGGAACTCGGCGACCTCTGCCGCCAGCCGGATCTAACCGTCCGCTTCCAGCGTTTTGTCGATTCCATCGACGGCCGGGTGCTGACCGGTGAAGCGCCCGCCGTTTTTCAAGGACGGCTGTTTTTGCCAGGCATGGACGACGTTCCGCCCCCAACCGGCGACGGCACGGCCGTGCTCGCGGTGCTGTCGGGCGGCGGCGAAGCGGGTCTAACTGAGGCCTGCGATCAAGGTGCCACGCTGATCGTGGTTTGCTCCTCTGGAGAGTTGGACGAGCCCACCGTGGCGCGGCTGCGGCAGCGAGCCGCCTGCGTTGTGATCACCGCACGACCCGCGCTCGACGTTGCCGCCCGGCTTTGTCTGTCGATGCCGCTACGCAATTTCATCGAGCGGCAACACCCGACCTTCAGTCCCTCCGACATTGTCCGCGACGTCAGGAACGAAATTCGCACGTCCAACGAAGGCGGCTTTATCGTCGTGGACGACAAGGGTTTCATCCGTGGCGTCATCACCCGGCTGAGTTTTGTCACCCCTTGGCGTTTCCGCGTGGCGCTGGTGGATCACAACGAGCTATCGCAGGCGGTCGATGGCGTGGAGGAGGCCTGCGTCGTTGAAATCATCGACCATCACCGGCTCGGCTATCGAAGCACCGACCAGCCGATCACCTTCATCAACAAGGTCGTCGGCTGCACCTCCACCATCATCGCGGAGCTCTATCGAAATGCCCGCCGCAACCCGCCGGCGGACATCGCCGGCCTGATGCTGGCGGCCATCCTTTCGGACACCGTGATCCTCCAGTCACCCACCACCACCTCCCTCGATGAGGAAATGGCGCGGTGGCTCGCCGAGCTCGCGGGCGAGGATCTGCCGGCCTTCGGTGCCCGGATGTTTGCCGCCGGCTGTGCCGTGGAGGGGATGGACCCGCACACCGTCATCCGGCAGGACTTGAAAGTTTACGAGGAAAGCGGCTGGAAACTCGGGGTGAGCCAGATGGAGACTGTCGGCTTCGAGGTTTTCAAGGACATGAGCCACGACCTCGCCCACGAGCTGGCGCGTGCGCGGGAGGAGTCGGGTTGCCACTTCAGTTGTCTGATGGTCACGGATATCACCAGCAGCAGCAGCCTGCTGCTGTGCACCGGCGAGACCCGGATCATCGACGGCATCACCTACCCCCGGCTGGCGGATCAGCTTTTCGAAATGACCGGCGTGCTCTCGCGCAAAAAACAGATGATGCCCTATCTAACCGACCTGGTCCGGCAGCTCCAAGGATAGAAGGGCGGAGGCGGGAGGAGATACTAGTTCGTAATCTCCAGCAGCATCGCACTGCAAGGCGCGAGGTCGGGGAGTGTTAGCCCGTCCTTGCCTGATAGCGACGACCACTTGCCATCGAGCTTGTCGGTGAATTTCGCGGTCGCGTGATCCGCGCGGCCGAGGAATTTCCAAGCGTCTTCCGGGATATTCACATTCACGGCGCGCAAGGTCTCGTTGCCGTTGAAATTGGCGACGACGAGGAACGACTGACCGCTCTTCGGATCATGGCGCAGGAAGGCGTAGAGCCAGTGACCCGAAAATGTCTCGCTCCCGACCCTGCCGAATTTCGGGTTCTCCTTGTTGGCATGATTGAGGCCATAGAACTCGCCGGCGGTGAAGGCGGGAGCCTGGGTCGCGCGGAGCAGCTTGCCATACCATTCGCGCAACGCCTTTTGATCGTCGCTGAGCCGACCGCCATCGTATTTGCCGCCATTCACCCACTTGGTGAACTCAGGCATCGACCAATAATCGAAAATCGTGGTGCGCGCGTTGTCGCCGCTGAAGCCTTCGCTCCCGACAGCGGGTTCGCCGACTTCCTGGCCGTGATAGAGCATCACCGGTCCGCGGCCCATGGCGAACAGCACCGCGCTAACAGGGCGCCCTACCTTCATCCCGAGGCCGCCCCACTCCTTGGGACTGGCGATGCGGACTTCATCGTGGTTCTCCGCATAACGAAGAGACTGGTGGAATAGTTTTCCCGTGAATGTCAGGTGGTCGAGATCGTTTGCCCATCTTCCTGAATCGTAAAGCCCTTCGAGAACATCGTAACTCGGATCATCATAGACCGCGTCGAAACCGGCCTTGAGAAGTTCTTCCAGGACATGGCCGTCAGTTAGCTTGGCCGGATCGTTGTCATAGGCTTCCGCGGAGAAAAACACGTCTGCCTGGCGGCTCCGGGCCCGCTTGACCGCCCAATGCCAGAACTCCATCGGCACCATGTGGGCCATGTCCGCGCGGAATCCATCGACACCTAACTGCTGCCAGTAGGCGAGGATCTCATCCATCGTCCGCCAGGTTTTAGGCACTGCTGAAGGCTTCGCATCGGGACCAGGGAGATCCGAGGTGTTACGCCCCTGGGTGAAATCGTGGCCGTAATTCAGCTTCACCGTTTCGTACCAATCGTTGATCGATGGAGACCATGAAATCCCGTTGTTTCCGGTCACCCGTCCAAACGTGGTCTCTGGCGCAAACAACCCGCTGCAACCCGGCATCGAGGCGGTCGGCAGCTTGAGCGGCGGGCCACCGCCGGCGTCCTCCGGGCGGAGATAGTAGAAATGATTGTCCCTATCGAAAAACACACCGTGCTTGTCACCCTGGCCGAATGATAGATCCGGTTTCACATCGGACGCATACGACCGGGCGACATGGTTCGGCACGAAGTCGATGATCACCTTGAGCCCGAGCGCATGGCAGCGGTCCACACACGCCTTGAATTCAGCGAGCCGTTTGTCCGGGTCCGCCGCATAGTCCGGGCAGACATCGAAGTAGTCCTTGATGGCGTAGGGACTGCCGGCGATGCCTTTCAAAATATCCGGGGCGTCAGCCGGGCGGTTCGGATAGGCGGTGCCGCTCGCTTGTTCGAGCACGCCGGTCAGCCAGATGTGGGTGAAGCCCATTTGCTTGAGCGAAACGAGAGCGGCCTGGTTGATGTCATTGAATTTCCCGCAGCCGTTTTCCTTGAGCGTGCCGTTTGTCTTGCGGGTCTCGTTGGTATTGCCGAATGTGCGGACCATGAGCTGATAGATCACGGGGCGGGGGGCGGCCGGGCTGCTGATTGTCATCACTGCCATTACAACACCGATGGAGAGGGATTGCCAACTCATAGTCAGATTTGATCAGGGGTGGCTTTCACGGAATCATCTTTCACGAGCAGGGTGAAACCGGCCGCGACCAACATGCAGACGCCGCCGATGACCACCGCGCTCAGGCGGTTCACCCCGGCGAAATTCTCCATCAGACGGCTCAGCACGATCGCCACCAGGATCTGCGGGATGACGATGAAGAAATTGAAAATCCCCATGTAAACGCCCATCCGGTTGGCTGGCAGCGCCCCGGAAAGCATGGCGTAAGGCATGGATAGAATCGATGCCCAGGCGATCCCGATCCCGCCGAAACACACCCACTGGAGGATCGTGGGATCCCTAACAAAGCCGACTGACGCCAGTCCCAGCCCGCCCGCTAGCAGCGAGAAAAAGTGAATCCACTTCGCCGGAATAATGCGGCCCACCCACAGCAGTCCCATCGCCGCCACGAAGGCCACGAGGTTGTAGACCGCGAAGCAGTTGTTCGCCAGGTCGATGCCGTCCTTGTAGAGCTTCGACGCCGTGTCGGTCGCGCCCATGATGTTTCTGGCAACCGCGACGCTGAAGAAGATCCACATGCAGAACAGCCCCATCCAGGTGAAAAACTGTACCACCGCGAGCTGCTTCATGCGGACCGGCATTTTTTTCAGGGCATCGATGATTTCACCGGCTCCGCTGAGTTCGTGCTTCGGTGCATCCTGCTCCGGCGGGTGCTCCCGAGTCGTGAACACCGTCCACAGGACTGCCAGGAAAAACACGATCGCGCCCACTGTGAATGCCACATGCACCGTCTGCGGGATCGCCTGACCCGCGCCGGTCTCCGCGCTCACGCCGCCGTAGTCGCGCAGCCAGCCGGGAAGCTTGGAGGCGATCACCGCGCCGGCGCCGATGAATACCGACTGCATCGCGAAGCCGACGGTGCGCTGCTGTTCCGGCAGCAGATCCGCCACGAACGCGCGGAACGGTTCCATGCTGACGTTCACCGACGCATCGAGAATCCATAACAAGCCAGCCGCCATCCACAACGCGCCGGAGTGCGGCATCGCTAACAGGGCTAGGGACGACAGCAGTGCGCCTATCAGGAAATACGGCCGCCGCCGGCCGAGCAGCGGATGCCACGTGCGGTCGCTCATCACGCCGATGATCGGCTGGACCAGCAGGCCGGTTAGAGGGGCCGCCAGCCACAACAGGGGCAGCTCGCTTTCCTTCGCGCCGAGGTATTCGTAGATCGACGACATGTTGCCCATCTGCAGGCCCCAGCCGAACTGGATCCCGAAAAAGCCGAAGGACATGTTCCAGATTTGTAAAAACGACAGGCGGGGTTTCTCTGACATCAGGGTTCGATGGGTTGGTAAAAACCCATAACAACACCGGTTGGTCCCCCGACCGCAAGCCCCGGGATGCAAATGAAAACTTTTCCCGGATTCGGGAAATTTCCGTTAAACCATCAGCGCCGGTCGACATCGGAACGGCCCTTCGCACGCTCCTCGCGGACCACGGCGAGCGCGTCATACAGCGCGAACAGCATCACCACACAGGTCGCCACCGCACAGCCGCCCCACCAGAAGAGCACCCGCCACGGACTCGCCCAGATCCAGTCATTGATGGCCCACAACCCCACCGCCATCATCCCTAACGGTAGCAGGGTCATCCGTCCAAGCCACTTCCGGCGCTCGCCGCGATCGTGCAGGATCGCCCGCGCCAGGGTGGTGCTGTTATCCCACGAGCTTGGTTTCTTGGCGTCCATGTTTCAAAGTTCCACGGTTTGGACGGAAGCGCCTTCAGTCATTTTCTGATGATGGGTTCCCGTTCGACCATCTCCGCGGAAAATGTGACCGCCCGGTTCACCCACTCGTCATCGATCTCCACTGGCAGATACGTGATGGCGACCCGATGGGACTTTTTCTGATCGGCAAGATCGTGAGGGTTGGTTTTCCAAAGCAGCCTGTGGTCCGCGTCCCGGATATAGACCTCGACTTCCTCGCCCGATACCGTGCGAACCATCAGCGGCGTGTGGAAGTCAAATCCGTGGGATACGAACAGGTCGTGTTGCTTCACATAATGTTCATACCCTTCGCCCAAATTTTTCTTTGTTTCCGCTTCGTGAACCTTGAGAGCCTTCGAGTTGATCCCACCGAAATTGAGAAACTTGTAAACCGGGTAGCCGTTCACCTGCTTTTCATAACCCGCGCCCGCACACGCGACAAAAGCAATGCAGGCTGTCATGCAAAGAACGGTGAGGAAGGCATTCATTCCAGAAACTATGGCAGGCGTATAGGTCCCAGCACGTTCAAATACCACTCCCAAAGTTTCCACGCGCCGAACATCCACGCCAGCGCTCCCATCGCCAGGAACGGCCCGAACGGCAACTGCTTGCCGAACCCGATACGCCCGATGATCGCCGCGATGATCGCGAACAGCGACGACGCGAATAGCGAGAAAAACACCCCGGTCCAACCGAAGAACGCGCCGATCATTCCTAGCAAATGGACGTCGCCCATGCCCATCGCCTCGCGCGGAATCACCGCGCTGGTGGCTGTCCCGCCGAGCGATTTGAGGTTCGCCATCACCGTCACCGTCCCGTCCGGCATCTGGATGTCCAGCTCGCGGATGATCAGCTCGCCGCCGCCTGACGGCTCGCCGTCCACAAGGATCTCGGTCGTGACCAGCGACATGCGGTCCGACTTCCGATAGAAAATATCCCACCACAGGATCTCCTCGTCATCGATCACGAACACCATGGGGGACTGATCGTCGTCCGGTTCCCTGAGCGACCACGCCACCGGCTTGTCGAACTTGAGCGTCCGTTTCCCGAACGCCATTTTCCCCAGCCTCACCACCAGCCACAGGCCGACGAATCCGGCGGTCCAGCCGATCGCGCCCTGCTTCAGCCCCTCCAGCCAATTCCCGGCTTCCTCGCTTGCGAGCACCGGCAGCTGCGGCCACACCGCGCAGGCCCCGAGACCGATCACGGAACCCGCAGTCGTTAGCGATGCCGGGATGATCAGATGCTCGGCATCGATGAAGGTGATCGAGACTAACAACGCAATGAGCACCCACAGGAAAATAATAACACCCAACGACTGCCACGCGAACAACCACCACACCACGGTGAACAACACCGCCGTTAGCAGCTCCACGCCGAAGTAACGGAACGCGATCGGCGCGTGGCATTCCTTGCATTTTCCGCGCAGCCAGAGCCAACTCACCAGCGGGAAATTCAGCCACATGGGGATCGGGTTTTTGCACTTGGGGCAGAACGACCGCTTGGGTTCGTTGACGGACATCCCCAGCGGCACCCGGTAAATCACCACGTTTAGAAACGAGCCGATGCACGCGCCGATCAGGAACGCGGGAATCAGCCAGAGCCAATGGTCGAACGGCGGGTAAAGGGAGTCTTCAGGCAAGGTGCCGCCATTCAAGCCAGCCACGCCCGCCTGCCAAGGAGAATTAAGCCGCAATCCGGGCGACCGGTCCGAGCCACCGCTGGAATCCGGTTGCGATCCGGGTGGTCAGCCGTCACCCTCCCGGCGGAATGAATAACGAGCCAGAGACTTCGCACGATCGGAACGCGGTGAAACTGGAGCGGCTCGAGCTCGCGCTGCGGGCGTCTAACGAGGGGATCTGGGACTGGTGGACCGACCAGAAGGAAGTCTTCTACTCGCGCCGGATCCTCGAATTTCTGGAGTGCGGGAAAGACCGAGCTCCCAATTTGTTTCTCTCGCCCCACGAATACATCTGGCCGGAAGACCTGGCGGCGTTCGAACGCGGGGTGTCGACCGCCCTGTTGGACGGCGGCCCGGAAACCCTTGCGGTGGATGCCCGCGTCCGCAGCGGTGGTGACGTCTGGCGCTGGCTGCGAATCCGCGGCACCGTCGTCCGCAACCGCGACGGCCGGGCGATCCGGATCGCCGGCTCGATGATCGACATCAGCCGCCGCAAGGCGGTCGAGGCGCAGGTCGAGGAAGAGCGGTACCTGCTCAAGCAGTTGATCGATCACGTGCCGCTGAAGGTCTATTTCAAGGATCTGGAATCGAGGTTCATGATGGCCAATCAAGGCACCGCCGAACGGATGGGATGCGCGGACGCAAATGAACTCAACGGCAAGCACGACCGGGATTTCTTCCAATACGAGCACTGGAAAAACGCCTATGACGATGAGCTGCGCATCATGGAAACCGGCATCCCGGTGATTGATCTGCTAGAACATGAAACGTGGCAGCACGCCCCCGAAACGTGGGTCATCACTTCCAAATTTCCGTGGCACGATCGACACGGCAACATCAAGGGAACCTTCGGCGTTTCGAGCGATGTCACCAAGCTCGTCCAAGCCGAGCAACAGGCCAACGATCTCGCCCACCAGCTCCGGGTGAAGAACGAAGCCTACGAGGAGGAGCTCCTGTTAGCGCGGGAAATCCAGCAGGCGCTGGCCAGCGAGGTATTTCCCGCGGCGACGGCCAGCAATCAAAACCACCTGACCTTTGATGCGCGCTACATCCCGATCTCGGGACTGGCAGGCGACTTTTTCGAGGTGATGAAAGTCGGCGAGGATTGTTACGGAATGTTGATCTGCGACGTGATGGGCCATGGCGTCCGCTCCGCGCTGATCGTCGCGATGCTTCGCGGGCTGTTGGAAAAACAGCGCGTCCAATCTGCCGAGCCCGGGCTGTTTCTCCAAGGCCTCAACGAGGGTCTCGCCGCCATTCTCGAACGGGCCGGCACCACCATGTTCGCCACTGCTTTTTTCGGCGTGATCGACCTAACCGCCGGCACCTTCAAATACGCCTGCGCCGGCCATCCAGGCCCGGTCATCGCCGGCAGGAACGGCGTCCGCCAGATCGCCTGCGAACGCGCTGAGAAAGGCCCCGGTCTGGGTTTGCTCAAAGGGGCCTCTTACCCGACCCGCGAACTCGCGCTTGCCGATATTGACCGGATCGTGTTGTTCACTGACGGCGTGCTCGAGGCCGAGAATCAAAGCGGCGAGCCGTTTTTCGAGAACCGACTGATGGAAATCGTCGGCTTGAAATCCCAGGATCCGCTGGAATCCCTGCTGGACGGCATCCTTTCGAGCGTCCTCGCGTTTTCCGAAGGCCAGCGCTTCGACGACGACGTCTGCCTGCTAGGAATCGGGATCACGCGTCCGGCCCATTGACGACCCCTCGCTTCGCGTGCTGAGATGTCCGCCGTGGACCATCCTCTCCAAACCCGTTCCATCTTCGCCCTCGAGCGTCCCGATCCCCGCTTGTGGACGCTCTATCTGATACGCTCAGTCCTCACCGGTCCGGCCATCTTCCTTTCGCTGCCGCTGCTCTACTTCCGCTATTACACCCTTCGCTACCGCTTCGATGATGAAGGCGTCCACATGCGCGTCGGCATCCTGTTCCGCCGCGAGGTGAATCTAACTTACGCGCGCATCCAGGACATCCACCTGCGCTCCGGGTTCATCCAGCGTTGGCTCGGTTTGGCCGATCTCCAGATCCAGACCGCCTCGGGAAATGCCGGGGCCGAGCTTGTCATCGAGGGTTTCAAGGAATACGAGGCCATCCGCGACTTCCTCTATTCCCGCATGCGGGGTGCCCGCAGCGAGGGGCATTCTCCTGTCGCGCCGGCCGGGCCCGCCGGCCATTACACGGCCGATCCGCAATCCGCCGCCATCCTTCTCGAAATCCGCGACGAACTCCGCCGCACTCGCGAGGCGCTCGAATCCAAAACCTCCACCCCAGGCCGCGATGTATAACACCTTCCGTCTCCTCGGTGAAAAATGGCTGCGCATCCCGCCCCAGCCCGAGCCGCCGCCCGGCGACGAAGCGTCCGCCCGGGTCTTCCGCGCCTCGCCCAAGTATCTTTCCTACCTCCGCATCGTGTGGGCCATCCGCACCGTTTTTACCTTCGTCGTCGCCCTCGTCCCCATCCTCGCCGTTGGCATCGCCGTTTTCCGTCGTGAAAGCGGCGGAATTATCGTAGCCGCCAGCGTGGTTGCCATTCTGATCCTCGGCTTCCTGGTTGCCAGCGCCCTATTTCGGCTCGCTCTCGTCCAATTGGATTTCGAAAAGCGTTGGTATCTTGTCACCGATCGCAGCCTGCGTATTCGCGAGGGTGTTCTCTTCGTCCGGGAAATGACCTTCACCTTCGCCAATATCCAGAACCTCTCCATCACCCAGGGGCCCATTCAGAGGCTTCTTGGCATCGCCGATCTCAAGGTCGAAACCGCCGGCGGTGGCAGCGGTGCCGGGAAAAATCCCGAGGGCGGCGTCCAACAGAACCTCCACACCGCCTTTTTCCGCGGCATCGACAACGCCGAAGAAGTCAAACAACTCATCGCCGCCCGCATGCGCAGCCACCGCGACTCCGGTCTCGGCGATACCGACGACCACTCGCTTCCAGCGCTTTTGCCAACCCGCTCCGAGACGCCTCCCGCAGATTCCATCGCTCCCGTTCAAGCCGCCCTCCAAGCCGTCCTTGAGGAAGCAAAAGCGCTCCGAAGGTCCGTCGGCGCTGCTAACTAACACAATTGCTTCTGGTGGACGAAATGCGCCCGGGCCAGCTTTTGCGGCTGATTCCGCTTTGCGTCACGACCGGGGTGCGGTATGTCCATAGTCATGAAATTTTCATTTTTGCGTCCCGTGACAGTGAGCGCGATTCTCGGGTTCTCGTGCGGCAGTTTATTTTCCCAAACCGTCGCCCCACCGCGGGCCGCCGCGTCCAAAGTCGAGCCGGGGCTCGAACAGGCCGTGGGTTGGAAATGGTGGGTCGCGCCGTCGGCGACGAAAGAGTGGGGGATGCCGCTGCCTGAAGCGCTGGTGCCGAAGGACGCGGATACGCTCGACCCGGCTGTGATCGCCGCGGAGCGACCGGAGACCTACGAAGTGATAAAAGGCGATGCCCTCGTTAAGATCGCCAAAAAGTTCGACATGACCGTCGCCCAGTTGAAGTTGTTCAACGGGCTGAAGGACGACCGAATCAAAATCGGCCAGGAGCTGCGGATTCCCACGCTGGAGGAGTTGCTCACGTTGATACCACCGCCGCCGCCACCGAAAGCGGCGGTCGTCGGGAAGAAGGAGGACGACAAGTCGGCGGAGACGCCGGAGACCGAAATCGATACCGACTTCGAGGCAAGGATGGAACTCGATAACGTGCGGCTGCAGGTGTTTCTCGACCGTGAAATGTTTTCTCCGGGCATGATCGACGGCAAGTCCGGCGGGACGTTTCTCAAGATCAGCGAAATCTATCAGCGCACCCACCCGGATGCCGCGGACCCTGCCCGGCTGAAAGCAAAAGCCGAGGCCACAGTCTCGCAGCCATACACGGTTTACGCGCTCCGCGCGGATGACTTCAAATTCATCAAGTGGCCGAAGGACGAGCCGAAGGTGGCTCCAGGCGGCAAGGTGCCGGCGACCAAAAACAAAAGCTCCAAGCCGGCCGCTGCCGCACCCGCGCCCGCACCACCGCCTGTCACGATCGACGAACTGGTGGCGGCGGACTTTCTTTGCTACACGAACGCGTGGGAATTTGTCGCGGAGCGCTTCCATTGCGACGAGGCGTTCCTGCGCCGCATCAATCCGCAAATCAAGGATACGCCCGTTGTCGGCACCGAGTTCCAGATCCCTAACGTTATTCCGTTTGAAATTGAAAAGGCGCTCGACGCTCCGCTGCAGCCAGCCGCCGATCCGCAGAAGCCCGTCACCGCCGCAGTCGTCTTATTGTCCCGTCTGGAGATTTCGCAAGAGGGCAAACTCATCGCCGTTCTGCCGTTGACCACGGCGCGTCCCGGCCTTCGTGGCCGCGACAAGTGGACCGTGCTCGATGCCATCCCACAGCCGCGCATGGCCACCAAGCGTGAACCGCTTGAAGCTCCGAAACCAAAGCCCGCAGCGCCGGGCGATGCCGTGCCGAGCGCGGCGCCCGTGATCGCGCCTCCGCTGGAGAAGGAACAATACCTCGCACCCGGTCCTAACAATCCCGTCGGCATCGTGTGGATCAACCTCGCCAAGGACCGCAGCACCGCTCCCTTACCCTACGGCTTCCACGGCACCAGCATGCCCGCGAAGATGAAGCTGGAAGGTATCGGCGGACTGCGCCTCACGAATTGGGACATCGCCCGTGCCGCACGCCTGATGCCTGCTGGCACGGTGTTGCAGTGGAAGGCGCAGTAGCGTCAAGCGTATCCTAGTTTACCGGGTTCGGACTCTTTTCAACAGAGTCGGTGAAGATCTTGAACAGGAGCTAACGGAGGGAACGGAGAAGTCGACTCCATTCCTCTTTTGCCTCTGCGTCCTCCTGTTCGATCTCTTGGATTCAAACATTCCGGCACAGTATTCGGCAAATGGTCGATGCGTCCCGATTTGCCGACGCCCTGGAATCAACATTCTTTGCAGAAAACTCAACTGAATCGTTGGCAGTTGATCGCTCGTCCGGCGTATAGAACCTTTCTCCGCCCGCCCCTAAAACCCGATGATCAAATCCATCCCGCTCGTTCACGCCGCCTGCCTGCTCACCGCCGCCGCCCAGCTTCCCGCCTTTCCCGGCGCGGAGGGGTATGGCGCTTACGCCAAGGGAGGCAGGGGAGGGGACGTATACGTTGTCACCAATCTCAAATCCACCGGCCCCGGCTCGTTCTATCAGGGAGTCACCACCATTCCCGCCGCCGGTCGCACCATCGTCTTCGCGGTGAGCGGCGAGATCCACCTGGCCGACAGCATCAAGACCCGAATCACCTCCAGCAAGCTCACCATCGCCGGCCAGACTGCGCCGGGCGACGGCATTCTCCTCCGCGACGGCACGCTGCGGATCTCCGGCGGCGACATGATCATCCGTCACCTCCGGTTCCGCCACGGCAAGGGCGGCTCGGGCGGCGATTGCATCGACCTCGACTCCGCCTGCGAGAACGCCATCTTCGACCACATCGCGATGTCCTTCAGCACCGACGAAAACTTTTCCTCCTTCAAGCGGCCACCGGAAAATCTAACGATGCAATGGTCGCTCAACGCCTGGGGCCTTGAGTCGCACTCCTGCGGCGGCCTGTGGGACCAGAACCACGCCACCTCGCACCACAATCTCTGGGCGCACAACCACACCCGCAATCCCAAGGCGCGCCCCGGCGGCCTGTTGGAATGGACCAACAACATCACCTTCGACTGGGACATCGGCTTCATCATGGGGGACTCCGAAACGCCGATGGATTGGAAGGCCAACGTCATCGGCAACTATTTCATCTGCCCACCCGGCAACATCCGCAACGCCCCGTTAGAAAAAGCCGGCCTCGACCGCGAGGGGAAACCTAACTTCTCCGTCCATATCGCTAACAACCTTCATGACAACAATGGCGACGAGAAACTCAACGGCAAGGACCGCGGCTGGGACATCGTCAGCGGCAGTCCCTTCAAGGCTGGCAGCAAACCACCTGGAAACTACATCCGTCTCGACTCCGCTCTTCCCGGCTCCAAGTTGCTCGCCATCGACGAACCGCTCACCGCCTACAAGAAGATTATCTCTGACTCCGGCCCCCTCCGGTTCGACAACTCCTACGCCGGAACCTTGCGCGACGAAGTGGACACCCGCCTGATGGAAAACCTCGTCAACCTCAAGCGGGACCACATCTCGCGCGAGAGCGACCTGAAAGGAGTCACTAACAGTGGCTTCGGCACCTTCAAGGAAGCGACCCCGCTACCGGATGGCGACGCCGACGGCATGCCGGATGTTTATGAGGACGCCCTGCGTTGGAATCCCAAGGAGCAGGAC
The DNA here is from genome assembly GCA_040385685.1 of Verrucomicrobiota bacterium. Lineage (GTDB taxonomy): Bacteria > Verrucomicrobiota > Verrucomicrobiia > Verrucomicrobiales > Akkermansiaceae > Luteolibacter. The sequence continues at coordinate 37,678 of JAZKGW010000002.1, read as the reverse complement.
CACAACGAGGAACTAACGGAAGCCGGCTTCTTCCCCGCCGATACCGCCAAGGGCTACACCCGCCTCGAGGAGTATCTGCACTTCAAGAGCGTCCCTCACGCCTACGTCGCCAAGGGCAAATCTCCCGCGGACATCGACCTCGGCCGTTACTCCGCCGGCTTCACCAAGGTGCCCAAGTTCACCATCACCGGCATCACCGGCGGCAAAGCCATCCTCGGCGGCCCCGGCGGCAAACTCGTCCGCTTCACCGCCAACAACACCGCCGGCCGCGGCGGCTTCCTCTTCACCGTCACCGATGGCGACGGCGCCACCTGGACCCGCCAGTTCGCCATCTGCATCACGGGGTCCTGATTTGGTTGCCTTGGGCTTGGCCCGCCCCTTCCTCGCGCCGCCAAGCCTTCAACCACCTGTGATGCTCACAGATGATTAAGGGAAATTGCAGTTCTAACTCATTGCCCGAAGCGGTGCCCGATCCGTTTGCCTGCCAGGGAAATCAAGCATTGGTTACCACCTCTCCAATTCGCTGATCTTCCGCGTGTTCCACCTCCAAGCCCGGAAATTGTCTGGCCAAAACCGTCCATTCCATCGACCCTGCCCACCGAACGATTTCCACTGTTCGGCAAAGAGAATATGTCTCAAGCGAAAAGAATTATCCCATGGCGGGCACGCGCTGCATTATTGGCGGTGGCTATTAGTTCCGTCGTTACTGGGGCGTGGGTCTTATTCAGTCCAGCCGTGCCGCCGCAGAAATACAGGGAGCTGCGGAAGGGGATGAGCACTGTGGAAGTAATGGCGCTACTCGGCAAACCCGATCAACATATTGGTAACGCGGACGGCAGCTCTGAGTGGCTGTATGGATCACCGCTGAAACGGATTAGTCTGCGAGTCGAATTTTCGCAGGATGATCACATGATTCAGCACGGGTACAATGGACTCACCACAGGGGAGATCAAAGGGGCCCTCTACTGGGGAGTAGTGCAAGTCTGTGATCAAGTTGGAGCATCCAACGAAGCGCGTGATATGAAGTTTAAGGCGACGTGCGCGACGATGGGATGGGAAGGCCTTCAAATTAGATGTTACAATAAAGCCGAAATCACCCGGCTTAACGAAGAAATTACTGCTTTCTGGCATTCCCGGGGGAGCCTAATACCGTACTTTAGTGCATGGTCAGAGACCTCGGCTGATCCGACTGTCCGCAATGTCATTGTGACGGTTTCTTCCAAGAGTGGATTGGAGGACTACTTGCGTGAGCGAGGATTCACCCCAGAATAGCCCATGCCGAACAATTCGCGGATCCCGATGGGCATTAGCTTTCCAATCTCAACTCAACCTCAGTCTCAGGCTCGCCCACGGGGTCGCTAGGGACGTTCTGCAAGAAAATCTCAACCGAAGTGAAGTCTCTACTCAATATCTTGTTGCTACTTGTGCTGAACGCTCTCGTGCTCACAAGTTGCAAAAGCAACAACGAGAAGGTCAGAAAGAAGGTAAAAGCATTGGTTAGTTCAGTGACGCCGATAGCCATTTTGGAAGCCACTGCCGAACTTGACCAAAAAGCTCCCGAAAAGGAAGGAACATTAATACCTTTGGATGCTCTGCCCAAGTCATTTTCTGCATTTCAGCCATTAGAGGTTCTATACCAGTTTAAAGGTTCATACTTGATTGTTACCGATAGATGGGTGCAACACAGAACCGGTTTGTTCATCGCAGGACCAAACGAAATAGTTCCGGCATCAGCCGAACACCTAACCTATGAGAAGTTGGGAGATCGCCTCTATTTTTACCAAGATTGATCATCGCAAGAAAAAGATGCAGAACAAACCGTGGCGCACCGACCGGCATAAGCTCCTCAATTTCATTTCACCCTCCTTGAAATGATTGCCGAGGAAACAGCCGGCCGCGTGCTCTATCAGATTCTCGGCGGGAATTTCGCTGAGGTTGTCACCATTTGGAATGAGTATTTCGGAACGCAAGCTTCTGTGACCGGGAGAATTGGTCGTGGGGTGGGTGAACTGGAGCGCGTTGTGCCCCGGGAGCAGGACTGCGTGCTACACGGGTGGATCGACCAAGCGGTGCTGGAGATCGTTTCAAAGGGGAAGCTGGCTGACCTGCGTGAGGAAATGGCCGACTACAGGGCGAATCAGGGAGGCGATACCGGCCTTCTTGCACTTGAGGGAAACAGGGCAACAATTCTTGAGTTTTCGTTCGGGCGTGGGCAAGCGGTGCTCCGATCATATCAACTGGGGCTGCCAAGACAGTGAGACCGATCGATCGCGCAGTAAACCGTTACGAAAGGCTCGTTGATCGACTCGCCGAGACTCCTAATCGGCATCTGTTCGGAATCGGAGATCCAAGCCTGGAGTGCGTGAGATTTTATACGTTTGAGCAGCTCAGCGGGAACCTCGATTACGGCTGTGCCGTGGAGCTTGCGTCAGATGAGGTGGATGAGATCGAACGCGACCTCCTGAATGCAGATCAGCCATACTCGCTCTTGCTGCCGCTCGTTGCCAAGCTGCGATCTGTTTCCCCGCGTTTCAACTCGCTCGCCAAGGTCGTCTTCCTAGGTTCGTGGGGGATGGGGCCAGGTGAGATAGGATGGATGATTCGCTCCCTCAACAATCGAAGTTGCTTCGAACAGTATCTGGAAGCTTGCTCCATTGAAGAAGAGCAGGTCGACGCTTATAACGAGGCTTGCGAGCGAGACTTCAAAGAGGCGGAACAAAACGCGGCATCCGGCCACCATTAGCCGCACAGTTTCAACCCGCCGCCACTACTTCCCGGCGTCCGGGACAGGCGCGCTCTCAGGCGCGGGGGTGGCGGTGTCCGCCGGGACCGCGGAGAAATCGCCCGGGATGTTTTTCGCGGTATTGGTTTTCGCGTCCCAGTAGATGGTGATCAGGGATCCGGATTTCGTGTCCTTGAGGGTGTAGCGCTTGTTCGCGTCGTCCTCCGCGATCATCTCCATGGCGCCACTGCTGGCGGAGACCATCAGCTCGGCGGTGGCGCGGGTGGGATTCTTCTGCGCGTCTTCGGCGAACTTCTTCAACTTGCCGCCGAACATCACGGTCACGATGATGAAACCAATGACGATCAGGAGCACGATGCCACCACAGCCGATGCCAATCCAAGCCCCGGTGCCGAGACCTTTCTTGGGAGGAGGCGAAGACGGCGCGACGTGGGCAGGAGGCTGGACGGAGGGAGGGGAAGTTTCCATGAGGAGGCGATGCCTAGCAGACCACGGGATGGTTGGCAAGCTGGGTTTGGCTCGTCCGTTTTTCAAGCGCCCCCCGGATGGAGTAAGGCTCCTCAGTACAAATCCAGCCTGGTCAGGGACGATCAACTGGCCGGGTTCAAACTCAGCTATCCCCGCTCCATGCGCAGTGTCTTCGAGTCATGGGTGGAGAAAACTGAGGAGGGCTATTCTCTCGTCGCCAACGGGAGGAGCGCGCTCGAGGTCGCGCCGTCGCCGACGAGAACCGATGCGTGGTCCGAAGCTGGGCAATCCGCTGAGGGAGAACCCGCGGACTCCGGACAGGTCCGAAAATATCCACCAATCGCGGGGTCATCGGCAAGCCAGGTTTTGTGTATAGCCCGTTCAGGGCCAACGCGACCCTCGTGGATGTGAATGGAATTCCAGCGGGAACCAAAGTGAAGTGTCCGTATACAATGAGGATTTTCCGCGTCCCCTAATCCCGGGGAGGCACCGAGGCCAGGCTTGGATTTAAGATGGCAGCGATCGTCCGGTAGCGGGCCGGAGGGAGGGTGCAGGTGTGGGTTCCCCCCAATGTCCTCAAACCTCCCCTGAATGCTTTTTGCGGAAAGCCTCGCCACGCGGGTCATGCTCTTGGGGCCGGTTACCGTGCGTTTTGAGCTGGCTTGTTCTTGTGTTCCGGTCGTCCTGCGAACTTGGGGAAATGGAGGTCTGACCGATGGGTGCCGCGGGTGGGTTGGGTTTATTGCGCATCGTGGACACTAGGCTCCGAATCAGACGTCTGCAACTTTTTGTCTGAACCTGGTAGTCGCGATCTTCCCGTCTGTGCCGCTCCAGGGTTTCAGGTGCGCGGTCCGTCGATTCAGGCGGGGACGAATGACCCGCGGAAATTTAGCGGCTCAAGGTCATTGCTGGTCCCTCAATGCACCTTGCAATGGTGCTCGCCAGTTGGACCGGATAGAGATTCGCAGCAGCCGCCCGCATTCGTTAGGTTCCAGAAAGACCTTGGCAATGGAATTTGAAGCGCTAGGCTTAACTGTTATCTTCCTTGTACCAATCTGGCCCGGTCCCTATCAGGGGCGAAACACAATGAGTGATTTTCTGGCAGCAAAACATTTCCACTTCGACCAATGACGGACGCGTGGTTCGCGGAATGGTTTCCGCCCACTATCCCGACTTTGGCGAAATCAACACCGATAAAAAAACAAAACCATGAAAACGAACACAACCCATCCAAGATCGAAGAATCCAGTTCTGCGCCTCGCATTTGTCGCGGGCCTCGCCGCCATGATGAGCCCGCTCACCAGTTGCGGCGGAATGGATCGCCGTGATGATCGCCGCGACAATCGCGATGATCGCCGCGACGTTCGCCAAGATACGCGGGACACCCGGCAGGACGCGCGCCGGGCAGATTGACCCGAACCGGCCCCGCCTGACGATGACTTTGAACCGGACCGAAATCGCGATCCGGACGGGAGAGCACAAGCGCCAATTCGGATCGTGCGGTGCTGGTGAAGCCGCTTGGAAACAAGCCCGAGAGCCGCGTTCCTGCTGTCCGTATCCCTTGGAGTTACGGGAAACCAGCTCGGTTAGGTTCTTCCGTCCGCAACCCGGATTCCTTCACACGCAACCACTCATTGCGGATTTTTTCCGCCTTTCGTTTTCAAAAAGCCAGTTGGTCATCACTCTTTGAAAACAAGAGTGGTGGAGCGTAGCGGATTCGAACCGCTGAAACAAAACCCCTTGTTGCAACGACGGGGAAAAGCCCGCGGTTTCAATGTTTGCGATCAGTAAAAGCTTGGCGTGCGTGTAAAACTAGGGGACGCTGTGGGGGACGCTAACCCCTCGAAACTATGGCCAGCATCAAAACACGACCCGGAACGAAGGATGGAATGGGAGTCTGGCAGGCTCAATTCTATGTCACCGACCCGAAAACTGGAGAGCTAAAGCAGGTCCGAAAATCGACCGGCATCAAGGTCGCCGGTCCGACCGCCGAGAAGAAGGCGCTCGCCAAGGCCATCGAATTTGAGCGTGCGGGCCAAGGTGCCATGCAGGCCGGCAGCGATCGAGCTCAGAAAGCAAAGGCGATCCTCGCCGATGCCGTCGAGAAGATCGAAAGGGAGACGTTCACCCCGTTGACGGCCCGAAAGTATCTCGCCGAGCTGTTGGCCGTTGCCACTGGCGAAGATCTCACAGCCTACACCGTGGAATCATGGTTTGCCGAGTGGTTGCGCCGGAAGACGCGGGACAGTTCCAAGGCCACGATGGCGCGGTATAACAGCCACCTCGACGCTTTCCTTGAATGGCTGGGGCCCGACCGCCGCAAGAAGCCGCTGGAGAGCGTGACAACGGCAATGGTTCGGACCTGGCGCGAGGAACTGCAGGACGCCGGCCGCGCGGGTAAGACTGTTCAGAGCTATACGAAGGACTTGGGAGCCGCCTACCGCGCCGCGATCCGTGAGGGGCTTGCCAACTTCAACCCTGCCACCGCCCTCGAAGCCATCCCCACCGATGACTCCCAAGACAGGAAGCCATTCACCGGGAAGGAAGTGGCTGACTTGCTCACCGCTGCCGCCCAGCTCGCGGACGCCGGTAAGAGTAAGCGGACGCCAGACGAGCAAGCCAAGGCCGAAGCCGTCGCCGCCGAATGGCGGGGGATGATCCTTGTCGCCACCTTCACCGGCCTGCGCCTTGGCGATGCCTCCAAGCTCTCTTGGGAATCCGTGGATCTCGCGGGTAAGAAGATCACACTCATTCCCGCCAAGACGAAAAGGAAGAAGCGGGAAGTTTGCATTCCCATCCAGCCGGATTTGCTCGCCTACCTGGAGGCGGTGCCGATCGCCAGCGACAAACCAGACGCTCCCGTGTTCCCCGTGCTTTCCAAGACCAGCATAGGCGCGAGGGCTGGGCTTTCTCAGACCTTCAACAAGATCATGCACGCCGCGGGCGTGGACCGGGGGAAACCGTCACGCCCGCCGGCCGAGGATGGCAAGCCGGCGAAGGCCAGCGTGGGGCGAGTGACCTATGAGCGCGGTTTCCACAGCTTGCGCCACACCTTCACCTCATGGCTCCGCAATGCTGGCGTTTCCGAAGAGGACCGCATGGCCCTAACCGGTCACAGCACCCGTGAAAGCCACGCGATCTATTCTCACCACGACGAGGCTGCCTTGCGCGATGCGGTCGCCAAACTCCCATCGATCACCGGAGCTTGAACGATGGCAGCGAAGAAAATACCGAAACAAGCTGAGCTGATCGACTCGCCGAGTGGATTTTTAGGCAGCACCGAGGAGCACCAGCCGCCTGCCGAATTTGATAGGGCATGCCGTCGTCTGGTGCTTGATGTTCCAGAATTCAGGCTTGTGGAATATTGGCGGCCGCGGCCATACGGGCGGGTTGAGATTGAGTGGGCACCCGCGATCCGCTCCGCGTATTTTAAGGCATTGGGCCGATTTCAAAAGGACAGCGGAATCAATTCCACCGAGGACAAAGCGAACCTATTGGACGCATTTCTTGGTCTCCACTATTTCACCAAGCTCGACACTCTGAATCCAGGTAATTGGGAAGGTTCGTTTTCGACCAGCAAGCTTGTGAGGTCTCTTGGGAGGAAGCTGTTGGAAATTGAAAGCGCCGAGTCGGAACGAGAGGCTGAGGCGCGGAGGGATGAAGTCATTTCGCTATGTTCAACTGTGCTCAGAGGTTTCACCGTCTGGGCGCGGGGCCAATCGGACGGACGGACCGAGAAGAAACCCAACGAAAAGAAACCCAACGAAATTTCCGTTTTCCGGGCGGCCGAATTTCTCATCGAGGCCGCGCGGTGCCGACCCGATAAGTCCACTATTCGCGAACTTGTGGAAGCCACAGGAGAGAAATTCACCGGCAATAACGTCAAAGCCGACTGGAACCGCATCTTTACCAGTATCGGGTTTGAACGTTTTCCTGACTTCCCGGCATTTGTATAACTTTAGAGGGGAAACAATAAATCCGTCATGGGTAATCCATGACATTAAACGCACCTCCCCAACCACGGGCGGAATGGCTGGATGCGAAGCAGGCATTCCGGATCTTCACGCTTGGCCGAACCACTTTAGGCAGACTCGCCAAGGAGAAGAAAATTAAGAGTTGCTCCCTCGCCGAGGAGGGCATGAAACGGGGCAAAAAATTATACGATGCTTCGTCTATCAGGGAGTATCTAAATTCCCGATCCCTCGCCTGAAACAACAGCCGGCTCCCACTTGGAAGCCGACCGTTGAAAAGTTTCTGGCGGGAACTTGCGGAAGGCTAACACACCAAGAGGACCGGACCAAGGTAAATACACCTGATCCGCACCCCATGTCATCACGAAAACGCCGCCGGCAAAATCTTCGAGCCTTCGCCGAGGGAACCGTAAAGTGCCCATCCAAGCCAGTGCGCGATTCTGAAATCCGCCGCACCCTCGCCCTCCTCGATTCCATTTCCTCCCCAGCAAATCCTCACCGGGAGGTTGCCGCTGGATGAGTGACGATTCGAAAAAATCCTTCATTCCCGCATGGCTCGATGATGCCGGCCTGTCACAAGCGGAGTTCCGTGTTCACTCGCACCTCTCCCGCTGTGCTGACAACCGCACGGGCATTGCCTGGCCTTCTTACGAGCGGATCATGGCAACGTGCAGAATGTCGCGGGCGACGGCCGCGGCGTCCCTCCGTTCGTTGGTCCGGAAGGGTCTAATCGAAAAGATGGGAAAGCCGTTCGGCGGCAGCAGCCGCTACCGCATCAGTTCAAACGGAGCACGATTGGAGGGGGCTTCCACGGAGGGGATGGCGGCACCTTTGGAACCTCCAATCATGCCAAACGAAGCACGATTGGAGGAATCATCAATCGTGCCGAAAGAAGAACCAATGAACTACCTAACCATACCAGACGAAGAACGAATGAATATCTCCCCAACCGTGCCCGATTTGAACTCCAATGGTGCTTCGTTTGATACGCCAATCGTTCCTGAATCGGCACGGGAAGGTTCCCCAAAGAAGGTTCTCCAAGGAAGGTTCCCCAAAGGGGGCGCTTTCATTCAATTTCCGGAGGGGCTGGAAACAGAGAATTTCCGAAAGGCATGGGAGGAATGGAAACTCCATCTCTTACAGAAGCGCCGGCCCCTCACCCCTATTGCTCAGAATCAATGCTTGGACCAGTTGGGCGGATGGGGCGAGGAGCGCGCAATCAGATCCATCCGGCACAGTATCGCGAGCAACTGGGCCAGCATCCACGAAGCGACTCACCAGCGGCAACCCCAGACGCAAGGCGATTTAAGGCTGAGCGAGGACGAAGCCGCCGCGCAGATGGGCAACCGCCTCAAGTACTGCACAGACACGCACTCATGAACGACCACCCCACAAATTGCATCTGCGGGAATCCGATAGATCCCGAGACACTCGAACTTGCTAAGTATTGGGCGCGCCTGCCTCTTTTCCATTGTTCGGAATGCCAGCAGCGTAGCGACGAGGGCGAAGCGAGGCGGGCAGCCGATGAAAAGCAGAAGATAGAGGAGGCCACCCGCATTGGTCGCCTGGAGATCATCAAGCCAGAATTGAGGCGAACCCAAATCAACCATCCAGGATTCAACCCAGCCTTGTGGCTGAAGGTGGAGCATTGGACGCCAGATTCGTTGAAGTGGCTCGGAATTGTTGGTCTGCCCGGCACGTGCAAAACGCGAAGCTTGGCGCTTCTTGCTAAGCGTCTAATCCTCGACGGGCATCTCGTATTTTGGGCGCGTGCGGTGGACTTTCAATCGCAGGTTGAGAATCTGCGAAGCAACGATCGCCAAGTTGAGGCAGTCGCCCGTGAATACATCCGGGCCTGCAAAACCTGTGGCCTCCTGATCTTTGACGACATCGGGAAGAACACTTGGACCCCCTCGCTGGAGCGTCACATGTTCGATCTGATAGATCATAGAAAGGACGAGGACCTTCCCGTCCTATGGTCCGCGAACACCCACCCGCTCGATATCCTCCGCACCGGACTTCTCACCAAAGAGCGAGGTGGCCCACTTCTCGGGCGCTTGCTGGAAGCATCCCGCATTGAACGCTCTTAATCCCATGATCCCGCCCCCGCTCTTCGGCCCCTTGATGGCAACTCCACCGACCGGCCCGTGGCCCGTGCAGTTCATCACCTGCCCGAAGTGCGGCGAGTCTTACGGCGTAATCCACGCCGATCTTGTGAACCCGCGCGCTTTCAAGCGTGAACAACTAGCCGGACTATCGCATTGCCGAAAATGTTTCCCTGCGGAGCTGTTCGAGATCCGCCGGGAAACCACTGCCCAAGTTTACGAGCTCTTTTTCCAATTCAGCGCCGCAGCCGGTTGACCGGCACCCACTTTCTCAACCCCAACCACCAAGACCATGCCTCAACCCGTTAGATATATAAGCGCCGGCCCGATGGCGGCACAAGCAAACCCCGCCGCCGCGATGGCTCCCGGCAAAGCCCTCGAAAACCTAGGCCACGCGATCGAGCAAACCGGCGAGGCAGGAATGCAGTTAGTCGGCCGCGTTCGACAAGTCGACGAAGGCGGCAAGATCAATGCATATCTCGCCGATGCCCAGCGCCAGGCCGGAGATTTCGCCAACCAGCTTGCAACGCGCAGTGATACCGACGCGTGGACCCTGGACTGGAGGAACAAGGCGGAAGAATTGCGGCAGGGCGGCAAGAATTTGGGGCTTTCTCCGGAAGCCACTGCGCGGCTCGATGCCGAGTTGTTGGATTTTTCCACCCGTCACGGGATTAAGTTCGAGCATCAGGCCAGCTTCAAAAAAACAGGGATCGCCCGCGCCCGCACCCAGCAGGCGCTCGAATATCAAATGGGCCGCGGAGAGAAGGAGGAATTTGACCGGACACTTGGCGTTGCCCGGGATTCGGGAATCTACAATCCCGCGGAGATCGAGCGGGCGCAGCAGGTCTTTTCCAACATGGAATCCGCCCATGAATTGAAAGCGATGTTAGAGAGAGATCCGCAAGGGGTGATGGACTTGCCCGACGAGCACTTCCTCAACGCGCTGCCGGGAATCTCGCTGGAACAGATCGAGCGGGGGCGCAGCGCAGCCAAGGCGAAGCTCCAGGAGTTCCGCAGCGGGGAGATGGACACGTTAGAGGCAGCTCTGGACGCCGGCACCATTCATCCGCGCGACGTGGAGGCCGCTAGGTTCGTCTCACCCAAGGATCGTGCTTCGCTCCTCGATGCCTTGGGCCAGAAAGACCCGCCATCTAACGAGAATCACGGGAAGGCGTGGGACCTCCTCGGAACTCTTCGCAAAGCCCGCCAGGATCCTTCCGTCACCCCGGACCAATACCGGGAGATTTTCAATGAAACCCGCGGCGACGTGCTTCGCAGGATCGCGCCGAGGTGGCAAGGAGACCTGAAGCAGGAGCTGTCCTATCTCTCACCCGCCGGGCGATCGACAGACGCGGCGAAGGTCGCGACCGCTTACGAACGGGGCGACCTGGAAGCGCAGGGGCGCGACGTCGCATTTCGTGCCCGCGATGCGGGGCTCTTCGGCAATGTGGCAGACGACGCCCCGCCCGCCGACAAGGAGAAGGCCTATCGACGCGCCGATGAGATCCGCCTTTCAGTGAAGCGCTTCGTTGCCGGCAAACCCGAAGCCACTCCTGAGGAAGTATGGGGCTATGTGGATTCCCTGATTTCCCGCGACCGGGCGAAGACCACCGCGGCCAGTCTCCAGAGCTTCGTTCCCGGTGCTGCCCAGCGATTGCGCCCACGGCCCGCCGACCCCACGCGCCCCGATTTGCCCGCCGGCGAGGGTACCGCTACCCCCTCACTCCTTCCACCCGCCCAACAACTCGAGAACTTCCTCAAATAAATGACACCTCCTCCCGAAACACTCACCGCCCCGCCCGTCTCTTCTCCCGCGCCCTTTGTTGGCCCGCCGGCACCGTCCGCCGATCGCCGCGACCTCGCCCTTGAAACCGCGCGCCAGCCGGGCGGCGATCTCGATCCTGATTCATGGGTCGCACCCACGGCCGCGAGAATCGCGCCCTTCCTCGCCCGGGAACCAGACCAACGGCGAATCGATGGCTATGCCTATGAGTGGCTCCAAGCTGGCAGTGCGGCGAAAGCCACCGGCACCGGCGGGGGCATCGATCAGGAATTCAAGACCGGCCTGCAAACCTACGTGGATTTCCGGAAGGCCCGCGGCGAGGTGCCTTTCCAATACCTTGGCCAGGCTCGCACACGGGCCGAGGAGCGGGACGCCCGCGGGCAGGTGCCATTCTTCGCGGCCCTATTTTCTGATCCCGAGAAGATGGCGGAGGCATTTCCCGAAGAGCATCGCCAGGCATTTGAGGATCGCTTCACCGGCGCGCTCGATCCCATCGCCGACAAGCGACAAGCGGCGGGCGTTCTGCTAGTCTCGACCATGCTCGGGAAGTCGGCCGATGAAGTCGCCGACCTCTGGCCCGTCTATCGCCAGAAATACGCCAACGAACACCTTGGCTTGTCCGGCCCCGTGGACGATGCGGCATTCTATCAGGCAGCGGGCAAGGCTTTCCAACAGGAAACGAAGGACGACGAGACCGCCCGCGACATCGCCAGCAAGGCACAGCTCGCCGCCATCCAGGGCAAGCCCCTCGCCGAGGCGGTAGCCACTGGCAAGGGACTAACGGGCGACCAGTGGAAACGTTTCGAGCCCGCGGCCCGCGCCGCCTACGCCGGAGTTCTATCCGAATTCCGCGATCCGGAAATCAAAGCCGGCCGCGCTTTGTTCGAGGCCGTCGCCGACATGGAGGGCACGAAGGTTGAAGACCTCGCCAAGGGCGACGGGCAGAAGGCTGCCTGGGTGATCGCCCTCGAATCCTACGGTGCGGCCGATCAAGCCACCCGCGACCGCATGATGACCCTGATAGGCCTTCAGGCGCAGGCCGCGGGTGAAAACATCACCAATTATTTCGAGCGTGTAGGCGCTGCCACCCAGAGCGGAACCGACATGCTGACATCTGGCATCGGTTCGCTGGGTGCCAGACTCGACGCCCAGCAGTTCAAGGACCTAGCCGCCGCCGAGCAAGATCCCGTGAAGCGCAAGGAGCAGGAAAGCATTGCCAATTACTTCGCCGGCAAGAGCACTTTCTCCCAGGACCTCAAGACAGCCGGCGTGCGCGTCCGGAGATACATCGATGCCAAGCGGGAAGGCTTTTGGGATTCGCTCGGCGATTACAGCGTGATGGCTGCCGAGTCTCTGCCGATCATGGCAGGCGCGGCCCTTCCTTACGGCGCTGGATTGCCGGCGATCATGACAGCTTACGGCGAGCGGAACCTCTCAACCCTTCGCCGGGCGGCACCGAACGCCGACGAAGCGAGCATCACAGCCACGGCTTACACATCAGGCGCCATCGAGGCCGGGATTGATAGGCTTCAGTGGTTAACATTGGGCGCACGCCTGCCGAGGCTCAACGCCACGTTGCTCAAATACGGAAAGCCTGGAGCCGTTGCCGTGGGCGCGGTGCGGGCGGGCGTGATTACAGCAGCAGAAACGGGGCAGGAGGTTCTGCAGGATTTGACCTTGCCCGCCATGCAGGAAGTTGCGGCCGCACTCGACGAGGACATTCCCGGGCCGAATTGGTCCGCCGTGATCGAGCGAGAAGCCCACGCCCTCGGCGACATCGCCGGAGTCTCGATGATTTTCGGAATCATCGGCGCCACCGGCAGCACCATCACCGACCACATCCAGGCCCCACGCTTGGCGAAGACTTTGCAGGATCGCGACGGCATGGCACTGGCGGGATTCTCGCCGGCCACCATCGAGGAGGTGGCTACCTTGGCGGAGACCAACCCCGCCGCCGCTGCCGAGGCACTCCGGGCCGCCACCATCGCGACCCCAACGGAAGAACGGCAAGCCCACTCCCAAGCCGCCCGCGAGCGCCTGGAGGGCGACAGCACCGAGCGCAGGGCATCGCATCCGGCCGACGGGCGAGTGACCTCCTACGGCTACGCCAGCGACACCACCCCGGACGCCAACAGTTCCGCCGGCATTGGCGCATGGGTGGGGGATGACGAAGCCGCCCGCATCCGCGCCGGCGAGAATACACCTAACAAACTGCGCGCCGGTGACATTGCCGTGAGTCGCGACATCGAGGCGGGATTCCGCAGCGCGGGCATTTCCCCGGGCGACGTCGTTACGATGCGCCTCGACGACGGCACCGAGATTTCAGGCCGATGGATGGACCGCACCGCGGAGGAATTCGAAGGCAAGGCACTCACGGGGCGCTTCGACATCTACAGCCCCGCGGGCGTGAACCCGCTGGATGGCCGCGCGGTTGTCGGCTTTTCCCACCTCGCCCGCCCGGGAGTGGAAACCAGCGACAGCCAGGCAGCCGGACTCCCAACGATGCAGAAGGAACCTGACGGCAAGGTGCTGGTCAATTTTCCCGACGCGCCAGCCGTGCTGGTCGACGGAAACGAGGAGGCACTGGAAGCCGTTAGAAACTGGGAGGAACAGGCAAGCGTGGACACCACCAAGGCCGTGCGGGAATACCTCGATTTCCTAACCGACTATCACGCAGCCAATCCGGAAGCCTCTTTCACCGGCCGCCAGACCACGCAAGAGCCGACGCTGGAGAGCTGGGCAGGCAACTCCAAGGAGAAGATTGCCACGGCAAACGCCCGAATCGACATCATGCTTCGCCAGGCAGGAACCGACATGGGCATTGACCGCCCGCTTCTCTCGGACGTTCCAATTCTCGGGACCTCCCGTACGATCCGCGCCGGTGCCGTTACCCGGATGGTGGCAGAGATCCACAAGAGCGGGAACCCTCTAACCGTCATCGAAGAGGCGGCAGAAAGCCTCGGCAAATGGCTGATGGCGGACAGCAAGGTTTCAGAGGCGAAGATGATTTCTTGGATCCGGGAAACGGAACAAGGGACTCGAACGAAGATCTTGGCCGACGACATCGCCACCATGGCCGACGAGGCCCGCGCCCAGGAGATCGCAGAGGGCTTTTCACTGATCGCCCGCAACAATGCGGTGGGCAAGATCGCTGACAGCGCCCTTCCGTCCGCGGTGAAAGCCTTCTTCCGCGCCTTCAAAGAGCAGATCGCATCCGTGCTTCGCCTCGCCGCCGACTTCGCCCACCTCCGCACCGAGGGCAAGGTTGACCCGGAGTTTTCCTACTGGCTCGACGTGGCCGCCGGCCTGGAGTCCGAATACCAATTAGACAATTTGTCCCGGCAAATGGAAGCCGAGCAGCTCGCCGAATCAATGGCGGGCTTCACTGAGATTCAGGACGCTTTGAAGGGCAAGATTCCCCACCCGGCCACGCTCGAAGCCGCGGGTGACCCCTTGGCGGGGGAAGTCAGACGCCTTCACGAAGGCATGCTAGAGAATCCCGATAACGGCGCGAACAAGGCCGCCCGCACCCGGAAGGTGAACGAGTTCTTTCTCCCCAAAGGGCAGGCCGCGAACTTGGACGAACTCCGCCGTTCTCTCAATGAGCAGGGCTTCGACTTCACCACGCCCGCGGAAATGATCGAGGCCGCAGACCTCTCTATCAATTACGGCCGGAAAGTTTTCGGCACCACCGACACGACGGAGCAGGACACCGGCGACGATTGGAACCCGACGTTTTCCGTGGGCGGCCCGCACGCCGCGGGATTCTCCCAGGCCAAGGCGGAAGGCCGGACCTTCGCCGGCAAGGATGGCAAGGAGCGCTTCGAAATTTCCGACCACGACGCACGGGCCATCGAGGCTGGCGTTCCGACCTACGGGTGGGGGCAGTTCACCGACTTGATGCAGGGCAACCCGACCGGAATCGTGCTCGGGAAGATACTCCACCACCCCGCTCTGTTCGAAGCATACCCCGACGCGCGGGGAATTTGGGTGCGATTGGTGCCAGGGAAACAAGGAGGTTCCTACGATCAGGATGCCAAAACGATCACGATCGGATTCGACAAGGCAAACCGGGAAATCTCCGCCCGTCAGTTCTCCACCCTTTTGCATGAGGTCCAGCATTGGATTCAGGAACAGGAGGACTTCACGCCCGGCGGCAACCCGGACCAATTCCAGCAGGAGCGGGACACCCTCCGCGCCAGGCTGAGGGGAATCGAAACCTCCAGCGAGTATCAGGCATCCGCCCCCGCGGTGGATCGCATGTGGGATCAATTCTGGCAGAAGGACGACGCCAGCGAAGAGGCCGCCAACGAATTGCAGCAATACATTTACCGCGACCATCCGGTGATGAAAGAAGTTCACGCCGTGGCGGAAAAGCTGGCGGAACTGGACACGCTCAGAGCTTCCGACATGGACCGTTACCGCGCATTGGGCGGCGAGAAGGAAGCCCGCGGTGTGCAGGCCCGCGCCTCCATGACCGCGGAGGAACGCGCAGCCAAGCCATTCATGGACGGCTGGGAAACCTTCTCCATTTCCGTTCGGGGCGACCCATTGCTTGCCGCCATCGAGGCGCGCATTCACTCGCCCGAGAAGAAGGCGGAGGTTTACAAGAAAATGAAGGCCCGCGTCTCCGCCGTGAAGCGGCGCTTCGAAGAGCGGCGCTTGCGGGGCGAGTTCGACAATGACGCCGGGGCCATCGATCAGAAACGCTTCGAGCAGATTCGGGACATCGCCACGCTGGAGGCCATCGCCAAAGCCATGCCGCCCGAGATCCGCGGGAAGATTGTCGGCAGCTTTCGCAAGGTGGCGGACCTCAAGACCACGAAAGGCCGTCAGAAATACATCACGGCCCTTTTGCCCCGCATTGAGAACGCCCTTGAATCCATGCTGCAACGCCATTTCCGCGCGGCGATCCGTCGGCAGATGAAGCAGGCAGCTTTCAAGGTGGCGGATTCACGCACCCGGGGCGGGAAGATCGGGGCGCTTGGCCACGCTGTTTTCGAGGAGGCCAAGGCAGCCATGAAGCTCACCGATGATTCCGCCTCACAGATCGGCGGGAAGACCGCAGCCGAGAAAGCTGACGCCAAAGCGGACGAACTCCGCACCCTGCTGGAAGGAGCCCCCGACCTCACCGACGAGCAGATTGCCGAACTCGACGGCCGTATTGCCGCGGTGGAACTCCTTGGCGACTTCGGCAACGCGAACAGTGCGCGCCTGGAGGAAGCGCTCGGTTTCCTCAATGGCACCTACACCGAGGGCCGCCGAGAATGGCTGGACGTGCTCACCGCCCGCCGCGACGTTCGCAACGCCCGTGTCGCCATCGTAGAAACCGCCATGGGGCGCGCCGGTCCGATCACCGATGCCGAGCGCAACGCGATGAAGCGCCGCTTCGAATCGACGCTGACCCGACTTGATGAGGGGATCATGCAGGCCGGTCTATCCGGATCGCAGAAACTCCGCCGACTCGCCGAGCTAACCAAGGATCCGGAGATTGCCGCGCTTACCGAGGAAATGGAAATGGCATTCCTCGACGCGGAGAACGCCGAGGGCGACACCAACGACGCCGACTCGAAGGCCCTCGCCGCCGCCATGCGGAAAATTTTCGGCACCTCCACCGAATACGGCACCGCGGCGAAGTTGCGGGAACTCACCACCGCCACCGCCGCCGCCCCCGTGGAAAAAATCGAGGGGCGCAAGGTGGAGAAGGTGAAGGTTCCCGTTAAATTCGTGGAGGCGATCCTTGCCGGTGATCTTTCCGGCCTGGAAGCCGGCGGGGAGAAATTCGCCGAGGATGTGAAGGCCTTCGACGATCACGACCTTGCACAGTTAGAACTGGAGTGGGAGCAATTCACCGACCTCCCCGAGACCGAGCAGGCCAGGAAACGCAATGTCACCTTTGAGCGCATCGTTGCAGATGGCGTGCGGATGACCATCGGCCAGGTGAACCAGCTCGAAGGCTTGCAGCTCTATCTCACGATGAAGCAGCCGGATCAGGCCGTGAAGCTCGCCCGCCTTGGCTATGATGAAACCACCCTCGCCCAGCTCGAAGAGTGGCTCACAGACGAGGCTATCGAGTTGGGCGCGTGGATGGTCGACCACATCGGGGCCGAAGCTTTCACGCTCGATTCCATCCACCGCGCCGAGAAGGGCGTGGGGCTGAAATTGGTTGAGAATTATTTCCCCGTTAGGAACGACGTCGCCGGCGCGGACAACACCGGCCTGTCGATCAACGGCGGGGCCATCCAGCACACCGGGAAATCTATCGGCGCGATCAAGGAGCGGGTTTCCAACAACGCCCCACCCGCCTACGTGAACGCCATTGCCGTTTTCCTCGCCAACCGGGCGCAGGTGAATTTCTGGAAAAGCCACGTCGCCCCGCTTCGTGAATTCGGGGGCGTGATCCGCGACGAACGCTTCGCCGCCGCCGTGAAGGTCCGGATGGGGGAAACCTATTACCAGTCCCTCGACACGCTCCTGAAGCGCATCGAGAGCGGCGGGGCGCTCAACGCCGCGAAGCTTCTCGATTGGGAAAAACTGGTGAAGAGCCTCACCAGCAGCTTCGCCATTGGCACCCTGGGCGGCCGGGTTTCCACCCTCGCCGTGAACGTCGCCGCCGGGTTGAACGTAGGACTCGAGATCCCGGCCAATGAACTGGCCGCCGGCATCGCCGAAGTTTTCGCCCGCCCCGAGGCATTCAAGGACGCCTTCAACTCGCCGGCCATCCAGCGCCGCTTGCACCAGGGCGCGAGCTACGAGGCACAGCTTGCCAAAGCCGGCGGACCATCGCGCAACCCGACGCTCGCAACGCTGAACTCTGCCGCGCAGAAGGGCGTGATGCCCATCAACTACGTCGACACAGGGGCGAACGTGATCGGCGCGGCCGTCGTCTGGGAACACACCCGCAAGAATTCCCTTCGAGCCGGCATGACCGAGGAGCAGGCCCGCACCGCGGCAGATCAGAAAGTGACGCGTCTGCTTCTCCGCAGCGCCCAGCCGACCACCCGCTTGGCCAAGTCTGAGATGGAGCTCAAAGCCGCGGAGAACCCGCTCGCCGCACTCTTCACGCTCTTCACCAGTGAACCACGGAAAACGCTCGCCATCCTCTACATGTCAGGCCGTGAACTCACCACAGGGAAGGGGACCTACGGCAAACCGATGGCAGCCCAACAGCTCTTCGTCGCGTTCGTCATCTTCCAGACGGCGGATTTCATGATTCGCCAGGCGTACGCCGCGGCAGCCAAAGCCGACGACGACGAACCGGAAGATTTCCTGTCCCGCCTCCGCAAGCGCATCTTCGATCCCAAGGCATGGGCGCACGCCCTAACAACCTCCCACCTTCGAAGCGTCCCCATCGGCGGCGAGGTTTGGAATCAAACGATGGCCAAGGCATTCGATCAGAAGGCTTTCACCAGCTCGCAGAATCCCCTCAACCGTGCGGCCCGCGAAGTGCTCACCTTCGAGGAGCCGGAAACCACCGAGGAAGCCGTGGAAGGTGCAATCGATATCCTCCAAGGAGTGGGGCCCGTCATTCCGGGCGGGGCGCTTTTCGCCCAGGGCGGGAACCTCGCCGAGTTCGTGTCGGGCGTCGCCACCTCCAACGGAGTTTCTTTCTCCGACGAGGACCGCGTGAAGCGCCTGAAATCCCGCTTCTCCAAGTTCGCCGGCACCCTCGACGACATCCACGGGAAAACCCAGCAGCCCACCGGCAAGACCGGATCCGATGGCAAGCCGGCCACCAAGACGGACAAGGCGATTCAGGCCACCAAACACGCGGCCATGGTGGACCATTTGCGCGCCGATCTCGCCCCGCTCGCCCCCGAGCTTCGCAAGCAAACTCTCGACGCCGTCACGGCACCGCAGGAAGTGAAGGACAAGGTTCGAAAGTTGGTCACCGCCCCGAAGCAATGAACTCCATTCGTTCCCATTCCCACCCCTCGCGCGCGCGCCCGCGCGATGCGGGCGGAAACCCCATCGAGAGATGCGCTGGAATCCCTGCGCATCTACTTCGACGTCTGCCAGACCTTTTCCCCGGAAACGGGGAAAAGTCCTTCCTTCTATGAGCACCCGGGCAAAACCAAAGAAGTCGACGGCCAAGGCGAAAAAGAAATTGCCCGGCCGCCCCTCGACCTTCACCCCCAGGATCGCCGAGGAAATCTGCGGGCGGATCGCCGAGGGCGAGCCACTGGCAGAAATTTGCCGGGATCCCAAGATGCCCGCCACGCGGACCGTTTCCGACTGGCGGCGCCACCGTGAGGAGTTCGACGACGATTTCCAAAGAGCCCGCGACGAGGGCTTCGACGCCTTGGCCGTGGAATGCCTGCGTATCGCAGACGATACGAGCCGGGACACGATCGAGACCGAGAACGGCCCGCGGCCGGACAACGAATGGATCGCGCGCAGCCGGTTGCGGATCGATACGCGCCTAAAGCTTTTGAGCAAATGGGATCCGAAGCGCTACGGCGAGAGGGTCGAAATCGAGCAGGATAGCAACGTGGAGCTTGTCGTCACAATTGGCGGTAACGCCGACTGAATCATGACTCCCGCACCCGCTGGATGATGTCTGCCAGCTTCTCCGAAAGATCCAGCTTCACCTCTTGCGGCCGGTTCCACCCCATGATGTCCGCCAGTTGCTTTGCAGCCGCCAGCTTCGAGGGCATGCGCACGCGCAAGGCACCCGTCGCCGGGTCCATTTGCCAGCTCTCGCAAAGGCGGTGATTCTCGGAAATCTGGCCAATCGGCGTGCGGATTACCTCCACAAGGTAGCTCACCAAATCGCCCCGCTCCATCTCCGCCTTTTCCGCAGCTTTCTGTTGGGTCGCTTTGATCGCCGCCAAAACCTTAATATTTCTCAATAAAAGCGAAGCCGCCTGATCCGCCCCCTTCGCCTCATAGCCCGCCGCCACATAGGCGCGCCCCGCCGCCATCCCGCCCGTGAACAGTTCCACGAATCGCCGTTGCCGGGGATTCAATCCGTGTTCGTCCTGCCCTGCCTCCTTCACCATTGCGCCGCCTTCTACACTTTCCCCAGCAACCAAGCCACCTTCAGTTTGCCTTCGTCCGTGAGGATGAAATACGCCACCTGGTAAGGCTTGTTGAGCGTGTCCTTGCGCACCAGTTCCCATTCGCACAACCGTTCCGCCGCGTGCCACGCCGTGCTGGCCCCCACGCCCAGCTCCTCCGCCAGATCCGAGAGCGTGAACAGGTGGTGCTTTGCCAGCGCGAACAACGCCATCACCTGCAAATCGGAATAGCCCGAGGAGAACTTCCTCCTCACCAACGCGTCCGCCGATCCGCCCGCCGGTGCCGCTCGCACCGCAACCGCCGCCGTCACTCCCGGATTCAACCGTTCAAGCTGCCCGCGCAACCGCCGGGCCGCATATTCGTAGCCCTTCGCCTCCACCTCCATCGCCGCCCGCCGCTCCGGAGTCAGCGTGTAGCGCTTCTTTCCCGGCTTCTCATTCGCCATCCGCTTCAGCCGCCCCTTTCTTCGGCTTTATTTTCCCACCCACCTTCCCCTCGATCCAAAATTCCGCCGCCTCCCGCTGCCACCCAGTTGGTTCCTTTGATCCATCGCGCCACGCGTAGACGGTGCGCCGGGGGATACCCAAATCCATAAGATCGGCCAAGGGCCAGCGCTTCACAAATTCCACCCACGTCATGCCCCGATTCTCACCGCTTTTGTGCACCCAGTGCAATTCTAAAGTTGACACCGAGTGCACCGAGTGCACAAATGAGCCCGCTATGAAAACAAGTCCTCCCCAGACCACGGCAGCCAAGAGCCAGCCACCCGCCAAGAAAACCACTGCCAAACGCTTCACCAAGATCGAGCGGCATTCCATGGTAAGAGTCACCACCGAGGTCTCTGCCGAAGCATTACGCGCGTTCTCCAATTGGGGCGCGCTCTCTCAATCATCGTTCGGCTCGGACGTCTTCTCTCTGATCAATGAAACAGCGGCACCACACCTCCGCGGCGATGCTTTGCAGGACCACATTGAGGCGCACCTCCCGCGCCCCACCACGCCCGCCTCGATCACCTTTGAGACCTTCGAGTTCTATTGGGTGGCGATTGAGCAGTATGCCGCGGATCACGGTATTCCAGTCGCCGCGCTCGTGCGGGCGGCCTTATCCGCGCGCGCCCGGCGAATCGAACTGTTTCTAGCAAGGAAAGGGAAAGCAGCATGAAAACAGCAAACCCGCCCCTAACCACGCCTGCCAAGCAATCCATCCGCACCCGGAATTTCGAAGTCATCGAGCGATGGATTGAAGTCTCCGCGGAGATACTCCACAGCGATGCCGAAAAAGTGACCACCCGGGAAGGCCACCGGCCCGAGTGGCACCAGTCCATTTTCACCAGTTACGCCACCGACTTTGCGATTGCCCTTCATTTCCACAGGGAGCGCGGATCGCAGGCAACCGGTTGCCGACTTTACACCCTGGATTCCGAGCTGTGGGAGAACATGCAGGGCCGCAAACTTCAAACCGTCTCCTTTTCGGTGAAGGAATCCCAGTGGCGGAAGTTCCTCGCCAACTGCGACGAGCTGCAGGTTTCGCCCGTCGCCCTGATCCGCGCCGCCTACGCCGCCCGCATCAAGCTTTGGCGGGGTAATACGAACCGACCAGCCGGAAAGGCCACACCGGCGAGCCTGACCTTGTGCGCGGGAGGTGCATCATGAACCGCCTCCAGCGTACCCCGGCACAATCCACAGACCGGCATCAAACCAGGCTGGTTTCTATCTCCGATGAGGAGTGCGACCGCTGGAGCGCCGCCTTCAAACCGACCCGGCACATGAATTTGAGCGACTGGATCCGGGATTGTGTGAATCGGTTCCTTGACAACGCCGATGCCGAAACGCACCTCTCGATTGCCGTAATGGGCGGGCAGCGCCAGGCGATGGAAGCCACAGCACGCTCTCAGGGCATGACCGTTGAGGACTGGGCCGCTGCCACCCTCACCGCAGCCTTGGGCAACATCGTTCCATTTTATACCGGCCGCATCTGCGACACCGAACCCATCCACTGAAACCCTAACAAACATAATGAGCAACGAACCACCAGCACCCGCAGTCAACTTTTCCATCGACATGGATAGCTTGGAGGCAGTGGCATTGGAACGGGGCCTTCCCAGCCTCATGAAGTATCACGGCATGACGAGAAACGAAGTCCTCGCCTTTGCCCTTGCCGCGGGGTTCTCCCTTTTGCTCAAGAAGCATATAGATGTGCTGGAACGGGAGCAGTCAGTTAGAGAGGCGATCCGCAAGCTCAAGAGCGAGGAACCGGTTTCTAACGATGAACTGGAGGTCGTTATCATTGCCGCGCGCGACGGGCACCTTGGAGCCCAGATCGTCATGGAAGACTTCAAGCGCTTCGGGCGATCGATGAACAAAGGCGGATCCCCCTGAGCCCCGCCGGCCCGAAGCGCAGTCATGAAGGAATCCCCGGCCTCAATTCTCGCAGAACACGAATGCGCTCACGCTGTCATGCGGAAGCTCTGTTGGATGGCTGCCACGAAGCTTTCCGTGGATGAACTGGGGAACGGACTCTGTGAGGGCACTGGCGAGCGGACCGGGTTGGATGACGCTTTGCTCGTGACTCTCGCGGGCATCGCGTGGGAGTGGGAAACGCGAAGCCCCGAGTTATTCCTCGCCCGCATCGATTGGGAAGGAATGCGCACGTCATTCGGGGACGCGGCCGAAGCCTGGCAGCTTGTAGAATCCTCCCCGGTGTTGACGTTCCTTGTCGAAGAAGGGAAACAACCTGCCTTCCAAGATCCTGCCAGCGCGCTCGATCGCTGGTTGGCGAAGGCCTCCGACCTTCTGAGGCCCCATTCGTCCCTGATCCGGAGCATGGGGAGATTACTTGCAAAGGAAGGTTGCCTGCCGGCCTCCCAGGTCGCGGCACTGCTTCGGGAGGTCCCAAGCGGGAAGCAATGAATCTTGCACCCGGATCCTTGAGCGGATAGAAGCCGGATCGTGAAGATACCCCCCATTGCCGCATTTGTGCTCATATCCATGCTGCTTCCGTCATGTGCTCCGGAGAAGGTGCAAGCTCCAGTTCGAGCACCGGTCACGGTGGCAAGTAATGTGAGCCGCAAGAAGATTGATCCCTTCACGATCAAGCCGACACCCGAGCAACAGGCTAAGGCCGAGGCTGCGACTGATGCTTATTTCCGGGCCATGAGAAAGACTATAGTGGAGTTAGACGACGGACGAACTAGTCCCGATGTTATCGGGCGGGCCGCTGTTTCTCAGAATATAATCCTTTTGCGCGAGAAGGTCGTGGCTCAGAGCATCCACTTCAAAGAGGAGTCTTGGATTGGAGAAGAAGTGGTCAACGAAAAGCTCGCAAAGTTGCCTGAATCCGGGGATTTCGACATGGCCACTTCAATGGTTTTAAAACTTCGCCAAATCTCGGCAACTAAAACTGTTGGAGAGTGATAGACTCGTTTACTCAACGGTCCGCCTTTCCGCCATCGTCGGCCATGTTTCGCGCCCTCGTGTACGTCCTTGCCGCGCTGGCCATGCCGTTGCGTGCCGAGGCACCGCGGAAGCCCGACGTCATCGCCCGGCAAATGCTCGCCCCGCTGCTGGATCCGGCCAAGGTGGACACCCTCAAGGGAGATCGACCAATCAACGCCCGCCTTTACCGGGTGTTCTATTGGCTGGAAACCGCACGCCTCGTTGGCGGCAAGCCGGCCGAGGTGCTGGACATCGCCCAGGCCGCGGCCCACTACGCCGGCACCGCCCGCGCCAAGGCAGACCAACAGTGCATTATCTGGAGCGCCTCCCGCCTCCAGGCCTTTGGCTGCTTCACCCCCGCCGGCATGGAGAAGCTGCGCAAGGGCGGATCCCCGGTTATCACCCAAGGCCCGCACGCGGGCCAGGCCATCGCCCTCGATCACGTCTTGCCCGTGTCGATCGTCCCCGAGCTGGCCGCCCGCTTCTACAACCTCGAAGCCATCCCCGCCGGCGCGAACCTCTCCAAATCTAACAAGATAGGACAGCGAGAGATGGACCTTGCCCGTCGCTGGCAGCGCGAGGGCTTGCTATCAGCAAAGGGATTAAAAGCGGTCGATGCGGAGAAATGACCATCCCCGATGGCCTTAAAACCGGGGGCGGTAGACTGAAAAATATATCTCACAGTTCGTAATAAGCCAAGATCGGCTCGTATTCACTGTCAGCCGGGATGATCTTCCATCCTTTGCTGATATAGAATTCCCTGTTTTCCTCCAGATCTTCACCGAAATCCCTGCCGATCCACACGAATGCAATCCGAGCCCCCTTCTTGCGAGCCGCATCAAGGAACTCGTTCATCCCTCGGGTTCCATGGCCACGTTTTCGACTTCGGCGGTTGACGAAAAACCGGCGAAGGTAAACGAGCGGCCAAATTTCCGACAAAGGAATGTCCTCTTCCGTTCTTCCAACCCCATCGGCAAGGTTGATGTAACCATGCAACTCGCTGGCTGATTTGCAGAGGAATCCTTTCCATTCCCCATGTGAGGCCCCTCGTGGACCTTTGATAATGGCGGAAACCTCGTTTGGAGAAGGAGGAGGGGCCATCGATTGAAGGAACTTTAGATAGGCTGAAGTCGGATTCACGGGGGAGGTGCTCATGAAACGGGCCGAAATCGAGTAGGGGACAATTTAGGGGATGATTCTCTAACGGAGTCCCTCGGTGAAACGGCCGAACCTTTGTGGCTCTAGGCGGTTTTGAAATGGTGGAGCGTAGCGGATTCGAACCGCTGACCCCTTGCATGCCATGCAAGTGCTCTACCAACTGAGCTAACGCCCCTTTCGGGTGGGGCGGAGGTTTATCGGCGGGACTCGGGGGGAGCAAGAGGATTTTTGGAAAAATGGAGCGAGCAGGCGCCAGATCCGCCAGGTGCGCGGATTCCAGCGCTTGCAGCGGGGAGTATCAGCGGCGGGAACGGCGGAAGACAAGCCCCGTTGCTGCGAGCGCGAACAACATCGCGACGCTCGGTTCAGGGATGGAGGACACCGACTGGAGGCTGTAATCCCGGCGGAGTTCGTCGAAACCGCCGTCGTTGGCGAAACTCAGATTTGGATATTGGGGAGCTTCTCCCTGGCCCACTCCACCCATCTTCACGTAGAAATAGATGAAGTCGCTTTGTTTGACGCCTGCGAACAAGGTGAGATCCAGATAGACGTTCAAGTCGGAGCGACCGCTGCCGCCGGAGGAGTTGCGGTTCACGTCCAACAGGAGCGCGTTGTTCGCAAGGGCGTCCATGTTATAAATGAGGGTTCCGAGTTGTGTCGGGTCGGTCGTATTCTGGGAGCCAATGGGGGACACATAGACTTGGAAAGCGTCCAAGGACTGGTAGCGGGCTCCGGCGGAATTGGGCTCGTTCAGATCCATTCCGATGTTAAGCAGATATCGTCCGGTCAAGTCCTGGACAACCGACATGTCGCCGACGGTCAGGTCGTGGGTCCATTGGCCGTTCACGTTGTCCATGACGCCACTGGCTGAGGTGTTGTAGCCTTCCTCCAGCGGGGTGCCGTTGAGCTTGAGAAAGGTGTCGAAGTTTCCGGTTCCGGCGGTTCCAGGCAAAGTTTCCGCGCGGAACGTTCCGGCACCGATGGTCACTTCCTCAACAGCAGGATTGACGAGGTCGAGGTAGGTGATGGTGTTCTGGGCGTTTGCGTAGATCGTGAGGATCGCTTGAATGCAGCCGAGAACAGTTAGAAAACCAAGGGGGAGTGTCAGAGATCGGGGAAACCGGCTGACGGATGGGATCATGTCACAAAACCGGCCATTCGGAATCACGTGATGACGTAATCTCAGGATCTCGTTATCATTTAGCTCGTCAAAGATTCTGATGAAGACTTGGCGAAGCGCTTTCGGAACTTATGGTTGCCGCCATGTCGAAGTATGGAGGCGAGGAAGTGTTGGTGGTGCCGCGTGCGCTGTTGGAGGAAATCGGATCATTTGAAGGGCTGCGGACGGATGGCCTGGATGCGGCGGTCGGGCGCTTGCTCGATCCCGCCAACCATTTTTTCATGGATCGGGCGGCGGCCGAGGAAGACCCGGGCCACAAGCAATTGATCCCGTACTGCATCTTCCGCTGCGGTGACCGCATCCTCCACTACACCCGCGGAAAATCCGGCGGCGAAAGCCGGCTTCATGCGAAGATTTCAGTGGGCGTAGGTGGCCATGTAAATCCGATCGACACCGGCGGTGGTCGCACCGGGCCGGACGCCTATCACGCGGCGGTGACGCGTGAAATCGAGGAAGAACTGGATCTTCCCGAGGAGCACGAGCATCGCATCATCGCACTGCTCAACGATGAATCGAACCCGGTGGGGCAGGTGCATTTGGGAATCGTTCATCTGGTGGATTTGAAATTGGACGCGGTGACTTCGCGTGAGGACGCGCTCACCGACCTCGGATTCAGCCTGCTGACGGATCTCAACGGTCCTTCGTTCGAACGTCTGGAGACTTGGTCCCAATTTTGCATCCGGCATTTGTCGGAGGCGGCCTGTTTGGAATCACCAGCCGCAAAATAATCTCGGAAATCGCGCAGATTGAGGTGGCGATCCTTTGGGATTCTTACCAATATCGCAACGGATAGAGTAACGGCCAAATTATTCCGCACCCCCATGTCAAACCAATCCAAGCCAGCCAAGCCCCGCATCCTCATTGTCACGCCGGAAATCACCTATTTGCCGTCAGGCATGGGCAACATGGCACAACGAATGTCCGCGAAAGCGGGTGGGCTGGCGGATGTTTCCGCGTCATTGGTTTCGGCGCTGTTCGAGTTGGGCGCGGACGTGCATGTGGCCATGCCGAACTACCGGCGGATGTTCCAGGGCGACGTTTTCAACCTGCATGAAAAGGAATTGAGGAAATACCATGAAGTGCTGCCTGAGGCGCACATCCATCTGGCGGAGGACCGGATTTTCTACTACCGGGAGCAGGTTTACAGCAATCACTCGGCCGAGGCGATGCGGATCGCCCTGGTGTTCCAGCGCGAGGTGATCAATCACATCGTTCCGCGGGTGATGCCGGATCTGATCCATTGCAATGACTGGATGACCGCCTTGATCCCCGCGATGGCCCGCCGTCGTGGCATCAAGTCTTTGTTCACGGTGCACAATATCCACACTTTGAATGTCTCCCTGGCGCAGATCGAAGAAGCCGGAATCGATGCCGCGGAGTTCTGGATGAACCTGTATTTCACCGGTGCGCCATGCAATTACGACCACGCCCGCTCGCATGTGCCGGTGGACCTTCTGGCATCCGGCATTTTTGCCGCCCACTACATCAACACGGTGAGTCCGCGCTTTCTTTGGGAAATCGTCGAGGGCTGGCACTCGGTGGTTCCCGACTCGGTCCGTGCCGAGCTGCGTGGGAAATACACCGCCGGATGCTCCGCAGGCATCCTCAACGCACCGGACGTTTCCTACAATCCGACGACCGATGATTCACTGGCGCGGAACTTCGGCGTGGCGGATTTTATGGAAGGCAAGGCAGCTAACAAGCTCGCCCTGCAACGCGAACTTCAGCTAACCGAAGACGTGAACGCGCCCATCTTCTTCTGGCCGTCGCGCCTGGATCCGGTCCAAAAGGGACCCCAGCTTCTAACGGAAATCCTGCACGCGCTGGTTTCGGATTATTGGGATCGGGGTCTTCAGGTGGTCATCGTCGCAAATGGCCCTCACCAGCACTGGATCGACAAGATCGTCTGCGCGTTCGATCTGCGGGAGCGGGTGGCCATCGTCGATTTCGAGGAACGGCTTTCCCGGCTGGCCTACGCGGCCTCGGATTTCATGCTGATGCCTTCGTTGTTCGAACCCTGTGGCCTGCCACAGATGACGTCGCCACTCTATGGCTCGTTGCCGGTGGTACATTCCACGGGCGGTCTTTACGACACGATCCGGCCGCTGGATATCGAGAACTCGACTGGCAACGGCTTCCGCTTCGATCACTACAACTCGGGCGCGTTCCGTTGGGCAATCGACCGGGCGATGGACTTTTACGCGCTGCCCTACGAAATCCGCGAACGGGAAATCCGCCGCGTGATGATCGAGAGCGAGCAGGAATTCAGCCACAAGGAGGTGGCCCGCCGCTACATCAATATTTACGAGGAAATGCTGGCCCGCCCCTTGGTCGAGAAGGAATCCGGCGAGGTCATCAAGGCCATCGCCGAGAGTCTGTCCGAAAGCCTGACAGAGGATCTGGCGGAAGCCTGACCCGCGGCAGGCTTACTGGCGCGCCACGTTGTTTTGCCACAATGGCGACTGGGGCACGTCGTTAGGTCGGCAAATGATGATGCCGGCGTGTTTGGAGCCCTTGTTGACATAGTCCGCGATCGGGCAGTCGATCACCACCATGCGGCCCTTGTCACGGTCCGACGTGGCATGGGTGAAATAGGCCCGGTCCTTCATTCTAACGATCATGCCGACGTGTGAGGTGTAGCCGCTGGTGTCCTTCGAGGTGATCGCGCAAATGTCGCCATTCTGCAGATATTTCTCGGCACTGCGGACCTTTGACTTCGGTATCTGATAGACAGGCAGGTTCGAGACCTGTGCTTCGATCTTGCCCATCGGCGCGATCAGCGAGGGATTGGAGCGCAGGTAGCGGTAGGCCTTCCACTGCACCGTCATTTCCTGGATCTGGCGGTGCATCCGCTCGGCTCCGGGGATCCGGGAAGTGATGTTGGTGGCATACCCGCGGCGCTGGTTGTCATAGAAAACCTCCTCCAGATGATGCATCCGGCTCAAGTAGCTGCCCGTGCAAATGCCATTCCGGTAGCGCTCGATTTCCACCATGTGCAGCATGTCCTCCGGCTTGTAGGGCGCTGGCTTGAAACGCAGCATGCGGGCGATCGCCAGCGAGTTTTCATAATACGTCCAGCAGTCCATGCCCTTGAGGTTCGCCACCGGGGATTCGGTCCGGTCATCGACCTCCAGCGAATAATTCACATACGGGGTTCCCACCAGTTCGCGGCCCACCCGGATGGTTCGCTCACCCAGTGGCAGATTGCGCCAGTTTTCCCGCTCGGCCTTGGCGACGATCGCCTGGAACTTCGACTCCCCTTGAAACACCGTGGACAACGGCAGTCGCGGACTGGACGGCGGCGGCACCGCTTTCTGAGCGAGCGCCATGGGAGCGCCGAATGCGAGCGACGCCAGGAAAATGCCGATGATCCTTAAATTCATGCTCTCCTTATAGCCGGATTTTCAAATCAGGAAAGGGAACATTCCGGGAAATCACCCATTGTTAGATTTTTCGCCATCCGTTTGCACCCGGGTCAGCAAGGGCTCAAACACATACCACTGCCGCCAATGCTTGCGGACCACCCCGAGGATCGTTGACGCCCAAATCGTTGCAGCCTCGTCATCCACACCCCGCTTCCGCGGCGGCAGTTTCACCTCGGGCATCGCCAGCACCCGGTATCTCCGCCAACCGTCCCGCACGATGAACAACGGGAAACACGGCGCGCCCGTCGCCCGCACCAGGAACAGCGGTCCCTTGGGCAGGCGCATCATCAGTCCCGGCTCCACTTCCACATCCATCGGGGAAACGTCGAAAATCACCCGGTCGCCCTGCACCGCCACGATATTGCCATCGCCTAACAAGCGTGCCAGCTCGATACCTAGCAGGTTGCCGTTCTCGTTGTAGAGCGTGCGGAAATTTGGGTTGCGCGCTTCCTTCCGGCGGATTTCCGCCTCACGAAGCCGTTGGGTTTCCGGCTCGCGTTCCGGCGCGCGCACGGTGTAGAGCGTCCGGTTGATGCGCGACGCGAACACCGGCGCGGCGATATCGTAGTTGCCCATGTGCGCCGTTAGAATGATGCAGCCCTCCTTGCGATTCGCCAAATCCTCCAGAGCTGCCAGTCCCTCCACCGCCCAATCCACGGCACCCGTCCCGCTCTCGCAGCGCTGCGCATCCACATACGTCAGCGCGAAATTCCAGAATACCTGCCATGCTCCAAGCCGTCCGCGCCATGCGCCCCAGCCGGGATGCAAGGCCCGCAGGTTTCCCGCCACCGCCCGCCGGTGGGACTTTGCGATCCCGAAAAAAACCAAAGTCCAACACCCTGTTAGCACCGGCTCCAGGAACCACGGCACCACCCGCAGTGCATGCAGCATCAGTCGCGTCGGCAAATCGCCGAACACCCCGCATCGCGCGGCCCAGCGTGATTTACCGGATTCTTCCATGTCTTCTATCGACCCGCGCTGGCCTCGAATCCTACATCCTCCAATAGATCCTTCCCCTTCACCGCGATGTTTCCCAGTTCGTCGCAACGTTCATTTTCCACATGCCCGGCGTGTCCCTTCACCCACCGCCAGTCGATCTTGTGCGAACCGATCGCCGCCAGCATCCGCAGCCACAGGTCTTGGTTCTTCACCGGCTTCTTGTCCGCCGTTTGCCAGCCGCGCTTCTTCCAGCCTTCGATCCATTTCTTGGAAATCGCGTCGATCAAATACTTTGAATCCGAGTGCAGCTCCACTTCGCAAGGCTCGCTCAGGCTTTCCAACGCCACGATCGCCGCCCGCAGTTCCATGCGGTTGTTCGTCGTCAGTCGATACCCGGCCGACAGCTCCTTTCGGTGTTTCCCGCTCACCATCACCACCCCGAACCCGCCCGGTCCAGGGTTCCCCTTGCAGCCACCGTCGGTATGGATGATCACTCGCTTCATGAGCCGTGAAACTGTCCACCCGCCCAATCCCTGACAAGCCAAACGGACCGCGAAATTCATTTCGCCTCTTTCTTGCTCTAGACTCTCAGCCATCCACTCTCAACTTCCCTCAAAATATTTTCTAAGAATCTCCCGCCATCCGTGTCTTCATAAACGAAAGCATGGCCCCGCACCCGTCGATTCATGGAAACTCAAACCGCCAGCGCCCGTCCGATGGCTGACATCGGGCGCAACCCGGTGTTCCCCTTCCGCCAGTCGCATCACCCCATGGAGGAAAAACCCACACTCCGGCAGGTCTTCGACGCGGAAGAATCCCCGCTGCTCCGTTATGCCCACGGCCTGGTCGGTCAGCGCGAAACTGCGGAAGACCTAGTCCAGGACGCCTTCCTCAAACTCCACGCCCACTGGGACGAAGTCATCCACCCGCGCGCCTGGCTTTTCCGCTGCATCAGAAACCTCGCCCTCAGCCATCTCCGCGATCACAAGCGCGAAACACCTCTCGAAACCGGCCGCGAATGGGAAAGCGCCACTCCCGATCCCGAGCAAGCACTCGGCAAACTTGAAGCCATTGGCACCCTCCAGTTGTTAGTCTCCGAACTCCACGAAGACGACCGCGCCCTCATCGCCCTCAAATACCACGACGGCCTCAAATACGACCAGATCAGCCAGCGCACCGGCCTCAGCGTCGGCAACGTCGGCTACAAACTCCACCATGCCTTGAAAAATCTAGCCGATTCCCTCCGCCGCCTCGGCGTCGAGTCTGCCGACGGCTGATCAATCTCCAATCTCCAATCCTCAATCTCCAATGAACGACACCCCATTCGACACCATCGGGGCCGAGCCGGTCGAAGCGCGCATCGTCGCCTGGGTCCTCGGCGAATCCTCGGCCTTCGAAGCCGCCGAACTCGAACGCCTCTGCGAGGAACGCCCCGAGCTGCTCGTCTTCCGCCGCCGCATGCGTGCGCTCCACGGCCTGCTAACCGAAGCCGAAGCCGCCGAACCCGACCACTCGTGGAAACTCCCGCCGGAAAAACGCAAGGTGCTCGATGAAATCTTCGGCGAGGAAACCGTCGTGCAGTTAGATCATCGGAAGGAACTTCGCATTCGTCGCAACGGTCGCCGCGCGATCCTGTCCATCGCCGCTTGTCTCGTGATCACCTTCTTCGTCGCACGTCTAGTGCCATGGAAACACGAAGCGGAGGCGATCATTGAAGTGAAGCCCCGCTCCGTGGGTATGTCTACTTTCGGTGGAGGCAGTGCGGGAGCGTCCGCTTCGAGTTCGTTGACCCCGCAGTTTTTCGGAACGGAGTTCGAAAAAATCAAGAGTCGCAACTCGCTGGAGAAAGTTGTCGATAACCTCGATCTGGCAACGCGCTGGAACATGGACAAGGAATCCGCGATTAACAGGGTAAAGGACAGCATCGAAACACGGAACCTCGATGGAACCGATCTGATATCGATTCGGGTGCGCGATGCGAGTGAACTGGATGCCCGGGAGATCACGCGGGAAGTGGTTGAATCCTACAAGGAATACCGCAGCGGTATCGAACAGAGGGAAGCGGAGAAGGGGTTGGCCGAACTCACGAAAGCCATCCGCGATCAAGAGGACAAGGTCGAGGAGCGTCGCAAGGTTCTCGCCACGATCGTGAGAACCAAGGGCATCATTCACCATGCGGGGGACGCATACTACGGCCAATCCGGTGTGGATGATGATCAAGGGGCGCGGAAATCGCTCGAATCTTATGACCAACTCCTACGTGATAAGAATCAGCTTGAGGGTCAGATTAACAGTTTGCTCAAGTATGATAGCGATCAGTTGATGACCTATGCTTCAGGGCTGGATCTGCCGGACAACGTTATCAGGAACGTCCATCCTCTATACCTTGAGGGCAAACGTCACTTGGAAGATCTCAAAATTAAGGGTGAGGGTGATAACCATCCGGAGGTCTTGGCTGCCGAGAATCAAATCAAGGCAATGAAGCATCAGATGGACGAAGGGGTCGTCACGTTGAGGGAAACATTGAAGGCGAAGTTGGACATGGCAAGTGACAGTCTGAAAGTCGTCGAAGCCATGAAGGACGACACCCGCGAGGATGCCATCAAGCGCGGCCTCGATGCCCAGGACTACGTCGATGCCAAGCGCGAGTTCGAAACCGACCAAAAGCTTCTTCAGTCGATGAAGCTCAAGCAAATCAACGAGAAGATTACCCACGGAATGACGGAGGAATCGATCGTCGTGCACGAAATGCCACCTTCGCTAGATTCGAAAAAAGCGAAGTCCGGGGCCAAGCCGTCTGCCACTACTACCGGGAAGCCCGAAGTTGCGTTTGCGCTGAATTCTCCGGCGAAAGCCCCCGAAGAAAGTCTCGCGAGGAATGGAACGGCTCCGCAGTTTTTTGACAAGGAGGTCCAGCAGCTAAGATCGGCTCCCGGCCAGCAGCCGGCACCCGCCGATGCCCCTGCCGCGCCGCCAGTTGTCACTGGCAAGGATGGTGCCTTCGCGATGAATTCCAATCGCGAAGCCGGACTAAAAGAAAACGTCCGCCACCCCGAACCGGCGAAGCAACCGGCCACCCCGGAATCCATTGCCTTCGCCGACGGAGCGGTTGAGCCGTCGATGAGCGCCGCCGACGCGCCCTCGGAAATCGAAGCCTTGCCACAGCTCACCACCCGCAGCGGTCTCGGTGGGGGTGGCGAGGGAGCTGGTGGACCCAGGGACGCCCGCCCGAGGGCGGTACCGCCATCTGCGCAAACGGCAACCGCAGCCCCCGCGGCTGAGCCGGAACAGCTTCTCGCGAAGGATTCCGTGTTTGCCGCCGGTGAGCAATCGTCTCTCGCTGAGGAGTCGAAGTCCCTGGGCGAAATCCCATCAAATGACCACGGCATGAGTTTGGCCGATCGCTTCGACACCGATGACGATGTCGCCGGGACTTCGGTTGACGGTATTCCTGAAAATGCAAATAAGTTAGACCCACGTGGAGTGACCAGTGGACTCCACAGTGGCGACCAGGCAATCAACCGCAATAGCATCGATGCGATCCTCAACAACCCGAATCGTGTCACTGCTGGAGCAGCCAAAGCCAAAGGGATCAAGGCGGAGTCGGACGCCAAGCCGCCGGTTCTGGCAGACCTTGAATCAAGTGCCACGGCTGAGCCAGCTTCCCAACCCGCGGCCGCTGACGGAGCGCTCAGGACATGGGGCGGCACGATGCCCAGACTTGCCGAAGCTGGAAAAAAGTCGGAAGCGGCGAAGTCGTTAGGAAACGACGCGACCAAGCTTGCTGATGGGGACGAGCGGTCAAAGAACCAGGAATTGGGGGAATTGACGGCCGGGCACGCGCAAGCCGTCGATCAAGTGCGCAGGAATCTTTACACTGCCGAGGGCAACTACAATCTGGGCAACTACGATGATGCCAAGAAGTCCTATCAGGACGCATTGAGAATCGATCCGTATAACTCAGCCGCCCGCCGGGGATTGGAGCAAGTGGAGGTGGCGAAGAGCGACTACTACCGCGCCTCCTACGACCATAGTCGCGCCGAGCTGCTAGGTCGGGTGGATTCCGCTGGGGAACTCTCGGTCCCGGCGGATGAGAAAAATCTGGGGCGCGAAGGAGCCATGAACTGGGAACTATCTCCGGCAGCGGGCGACAGCGCGACTTGGTCCGAGTCCAAAGAGATGGATATGGTGTCAAGATTTCGAGGAGAAGCAAAAGGCCAGCTCGGCTTGGGGAACGATGGGAAACCTCCAGCCGAAGAAGCGCAACGTATCGTCGCCGGGGTGGAGTTGCACATTCAGGAAGAACCTTTCAAGGAGGAGAAGGATTCGTTTGCGGATTCCTCCGAATATTTCTTCAGGGGGACTGATCTTAGCTCCCTAGCAGAACCTGCCGCTGCGGATCCCTTCGCCGAAGCCAAGCGCACTCCTGGGAAAGTCGCGGGGAAGGAATTGGCTGTTTTGAAGGAACGTGAGCAGAAGCTCGCGGCCCTTCGCAAGCAACTCGAAGAGCCTGTTGTCAACGATTCGAAAAAGCAGGCCGTGTTCAAGGAGTGGCAGAAACTGCAGAAGGAAATCACCGAGATGACTGACGAGGCGCCTCCTGCAGAAACGGATGTGGTCCAGGCAAAACTGACGGACCTCATCGAGGAGATTGCCGCTACCGAAAATCCATACTCCACGTTTTCCCTCAACATTAGCGACGCCTCGTTCCAGCTCGCCAGGGCCGCGCTTGCGAAAGGCGAACGCCCCGATCCCGAGAGCATCAAGCCCGAACAATTCTACAACGCCGTGGACTACGGCGATCCCGCTCCTGCATCTAACGAGCCCGTCGCCGCACGAGATGCCCTGCTGCTGGACAATTCCACCGCCACCATCGAGCAATCGGCCCATCCGGTCATCCCTGGCAGGAATCTGGTCCGCGTGGCGCTCCGCACCGGCTCGGCCGGGCGCAGCGCCGCGCAACCGCTGCGACTGACGTTGTTAGTCGATCAATCCGGTTCGATGGTCCGCGAAGACCGCCGCGCTTCAATGGAACACGCCCTCGCCCAACTCGGTAGCCTGCTAACAAAAGCTGACTTCGTGACGGTTGTCGGATTTTCCCGCACCCCGCACCTGCTGGCCGAAAGCATGACTGGCGATCAGGCGGGAAAACTCGGGGATCTCGTCAATCAAACCGCCAGCGAAGGCGGAACGAACCTGGAAGAAGCGATAAAACTCGGCGCGGAAAAAGCTTTGAGTCATCAGCTCGCCGGGGCCCAGAACCGCATCGTCCTCTTCACCGACGGCGCGGCCAACCTTGGCAACGCCAATCGCGATCACCTTGCCGCGCAGGTGAAAGAACTCCGCCAGAAAGGCCTCGCCTTCGATATCGCCGGCATCGGCGTGGAAGCCGTGAACGACCCGCTGTTGAGCGAACTCGCCCGCAACGGCAACGGCCGCTACTACGTCGTCGGCAGCGAGAAGAACGATAGCTTCGCCCGCCAGTTGGCAGGTGCCTTCCGCCCGGCCGCGGAGAACGTGAAAGTCCAGGTGAACTTCAATCCGCAGCGCGTCGGGAAATACAAACTCATCGGCTTCGAGAAGGACCGCCTGAAAACCGAGGACTTCCGCAACGACGCCGTGGACGCCGCCGAACTCGCCGCGGAGGAAGCCGGGGTCGCCATCTATCAAGTCGAGCCGCTCGCCGAAGGCACCGGCGAACTTGGCGAAGTCAGCGTGCGCTTCCGCGACGCCGCCAGTGGCGAAATGGTCGAACGGGCGTGGACGATTCCCTACGCTGCCCAAGCCACCGCCTTCGACCGCGCCACGCCCTCCATGCAACTCGCCGGCCTCTCGCTTCTAGCAGCGGAGAAACTCAAGGGCGGCCCCGTCGCCGATGCCATCGACTTCAAACAACTCACCGGCCCCGGCGCCTTCGTGAAACAATTCTACGGCAGCAGCCCCCGGGTCGCCGACATGCTCCGCGTCATCGACTCCCTCAAGTAACGGACCGCGAATCCAGAGCCTGCGATAGCAGGCATTAGAAAACAATGCGAAGCACATCCCGGCTGGCCCCTAGGCAAATTTATTTCGCCCGAATCCTCTTCTCACAGGCGGGATAAATCCCGCGCTCCAATTTACACACCCTTTACCCAATCGACCTCCACGTCGTGATAGAAAACCAAATCACATGAGAACCATCTCCCTCCTCCTCATTGCTCTAGCTACTCTCTGCTTTGGCCAGGAACCCGACGACCGCGTCATCCTCGTCCCTCTCGGCAAGGCCCCCAAGGAAGCGCCGTTGTTCTTCTCCGCATCCGCCGACGTGAAAGCGCAAGCCAACCTGTCAGCCGTCACCAGCGAGCAAACCATCGATTACAAGATTCACCAGGGAAAACCCGAAACCCTGACCCTCGCCCTAACCGGAGAAGGCGAGGTGCTTTCCGTCGCCGGCCAGGGACTGCGCGATTGGTCCGTTAGGGTGGCCGAGGACGGCTCGCGGTTTCTCGACGTGCGCCCGGTGCTGGTGGAAGGCACGCCTCTAACTACCTTGCAGGTGCAGGTGAAGACCCGCCTCAAGATCGACAAGCATTCGGCGACCCTGCTCCTTCCCGGCCCCGGCCCGGCCACCGGCTTTTCCCTGACCGTCACGCTGAATACCGATCCCAGCGTGGAACTGCGCGTCTCGAAAGCCGACGGCTTGGTTCCTGTGGACGCCACCAAGGGCCGCAAGTTTCTCGGCTACGGCCTCGCGAACGTCGAGATCGCAGTCACTCCCGGCGGCACCGGATCGCGCGGGCTGGAGCTGATGAATGCCTCGCTGGTGGGCTTTGTCGCGGCCGATGGCGGCAGCGTTTCATTCTCCCTAACCGGCACAGCCCGCGCCGCGACGAAAGGCTCGGCGGCAGAATTGTTCGGCGGCGGAGCGGCTCTTTCCGGCAAGGTCGCTGGCGATGGCTGGCATGTGGTCCTGCGGGAGAAAAACGGCTACGATCTGGTGGCCGAGCGCGGCGGTGATCTCCCAGTGGCCATCGATTTTGTGGTTCCGGTGACCCGCAAGGGGGATTGGAAACACCTGGACTTCCGTCTGCCCACGGGTGTCGTTGTTCCGGTGGCGCTCGTAGGACTGGACAAGGCATCGGCATTTGATCGCACTCTTGCGGTGGTGCCGGAACTCCAGGCGGACCCTTGGCGTGGATTTATCGGATTTCTGCCGGCCAATGGAAACGCCGCCATGGCATGGCGCGAGGCCGGCGCGGTGGCCGATGGTGCGTTGTTTTTTTCCAGCACGGAATCGACCGACGTCCGGATCGGCAGCGGCCTGATGCGGCAGTTGACGGTGGTCGATCTGCGGGTGCTGCAAGGCAAGCTCGCGAGCTTGTCGCTCTCGCTCGACGGACCCGGCGAGGTGCTGGCGGTCACCGGCGAGCCGGTGTTAGGCTGGTCGGTTGTGGAGGACGCCGGCAAGCGGC
>JAZKGW010000001.1:0-212201 GCA_040385685.1 Verrucomicrobiota bacterium | reverse complement strand
GGGACTAAAAAGCCGATCGGGTGGTTCTCACCGCGATCGACGCTTTGTCTCTCGGCCGCCCTCCGTCGTGGCGACGGGCGGAACCTATTCCTCCCACCCGACACGGGTCAATCCATTTTGTCGTGTTTTTCGGAAGTTTTTTCAAATCACCACGCAAGTCGTTGATAATAAGAAACCGATTTCGAAGAGTTTCGTGAGGAGATTACTTAGGGTCTCTAAAGAACCCTTTCGGGGCTGCCGCGAGAATAGCTCAAATCGGTGACGAAGTGGCCACAAGAACTTAAATTCCTGACACTCACAGACCGGCACTGGCCGATGCTCCGTCAGACGTCCTACGACCCGCCTTTACCAAGGCGGATGGTAACTGCAAATCCGCCGTCCGGTGGAATCGAAGCCGCAGTCTCACCTCCGCAGGCTTCGATGGCGGCGCGGACAATGGCAAGTCCGAGACCACTTCCTCCCGTATCACGACTGCGGGAGCGATCCGGGCGATAGAATGGCTCAAACAGGCGGGGCAACTCATCGGGCGAAACACCGGGGCCGTCGTCAGTCACCGTGATCGTGACGAAATCGGCATCTTCGATCGCGGCGATGAAGACTTTGGCATTGGCTCCCCCGTGCACCTTGGCATTTCGAACGAGATTGCCGATCGCGCGACCGAGCAAGGAGGGGTCGGCTATGGCTGTTAGGCTGGGAGGAACGTTGATTTCCGGGACTGGCTCCCCTCCTTCGCGGGCGACGACTTCGCGAAGCAGAGGCTCAAGGGCAATCGATTGCCTGCGAGGCGTTCTATTGCCCGCGCGCGAGAAGGCGAGGATCTCTTCGACCAGCGTGGCCAACTCCTGGGCATCCGCCTCGATCGAGGACAACCGAGCTTGGTCCGCGTCTCCCAGTTTCATCTCAAGGATTCCGAGTCCCGTGCGGAGTCGGGCGAGAGGGGCGCAGAGTTCGTGGGCGGCATCTCCCAGAAACCGCTTCTGACCGGAAACCAAATGATCCAGCCGACCCGCCATGAATTCGATCGCGTGACCCAAGCTTCCCAACTCATCATTGCCACGCGATGGGAGTGAGATATTGAACTGGCCCGCAGCAATGCGATCCGCAGCTACCGTTAGACGGCGGATGTAGCGGGTGATGCCCCACACAAAAGGTGTCCAAAATGCGAGACTCAGCGCGAGCACCGCAAGCCCGCCCCAGAGCCAGGGCTTGAACTCGAAAAACATACCCGAGCCGTCCAAACTGTTAGCTCGGATCAAGAGCAACTGGTGCCGGCGGGGCTGGCCGGGAGGACCAGGCATGACCAATTGCACCCCCGCCCAGTATCCATCACCCTTTTCACCGCGAAGCAAAAAGACCGGACGACTTGGAGGAAGCGAACCGTTAGGGCCAGGACCCATTCCTTCCCGATCCGGAGGTTCGCGAAACGGTGGGCGGTTCTCGATGTCGTCGAAAGGGGGCGGGCCCATGTCTTCGGGAAAATCGCGATCTAACGGCGGCCTTTCATCGAGCGGGGGCCTGCCGTTGGGCGGCCGGGGGCGGGGACGCACGGGTGGACCTAACGGCTGTGGAGGAAGTGCCGTTTTCGCGCGCTCCAACACGTTCGGAGGGATCGTGAAAGGAAAGCTCTTGGGATTCACGAAGTCAAAAATGGCAGCCGAGACATTCTTCTTCTCGGCAAGAGGCTTGATCGCCTCGTTCCATTGTTGCCGCGGGCGACCGATGATTTCTTCCTGCGCGGCGTCGCCGAATGTTCGCAGCCGTTCGCCGGCGGAACCGCTGAGCAATGAATCCAAGCCGAGGCCTAACTGCCAGCCGACGAATCCAACGAAGGCCAAGGCCAAAATCAGGAGGTGCAGGAACAGCCATCCAAGCACCTTGGCGAGCAGGGGAAAATAGGGGCCGGGTTTCATGATTGGCCGAAATCAGCAGCTTCGGGCTCGTGCAGCATGTATCCGATTCCACGGATCGTGCGGATGAACCGCGGGTTCTTCGCATCGTCCCCGAGCTTCTTCCGCAGGGACGAAACGTGAACATCGATGGAACGATCAAAGATGTCGAATCGCCGTTCGGAGACTTCTTCGATGAGACGCTCACGGGTTTTCACGCGGCCCTTCGATTTGAGGAGCGCGGCGAGGATGGCAAACTCAAGCGTGGTTAGATCGAGTGGATTGTCGCCAAGGACCACGGTGTGGGTTTCCTCGCAGAGACGAAGAAGGCCGGCACAAAGCTCGCGAGGCGCGTCATTTTCGATTTGGACTCGGGAGCGGCGCGTCACCGCACGCAGGCGGGCTAACAGCTCCCTCGAAGAAAACGTCTTCGGCAAATAGTCATCCGCGCCGATTTCAAGGCCCACGATGCGGTCCGCTTCATCGCCAAGCGCGGTTAGCATCAGGACGGGAACATCGGATTTTTTCCGCAGCTCCTTGAGAACGCCGAAACCATCCATGCCCGGCATCATCACGTCGAGAATCACCGCCTCGTAGGGAGATGCCAGAGCTTCGGCAAGCCCATCAGGCCCGTTGTGGCGGAGCTCCACCTCGTAGCCCATCGGTGTTAGATAGTCGCGGATCAGCCCGGCAAGCTTGCGATCGTCGTCGACGACCAGGAGGCGGCGGTGGCCTTTGGGTTCCATCATTGGAAATCTATTAGCAGGAAGAGCCGCGATGCGCCCACAGGATTTACACAAATTTTACACTTTTGCGGGTGAATCCACACACGAGGTTCACACGGAAGCGGTTTCATCGGCAGCGTTCCCCCAAGAGGAGCGCCGCCAACAACCCAACAAATCATGAAAGCAAATCGCATCCACTTGCTACTCGCCCTCGCCGCCACTGCTACCGCAAGTGCTCAGGAGCCGAAACCCCCGGTTGACCGTCGCCCGCCGCCTCCGCAACCCCTGCTGGTAGTGCTTGATGCAAACCGCGATGGTGCGCTTTCGCCGGACGAGATCGCCAATTCCTCATCAGCACTGGGTGACCTCGACAAAAACGGCGACGGGATGTTGACTCGCAAGGAACTCCTTCCCCGCCCTCCGAAGGACAAAACCAAGCAACCGCCGCCACCCATCCCGAAAGGCCCGTCGCCACTGCTCGCGGCGCTCGATCTGGATGAGGACGGCGCTCTATCAGCCGATGAAATCGAGGACGCTCCCCTATCGCTCGCATCACTTGATAAAAATGACGACGGCACCATTTCCCGCAAGGAGTTGAATCCCGGGAAACCGCCGATCAAGAAGGGCACCTGAATGAGATCGCGCCCTTTGAAATGAATCCAACCTAACCAAAGCCATGAAAACACTACCATTGCAATGGATGCTCGCCCTCGCGGCGAGTGTCACCGTCTCGGCCCAGCCCCCCCCGCCACGCGGGGACCGGCGGCCGCCACCCGTCCCGCCGCTGATTGCGGTCTTTGACACCAATCACAACCGGGAGTTGTCCAGTGATGAGATCCAAGCCGCGGCGGATGTCTTGAAGAATTTCGATAGAAACCGTGATGGCAAAATCACCCCCGAGGAACTCCGCATGCCACCACCTCCCGATGGCAAAGGGGATCCGAAAGATCCACCGCCCGGCAAACCTCCGGTCCCGCCCTTGATCGCGGCGCTTGATGTGGATCGCGATGGCACGATTTCCGCCGCGGAACTCGCAGATGCTCCTAAATCCCTCAAGACTCTCGACAAGAACGGCGACGGCGAACTTTCCCCTGAAGAACTCCGCCCCCACGGACCGCCGCCACGCGCGGATGGCCAGGGCGGCGGTGGTCGCCCGCAAGGACCGCCCCCCGGCGAAGAGGAAGGCGAAGTTGGAGGAATTGAATAAACCGCTCTAACATCCGACCTCGTCCCGGTTCGGCCAATTCGGCCGGGCCGGGATTTTTTTGTTAGTCGATGGCTCAAACGTCATCCCAAAAGCCGTGAATCTTGTCGATCTCCCGCCGGTTGCGCTTGGTCGGCCGGCCCTTGACGGCTTCGCGTTTTGCCTCGTGCCAGAGCTTCAAGGTTTCGTAAACCTCTGGCTTCGTTAGATCCTCGTAACAAGCCTGTGCCTCGGGAGCTCCCACCCTTTTGTCGATCACCGCTATCACGGAAATCAGCCGGACTCCCGGGCCTTCGGCGAACGGGATTTCCAACAGATCGCCCGGCTGGACGGGCGACGCGGGTTTGAGCGGATGGCCGTTGCGTTTCAATTTTCCAGTGGCGCACAGGTCAGCGGCGTGGCCCCGGGTTTTGCAGAAGCGAGTAGCCCACAGCCATTTGTCGGCACGAACGGATTCAGACATGGGCGGCAATTTACAAGACCTCCGTGAGCCCGGCAACATCGACCGCTTACATTCTTCGTCAGGAATTGGAATTGTCGTTAGAGGGGAGGTGGACCTAGATGGCGGCCTATGCAAACAACACCGTTTGGTCCGCCCTCCTATTTGTCGGGAATTCTCGAGACTCTCGCCCTTCACCCGCTGTGGCTTTTTCTTCTCGCCGGTGTGGTGATTTGCATCGTTTTTTACCGGAAAGTCCTGCAGGTGATCGGGGTCGTGATCATTCCAGAGGACCGGATCGGCCTGGTGACGAAGAAATTCGTGATCATGGGGGAGCACAAGGAACTCCCCAGCGGACGGATCATCGCACTGAACGGCGAGGCGGGGTTCCAATCGCAAACGCTGGCCCCCGGTCTCTATTTCTGCAAATGGATCTGGCAATTTGAGATCACCCTGCAACCGCTGACCGTGATTCCGGACGGCCTGATCGGCCTGATCATGTCCAAGGACGGCGGCGAGCTGTTAGCCGGTGCGGTGCTCGCCCGGCGAGTCGATTGCCAGATGTTCCAGGACGCGGAAATGTTCCTGCGTTCCGGCGGACAAAAGGGTCGCCAGGCCGCCTACCTCACTCCCGGCACCTATCGGATCAACACCTTCCTGTTCGAGGTCACGCTCGCGAAGATGACCCAGATCAAGGAGAACATGGTGGGCATCGTCACCACCCTCGACGGCGCGCCGCTGCCCGAAGGACAGATCGCCGGCCGCGTGACCGAGGGCCACAGCAATTTCCAAAATGCCGACGCGTTCCTTGCCGCCGGTGGCAGCCGCGGACTCCAGCCGCAGGTGATTCTAGCAGGATCGTATTTCCTCAACACCTGGTTCGTCCACATCGAGGAAATCCCGATGACGGAAATTTCCATCGGTTCTGTCGGCGTCGTTATCAGTTACTATGGCGACGAAGGCGTGGATGTTAGCGGGCTCGATTTCAAACATGGCAACATCGTGGCGAAAGGCCACAAGGGCGTCTGGGCGGAACCGCTCGGCCCCGGAAAATACCCGCTCAACACCTACATCCTCCGCGTCGAACACGTCCCCACCACCAACCTCGTCCTCAACTGGGCCAACGCCCGCAGCGAGGCCCACCAACTCGACAAGCACCTCTCAACCATCACCGTGCGAAGCAAAGACGGCTTCCCCTTCAACCTCGACGTGTCCCAGATCATCCACATCCCGATGGTAGAAGCCAGCAAGGTGATCGCCCGTTTCGGCAACATGAACAACCTGGTCTCGCAGGTGTTAGAGCCGACCATCGGCAACTATTTCCGCAACAGCGCGCAGGACAGCGACGTCATCTCCTTCCTCTCCACCCGAAAGGAACGCCAAGCTTCAGCGCGTTCCCACATCAACGCCGTGCTCGACCAATACAACGTCAACGGCGTGGACACCCTCATCGGCGATATCGCCCCGCCCGAGTCGCTCATGAAAACCCTAACCGATCGCAAGATAGCCGAGGAACAGAAAGTCACCTACGACACCCAGCGGATGGCCCAGGAAACCCGCCAGAACCTCGAAAAACAAACCGCCATCGCCGACATTCAGAAGCAGATCGTCCAAGCGGATCAAGGCGTGCAGATCGCCGAGCGGGTGGCCGATGCCGCCGTGAAGAAAGCCGGCGGTGACGCCGCCAGCGTCAGGCTGAATGCCTCCGCCGAAGCCGAGCGCACGAAAGTCATCGCCGAAGCCGAGGCCCGCCGCATTGCCCTAACCGGCAATGCCGAGGCCGAGAAAATCCTCGCCATCGGCAAGGCCAACGCCGAGTCCTATCAGCTCCAGGTCGACGCCATGGGAGGTGATAATTTCACCCGCACCAAGATCGCCGAGATCATCGGCAAGGACAAGGTCAAGGTCATGCCGGACATCCTCATCACCGGCGGCGACGGCGGTTCCAACGGGGCGCTCTCCGGCCTGCTCGGCATAAAGCTGATGGAAGAGCTCGGCGGAAAAGTCACTCCTTCATCCGCAGTACCACCTCCGGTCGTGCCGGTGGCCGCAAAACCTCTCGAGCCTCAATCCTAAAGCTCGTCCAACTCCGACCTTGGCCTGATGCCGCTGCACTCGCCCGCGATTGCATCGTCAAATCAGGCCAAGTTCGGCGAGTTGTCACACTTCGCCCTGCGGCGATCCACAGGATACCGCGAAATTTATTCCTCCCCTTTTGTGCTCCGGGCGGTAGCGGGGACGAACACCCTTTTCAGGAGAACAGAATCCCGGCCACGAACCGGCTCACATGCTCGGGGCATTTCCCATGTTTTGGTGAAATCACGATCTCCTGCATCGATTGTCATTATTGCCGTGAAATAGCCCCCCAATTCTTTGCCCGCGACGACGACGACAAGGGCTGTCCTACGTTTGGAAACAACCCGCCACTCCCGAAGAGATTCTCGCAGCGGAGGAGGCCCGCCAAGGGTGCCCGACGATTTCGATTGGTGATGATGGACAAGCGACCGAAGACTCCGGCTAACAAGCTTTTAAAATCACGGGAAGGGCGAACAAATTTGACGATCCTGCCCGTATCGGGTGGTCATTTGTCACTCCAAATCATGCGCACACCCAATTTGATAATTCCAGGGCTCTTTCTCTTCGCAGGACCGTTGACCG
This sequence comes from Verrucomicrobiota bacterium, assembly GCA_040385685.1. Classification (GTDB taxonomy): domain Bacteria; phylum Verrucomicrobiota; class Verrucomicrobiia; order Verrucomicrobiales; family Akkermansiaceae; genus Luteolibacter. The sequence goes on along the minus strand of JAZKGW010000001.1, from coordinate 205,289 downwards.
CCGCCGAACCGATGAAGATCCTCTATCCAGAGTCGCGGAAGGATCCCGCTGTCATGGATGTTTACCACGGCACGGAGGTGAAGGACCCTTACCGCTGGCTGGAGGATGATAATTCCGCGGAAACGAAGGCCTGGGTGTCCGCGGAAAATACGGTGACCGATCAGTTCCTGAAAGCGATCCCGCAGCGGGGGGAGATCCGCGAGCGGTTGACGAAGCTATGGAACTTCGAGCGGATCGGTTTGCCGGAAGAAGAAGGCAGGAAATGGTTTTTCACGAAGAACTCCGGCCTTCAGAATCAGTCGGTGCTCTACGTGGCGGACTCGCTGGATGCGGAACCGCAGATTCTGCTAGACCCCAACACGATGTCCAAGGACGGCACGATTTCCCTTTCCCACCGCCAGCCAAGCGAGGACGGCAAGCTGCTGGCCTACGCGACCTCCGGTGGTGGCAGCGATTGGTTGGAAATCCGGGTACGGGACATCGCGACAGGCCAAGATCTGGCAGACCACCTGAAATGGGTGAAATTCAGCGGCATGTCGTGGGCCAAGGACAACAGCGGATTCTACTACAGCCGCTACGACGCGCCCAAGGAAGGTGCGGCGCTGACCCAGAAGAACGAGTTTCAGAAATTATATTTCCACCGGATCGGCAAACCCCAGGAGGAGGACACGCTGGTCTATGAGCGAAAGGACCAGCCGCAGTGGGGAATCCACGGCGGAGTGACGGAGGACGGAGCCTATCTGATTCTGAATCTCTCGCAGGGCAGCGATACGAAGAACCGCGTGTTTTACAAACCGCTGGCCGCGCCGGATACCGCGGTGGTTGAACTTCTTCCGGCCGGCGATGCCGACTACCGCTTCATCGGCAATGACGGCGCGGAGTTTTATTTCACGACCGATCTGAATGCGCCGCGGTACCGCGTGATTGCCATCGACACGAAGAATCCGGAGCGGAAAAACTGGAAGGAAATCATCCCGCAGGCTGCCGAGCCGTTGAACGAGGTGAGCAAGGTCGGCGGCAAATTCATTGCCACCTACATGAAGGACGCGAAGAGCCGGGTGCTGCGCTTCGATGGCGACGGCAGGAACCCGAAGGAGCTGGAACTGCCCGGCATCGGCACCGTCGATGGATTCGAAGGCAAGGAGAAGGACGCGCGCGTGTTCTACAGCTTCACCGGGTTCACCAATCCCGGCGCGATCTATCAGCTCGATCTGGCCAGCGGCGAAAGCAAGCTCTGGAAGAAGCCGGACGTCGGGTTCGACGGCGCGGCGTATGTGACGGAGCAGGTGTTTTTCGAAAGCAAGGACGGCACCAAGGTCCCAATGTTCATCGTTCGGAAGAAGGACGCGCCGATGGATGGATCTAACCGCACGCTGCTCTACGGCTACGGCGGGTTCCAGATCAGCATGCTTCCAGGCTTCTCCGTCCAACGCGCGGTCTGGCTCGAGCGAGGCGGCATCCTGGTGGTGGTGAACCTCCGTGGCGGCGGCGAATACGGCGCTGAATGGCACAACGCAGGAAAGGGCGCGAAGAAGCAGAACGTCTTCAACGACTTCATCGGCGCGGCGGAAACCTTGATCAAAAAGGGCTACACGAGATCCGCGAACCTCGCGATCCAGGGTGGCAGCAACGGGGGCCTGTTAGTCGGAGCGTGCATGACGCAGCGGCCGGAATTGTTCGGCGCGGCGCTTCCTGCGGTCGGCGTGATGGACATGCTGCGCTTTCAGAAATTCACCATCGGCTGGGCGTGGCAGGCGGAATACGGCAGCTCGGAAAAGCCGGAGGATTTTCCGCTGCTCTATCAATATTCACCCTATCACGCGCTGAAACCCGGCGTCCGTTACCCGGCGACCCTGGTGAGCACGGCGGATCACGATGACCGGGTGGTGCCCGCGCACAGCTTCAAATTCGCCGCCCGTTTGCAGGAATATCAGGCGAAGGACGGTCCGCCCGTTTTGATCCGCGTGGAAACCAGCGCAGGACATGGGGCCGGAACGTCCTTGTCCAAGGTCATCGATCAAACGGCCGACAGCTGGGCATTTCTGGAGGCGGTGCTTCCTGGTAAATGACCTTGGTTGCTCGCCGCGATTTTTTTCACCTAACTTAGTGCCAGCGCCCCGCCTTGGCTGAGTTCCTGATGGCCGAAGGTCGCGAGGTGGCGGCCGAAGGCGTGGGCGATCGAGAGCCAGAGGCGGTTGTGGGTCACATTGTCGAAGCGCATCGCCTGGCCGGTTTTGAAGCCGAGGCCGCCGCCTAGCAGGACGAAGGGGATGTTGTCGAGCGAGTGGCTGTTGCCTTTGCCGAGTTCGTTGGTCCAGACGATGGTGGTGTTGTCCAGCAGCGTGCCCTGGCCTCCGGGCTCGGGGATTGCGTCCAACTTGCGGGCGAGATAGGCGAGCTGCTCGCAGAGCCAGATGTTGATTTTCACGAGCTTCTCCTGAGCATCCGCGTTGCTGTCCGGCTCGTGCGAGAGGTGGTGATGGTCGTCGTTGATATCGAGCCAGCGCATGCGGGCCTGGCCGACGCTGTTGGTGTATTGCAGCGTGGCGACGCGGGCCATGCCGTTGGCGAAGGCGTTGACTAACAAGTCGGCCTGCATGGTGCTGATCTTCGGGATGCCGTCGTTGTCGAGCGCCACGCCGGCTTCGAGCTGAGGCGGTGGAAATAACAGGTTGGTGGTGTCCGCGCTTTGCAGATTTCGCTCCATCTCGCGGACGAAGGTCGCGTGCTGGTCTAGCAGTGCTTTCTCCTCGGGATCGACGCGGGCGGCGATGGTGCGGAGGTCGTCGCGGACCACGTCCAGCACGCTGCCGAGATTCTCGCGGTCCTTCATTTGCCCGTAGAGTTTGTCGAACACGGCATAAGGATCGCTCAGCGGGGCGAGCGGTTGGTTGGGACCGGCGTAGGACTCGCGGGTCCACGGATCGGCGCGGTTAGGGACGGCCACGCCGAGTTCGAGGGAGCCGAAGCGGGTGGCGGTTTCCGGCCGGGCCTGGAGGAAATTGCGGATTTCCTGGTCGATGGAAATCCCGCGCGCCCAGCCGGCCGGCTTGTCGCTGCCGCCTTGGATGTTGCCGGGCAGAAGTTCATCCGCAGTTAGAAGGCAACTGATGCCGCGCATGTGGCCGTCGCCATCGCCGCGGACCTTGTTGTGGATGCCTTTGAGGGTCATCAGGCGGCTCTTGAACGGTTCGAGCGGCGCGAGGATGCGCTTCAGCTGGAAGTCCGGCCCGGTTTGATCCGGCCAGAACTCCGGCGGGATCGTGCCGTTAGGCGTGAACAGGAAAATGATCCGCTGCGGTTTGGCACCCGGCGCGGTTTGCGCCAGCGAGGGCAAAGCGGGCAGAAACGGCAGCGCGGCGGCGGACAGCCCGAGCTGGCGGAGAAACGTGCGGCGGGTGCTGGAGTTCATGGTTTGTTAGGATCGGTTGGAGAGATGCCGTGAAGGGCGGCTAGAGTCTGGATATCGACGAGCAGTTGGCGGATGTTATAGCCGGAATTGATGAATTGAGTTTCGAGGCGCGCCAAGGTCTCCGGCCCGCAGACGCCCGGGTTCTGCTTGATGACGGCTTGGAACAACAGGCGGATAAATCCACGCCGCGCGGTGACCGACTCGACCGCGTGTTTCGCCACGTCGCGGGCACCGTGCAGGCGGATCCGCCCGCCTTCGAAGGTTTCAAAATCCGACTCGGAAATGATCGGCTGCTCGTTTTCGCTCGAACGAAAACGCCCGACGGCATCGAAGTTCTCCAGCGAAAACCCGAGCGGATTGATCGTTTCGTGGCAGGTCATGCAGGAAGTGTTGCGGGTCATCTGCACGACCTTTTCGCGCGTGCTGAGTTTGGGATCGAAATGACCGTCATCGAACTCGATCGCCTCGGGCGGCGGCTTGAGAACCCCTCCTAGCAGATTGCGGGTCACAAAGACCCCGCGATGGATCGGCGAGGTTTGGTTGTGATGGGCAAGCCGCGCTAACAGGTAGGGATGCGTCACCACGCCGGAACGTTCGGTGGGATCCAAGGCGACCTTTTGGAATCCGCCGCCGTCGGGCATCGCCACGCCGTAGAATTTTGCCAGGCGTTCGTTGAGCAACAAGTAGTCCGCCTGCATCAATTCGCGGTAATCAGAGCCCTCGCTCCAGACGACTTTCTCGACAAATGATTCCAGCGACCGGCGCAGATCGGCGACCAGCGCCGCATCGAAGCCGGGAAACATTTCCGACTCTTTCCGCAAATCCGTTTCGACGTCGAGCTTCAGCCAACGCTCGAAGAATCCGGCCAACTTCGCTTTCGCCCGCGGGTCTTTCATCAGTCGCCGCGCCTGTTCGGAAACCTGTTCCTCGGTTCGCAAGCGACCTTCCCTAGCAGCTTCCAGCAGGGCAGCATCCGGCACCGAATCCCAAGCGCCCAGCGCAAGCCGCGCGGCCACCGTGTAGTCGTCCTTGCGCGAACTGATTTCCGGGTAGAGAAAGCGCGGCGATTGCAGAATCAGGATCACCGCGCGCTTGACCGCTTGTTCGGGCGTGACTCCCGCGGCGAAAACTCCATCGACATAGCCGCTACGCTGCTCGTCATCGAGTGGCCGCCGGAATGCCCGGCTGGCAAAATCCGCCACGAATTTTTTCAGCCGCGCCGCTCGTTCCGGGTCGTCTTCTTTCACGCCGCTGAGCCGCGTCAACCGGTTTACCACCTGGTTGGCCGCGTCGATGGCAGCCGTCGTAGTTGCTTCCTGCCATGCCTTTGAGATTCCGCTGCCCCGTTCGTAGCCCTCGCTTGCATCATCGGGTGGAAATGGCGTGCTGACGACCGCGACGTGCGCCGCCTGCGCGGGTGACAGATACGGCGCTCCTAACACCTCCCATTGGCCAAGCGGCGCTTTCCATTCCAAGCGGACCATCCCCCGCGGCTCCTTGAACTTGAAATAGTCGAACCGGAATGGATAGCTGCGCCCGCCCAACAAAAACATCCTCGCGCTAATCTCGCGGACTTCGCTGCCCGAGCTGACCCAGGCGTCGATGAACGTCGGCTGCCTTTTCGCGGAGCTGTCGTCGCGCTGGTTGCCGTCGCCCTGCTGGCGTTCGCCATTGAGATAGACGCGCGCGCCGTTAGGCGTGCTCAAGCGGAACTCATACAAGCCGGTGGCCGGTGCTAACAGTGAGCCTTCCCAATCGATCGAAAACTGTTCGTCGCTGATTCCATCCCCCGGTGATTTCCCGCCGAAATCAAAATCCAGCCGCGCGTCCTCCCGCTCGAACGCCAACTTCGATTTCTTGTTCATTCCGTCCGATTGGAAATAGCGGGCCTTCAAGCCACGACCCTCACCGGGCGGCCGGGTCTCGCCGAAACTGCCGATTAGATCCGCGACCGATTCGCGGAACTGCCGGTTGGTCAGGCGGGAGAACGCCATTTTCTGCGGAGGTTGGTTCTTCGCCCTGGCCTCGGGCGAATAGAAAGCACCCATGATGTATTCCGCGACCCGCAGCGACTCGTCTGCATTGAGCAGCTCCGGTTCATCCTCCGGCATTTTGCGATCGATGTAGTGGGCGAGTGCGGGCAAGGCGCGGTCGCCCTCCAGCGGATCCTCGCATTCGTCCGGCACCCCCTGGCCCTTGTCGCCGTGGCAATCCGCGCAATGTTTCGCGTAGATCGCCTCGCCGTTAGGCGGCGCTTCCTGCGCCATTAGCCAACCGCTCAAGCAGAACGCAAGACCGGGCAGATGTTTGGAAATCGACATGACAGCGGATCGGGAAGTGGCAGAGCGCCCACCCTATACGCGCCATGCGCACGCTTGTTTCGCATGGCTTACGGCTCGGCGATGCTGAAGCGGAAGAACTGCCTGCCGTTAGAATCAGCGGGGAGCGGGATGGCGATCGGCTCGTCGATCGTCTTGTAGGTGTTTTCCAGTTCGGGAATCGGCCAGGGCTGCCATTGGCCGAGTCCGTCGCTGGTCTGGATTGAGTAGTAGCGATTGGATTTTCTCAGGAATTGGAGCGTGCCGTTGGCGATGCTGGCCTGCCACGCGCCGCTGCCGCTGACCGGTGAGCTGCCGCGGAGGTATTCGTCGTAATTGCTCACGCCATCACCGTCGGCGTCGATGGCTTTGTCGCCATTCGGGTCGTTCGCAGCGAAGTAGCCGTCGCGCCAATCGTAGTAAACGGGACGACCCGGCAGGCTGTTGTTGATCCAATCGGTGATGAGATCGACATTTTCTTGATCAATTTCGCTGGTTCCCAAGGGCGGCATGCGGGTGAAACCGTTAGAGGCCCTCATGCGGTTGAGCGCGATGCTGTGGGCAGTGTCGCCGGGAACGATGTATTTGTTCGCCGGGTTGTCGCCATCGTTTTCGGCGACGCCGTTGATCAGCTTGGTTTCTTCGAGCGTTAGTTCCGGCCGACCGTCCCATAATCCGCCCGCGGTGCCGCCGGTCTGGTGGCAGTAAGAGCAATTGACCGCGAAATAGGAGCGGGCGCGCTGTTCAAGCGGGTAATCCGTTTCGTCCGGCCCCACGTGGCGCGGCAGGGTGGCGACCGGATCCGGCGTGTTGGTGAGGAAGCCGTGATCGTTGAGCAGTTGAAGCTGGTTGCCGCTGTAGCCGTTGATCATGCCGTCACGGTTGAGTTGCCGCGTATTGAACGAAAGCGCGTGACCTCCTTGGGAGGTGTGGCAGGTGAGGCAGCTCGAGCGGGCAGGGATGCCCCAACGCTGCGTGTGCGGTGTGCCGTGGTCGTCGATCTCGAGATCGAACTCAACGCCGGCGTCGGAGACGAGATACGCCTCCGTCTCCGCCTCGTTCCAGCGATAGCTGACGCCGTAGGTGGCAGTGTCGGTTTTCACAAGGATGCGGGTTTCAATCCGCTTTTTGGTGGCCGGATTGTCGCGGCTGAGTTCGAGGTCGAAGTGTTTCACCCAGACGGCGCTCGTCGGATAGGTCCAGTTGCCATCCTTGCTCCAAGTCATCTTGTCAGTGGCGTTTGGAATCGTGAACCAGCGGCGCTTGACCGCGTGATCGCTCCAGAACGTGAGGTTCGGCTCATAGGGCAGCAAACCGGGGGCAGGCGACAGGTCGGTGAGATCGGAGAACAAACCCGTAGCGCTCAACGTGGCCGGGAAGGTGCTTGCGCTGGAGTCGCCGGTCGAGAGACGCATGATCCTGCCGGTGAGATAAGCGCAGAACAACAGGTCCTTGTTGTAGGGATCGACTCCTTGCGCGGAAACCACGCCATATGCGCCGGGCAGACCGGTGATGCGCGTGGTGGCACCGGTGGTCGTGTTCATCTGCCAGATGTGGCCCGAGGTTGAGTCGCTGAAGATGTAGCTGCCCACCAGCGACGGATATCGCGAACCGCGATAGACGTAACCGCCGCAGACCGAGTTTCCCTTGTAGTTCGCGTCGCCGCCGGCGATGCCGGTGTGCACGTATTCGTACTTCGGATTGATCGAAGTGAAGCCAGCCGGCGCGGCGCCGAGCGCGCCGGTGAAGGTATGGGCGCCCTCGCGGTACCCCCAGCCGTAGTTGCCGCCCTTTTCGATCTTGTTAATTTCCTCGTAGGTGTTCTGTCCCACGTCACCTTCCCAAAGGTCGCCGGTGACCGGGTCAAAAGACATGCGCCAGGCATGGCGAATTCCGGTGGCCCAGTACTCCGTGCGCACCGAGCCCAGCGAGCTGGAGTAGTCATGGGTGTTGTTGGTGTTGTTGGGGTTGTTCGGATCACGTTTTATGTGGATTCCGTTCCACGTGCCGCCAAGGCTGGTGTGGATAAACGGGTTATCGGGCGGCACATTGAAACGGGCCACGCCGCCGTCGGTGGGGATGGAGGCATGGGGATTGGGCGGAAGGCTTCCGGGTTTCTTGTCAACGTCCATCCGGAAGATGCCGGAGTAGAAGTCGCCATCGATCAGCTGGCTCCTTGCCTGTCCGAGGGTCGAGTTGTCGCCATCGCCCGTTCCATAGTAGAGGTAGCCATCGTTGGGGCCGAAGTGGAGGTCGCCGCCGTTGTGGTTCAAGCCGAAGTCGTCGATGTGAAGGAGGATCAGCTCGCTGGCCGGATTCGCGATGGTGGGATCGGTGGCATCGCGACTGAAGCGGGAGACGCGTTGGAAATAGTTGCCGCCGAGGTTCACCGTGTAGGCGACGTAGAAATAGCCATTGGTGGCATAGTTCGGGTGGAAGGCCAGGCCGAGCAGACCGTTTTCAGGTTGTCCGGCCAAAAAGGGACCAAGGTTGACCTCGCCCAAAGCCGCGAGGTCGAAGAAGACGTTGGTGGCAGGCGTGAGCGATGTGACATCGGCCACGCGCTTGATGACGCCCGCTTGCTCGCAGACATAAAGCTGCTTCGCATCGCCGGGGACCGGAGTCAGGCAAATGGGGCGGGCGAAGACGAGGCCGGGAAGGGCATCGACGAGTTGCCATGACGTCGCGGGCGGGGCGGCGGGCATGGCAAGGTCCTCGTTTGTCAGCCGCAACGAGGTGGCGAAGTTGATGGTGACGGTGGCGTTCGCGGCCGAGCCGCTGACGTTGCTGACGCTGTAAATGAAAGTCACCGGCACAGCGCTGCTGCCGGCGTGGGCGTAGAGGATTTTCCCGTCCTTGAGGGTGGCGGTGCCGGTCGCTGGCGGGGTGACGATCTGCAAACTTCCGATGTTCGGGCCGCCGGTGTCGTTGGCGAGCACATCCACGAGCACCTTTTGATTCGGATGAAGCGTTGCCGAGTCCGCGTTGGCGACCGGCGGTGCGAACGTGGCGTTGGCGGTGGCGGCGAGCGAAGCTTTCACCTCGCCAATGGAGATCGCGCGATCATAGACGCGCAGTTCGTCGATCGACAGGTTCGCATTGCTGTCCGCAGCCCACATCGAGCGGCCGATCCAGTTGTTGACGTCCTGCATGTCCGTCAAGCGGTACGGCAGGTCCAAGCTGCCGCCGAGAACGCCATTGCGGTACCATTTGACCAGACAGCCGGTGGCACCCGCCGAACCCCCGCCATCCTTCACGGTCATCACGTAGTGACATTGCGTGTTGGCGGTGGTCGAGCCGGAATAGTCGGTGTTGACGGTGTAGGTGGTGCCGTTGTTCAGCTTCGACTCAAGGCGCTGGGATCCGAGAGCGCCACCGACGTTCAGGGAAAGAAAGAGGTTGTCGTCGGCCACGAAATTGCCGGGAGCGGCCGCGCCGTCGACGATTTCACCCGGGGCCGCATTGGTTCCGTAGGTGAGTGTCGAACTGCCGAAGTCGAAGATCCGTTGATAATTCTTGGAGGAAACCGGCGTGATCCACGCTTCCATGGTCATGCTTGGCCGCGAGGAGATGAGGCCGTTGGGCAGGTCGAGGTAGCCGGAGATCGTTGCCGCGGCGGTGTTGCCGATGGTCGTGCCAGTGAACGTGAGCTGGCTGCCGTTGAGGGTGGAGCCGTTGCCGCGCGCGGTGGCTTTTTCGCCAACTGCGGTGTCGAGAAACTCCCGGCCGGGGTTCACGATGCCGGTTTCGTTGAAATTCCACCGGCGCGACGGGATCGGCGCGGGTGGCAGCGGCTCGGGTGGACCGACCGACAGATCCGGTCCCGCAGTGTAGCTGGCGAGGATTTCCCCGGGGGTGATGACCCGGCGGTAGATGCGCAGCTCGTCGAGCGACAGGTTCGAATTCGAGTCGCCCGAATAGATCGAACGTCCGATCCAGTTGTTCACGTCGGTGATATCCGAGAGGTTGAACGTGAAATTCATCGTGTTTTGCAGCACGGCGTTGCGATACCAGCGGACTTGGCAGCCGGTGGCGGTATCCTCGACCACGAAAACGTAATGATACTTCGTGCCGGCCGTCGTCGCGGCGGTGGTGAAGGTGTATTGCATCGCCCCACCGTCGTTCTGGCCCTCCAACTGTTGCTGGTTCATGTCAGCCGCGTTGTTGAAGGTCAGGCTGAGGTTGTCATAACCGGCGGTGGCTCCGGGCGCGGTGGCGTCGTCCAAAATTTCTCCCGTCGCAGCTCCCGCGCCGTGGGTCGCGACCGCACGGCCGAAATCGAACAAGCGCGCCCAGTTCTTTGAGGAGACCGGCGTGGCCCACGCTTCGAAGGTCACACTTTGGGTCGTCGGCGACTGGATGGCCCCGTTGGGTAAATCGAGATACGCGGCAATCGTCGAGGCCGGTTGGTTGCCGGTGGTCGAGCCCGGCAGCACCACGGCGCCGCCGCTCAGGGAACCGCCGTTGCCGCGCAGGGTTGCGACCATGCCGCCGATGCTGTCGGTGAAGTTGGTCCCGGAGGGCGTTTCCGATTGCGCCTGGGTCGTGAAGGCCCAGAGGTTGTCCGGCACCGGGGGCGGGTCGGGATCCACCTCGCCGAGCAGGTCGGGCCCGGCGGCGATGTTGGCATTGATCTCCGCTTGGGTCAGGGCGTGGTTGTAAAGCCGGACTTCATTGTAGGTGATGTTGGCGTTGCTGTCGGCCGTGTACATCGACCGGCCCAGCCAATTGTTGACGTCCTCCAGTGACGCCAGGTGGAAATTCACATCCAGCGTGGTCACCTGCGTGCCATTGCGAAACCAAGCCAATCGGCCGCCTGCGGTGCCGTACGTTCCCACCCCATCCGTGAAGGTGCACACAAAATGGTACTCTGTGCCCGCAGCGATGTTGGCTCCGGTGTTGCTTCCAATCTCGGTGCCCGTGTTCAGTCGTGACATCAGCCGCTGCGTGTTGGCGGTGAGGTCCCGATGGACCGCAAGGGCGAAATCGTCGCTGGAATAGGCGTTGTTCGGCGCAGCGGTCGCGTTAGGCTGGATTTCGCCATTCGAAGCACCCGACCCGCGGGAATTCGTGGTTAATCCTGAGTTGAAGCCTTGGTACATTCGTCCGAAATCGAACAGCCGCTGCCAGTTCTTGATGGAAACCGGCGTCGCCCAGATTTCTACGGTGAGGTTGGTCTTGGAGCGGATCACGCCGTCCGGCAAATCAACGTAGGCGGAAATATTCGCAGGGGAAAAATTGCCCGTCGTCGTTCCCGGCAGCGTCAGCGAGGCACCATTGAAACTGGCACCGTTGCCCACCACGGTCGTTGTGCCAGCGCCAACGCTATCGGCGATGGTCGTTCCTGTCGGGGCGCTGCCAGCCGTGTTGTTGAACGACCAGCGGTTGGTCAGTGCAGCATCAACGTACGGCATTGTCAGCCCCAAGGCGAGGAGACAGCCAGTCGCTGTGGCGAGTGACCTCGCGGGGAAACAGGATTTCATGTGGGTTTTAAAAAAATCGGAAGTTCTTTCTGCAATAAGCGCGATTTCACGCCAAAACCCGCCACACACACAATTCATCCGCCGGAGCACTGGGGCTGTTCCATGGTGCAAACTCCGGCGCGGTCTTGGGTTTATCGCGTGCGACAGTCACACAGGTGCCCAAACGGATCAACCCCCCCTTATTGGGGAGTAGGAGACCATTCAGCCCCGTGCGCACTGGTGACCCGATTTTCCAAGCCCGAGCTCGCGTCGGCGGAAAGCACAACGCGCTCCGGATCGTCAGCGCAGCAAATTCCACGCGGTCACCAGCGCCTTGAGTCCGGCCATTTCGATGGATGGATCGACACCGGCACCCCACAGCAGGCGGCCGTCGTCGTGTTGGAGCTGGACATACGAAGCCGCGCTCGCATCCGAGCCGCCGCGGACAGCGTGGGAGCGGTAGTCGGTGACTTTGAAGTCCTTTAGCCCGGCCCCTTCCATCGCGTGGACAAAGGCGTTGATCGGCCCGTTGCCGAAACCTTCGATGGCTTTCTTTTCGCCATCGATGAGGATGCTCGCCTTACACTGGACCATCCCGCGCTCGCCGGTGTGATGGACGAGCTCGTAGTCGATCACATCCAGCGGGATCGCGATGTTCACGAATTCCTCGAAGAACGCCTCGCGGATTTCATCGGTGGTGAGTTCTCGGCCGTGCTCGTCGGCGAGGTCGTAGATGCGCTTGCCGACCTGCGGGTGCATCGACTTAGGCAGATCGAAGCCGTGCTCGCGGTCGAGCACGTAGGCCACGCCGCCTTTGCCCGACTGGGAGTTGATGCGGATGATCGCCTCGTACGAGCGGCCGATGTCCTGCGGATCGATCGTGAGATACGGCACGCCCCACGAAATGTCAGGGTCCTGTTCGGTTTCCTTGGCGCGACGATCGAGACCTTTCTTGATCGCGTCCTGATGGGAGCCGGAGAACGCGGTGAATACCAGCTCGCCGGCATATGGTTGGCGCTCAGGCACGTTGAGGCGCGTCACGCGTTCGTAAACCGTGCGGATCGATTGCAGGTCGGAGAAGTCCAATCCCGTTGCCACGCCATGGCTGTTCAGGTTCAATGCGACGGTGACGATATCCAGATTTCCCGTGCGTTCGCCGTTGCCGAAAAGCGTGCCTTCCACGCGATCCGCGCCCGCCATCAGGCCAAGTTCGGTCGCCGCGACGCCGGTGCCGCGGTCGTTATGCGTGTGCAGCGAGACGATGACCGAATCGCGGTTTTTCAAATGGCGGCACATCCACTCGATCATGTCGGCGTGGATGTTAGGTGTGGTCCACTGGACGGTGTCCGGCAGGTTGACGATCAACTTTCTATCAGGCGTCGGCTGCCAGACGTCGATCACCGCGTTGCAACACTCCAACGCGAAATCCAGCTCGGTGTCGGAAAACGACTCGGGCGAATACTGCAAAACCACCTCGGTGCGCGGGATCGTCGGCACCAGTTGTTTCACCAGCACCGCGCCATCCACGGCAATCTGCTTGATCGATTCGCGCGACGCATCGCCGAACGTCACCCGCCGCTGGAGCGGCGAGGTCGAGTTGTAGATGTGGACGATCACCCGCTTCGCGCCATCGATGGCCTCGAAGGTCCGGCGGATCAGCGGCTCCCGCGTCTGCACCAGCACCTGGATCGTCACATCGTCCGGAATCCGGTTCTCGTCGATCAGGCGGCGCAGGAATTTGAACTCCGTGTCAGCCGCCGATGGGAAGCCCACTTCGATCTGCTTGAAGCCGACCCGGACTAACAAGTCGAAGAACTCCAGCTTCTCCTCGATCGACATCGGCTGCGGCAGCGCCTGGTTGCCGTCGCGGAGATCGACCGAACACCATTGCGGGGCGTGGGTCAGCGTCTGATCGGGCCATGTGCGATCAGGCATGGAAACCGGCGGAAACGGCCGGTATTTCGAGAGAGAAGTCGGATGCATTTTTTGAAAGATGAGAGATTGGGAAAAGGAAATGGCTGCGCCTCAAAATGGACGGGCCGGTGAACGAAAGTGAAGGAAAGAATGGGTCAACGGGCGGCCAACCCTAGAAGAAGGGGGCGCGGCAGGGTTCCGTTGAGGAGCAGGTTCACGCCGCAAACCTAGGAAATTTCCGGCCCCGGTCAACCGCGAAGATGGGCAGCCATTCAAAACGGAAAAGCCGCGGGACTCTAGCAGCATCACGGCTTTCGGGTTGCAATCCCGGAGAATTCAGTGACAGATGCGCTAACACTAAGCATGAAAATCTTTCCGCTCGCCGCCGCTGTCTTCATTTCCGCGCTCGCGCCCGCCTTCGCAATCACCGATGCGGAGATCGTTCCCTCCGCCCTAGCTGGCAGAACGCTGACCTTCACCATCGTCAACGGCAGTGCGCCCTACGCCACCAACGGCACTTGGTCGGGAGCGTTCGCCGCTTCAGGAAATGCATTCGCCGTCACCCGGATCACCGGCGACACGGTGAATATTTCCACGACATTCTCCGCGGCCCTCAATGGCACCTTCACCGAAGTTTCCCTCGCAAAATTCATCGAAGGCCAAAACCCGGCGGTTCTCACCCTCTACACCATGGGCGGAGTGGGTAACTGGGAAGTGGCGGTCAACGGGCTTTTCGGGACCGGACTGAACGGCACTTTCACTTTCGCCACAGCCGCGAAAGTTCCTGAAATCGACGTGCTCCACGACGGGGACCGCCTGACTGACGGCTCCGCCAAGGTTGGCTTCGGCAAGGTCAAGATCGGCAAAGCCAGCCCTGCTGAAAAGATCGTCATCAAGAACGCCGGTAAAGCGAAACTCACGGGCATCGGCATCTCGAAGAACGGCCCGGACAAAGGCAGTTTTGCGGTGACCGCCCTCCCAAAAACCAGCCTTGCCCCCGGTGAGAGCATGACCGTCAAGGTGACATTCAAGCCAACCTCGAAAGGCAGCAAATCCGCCGCCATCCACATTTCCAGCAACGACGGGAACGAAAGCCCGTTCGACATCAAGCTCCTCGGCACTGGCGTGAAGTAAGCCCTAACGCGTGATCCCGCGCTGTGAGTTCTCGATGAATTCTATCAAGTGCGCGACATGCGGCGTGTCTCCGGTGTGGGTGGCTTTGAGCGAACTGAGCGCGAGGGCGAGATTCGCGTCCTTTTTCAAGAACAGCTTCTTGTAGGCCGTCTTGAGCGCCTTGATGTCCTCCTCGTCAAATCCACGGCGTTGCAAACCGATGGCATTGAGGCCGCGCGTTGTCGAAGGGTGCCCCTCCACGATCATGAACGGCGGCACATCCTGGACGACCCGCGACAATCCGCCGACCATCGCGTGCTTGCCGACCCGGCAGAATTGGTGAATCGCGGCCGCTCCGGAAATGATCGCGTGGTCGCCCACCTCGATGTGCCCCGCAAGCGCGACGGAGTTCGATAGGATGATGTGACTGCCGAGCTGGCAGTCGTGCGCCACGTGCGAGTAGCACAGGAACAAATTGTGCGAGCCGATGCGGGTCACCGACTCCGCATGGGTGCTGCGGTGGACGGTCGTGTTCTCCCGGAAAACGTTGTGATCGCCGACTTCCAGAGAGGTCGGTTCGGCGGTGTATTTGAGGTCCTGGGTTTTCCCGCCGATGGCGGAAAAGGGGAAAAACTCATTGGCCCGGCCGAATTTCGATTGGCCTTCCAGCACCACGTGCGAGTGCAGGACGCAATCGTCACCGAGCTCGACATTGTCTCCAATGACGCAGAACGGCCCGATGCGGACATTCTGTCCCAGCTTGGCGAGGGGTGAAACGATGGCGGAGGGGTGGATCACGACCGAAACTTCTGCGGATCAGAGGGGAAAAGACGAGGCTTTTTTCTCTGCCTTTCTATCGAAACCGGATTTTCTCGATCCCGGCGGCGGGTAGTGGCGAGACTCCGTCATGTCCACGTTTGCCGAATCCCACGTCGATCTCTCCACCACCCGCGGCCCGATGCGGGTGCACCTTTTCATCCCCGATGGCGGCGCGCGTCATCCGGGCATCATTTTCTACTCGGAAATTTTCCAAGCCACCGGTCCCATCCGCCGAATGGCCGCAGCCCTCGCGGGTGAAGGCTATCTGGTCGCCGTGCCCGAGGTGTATCACGAGTTCGAGCCGCTTGGCACCGTGCTCGCCTACGACGCGGAGGGCTCCGCCCGCGGCAATTCCCTGAAAACGGAAAAGGAAATCGCCTCCTACGACGAGGACACCGACGCAACCGCAAAATTCCTGCTAGACCACCCGTCGTGCACGGGAAAAATCGCCAGCTTCGGCGTCTGCCTCGGCGGCCACCTCGCGCTGCGGGCCGGACTCCATCCGGACGTGCGCGCGGTGGCGGCGTTCTATCCGACGGATATTCACACCGGAACTCTCGGCCTCGGCAAATGCGATGACACGCTCAAGCGCCTGCCTGACATTCAGACCCCGTTGCTCTTCGTTTTCGGCCGGCAAGACCCCCACATCCCCGTCGAGGGCCGGCGGCTGATCCATCGCGAGCTTGAGGACGCCGACGTGGATTTCGAGTGGCACGAGTTCAATGCGGCCCACGCGTTTCTCCGCGACGAGGGCGTGCGCTACAATCCCGCCCTGGCCCGGGTGGCGATGGCCCTGCTGCTGCGGTTTCTAGCAGAGAAAATCGGGTGATGAATGCGGACGTTCGTTAGCGTTGGTCCCGCGGGCATCCGCGCGGATACCGCGCTACTCGCTCTTCTCTTTTGTAGTCCGCCGCCATATCCCGCGATATGGGATGGGTTCGTTACGGTCTCGCCGTTCAATCCCGTAGTAGATCTTGATCTGTTTGTCATGAGGCTTGGCAGGATCGTTGTCGCCGATGTCGAATTCGGCAACCCATTCGTCACCAACCTTGGAGTGACTATATATTCCCTCGCCAAACTCTTTACGATTTCGCTGGGTATCTTTGGCCGCACCAATATCAACCGTGATTGCTCGCGCGTCCCCCACGGATCCATACCCCGTTCCCATTCCCGTGGCAATCCGGCCCGGAATCGAATAGAAAAGATAAGCCTTCTTCAGATCCGGTGATGTCTTGTAATACAGGGAAGAAACCTGACTGAGTGGTACAGCATGACCACGGGCACCCATCATATACATGAAGATGGAACCGCAACCGGACAAGCAAAGCATCGAGGCAGTTAGAAAGGCATATCTCAGGACTCTCATATGGACAAAACGTTTTCAGTCCTCCGAACCGCGAACGGAGGACGTTGAATTCAAAGTTGGGGCTGCCGAGTGGTTCGGAGCTACGCCTGGGTCGGCTTGAGGATTTTCGCTGCCCGAGTGTTTGGGGTCGAGGTGCCTGCGCAGATGAAAGCTCGCGATCCCCAGTATCAAGCCGACTGCGATGAATCCCCCGAAAAAACGTCCCGCAAACCTCCACTGTTTCTGTGCATCGGCTGACCAAAGTCCCGCCTTCTGCCCGGCAAGAAACTGCCACAGCACGACCACGAAGAGCGAGAGGCCGAGGAGAAGGTTTACGAATATTTGGAGAGGATCTCCATCCGTTGCACCGAGCACAGTTACAAGGCCGATCTGTGCGACCAGCGCCACAAGCACGCCAAAGACACATTCGAGGGTCCCGATCGCTTTCGCATAGCGGAGGCAGATGAAGGGAAGCGCGGGTGTGATTAGATACGCCACAACCCAAACCATCTTGGACGGGGAGCGGCTTGCCGGGTGATCTTCTATCATCTTGCTATTTCTGCCGGATACCAAGCATGGCTACTCAGATACGGTCCATTAGCTCTGAAGTGATGTGAACGGAAAGGCGGCCGCTGAAAGTGGCGAGTCGCGGCTCGGGGATTAGTTGCATGTCTAGTTAGGCTGTTTCATGGATTAACCGCGCTTTCCAATGTGGCGATATCGATCTTCACCATCTTCATCATCGCCTCCATGGCACGTCGGGCGCGGTCCTGATCAGAATCCTTAATCAGCTCCATCAGCCGGATCGGCGTCACTTGCCAGAAGACCCCCCAACGGTCCTTGAGCCAGCCACACGCAATCTCCGAGCCGCCCCCGGCCGTCAGTGCCGCCCATAACCGGTCCGTCTCAGCTTGATCCTCGCAGGCGATCGAAAACGACACTGCCTCGGTGAAAGTGAATCCGGGTGTGTTGAGCGCGATGTATTGAATGCCCGCGAGCGTGAACTCAACCATGAGAACCGCGCCAACACTGCCGCCCGGCAGGTCAACCGGCGACCGTATAACCCGGTCGATCCGGGAGTCTGGCAGAAGCGAGACATAGAACCGGGCAGCCTCCTCGGCTTGCCCGTCGAACGTTAGAAAAGGGGTAACTTTTTGGATCATATTATTCTTTTCTAAAAACGTTCAAGAGCTGGCAACCCCACTAGCGAGGGCGAGCGCTGGAGCGGGAGTTGATGATGATGGGCGTCGCATCAATTCAGAGCATCGAGGCAAGCGGTTAGGTCGGACGGGGTTCTTACGTGAAAGAAGCGCTGAGACTTGGAACACTGCCCTAGAATCCGAGGCCTAATATTCTTGGGGAAGTTCCAGATGATTCTACAGAGGGTCGGAACAATGAGAATCTCAGGACACTTTGCCGGCAAGTCAGGTCTCGACCGAAAGAGGTATCGCCAATTCCGCTTCATGACACGGAGAAATGAAACCCTTCGAGGGACGTCCAGAAAGACAATGGCATCGGCGCGCGATTGCACATCGAAGGAGACGCCGTCGATTACCCATGATTCCTGATCAACAAGCTTGCGAATCATTGCCGACCTCTCGTCTGGCGCTCTCTTCTTCCACCCCGGCTGCCAAACCACGCAATCCAAACCATGAAGAGGAAGCGCAAGCTGGGCCGCGATACGCCTGGCAAGAGTAGACTTACCCGAGCCAGCGTTACCCGTTACCAGGATGCGTTTCATGTTTCTGCCTAACATTGGAAATCCTTCGTTGGAAGGGTGGCGGACGCTGCCGGATCTGGCGAGGGAATTTCCGGGTGGGGCAGGAGGATGGCGCAGAGGACCAAGGAAATCGAAAGACTGCAACCGATGCCTGATTGCGTCGGTGAGCAAACAGGCCGGGTAAAGTTTCGCGTGAGTGATTAGGTTCGATAGTTCACCTAACTATCAGTGGGCAACACAGGTGGTCGAAGGGCGGGTCCGGGGCGTGACGCGAAAAAAGTGGCGCGCGGCGCGTGTGCACGCCGGAGCGAAAAGTTTAATCCACACCATGATCCTTTTTCGCACAATTTCCGCGGGTGAAATCGCCCGGGTGAAGTTGGTCGTGAGTTTACCATCGCCGCGGTCTCTCGTTGACCAGCAGTGACGCGATCATCAGCCCGAGGAACAACGCGAAAAGCGTGTGGGCGATGCCGGCGGCGGGTCCTACCAGACCGGAAACGCCCAGAAAGCCCACGATGAGGGCCAGAATGAAGAAAGTGAATGTCCAGGTGCGCATGGTGGATTGGGTTTGTCTGGGTCCCTCATCGCAGAATCCCTGCCAAGGTCGGGGAAGTCATCCGTTTTCAAGGCCCCTGCAAGGAATTCCACGACCATTGGTTCCGTGTTGGGCATCGGGAACGCGGGAAATCTGCATGATCACGCGACACCCTGCATGACTTCCCGCGGCATACGCCATGGCGGATGAAACTCTTCCGGAGCCAACAGTTGGTGACATTCTCGATTGTCCTTTCCGGCTCAACCACTAGCCTCCGGCCAAGTGCCGCTTGAGGCACGGATATCCCACGAGTTCCCCATGGCCAGCCAGCTTCAGCGCCCCACCGACAAACGCGTGCTCCTCATGGGCACCTGCCTATGCGATGCCTTCTACGACGACGTCGCGCGGGCGACGGTCGAAGTCCTCGAACATCTCGGCGTCAGCGTGGAATTCCCTGACAACCAAACCTGCTGCGGGCAGCCAGCCTTCAATTCCGGCGATTGGGTCGCATCCCGCAAAGTCGCCCGCCACTGCGCGACGGTTTTCGCGGGCGACCTTCCGGTCATCGTTCCATCGGGCTCGTGCGCGGCGATGAATTTCCATGGCAATCCGCTGCAGTTTGAGGAAAACCCGGATGCGGCCATCGATTCGCTCGCCCGCCGCACGTGGGAGGTCATGGATTTCATTTTCAACGGTTTGGGCATCAAGAAATGGCCAGGGAAACTGGAGAAATCCACTCGCATCGCGTTCCACCGTTCCTGCCACAGCCGCGGCACCGGCAGCGGCGAGGCGACGCTCAAGCTGCTTGAGTCCATCGAAAACGCGGTCGTCACGCCATTCGGCCAAGCCGAGCAATGCTGCGGCTTCGGCGGCACCTTTTCGGTGACATTTCCTCACATTTCCGGGCGCATGGGATCACTCAAGCTCGACCACATCCTCGAAACCAATCCCGACATCCTCGTCAGCGGTGACATGTCCTGCCTCATGCACCTCACCGGACTTGCCATCACGCAAGGCCGCCCGGTCCAGCACCTCCACGCCATTCAAATTCTCAGGAATTCCCTCCCATGATCGGCATCCAACCCATCGACCAATACGCCCGCGACATTTCCGACGAAAAGCAGCACTCGGTCATCGAAGGTTCCGCAGCCGGCACGGACAAGCGCTACTACGTCCTCCACAGTGACTATCCAGATCCCGACGCGCTGCGGAAACTGGCCGCTTCCATCAAGGACCACACGCTCCATCACCTCGGCGACTATTTGGCGAAAGCCGAAAAATCCCTCACCGACCGCGGCGTCAACGTCCACTTCGCCTCCACCGATGAGGACGCCCGCCAGACGATTCTTGCGATCCTGCGCCAGCACGGAGTCACCCAGCTCACGAAATCGAAGTCGATGGCAGCCGAGGAAATCCACCTCAATCCGTTCCTGATAGAAAACGGCGTCGAGTGTCTGGAATCCGACCTCGGCGAGTTCATCATTCAACTCGATGGCGACGAGCCGTCGCACATCGTCAAGCCGATCATCCACAAGAACCGCCGGGACATCGCCAAGACCTTCCTTCGCGAGGGCGTTTGCGATGACTACAACGACGATCCGGAAACCATCACCCGCCGCGCCCGCGTTTTCCTCCGGGCGAAATACATGGAGGCCCAGGCCGTCATTACCGGTGCGAATTTCGTCTGCGCCGACACCGGCCGACTGACAATCGCCACCAACGAAGGCAACTCCCGCTTCGGCATGGCTCCCGTTCCGGTCCATATCGCGCTCGTCGGCATCGAGAAAATCATCCCACACGAAAAGGATCTCGCGGTTTTCCTCAATCTGCTAGGCCGCTCCGCCACCGGCCAGCAGCTCACCGTTTACACTGAATTCATCAACGGTCCCCGCTCGCCCATCCAGCCCGACGGCCCGGACCACATGCACGTCGTCTTCATGGACAACGGCCGCACCGACGTGCTCGCCTCAAACTGCAAGGAAATCCTCCGCTGCATCCGCTGCGGCGCATGTCAGAACGTCTGCCCGGTCTATCGGCAGGCTTCCGGCCACGCCTACCGCTCTCCCTACGGCGGCCCGGTCGGAGCGGTGCTTTCGCCGCTTCTGTTCGGCGACCGTTTCCCCGAGTTCGCCGACCTCCCCAAAGCCTCCTCTCTCTGCGGCGCCTGCAACGAAGTCTGCCCGGTGGACATCCCCATCCCGGATCTGTTACTGCGCCTGCGCGACAAGGCGAAACGCGAATCTGTCCCATCCGCCGGGGCGATTCCCATGTCACCCTTCGCCCATCTCGCCACCTCGCCCTCGCTCTGGCGCACCGCGATGACCATGAGCAAGGCGATGAATCATCTGCCGATCCAAGTCGCACCGATCAAACCGCTGCAGGATTGGTTAGGCCAGCGCACGCTTCCCGAGTCTCATGGAGGAGATTTCAGGAAATGGCTCAAGGCGCGGAAGAAGGGATAGAGTCTCCGGTCCCGCCCCGCAGATGCTCCGGAACCTCCTCGCCAACAGCAAATCCCTAGCAGTCATCCCGGCCTGATTGACCTTGCCAAAGCCGGTTGGAATTCCAGCATGGCAAGAGTGAGAAAGAAATTTTCAATCGCCACGATCATGCTTTTGGCGGGTTTGGGCCTTTGGCTGGGGATTCAAGGGAAGCTCCCACCCGACAGGGACATTGCCGGCCGGAATCACTCGGGATTGCACGAATTGGCGGCAGCTGCCACTTCCGAGGGGGAGCACGGATTCCGGACCAAGGCATCCCACCGCGGAGCGATGCCTGCGGCAGCGACCCATTCTCCCGCAAGGCTGGGAGAGTTCATCCTGCCACCGCTGGTGATCGAAGGACTCACGCTTGAGGAGGGCTTGCGAAAACTGCTGGCAGCCTATCAGGACGCGTGCCTGAAGTCGGGGGAAGCATCGCTGCCCCTCACTTTTTCCGTGCCGCCGGAAGCCAGCCGCCGGCTTCGCGTGCATCTGAAATCCCAGAGTTTCAGAACCTCGGTCCGCATCCTCGCCACCCTTGCGGGAATGGATGCCAACCGGAGCGGGTTGGCATACCGTTTCGAACCGCTAACGACCGGCGGCAAGTCCGGGAAGGAAACCGTCGGAGTTTCGCCGGATTTCCAAAGCATTCTCAACGAGATGGGCGGAGCGGCCCGGAATCCAAGCAGTGATCCGTTTGTGGATGAACCGATGCCGGCACGCAAGAGCATCGCCGAATGCTTTGCCGCACTCGGCCTGGAATTCGATCCCGCCACCCGCGTGTCACTTGGGGCATCCGGCGAATTGTCTTTCGAAAATGCCAGCGCCGCGGATGCCGCGGCGATCAAGACGCTCGCCGGGCTGATCTCTTCCGAACCACGCGTTCAGATAAAATTCGACACCAAGATCGTGGAGTTGAAAGCTGGCACGGATTGGGCACCACCCGATCTCAGCCAGATGGACGATTCTCAGGTGCAACTGCTCATGCGTGATTTCGCCCAACGCGCGGGAACCGAACTGCAGGTGATGCCCTCGGCCACCGCCAAGAACGGGCAAGACACCGCAATCGAGATCACTCGTGAAATCATCTATCCGACGAATGATGCCGGCGATGTCTTCGAAAAACGCGACGTCGGTCATGTCTTGAAAATCCAAGGCGGTCAGCTCGGCTTCGGTCAGGACGTCAGCTTTAACTACACCGACACCAAGCTCGAGGGATTCGATCCTGCAAACGTGAAGAAGCCGATCTTCAGCAAAAAGGAGATCGCGAGTTCGAGATTCTACAACGATGGAGGTACCGGTTTCACCCTCCTAATCCATTCGGACGGCTCGAAAACACTGGTGCTGATGACCGCCCAGCAAATCGACGCCACCGGCCGGCCAATTCACTGAGGCATCGGGCATCCGGATTCTCCCGCGCGCCCATTACTTGATTGAAAAGTCGCTCAAGTATCCCTAGAAACGAGGGTCGGGTTGAGGAAACCATTCGATCCGCCAACCTCTCGCCCTCCTCCTCCCCAGAAATGAAAACTAACAGCGATCTCGGCGGCACCAAGTTGGCCGTGGCAGTGGAACCGCAAGTGGCGGCGCATCCGGGCGAGTCCGGCCTGCATCCGTTCTCGGACGGGCTCGATGCCCTGGCGGCGCGGCTCATCGTCGCGGATGCGGCGGAGCGCACGCTCGACGTGCAGTATTACATCTGGAAACAGGACATGGTGGGCAGGGTACTGCTCGAGCGCTTGCTGCGCGCGGCCGACCGGGGCGTGAAAGTGCGCATGCTGCTCGACGATTTCGGCACGGCCCCTTCCGACGCCGTGCTGCTCGCCATCGACAGTCATCCCAACATCGAGGTGCGGATGTTCAATCCCATCACGATCCGGTCACTCCGGGCGCTTGGCATCGTCGCCGACTTCCGCCGCACCAACCGGCGGATGCACAACAAGTCCTTCACCGCGGACGGCCAGGTCTCGATCATCGGCGGCCGGAACATCGGCAACGAATATTTCGAGGCGAGCGACGGATACAATCACGCCGATCTCGACATGGCGGCCATCGGGCCGGTGGTGAACGAAGTGGCCGCCGCCTTCGAGCTCTTCTGGAACCACCGGACCGCGGTGCCGGTCTCCAAATTTTCGCGACAGCCGACGACGCCGGAGGAGTTCGCCGTGAAGCGTGCGGGACTCATCGAGCACTACACCACCGCGGTGCGATCCGAGTATGCGGACACCGTGCGGGGCAGCGAGTTCGCCCGGCAATTCCAGGACGGCGCGGTGACTTGGTTCTGGAGCCCGGCCGCGATCGAAAATGATCATCCGGAAAAGGTGCTCACCTGTACGAGGAAGGACGAGACGCACCTCGCGCCCAAGCTGCGCGAACTCGTCCACAAGACGGAAAGCGAGCTATTCCTCGTGACGCCTTACTTCGTTGCCGGGAAAAACGGCTTGGCCTTGTTGGCCGGGGTGCGCCAGCGCGGGGCGCGCGTGGTCGTCATCACCAATTCGCTGGCATCCACGAACTCGTTACCGGTTCATTCCGGTTACCGGCGTTACCGCAGGGCATTGCTCGAAGCAGGCGTGGAACTTTACGAAATCAAGCCAACCGCAAGCAGCCAGCGCCAGCGATCGGGCGGCGGTTGGTTCGGGTCGATCGGCTCCAGCGGTTCGGGCGGTTCGGGTAGCTCCAGCGGGTGGTCGAGCCTGCACGCAAAGGCGTTTGCCTTCGACCGCCGGGTTGGTTTCGTCGGTTCCTACAATCTTGATCCCCGCTCGAACCGGCTGAACACCGAGATGGGCGTGATTTTCGAATGCCCGGACCTCGCAAAGCGCCTCCCCGAGGAAGCCGAGAAAGATCTCGCCCACACCGCCTATCGCGTGGAACTCGACGGCCCCCGCCTCGTATGGGTGACCTACGACGGCGACAAGGAAGTGCGTCACACGTCCGAGCCCGCCTGCAGCCGGCTGAGGCGCTTCAAAGTCAGGGTGATCAGCTGCCTGCCAATCGAATGGATGCTGTGATGGACCGATCCTTCACAAGAACCGATTCCTCCCGGTTCTCTTGTGAATTGGAGTGCTAATCCGGTCGGAATCATTTCACCGCCGCTTGGGCGATTTTCCGGTTCCTGTCGGGGAGGGATCGCGTCCAGGTCTCGAATGATTCAGGCTCGTTTGCGTAGAGACTTGTCGCGAGTGTGGAAATGCGCTCGTTGCTGGCGATCTCCGGATCTTCGCTCGCGCAGAGCGTTTTTGCCAAAGCAAGCGAGCTCCGACTCAACTTGGACCAGTTCTGATCGAGCATGTAATTCCTGGCGGCGGCATCCGGAAACGAGGTGATCCATTCCGTCAACTGCGGAGCGCTTGCCGATTCCGCCGGATCGAGGAAACCCTCGAGCAATTCCGAGGCGGACTCGTTCCGGATCGATCCCGGTGTCATCTCCATCACGAGATTCGCGGCCAGTTGCTTGTCCACTTGAATGACTTGCCTGATAGCCCCGCTGACCGCCTTCTTGCGGGCTTCACCGTGCAAATGCTCTTCACTCCATCCGATCGCCGCAGCGGGATCCTTGGTCGCCCATAGCAGGATGGCCGGTTCGACGGCTTTCAGCGAGTTCGCGTCGTTGAAATTTTCCGATAGAAACCGGACGGCTTCTTCCGGCGATTGTTTCGCCATCTCTCCCACGACTCCTTTCATGAAGGCCAGACGGTCCACCGAGGAAAACGAGGATGCGGTGGCAATGATCTGCTCCTGAGTGCCGCCGGCCGCGATTTTTCCGATCCGTTCGATATAGGTTCCACGCAGTCCCGAGTTGCCGATCTTGGAGATCTTCTCCAAAGCAATCGCGGTATTCCGTGGATACCATTTTTCGAATTCCCCTGGCGGGTCGCCGTGGTAAACGTTATTGGGCCACTTGATTTCCAAATCAAGGGCGAGGGCGTAGTTGCCGGACCGCTTGGCCGCGGCGATCGCAGTCGGGTGGGAGTCATAGCCTCCGCGGCCCATACTCGTTGGGATCGCGTCAAGTGACCTGATTGCTTCGCCGGGGTTCTGTTCCATCCATTGGATTACCGCCAGATTTGCCCATTCTCCACGAGGATCGTCCTTGGAATTATACATCCGCTCGATCGTCTCAAACATCTCCTTCGGGTGACGCTTGGCCCACTCGTTCAAGACCGCATTCTGCAAAGCCGCGCCGCCCGCCGATTGCTGGGCGAGTTTGAAAAAGTCGCTGCTACCCAACGTGGGAAGCCGCCGGATGAGTGATAGAAATTTGCTGGCTCCAGCCGATGGAGTCGCCGTTCCATCGGATTCGACCGCAGCCAATACTTCTTTCGGATTTCCCTCCAATCCCGACCGACCGCGGGATTTCGTCGGCTGGCTGACTGGATCGCGCTCCACGGCAGCTGCTCCTTGAGTCTTCGGGCGAATTCCAGCGAGGATGAAACTCCCTGTGAGCGCACCGATCACTGCCGCCAATAACAGACGGAGGATGAACGGCCGGATCTTTCCCTGCTTACTTCTTCGAGAGGATTTTGTCATGCAATGAACGCTTTTCAATGTTCGAGAGACCCGCCGAGTCCATGAGGGATTCGACAGTCCCGGCGGGCTGGCTTTTCGCCGCGCGGGTGAGAATGGATTCTATCAGTTCCAGACGCCTCTTTTGATCGGAACCACTAGATGACCAAGCGATTGCGGATAGGAAATCACCTTGATCCGCGAGCTCGTCCGCCAGATTCCACGAGGCTGTATCGCGCAGGTCGCCGGATTCGAGTCCATTCACCCATTCAGCCGCGGCGACTGGATCGGATTCGGCCCATGAGCCGATCAGGCCGCTGACCGATAAATTTCGAATTTGTCCTTCGGGCTGACTGAGCGCCCAAGTAACCGCGGCCTGGGGATCGGCTTCAGCCAATCGCGCCGAAATCACTCCGGCGGGTATGTCGCGATGTCTGTCCTTCAGGCTCTCATAAAGGGGCAGGCAATCCGTGACGTCCCAATCAAAATCCTTTGATCGAAGCATGGCATAGATGGTGTCCTCCCGCTCCTTGTCCGGTAGTTTTCCGAGAATCCGGTGCGCATCATCGACCGAATAGATGTTCAAAACATGAGCGATTTCGGAGCTGGGGAACTGAGAGGCGAGATCGGGATTCTGGAGATAGAGATCGATCGCGAGGGCTGGATCCTTGTCAGCAAAGGCACTGAGAACGGAGTACGCCACCGATCGAACATATGCGTCTGGTTCCCGGCTCGCACACCAATCCCAAACCATCGGGGCCATGTCCTGATCAATATAATAAGTCCAGTTTCTCCATGGCTTCATTCCCGGCTTGTTTTCCAGCTTCTCCATCGCGTCCAGTGTCTGTCCGGGGTTTTCGCGGAGTTGCCCGGCGATGACGGCGTAGAGTTTATCGGCACCATCCATTCCCGAGCCGGATTCAGTTAAGTAGGTCATGCAGCCTGCGAAATCGCGTTCGGCATACACGGCTAACAAATCCGAACGCAGGAGTGAGGACGACAGTTTTCCAGACGGCACGCGAGTCATCGGGCCATTGCCTTTTTGAAGTTGCTCCAGAGCCTCGAGCGTTTTCCGCGGATCGATTTCGATCCATTTTTTCAGCAAGGGTTCGAGAACGTTCTCTTTCACGCCTGGAGCCTCGGATCGTTGCGCAAGCGCGGTGATGGCCGCATCCAGATCCATTCCGGTCCGCCCGACGATGAGCCCTGCCAGAGCTTGCTCGCGATGCCAGCCCCGCAAGGAGTCGACGGTGGCTTCGGCCAGTGTGGGATTCCTCTCGGCCAGCAGCGCGATGGCATCCCGGATATGCCCCGCCCGGGCATTATCGGATTGCGGTGGAAGGGCAATCGACATCGATTGGTAGCTACTGATGCCATAGTTCGACACCAGATTGGAGGGGATCGCGACGAGATTGATGAAGTTCGCGAGCGTCTCCGGGTTGCTTCCAACCAAGCTCGCCAACTTCGAGGAAATTCCCAGGTAGCGGGGAGTCTTAGGATCCGTGTTGAAAGAAGCGGCCATCTCACCGGCGCGGACCGGATCTTTCGCCAACATCTGCTCAAACAGCGGAACCGCTTCGGCGAACTGAAGGTTCCCGGGGATCGGCAGCCGTTTATCGACCCACTCACTGTAGGCCACGACTTTGAATACATCGCGCTTCAGCGGATCCTCGATCTTCCAAATCGCGGCCATCAGGTTCGGGAAACTTCCCCGGGGAGGTGCGTGGTTTTTCCACAGGGCGATCCACTCGGATTCTTCCGTGGTGAGTGGAGCCGCTCGTCCGGTCGACGAGTCGCCGGGCATCCCGGCAGCCTCCAGCTTTGTCATTTCATTCGTCTCAGGAAGCACCACCGAGATCGCAGCGGGTGACGCCGCCGCCATCGCGAAGGCCGCCACCATGGCCGTGCGGGAGGACAACCAGTTTGAAACCGCTTCCCGCGTGGCATGCGCAGTGGCAGCTCCGGCGGAACTTCCGATCGCGGATAAGACAATCTGGTCCGCGAGTTGCTGTGGAGGAGACACCATCGCGAAACTTCCCAACGCCCCGCCGAGAACGTCGCTGGTGCAGCGAATCCCACGGCTCTCGAACCAATCGCGCAAGCGGACTCCGGCCCTGGCCACGCGCTTGCCCGCCGCATCCTCACTGATCCCCAGCACGGTCCCCGCATCCTTCAGCGACATCTGCTGCAAGTGGCGTGAAATCATGATCCCACGGTCTTCCTCGCCGAGGGATTCCAATGCGGTATCGATCAGCGGCCGGATCTCGTTCCATTCATTTTCCGCGGTCTCGGGTTGGGTCGGCGTCATGAATTCAGCTCCTTTCGCCTCCCTTTCGCGGCGGATTCTTTCCTTGGTCACATGCTTGCGGGCCTTGAACACCGCGCTCTGATAGAGCCACGAGGCGAGACTTCCGCCGGGCTTCAGCAGATCGGCTTTTTCCTCCAGGAGGATGAACGTCGCCTGGCTGATATCGTCAGCCGCAGCCGGATCACCTGAGATTCTGAGCGCGGTCGCGTAAACCAGACCGAGGTGCCGGTCGACCAGAGCCGAAAAGGCAGCCGGGTCTTGGGTCTTCGCGTACTTTTCGAGCAGTGGCCAATCGTCCATTCGGAGAGTGATCCTCTATCACGGAGGAAATCGGACAGGAATCCGCAAAAAAGTAAATCGACTCCCTGACCCAACGAGGGATTCCAATCGCTTCGCGCTTGATCTGGATTGCTCCACACCGCTGACTTGGACCAGATGATCGCTGCTGCCATTTCATAACGCCCCCTCATCACCACCATGTCCCGCGCCGCCATTTTCGCCAAGATCGAATCCGCCAACACCGCTTTGAAAAGCAAAGCCGCTTATCCGGAATACGACATGTCGCTCGTCCACTCGATGCCGAAACTCGAGGGCTCGGATCTCTGGGAAATTTTCTCCCGCAACTTCTCGGCGGTGAACGGCAAGCCGATGAGCTCGATCGATCAGCTCGTCGATTTCCTAAAACTCAACAATCAGCTCCGAGGCTACTGCGATCCCGCGCTGTATGACCGGATCGGCAGGCAGCTAACCGCCGCCGGCCTGACCGTGGAGACCGAATATCTCCGCGACCGCTACGACGACTATCAGTTCGGCATCACCCGCGCCACTGGAGCCATCGCGGAAGCCGGCACCGTCATCATCGATGACGAACGAACCTCTCACCGCCTGGCCGCGCTGTCGCCGTGGGTCCACGTGGCCGTGCTCGAGCGCACGGAAATCCACCGCACCATCCCGGATGCCATCGCCGCTTTTGGCGACAGCCCGAACATCATCTGGTGCACCGGCCCGTCCAAAACCGCCGATGTCGAGGGTATCCTGATCGAGGGCGTCCATGGTCCGGGCGAGCAGATTGCACTGCTGATTTAAAGGCATTTTCCGATTACTCGAGGCAGGGTTACGCGATCGCGTAAAACTGAAGCTTGCCAATGGGGGGGCGAACTTGATATTTAAAAAATATTGAACGTTTCGCATCCACTATCAAAAACATGGGTCGTCCTGGTGGCGATGTGCTTGATATGGATTGGCGCGATTTCTCTGGCGGTTGTGTTCCTCCTTGGCACGACTGTCACCACCGGCTGTATCATCGCCGGAGCACTGCTACTCTCTCTGGCAGTCGGGCTGGTTGTGATGTTAGTGGAAGTCAATCGGGCCGTCGAATTGCCGGATTATTGCTCGCATTGCGAACTGACACTTCACCTCGGAGATTCATCGAAAACTTCCCGTCAACGATTCAGGTCTAGTGAGTTGCCGATGAATGGGACGCTGCTCGTCAATCGCGGAACTGCGACAGGAAGCTCCCGCAGGACCATATCCCGCACCGAGAGCGCCCGCAAGAATCGGCCACGGGCATCGAGCCGTAGTTGAGGGAGAAGTTGTCATCGGAGCCCGATGATGCCGCAGATCATTCCGGCCAGCAGGGCTACCGCCAGCAGCCACCAATACCATTTGATGCCGAGGGCTTGATGGGGCGCTTTCCCGAACTCACGGGCGACGAACTTTTCGTAGTCGAAATCATCGTCGGGCAAATTGAGGCCGTCCTTGGATTTGTCCTGTTCCCAAGATCGAGGCTTCGATTTTCTAATTTTTTTGGCGCAGCCCGGGCACGTTGTCCCGACGCGGACTTCGCAGCCGCAAAAGGGACAGACGTAGCTTAGAACCTCGGGCATGATAGGATCGGAGCAATGAAGGGCGAGGTTCGGATCTTGCGCAAGTCCTAAGAATCACTTGGCAAGCAGGCGGATGGAGTGGAAGGTCGGCGCGGGATGGGATTGAGTCTTTCTGAACTGCGCGACGGATTGCCTGAAGGCGGGTTGTTTGGCGGCGGGGCGTGGCGTTGGTCCCCCGAGCCGCTAAAATTGAGCCAGGCGGAAGCCCGCCAGATGATGGCGCTGGGGCATCCGCTGGCGCGGTTCCAACAAACCTGCGACGGTCTCTACCGACGGAGTGCGGCGGGCAAATTGCCAGAATGGCTGGCCGAGCTGTTGGACGAGGGGAAGCCGGAATGGATGGTTCGCCTGCAACGGGAAAACTCCACGGCGGAGCAATTTCCACGGGTCTTCCGGCCGGATTTGATCCTGACCGAGACGGGGTTCGCCATGACCGAGCTGGACAGCGTGCCCGGCGGCATCGGAGTGACGGCTTGGCTATCGCAAGTCTACTCGAAGGCTGGCTTCGACGTGCTCGGCGGGCCGGACGGGATGATCGACGGTTTCCGGTCCTTGATGCCGGAGGGTGGCACGGTGCTGGTCTCCGAAGAATCCGGGGACTACCGACCGGAAATGGAGTGGCTGGCCCAGGAATTGGGCACGGCTTGGCAAGTGGCCCCGGCGGAAGAATACGAGCCGAACGGGCAGGCACTGTATCGGTTTTTCGAATTGTTCGACTGGGAGTCGATTGCTTCCGTGCGACGGCTCGCCGAGTCGGCGGCGACCGGAGACATCAAGATCACGCCACCATTCAAGCCGCATCTGGAAGACAAGCTTTGGCTGGCTCTGTTGTGGTCACCGGCGTTGAAAAAAGTCTGGGAGCAAACGATGCGCGGCAGTCATTTGAAGCGGCTCCGCGAGTTGGTGCCCTTCGGCTGGGTGCTCGACCCGACGCCCTTGCCGCCTCATGCAGCCTTGCCGCGGATCAACGCCCATTCTTGGGAGGAAGTCGCGAATTTCAGCCAACGGGAACGCCAGCTTGTGCTCAAAGTCAGTGGTTTTCACGAGACCGCCTGGGGTTCGCGCGGGGTGTTTATCGGCCACGACATGCCGTCGGCGGAATGGTCGGAACGCCTCCACACCGCGCTGGATCAATCATCCGAGCAACCGTGGATCCTCCAACAGTTCCGCGAAGGGCGGCGGATCGAACACCCCGTTTTCCGCGACGACGGATCAATCGAAATGATGCAGGGCCGAGTGCGGCTGTGCCCGTACTTTTTCACCGACGACGCAGGCGAAACCAAGTTCGGCGGCTGTCTGGCGACCATCGTTCCGGCCAACAAGAAGAAGATCCACGGCATGACCGACGGGGTGCTGGTGCCGTGCGTGATCGGGTGAGGACCCAAAAAAACAGCCCGGTGTTTCCACGGGGCTGTTTTGAAAATTGAAGTCAGGACGGAAATCAGACGATTCCTGCTTTTTTGAGCGTCACGAAGGCACCATTCTTGTTGATGGTCTTCAGTGCGCGGCAGCTCAGCTTGATGCGGACGAACTTGTTGAGCTCGGGCACCCAGATGCGCTTGGTGTGGAGGTTCGGAGAAATCGTGCGCTTCACCACTTTGGTGACGTGACGACCGATACCGCCCTTTTTCTTGGCCAAACCGGAACGGTGAATTTTGCCGCCGGAGCGGACGCGGGTTCCTCGAATACTGCAGATGCGTGCCATAATAGAAAGTGGTTGGAGTTGCGGGACGCGGAGAATGGCCACGAGAACCGACCCGTCAAGACGAATCCTGACAATTTCCGCCTAAAATTACTTCAGACGGTTTTTGCGGAGCTGGCTGATCCAACTCTCGATGTCCCGGAAAATGACCTCCTTCTTCGCGTCATACATCAGCAAGTGGTAGGCCTGCGGGTAGTCATGGTAGGTTTTTGAAACGCCTGCCGGGATCCGGGCGACGAAGCCGCGGAGGTCGGAGTCGTTGTTGAAATAGTCTTTGCCGCCGTGGAGGACGAGCACCGGAGCGGTAAAATGGGTGGCGCATTCGTTCATGTTGTCGATGTGACGACCGAGCGTGCCAATCAGGCGCAGCGTGTGTTTCTCGATATTGTAGGAGTTGGTTTTCACCTGCTCGCCGTGATGGGAGGTCTGGGTCATTTGCACGTCCTGGCCACCGGCGAGGGTATCGAGGGAAATCCGGGCCAGCGGTAAGGTGGTGGCTGCGATTTGCACCAGACCGGGCGTCCACGCGGGAATGTCGTCGCGGAAACGGACGATCGGGGATGACAGGATGAGGCCGTCGCAAGGAGGGTCGTTTGCGGGAGCCTCGCGCCAGGCATGGGAGGCAATGAGCGCGCCCAAACTTTCGCCGAACCAGACGATTTTCGCGTCCGGATGCTGCTCTTGCACGAGTTGAGTGAACGCGAACAAATCGCGATACCAGTCCCTCGGATCGCCGATATCGCCGCGGCGCTCGTGGATCGGGTCGCTGCCTTGGCCACGCAGTTCGTAGGCGTAGAGTCCGGTGCGCGGCTGGTATTGGAGAAGGTGATTCCCCAGATTGGCGTAATCGATCGACGCCCCGCAGAAGCCGTGGATGCCGATGATCACCACGTCGGGCTCGGTTTTTTCCGAGATCCATTTGCGGTAACCGAACGAGTCCACTTTGGCACCCGATGCGTTCTGGTGATTCACCAGAGTGTATTGGGGAGCGCAGGAAACCACGACGAGCGCCGCCATGCAGGCGACGATCCTGCAGATTTTGAATGCTGGCAAACGTGTCACGGGGGAAATTTCGCAGAATCTGAACAAAGCGCAATGCTGGAACCGGCCCGCGGGATCGGATAGATTCCCGTGAGAATTGGATTTCCATCCAGCCGGATTCATATATCAACGCGATTGGTTTAAGATCTCATTTCTATGAAAACGCTCCCCTCTCTTATCGCGGCGACGATGCTCATTTCGATGTTCGCCATGGCAGCCCCCCGGCTGGTCATTTCCACCCCCTCGCTGGTCCCCGAATCACAAATCGACCTGGTGCTCGATTCGCCGGTCACCGCGACTTCGGGACTTGGGAACACCGTCGATAACACGTGGCTCGAAATCCAACCGGCACTCCCCGGCAAGCTGCTATGGAAGGCGCAGAACATCGCACAGTTCGTCCCGGATCAAGCTCCGGCCATCGGCACGACCTACACGTTTTCGATTCCGAAAAACCGCACCCATCTTGATCAGACGGCCGTTACAGCCGGGAAATTCGCGACCCTCGCCAGCGAGCCGTTCCGCATCCTGGCGGCGAACCCGCCTAACCGGTGGTCGTCGGACTACTCGCCATCGACCAGCTCATGGCTGATCGTCTTCAACGACGCGGTCGATCCTACCGTGGCCGCGAATTTCGTTTCTTTCGGCTCGAAGTCCGGCCAGCACGTCGCCGCCCGGCTTGAGCGGGCCACCGTTGCCAGTGCCGGTTACCACGCAAAAAACTACAAGTCATGGGCCGCGAGATTTCCTAACACCACTGCCGCAGAACCCACGCCGGAAAGCCCGGTCGCCAACATTCTAACTGCCACGCCGGTGTCGCCGCTTCCCGTTGGCGAGGGCTGGGTCGTTTCATTGCTCAAAGGCCTGCCTAACGCCTCGGCTGGCGCGCGCACATCAGAAGACAGCACCTATGAAATCGGCAAGATCGAACCCTTCCGGGTCACCGGCATCACCTCCGTTCAAGTCGCGGACGAGCCCCGCGAAATCGCGATCGCGTTCAACCAGCCGCTCGCCGAATCCCTGCCGGTGGACTTCCTCGCGAAGTGCATCGAGATCAACCCTCGACCGGCAAATCTCAGCGCCAGGATCGAAGATAGGCAAATCCTGTTAGCGGGGGATCTTGCCGAAGTGGACAAGTGCACCGTCACCTTCAATCCGCCCTTTCCGTCCAAGGCCGGCCTGGATCTCGTCGCCCCGCTCACCCGGGAAATCACCTTCGGGCATTTCAAACCGTTCCTTGGATTTCCCTCGCAAGACCAGGGACAACTCGCCAACGGCTCCCGCCAATACCGGATGCTGACGCTCAATCTCGCCAGCGCCCATCTTCGGATCAAACGTCTGTCGGGAGTTGATTTGGTCCGTGCTTTCCAAGGTTACCGCCACTTCACCGGCAACGGCCCTAACAACGATTCGATCGAACCCACTTCAGCGATTCCCTATCCGCTGATCGTCGGGCCAGCCGTGGCGGACATGGAAATCCCTCTCGGGAATCCCATCGACACGACCAAGATGGTCACCTTGAACTGGGATGAAATTCTGCCCAAGAACCAGCGCTTCGGGACGTTCTTCGTCGAAGCAGCAGGCAAAAGCCATCCGGATTACGACGGCGCTGGAATGCCACCCACCACCCAGGCGATCGTCCAGCTAACCGACATCGGCCTCGCGTGGAAAATCACTAACAAGGAATCGTTCGTCTATGCTTTCTCCTGCGATACCGGTGCTCCGCTTCCCGGCGTGAAACTGGAAGTCTTCGGCGAGGACGCCACCGCGCTCCAATCCGCCACCACCGACGCCTCCGGCGTTGCCACGGTACCGCGGTCCGATGCCGCCCGCCACCTTCACGCCTCTCTCGGCGCGGATGGTTATGTGACGGCCTTCGACTCCACGCTCGAGACCGTCGGGCTCTGGCATTTCCCGATCCGCTACTCATGGAACAAATCCGCCGAGACCACCCGCAAGGCATTCCTGTTTACCGACCGTTCGCTCTATCGGCCCGGCGAAACCGTCCGCATGAAAGGCATCATCCGCAACCTGCGCGGCAACGCCATCGAACTGACAAAAGTTAGTCCGGCGCGTCTCGTCATCGTCGATCCCACGGACAAGGAGATCCACTCCAGTCCGGTCACGATCTCCGACTCCGGCTCCTTCGATTTCACCTACACCCTGCCCGCCGGAAAAACCGGCACCCACACGATCCGCCTCGAATACCCGGAGGAGCTTGCCCAGGCCGAGGCGCTCGAGGAGCAATGGGAAAAACAGGAAGCGGTCCTCGCGAGCGCCCGCTTCGAGCTTCCGCTGCGCGTCGAGGAATTCCGCCGCAATGCCTTCGAAGTGACACAAGCCATCGTCACTCCGCCACCCGGAGCGACTTCTGTTTCCGCCGATCTAACGGCAAAGTATTATCAAGGACAGCCCGTTGCCGCCGGGAAGGTGAAACACTTCAGCCGGGTCACCGCGCGGAATCCCTACCCCGAGCGCTTCCGGGATTTCCTTTTCGGCAACCACCGCAGCGACGATTGGAGCTACTGGTATCACTACTTCGGGTACCGCTCGGACGACGAGGAAGACTCCGGCAGCGCGGCCACGCAACTCCAAGGCGAGGCTCAGCTCTCCGCCGATGGCAAGGCCACCCTCACCGTCGCCATCCCCCAAGCGGAATTCCCCACCACCCGGGAAGTCACCATTTCCTCCGAAGTCACCGATGCCAACAACCAGACTCTAACCTCCACCGCCGGCACCACCGTCCATCCTGCGTCCGTTGACATCGGCGTCTCCAGGGTCGACAGCCTCGTCCGCGCGGGCGACGCCGTGCCCTTGAGAATCGTCGCGACCGATAACAACGGCGAACCATTTTCCGGAGCTGTTAAAGTCACCGCCACGCTCACCCGCGAGGTGAACTCCGCCGTGAAGTCACGCACCGACTCCGGCGCGACCACCACGCGCAACGACGTCACCGAAGAAACCGTCGTCACCTCCGAACTCACCCTCGATCCCGCCGCATCCGCCGGCCAGGGCACCGCCTTCACTGTCACTCCGAAATCCAACGGTCTCCATTATCTAACGATCCGTGGCGTCGATCCCGAAGGCCGGCCGTTCGCCACCGTCACCCACTTCAATGTCTATGGCACCAACGAATACCCGTGGCTCTACGAAGATGGCCTCCGAGTGAAGCTCGTCGCCGAGAAAAAATCCTACAAGCCCGGCGAGACCGCGCGCGTGCTCGTTCTATCACCCATCGAAGGAACCGCCCTGGTCACCGTGGAGCGGGAAAAAGTCCTCCGCTCGTTCCTCGTCCCGCTCAAGGCCGACAAGCCTGTCATCGAAATCCCCCTGACCGACGACGACGCGCCTAATGCATTTGTTTCCATCCTCATCATCAAAGGTGCGAAGGAATCCGCCCGCGAGCACAAAGAACCGCAGCTCCGTCTCGGCTATTGCGAACTCATCGTGGATAACTTCCGCGACAAGCTTGCTGTTAGCCTTGAAGCTCCACCCGCATGCCGGCCTGGCGACGAGATCACTCTAACCGGCACGGTCACCCTCGCCAGCGGCCAACCCGCCGCGGCAGCCGAGGTCACCCTCTACGCCGAGGACGAAGGCACGCTCGCCGTGATGGGCTACGAAACACCCAAACCCATGGACTTCTTCTACAGGCCCCGCAATCTCGACGTGGACACCGGCACCTCGTTCGCGACCTTCCTCTCCGAAGACCCGGAAATGCAGGATTTCTCCAACAAAGGCTTCTTCATCGGCGGCGGCGGCGACTTGGGCAAACTCGCCGATTTGCTACGAAAAAACTTCGATCCCTGCGCCACCTGGGCTCCCGCGCTGGTCACCGATGCCAACGGGAGATTCAGCCACAGTTTCAAGTTTCCGGACACGCTCACTCGTTACCGCCTGATTGCAATCGCTCATCAGGAAGCCGCGCGTTTCGGCCATGTCGAGTCGTCCATCGTCGTGAAGAAGGACCTGATGCTCGAACCGAAAACCCCGCGCTTTGCCAATCAAACAGACACCTTCAACGCCCAGGTCCTCGTCCAGAATGCCTCCACCTTCACCGGCACCTGGGAAATCAAATTCAGCAGCGCCAGTGGGCGGGAGACTCCCTGCGCCACTCCCATCGGTTCCACCACCGAGACCGTAACCCTCGCTCCCGGCGCCTCCACCACCGTCATCTTCCCGACCCGCGCCGACAACACCGGCGAAGCCGTCCTCACCTTCCAAGCCACTCCCGTGTCCCTCGGCAATGGAAATCTAACTCCCGCGCTCAAGCACGAACTATCAGACGCCGTCGAGTCCCGCTTCGCCGTCGAATACCCGATGCCGCTGCTCCGCCAGACGAAGCTCGTCAACCTCTCCAAATCCGGAACCAAGCAAAACCTCCGCGACCAACTCGATGCCAGACTGCTGGATGGCAGCGGGGAGATCGACCTCGAGTTCTCGCGCTCTCCGCTCATCGAGGCCGCGGGATCCGTCGATTTCCTCCTTCACTATCCATACGGCTGCGTCGAGCAAACCACCTCCTCGCTCATGCCATGGCTCGCGGTGGAAGACTTGAGTCCGGTGATCCCGCGCTTCGCGAAAATGGACGGGAAAAAAGTCGCCGCCGCCATTCAGGCCGGAGCGGACCGTCTGCTTTCCATGCAACTCCCTGACGGCTCATTCGCCTATTGGCCCGGCGGCAAGGAATCCGTGCCGTGGGCCACGGCTTACGCCGGCATGGGTCTGATGATGGCCGCCGAGAAAGGTGCCAGCGTTCCGGACTCCGCCATCGAGGCGCTCACGAAGAATCTCATCGAAAGCCTCCGCGGCATTGCCGCTGAAAAGTCCGCCTACGCCTTGGAATGTCACGCCCGCTCCTTGCTGGTTCTCGCCCTGGCCGGATCGCCACAGCCCGCGTATCGAAACTTGCTGGTCGACCGCCTCGCCGACCTAACACCCAGCGCTCGCTGCCTGCTAGCCACCGCGATCGCCACCGAGGAGGAAGACAACGCGGCCAATCTGGCAGTCGCCAAATCCGTCCTGACCTCCAAGGTTTCCTTCAAGCTCAAAAACGACGACTGGATGCCCTGGTCCGCCGATGACGCTTACAACCTCATCGCCTGGCTCGCCATCGATCCCGAAGGCCCCGAACCCGCCAAGGCCCTCGACCGCATGCTCCGCGAGCGCAATCCATATGGCCAATGGCAGACCACCTGGGTGAATGGCTGGAGCCTGCTGGCGATGGCCGAGTATGCGAAAACCGAAAAACTCAGCGATGCTCCCGTCTCCCTTGCCTTCGAAACCGCCGCCGGCACCGAGACGATCACGCTCACTCAGGAGCAACCCACCGCCATCCGTTCGTTCAAACTAACACCCGATCTCAAGCTCGCCCTCAGCGTGGACCGCAATGCCTGCGTCCGCCTGAAGCTCGCCGCCAAGCCGCAGATCGAGCCGATCCAACCTGTCGCTAACAACGGCTTGTCCATCGACCGGATCTACGAACGCATCAATGCCGACGGTTCCGCCGCCATCCTCACTGAGCCACAGGTTGGTGATCTCATTCGCGTTTCGTTGCGCGTCACCCTGCCCAAGGATCGCACGAGATATCTCGTCATCGAAGACCCGCTGCCGTCCGTTTTCGAAACCGTCAACACCGACTTCAAATCGCAGCGTGCCGCAGCCGGCATCCGCACCAGCGAGAATGATTGGAACGTCAGCCACTCCGAACTCCGCAGTGACCGAGCCTCGTTTTTCCTCGATGAAGTCTGGCGCAAGGGCACCTACGCCGTCACCTACCTCGCCCGCTGCACCCTCGCCGGCCAAGCCACCGCCCCGCCCGCCAAGGTGGAGTCGATGTACGATCCGGAAAACTTCGCGCTCTCCGCGTCACGGGTATTCGCGACGAAGTGATTTCCTAATGACTGCAACCAAGATGACCCGCTATCTGATCCTCGCGACGATCCTCCTCATAGCCGGGCTGCTGATCACGTTTCGCCTGAAAACCCCAAATCCCAACGAACTTCAGTCGAATGGGCGGAGCCAATCCATCTGCTCTACTACCGAATCCGTCGTTCAACTAGCTGATCCCGCCGAACCTTCGCGCACGAAATCAAAAATCAGAATCCATCATCCGAAACCCACCATCGAGGAAACGATGGAGCTTTACAAAAACACGATCATCCCACGTGTCGACATTCAGGATCTAACCATCGTGGAAGTCGCCGCCGCGATCACAAGCTTCATCCAACAAGCCGGAATACCGCCTCATGAACTCCGTGTAATCGTCAACAAGTCGGTTTCTTCGGAATGGGGAATCAATGAAGTCAGGATTCGAAATGTTCCCCTCTCCGTGCTTCTCAAATACATTTGTGACAGCACGAGGCTCCGCTACCGGGTTGAACCTGGTATCATTCGGTTCCTCGATGCGCTCGACGATTCATTACCCGAAATTCCCAAGATCGAAGAGTCAAGCTCCCCCAGCGGAATCTTGCCTGCTCTCGACGATCCATTCGGAGGATTTCCAGCGCCACAATCAGACCCCTCTGCCGCAGACCCCTTTGCCGAGCCTGAAATCCCGAAGTCGCCCTAACCTAGCTTTCCCCACTTCAAGCATTGCAGCGGGACAGACTTGAATGGCACGGTATTAAGGCCGATTTCGGTGGACTCCCATGACCCCGGAGGGGCGACGGAAATTAGCCGGTGGCGTCAGCCACCGGGAACCAGCCCAACATTGAATCAAGCCCCGGCAGGGGCGACGGAATCCACCGCAGCCACCGTAAACACTGCCTTCCACCGCCGCTGCCGGGGCGGATTGTCGTTCGAAACATGGGTCCGGTGGCTCACGCCACCGGCTAATTTCCACCGGTCCCTTCGGGACGAGAAAAATGCGACGACGGCCTTCACCCCGTTCCATTCGGGCCAGACTTTTCATCATGTGATCTGCGAACTTGATAGAGTGCCGCCGACCGCACAGGGTGCTTCAAGTGTTATGAAAAGACTTCTGCTCTTGGTCCAACTCCTCGTTCCAACCGCTGCATTTTCGGCGGGAGAGATTGTAGCCGTTGCGCAGCCGGATGAGAAGGTGCCGAGCGACAAAACCGTCGTCTGGACGCCGCTTTTCCAAGCCGCTTGGGACGACCTGCATCAGGGATTCGGCGAGCCGGTGAAAGTGGATCCGCCCAATGCTTTGATGGAACGGTTGGATCATTTCAAATGGGACGCGAAGGCGGTGATGCCCCGTGACCGGTGGAAGGTATGGTCGGGGGAGGCGACGCAACAGCTAATCGACAAGGCGAACGCCGAAGCCGCGCGGATGCTTGGGGAGAAAGCGGGGCCTTTCAAGAGTGTGTCACGGCCGGGTTCACGCATCGCGTTAGGGCTGTTGGATCGTGATATGGTTTTCAAGAAACCGCTGCATCCCTCGGTGAATGCTCCGCTGGCTTTCCGCGCGTCGGATGGAAGCACGTCAGAGGTCCGGTTTTTCGGCACGCGCCGCAAAGCGTCAGCCGAATATGGCGGCGCGGTTAGAGTGCTGGCTTACCAGGAAGGAAGCCATGCGCTCCAGATCGCGGGCGATGGCGACGATTGCGCGGTTCTCTATCTGCCGGAGAAGCCTGTGGGATTGAGCGAAGCTTGCGGGAAGCTCCGCGAGTGGCGGACGAACCCACTCAAGGGCGAATGGGGATCGGCGCAGGATCCGGGCCTGCATGAAACAGACGATGTCAGAATACCGGTGCTCAAACTGGAAAACACCACGGATTTCGTTCCGGATTTGCAAAGCCTCCGCCATTTCAAGAGCGGTCCGCCATGGCGCGTCTATCAAGCGCAACAACGCCTGAAATTTCAACTGACCGAGAAAGGCGCTAAACTGCGCGCCGAAGTGGAGTTGGGAGCGGACCCGTTTGGCGAGCCGCCCAAGCCGAAGATGGTGCCACGGTTCTTCCACTATGACCGCCCGTTCTTTGTCTTTCTGTGGCGGGATGGGGCGGAGTGGCCGTATTTCGGCGCTTGGATCGGGAATGATATCTCGATGGAGGTTTTCAAAGTGCCGTGACGCGGAAAGGTCGTTGCTGCCACCTATGACTTCCTAACGAACTTGAATGCGATGAAGGGCTATCTGATTCCTGCGACGATCCTCATCGCCGGCGCGGGACTGTTTTTCACTTTCAGAAAACCTCAATCATACGGGCTGAACTCGAACCTGAAATCCGCCACCGACTCCGCCGAACCAGTGGATTTGGCCAGACCGCCGCAGACGAAGTCGAAGATCCGAATTGATCGTCCGAGACCAACCATTGTAGACACGACGGAGTTGCTCGAAAACACGATTCTTCCGGTGGTGAATCTGCCCGGACAGCCGCTGTCGGAACGGGTTCTTGCCATCAACCAACTGCTCGAAAATATCGGCGTGCCGCCCGACCAACTGCGGGTTTCTTACGACAAGTTCAACCCGGTATCGACAATCCAACTCGGCGAGCTGAAGACCCGGAATATTTCAGCCGCGGCCCTGCTCCGACGTACTGCCGGCGATAGTGACCTGAGAATTATCGTTAGAGAGGGCAGGGTGGAAATTACCATCCCCGAGTCCGACAGCATTGATTAGTCCGAAACAGCATCAGTGATGCGCGGCGGGTTCGGCCGGTGCGAGTTCCGGTTCGGCCTTTTGCTTCTTGTCGATGAACTTCTGCACGAAGACATAACAGACCGGAATCAGGAACAGGCCGATGAGCGTGGAAATCGTCATACCGTAAACCACGCCGGTGCCTATGGTGGCGCGTGATGCGGCGCCGGAACCCTTGGCCAACATCAGTGGCACGCAGCCGAGGATGAAGGCGAAGGAGGTCATGAGGATCGGACGCAGGCGGAGTTTCGCGCCTTCGAGCGCGGCTTGGAGCGTGGGCACTCCTTCGTCGCGTTTCATCTTCGCGAACTCGACAATGAGGATGGCGTTCTTCGCGGCGAGTCCGATGAGCATGACGAGGCCGACCTGGGCATAGACGTTCATGTCGTATTTATTGATCAACAGGCCGATCATGGTTCCGAGAATGACGGTGGGCACGGAGAGCAGCACGGCGAATGGCAGCGACCAACTTTCATACTGCGCAGCTAACAACAGGAAGACGAAGATGATCGCCATGCCGAAGATGAGGCCGGCCTGGCCTTCGGATTTCTTTTCCTGAAGCGTGAGGCCGGACCATTCGTAGCCAACGTTGGACGGCATGGTGGCCATGACTTCCTCCATCGCCTTGAGTGCCTGCGCGGAACTGTAACCGGGAGCAGGTGCGCCCATCATTTCCGCGGACAGATAGAGATTGAAGCGCGTGGCGAAGTTAGGCCCGGACATCTTGGTGACTTTTACCAGCGTGCTTAGCGGAACCATGCCGCCGTCGTTGTTGCGGACGTAGAATTTCCCGATGTCGTCCGGCTTGCTGGTGAACTCAGGTTCGGCTTGCAGGAACACCTTGTAGACGCGGCCGAACTTGACGAAGTCGTTCACGTAAAGGCCGCTCAAGTAGGATTGAAGGGTTTGGAAGACGCTGTCCACCGGCACGCCTAACGTGCGGGCTTTCTCGCGGTCCATCTCGACTTTCACCTGCGGGGTCGAGGGATTGAAAGTGGTGCTGACGCGGCCGATTTCCGGGCGTTTGGCGGCCTCGGCCTGGACTTGGGTGACGATGGCCGCCAGCTGCTCCACACTTCCGCCGGATCGCTCCTGGAGCTGCATGGTGAAGCCGGAGACGTTGCCGTATCCGGGCAGCGGAGGCGGACCGAAGGCGAAGATGCGCGCACCGGGGATGCTGGCGAATTTCTTGTTCCATGCGGCGGCGATTTCCTTGGCATGTAACTCGGGAGTAGCCCGATCGTGCCAGTCTTCCAAGCCAATGAACATCAGCGCGGCGTTCGGCACGTTCAGGTTGTTCAGGATGTTCATGCCGCTGAGGGCGAGCGAGGAACGCACGCCTTTGGTGGAGACGACGATATCCTCCACCTGCTTGAGCACCTCATCGGAACGCTGCAGCGAGGCTCCTTCCGGCAGTTCGATGGCGACGAACATGTAACCCTTGTCCTCATCCGGGATGAACCCGCCCGGCACGAATTTCCCGAGCACCCAGATGCCGCCGCAGACGATGACGAGCAGCAGCATCGAGAACGTCGCCTTGCGGGTCAGGCCGCCGACAATCTTGCCATATTTTTCGATGATCCAGTCGAAGAACTGGTTGAACTTTTTGAAGAACCAAGCGATCGGGCCTTTCCCGGGAGTCGGCTTGCGGAGCAGCAACGCGGAAAGCGCCGGGCTGAGAGTGAGCGCGTTGATCGCGGAGAAAATCACCGAGACCGCGATGGTGATGGCGAACTGCTGATAGAGCCGGCCGGTCACGCCACCCATGAAGGCCACCGGCACGAACACCGCGCAGAGAATGAGGGCGATGGCCACCACCGGGCCGGACACTTCCTGCATCGCTTTTCGCGTGGCATCGACAGGTGATAGGCCGTGCTCGATATGGTGCTGCACGGCTTCGACGACGACGATGGCATCATCGACCACGATACCGATGGCGAGCACAAGCCCGAACATCGTCAGCGTGTTGACGCTGAAGCCGAGCATCGGGAAAGCGATGAACACACCTAACAACGAAACCGGAACCGTCAGCATCGGAATAATCGTCGCGCGGAAACTCTGGAGGAAAATGTAAACCACGATGAGCACCAGGATGATCGCCTCGAACAGGGTGTGAACGATGGATTCCATCGACGCCACGATCGGCAGGGTGGAATCCAACGTGATTTCGTATTCCATGTCCGGCGGGAAGCGGAGTTTGGATTCGTCCAGAATCTTCTTCACGTTCTTGGCGGTTTCCAAGGCATTGGCACCTGGAGCCAGATAGACGCCGAGCGCTCCGGCCGGAGCCTTGTTCATGCGGGCACGGAGGTCGTAGGTTTGCGCGCCAAGTTCCACCCGGCCGACATCCTTGATCTTCACCTGCTGGCTATCCGCGCTGGCGCGAATGATGATTTCCTCGAATTCCTTGGGATCCTTGAGCAGGCCGAGAGCGCGAACGTTGAATTGACCCTCCTGCCCCTTCGGTGCGGGTTCGGCACCAATCCGGCCGGCGGGTGACTGGGCGTTCTGCTCCTTGATTGCGTTGGAAATATCGGTGGGCGTGATGCCGAGTGAGGCGAGCTTTTCGGGATCCAGCCAGATGCGCATCGAGTAATCCTGGGCGGTGAAGTTTTTCACATCGCCCACGCCACGAACCCGCTTGATCTGGTCCACGAGATTGATGTCGGCATAGTTTCCGAGAAACACGCCGTCGTAAGTGCCCTTCGGCGAGGAGAGGCCGATGGCTAGCAGAATGTCAGGACTGGAGCGGTTGGTGATGACACCCTCGCGTTTCACCGCGTCCGGAAGCTGGGATTCGGCCTGACCCACGCGGTTCTGCGTGTTGACCTGCATGATGTCCACATCGGTGCCGACATCGAAGGTGACGTTGAGCGTCAACTTGCCGTCGTTGGCGTTGTAAGACTGCATGTAGAGCAGTTTGTCCACGCCGTTGACCTTGGACTCGATGGGAGTGGCCACGGATTCCATGACCGCCTCGGCGGCCGCGCCGCGGTAGGTGGAGGTCACCTGGATGAGCGTGGGGCTGACAGTCGGGTATTCCGAAATCGGCAGCCTTGATAGAGAAATGAGACCCACGATGCAGGTGACGATCGAGATGACCATCGCCACGATCGGCCGGCGGATGAAGAATTCGGCCATGAGGTGTTAGTGCTTGGCGGGTTTCTCCTCGGCGGCGGGGGCGGGTTTGTTGGCGGCAATTTGAGCGGCCGTCATTGCGTTCACCGGGGCTCCCTCCCGCACTTTCTGCAGGCCCTCAAGGACGATTCGCTCGCCGGTCTTG
The DNA here is from genome assembly GCA_040385685.1 of Verrucomicrobiota bacterium. GTDB lineage: Bacteria > Verrucomicrobiota > Verrucomicrobiia > Verrucomicrobiales > Akkermansiaceae > Luteolibacter. Next base: position 160,843 of record JAZKGW010000001.1, on the reverse strand, counting down.
ATGCCCTCGATCACCAGGAGGTTTGGACCCACTTGCTCACCCAGAACCACCGAGCGTTGGCTCGCGGTGTTTTCCGGGGTGACGACCCAGAGGAAATTCTTGCCCTGAAGTTGGACGATCGCCCGCTCCGGAACCTCGATGCTGTCCTTGCGGGTGCCCAGATCGATCCGAACCCGCGCGAACATCCCCGGGCGCAACAGCTTCTTCTTGTTAGGAAATTCGGCCCGGATCCGCAGCGTGCCGGTTTTCACATCCACCGCGCGGTCGATGAAAACGAAGCGACCCTGGTCGGGATGCTCCGCTCCGCCGGAAAGAATCAGGGTCAGCGGGAGGCTGGCGACTTCCCTACCAATTTCGCGGCTCTTTTCCTCGGCCTTGAGGTAGTCCACTTCGCTGACGTTGCAGTAAAACCAAATAGGATCGAGCGTGGATATGGTCGCCATGAGCGTCGGTTCGCCCTTGCCCACCAGTTCGCCGATGGACACCTGCTTCGCGCCGATCAGGCCGGTGGTGGGCGCTTTCACCACGCAATAACTGAGATCGAGCTGCGCGGACTCCACCCGCGCCTGAGCCGTGATCACCGCGGCTTTGCCGACATCCACCGAAGCCAAGGCGTTGTCCAAATCCTGTTGCGGAATGGCCTTACGGCCAACGAGCGGTTCGAGGCGTTCGACGTCCTTCTCGTATTTGTTGAGAGCGGCGTGGGATTCGCCCAGCGCTCCGGTGGCCGCTTTCAGCCGTTCGAGAAACGGCTTTTCATCGAGCTCGAACAAGATGTCGCCCTGTTTCACCTCGGTGCCTTCCGTGAAACGCACCTTGTCCACAAACCCCTCGACCCGCGCGCGCACCTCGACGTTCTGTGGCGAGTCGAGCTGGCCGATGAGCGTGGATTTCAGCGGCACGTCCGAGGTGACGATCTCCATCACTTCGACGATCGGTGGCGGCGGCGCTACGGCGACCGGCTTCTCGCAGGCGCAGAGACCCAGGCTTGCCAACAAGGCGGCCGGGAGGCGGCCGCACGAACCTCGTCCGGAACCGGGGTTGGAATGGCGGGAAATCGTTTTCAAAATGAAAGTTCGCTCGGTTCGGGTGTTGGGAAAATCGTGCGGGGACTGGTATCAAGGGCTGGCTCCAATAAACCGTCTCCGCTCGGAATTGTAACTAAAGAACCGGGCTGCGAGTGTCAACTAGGACCTTCGTCCGATAACAGCCCGTTTCACCTGAAAGTAGCAGGTTTGCCAGCCCGCGCGGCTGCTCCGGATTCTCCCCGGGAAGAATCCACTTGATGTCCGGGGGTCACTCGTCAGCATCCGGAATGTCAGCCAATCCAAGTGCGGGGGCAGAGCCCATTCCCCGGTCCGGAGGAGCCGCCGAAGGCAGACACGGGCGGGATGCGAGATTCGCCCGCCAGAACCCAGCACTCCCCGCTTGCCGCCCTGCTAGACCAACACTGAGCACCCGTGAATGATTCAAAAGCCGCCTTCAGCCGTGAGGTATTCCACCGGATTCTGGGGACCTTGGGGGTCTTCCTGAAGTCCCCGGTGGGCGGCAAGGCGAAGTGGCTGCTGGTGACCCTGTTTCTCCTGATGTTCGGCATCAACGGAATGAACGTCGTTAACAGCTTCGTTGGCAGGCATTTCATGTCGGCCATCGAAAGCCGGAACTCCGCCGGCTTCGTCCACTTCGCCTGGCTGTATGTGGCCGTGTTCGCGGGATCCACCTTCGTCGGCGTGATGTTCCGTTTCACCGAGGAACGTCTCGGCCTGTTATGGCGGGATTTCCTAACTCACCGGGTGGTCTCACTTTATATGGACCGGGGCGTCTATCTGCACATGAGCAAGGACGGAGCCGTTAGCAATCCTGACCAGCGGATCACCGAGGACATCCGGCAACTCACCACCACCACGCTCTCCTTCGTGTTGATGGTGATCAACGGCACGATGACCGTGCTGTCGTTCTCCGGCGTGCTGTGGACCATCAGCCCGACGTTGTTCCTCGTGGCCGTCGTTTATGCGGTGGCGGGTTCCGCACTGACGATCTGGCTGGGCCGACCGCTGATCAAACTCAACTACCGTCAGTCCGATTGTGAGGCGAACTTCCGCTCCGATCTGATCTGGACCCACGACCACGCGAACGAGATTTCCCGGGATGGCAATCAGGCTCCAACCCGTGACCGCCTGCTGGCGCGCGTTGACGACTTGGTGGGAAATCTGCGGCGCGTCATTTCAATCAACCGCAACCTCAATTTCTTCACGTCGGGTTACAACTATCTGATCCAGTTGATCCCGGTGCTCCTCGTCGCGCCGATGTTCATCCGGCGCGAGGTCGAGTTCGGGGTGATCGGCCAGGCGACCATGGCCTTCGCCACTTTGTTAGGCGCGTTCTCGCTGGTGATCACCCAGTTCCAGGCGATCTCGGCCTATGCCTCGGTGCTTCTCCGTCTCGACGAGTTCGTCGACTCCGCGGAAAAATGCCAGGCGGACAGCCTTCCTAACGAAACCCCGGACCCATGAAAACCGATCCGTCCCCGGGCACCGACTGCCTCATCGTGATCAACTGCGGCAGCTCGTCATTGAAATTCGCCGTGCTTGCCGTGGCTGATGAAACCGTCCTGTTAAAAGGGCTGGCGGAGCGACTTGGAAGCCCGGAGGCCGTGCTCAAGGTCGAGCGGAATGGAGAAACTAACCGCATCCCCATTCCGGCGGCATCCCATCACGACGCCCTGCAGGCAGCGGTCGCCACCATGACCGGCCTGAATCCCCGGGCCATCGGCCACCGGGTGGTGCATGGTGGCGAGGAGTTCACCGGGTCAGTGGTGATCAACAAGGAAGTCATGGAGGCCGTGGAGCGCTGCAGCAGCCTGGCTCCCCTCCACAATCCCGCCAATCTGATAGGCGTGAACACAGCCCGCGGACTTTTTCCCGATCTCCCCCAGGTCGCCGTCTTCGACACCGCTTTCCACCAGACTCTGCCGCCCGAGGCGTTCCTCTACGCCATCCCCTACGACTATTACGAGACCCTCAAAGTGCGGCGCTATGGGTTCCACGGCACCAGCCATCATTACGTTTCCCTCGAAGCCGCCCGGCTGCTGGGAAAACTCCCTCAGGATACCAGCCTGATCACCCTCCATCTGGGAAATGGCTGCAGCGCCTGCGCCATCAAGAACGGCAGCAGCATGGACTCCACCATGGGTCTGACTCCCGGTGAGGGCCTCGTCATGGGAACCCGCAGCGGCGACGTCGATCCCGCGCTCCATCAGTTTCTCCAGGACCAGACCGGGATGCGCTTGAACGAAATTTCGTCGATGCTGAATTCCCGCAGCGGGCTGCTCGGCCTGTCAGGTCTGAGCAACGACATGAGGACGCTCTCCGAGGCCGCGCGCGGCGGCCATGAGCGGGCCAAGCTCGCCATCGGGGTATTCTGTTACCGGCTCGCAAAAGCGGTTTGCGGCCTTGTGGCCGCGCTCGATTCGATCGACGCCATCGTTTTCACCGGCGGCATCGGCGAGAACTCCGCAGAGGTCCGCGCGCTAACCGCGGACCGTTTGAAAATCCTCGGCATCGATCTCGACGCCGGGAAAAATTCCAGCCATGGTAAATCATACGGAGGACGGATCAGTTCCGATGCCAGCCGCATTCCTTGCCTGGTCGTCCCGACCAACGAGGAGCTGATGATCGCCCGCGAAACCTTGCGCCTGATATCCTAACCGGAAGACCCGCCATGAAACACACCTTCTTCATTGCCGCCTCAGGTGCCGGAGTGGGCCTCACTTCGGTCAGCCTCGGGGTCGTCCGCGCGCTCGACCGCCGCGGCATCCGCGTCGGGTTCTGCAAACCGATCACTCAGAGCCACCTCGCCGACGACGAAATGGATCCGTCCGCCCGCTTCATCCGGACGACCATGGCCAAAATTCCGCCGGAATCGATCCCGATCCAGGAGGCGGATGACTATGTCCGCCAGGAGCGCACCGGTGACCTGATGGAGCGCATCGTGGGAAAAATCAGCGAGGCGGGCGAGGACGCCGACGTCGTCATCGTCGAAGGCCTGCTGCCTGCGGAAGGTCGCACCTTCAACAACCGCCTGAACCGCCTGATGGCCAGCAGCCTCGACGCGGAGGTCATCCTCGTCACCACCTTGGGCGAGGACAGCCCCCAGGATTTTGATAGAAAGGTGGAAACTGTAGCCGCACTCTACGGCGGCATCGACAATCCGAAGATCATCGGCTGCATCATCAACAAGCTCGGCAAGCGTCTCATCGAATCGAAGACCGGCGCCGTCCCCATCGTGGATTCGCCTGCCGACGGCAAAGGAGCGGAAGTCACCTCCGCGGAAGAAGCAGCCGCCGCCACCGAACGGCTGTTAGCGGGCAGTTCGCTCTTCCATAGCGGCCAATTCGAACTCCTCGGCACCGTTCCGTCCAACAGCAAGCTCCAGTCGTTCCGCACCGCCGACGTGGCCGCGCACTTGAAGGCTGAAATCGTCAGCGCCGGCGACATGGCCACCCGCCGGGTCTATTCGATGGCATTGTGCGCCCGCACGGTTTCCCACATCCATCACGTTTTCGCGCCCGGCGCCCTGCTCATCATGCCGGCGGACCGCGAGGATGTCATCATCGCCGCAGCCCTCGCCGCGCTCAACGGAGTGCCTCTGGCAGGAATCGTTCTGACGGGTGACACGCAGCTGGACCCGGCTTTGTTAGATCTTTGCCGCCGCTCGTTCGACACTGGCCTGCCGATGCTCAAGGTCCGCACCGGCAGCTATCAGACCGTGCTCGACCTCTCGCGGCTGAGTCCCGAAGTCCCCCCGGACGACACGGAGCGGATGAACCACGTGATGGACTTCATTGCCCGCAACATTTCGGGAACGAAGCTGGAAAACCGCTGCAAGGTCGAACTCGCCGTCCGCATGTCGCCCGCGGCATTCCGCCACAAGCTTGCCTCTCAGGCCCGCGCGCTCGACCGCCGCATCATCCTGCCAGAGGGCGACGAGCCGCGCACCATCCAAGCCGCCGTCGCCTGCTGCCAGCGGAAGATCGCGCGCTGCGTCCTGCTGGGAGATCCCGCGGAGATCCGCCGGGTGGCCACCGCCAACGGCGTCGAGCTGCCCGCAGGAATCGAAATTCTCAATGCCGCGGAGTTGCGTCCGCGCTACCTCGCGCCGCTGATGGAGATGCGCAAGCACAAGAACCTCAGCGAGCACGACGCGGCCGAGGCGCTTGAGGACAATGTGATGTTAGGCACCATGATGCTCGCGCTGGGCGAAGTGGACGGGCTGGTGTCCGGCGCGGTCCATTCTTCCGCCAACACCATCCGGCCGGCGTTGCAGGTGATCAAAACCCATCCGCAGGCCCGCGTTGTTTCTTCCGTCTTCTTCATGTGTCTGCCGGAACAAGTGCTGGTCTATGGCGATTGCGCGGTGAACCCGGATCCGGACGCGCAGGAACTTGCCGACATCGCCATCCAGAGCGCGGAAACCGCTGAGCAATTCGGCATTCCCGCTCGCGTCGCGCTCATCAGCTATAGCACCGGCGAGTCCGGCAGCGGCGCGGATGTGGAAAAAGTCCGCCAGGCCGCCGCCATCGCGAAGTCCCTCCGCCCGGATCTCCTGCTAGACGGCCCGCTCCAATACGACGCCGCCGCCATCGCCGACGTGGCGGCCACCAAAGCCCCGGACAGCCCGGTCGCCGGCAAGGCTACCGTCTTTGTTTTCCCGGACCTCAACACCGGCAACACCACTTACAAGGCAGTCCAGCGCAGCGCCAACCTTGTCAGCATCGGCCCCGTGCTCCAGGGCCTGCGCAAACCCGTCAACGATCTCTCGCGCGGCGCCCTCGTAGACGACATTATCTACACCATCGCCGTCACCGCCATCCAGTCCGCGAAGGAATTCCAACAGAAGTAAACGGCGTCGGGCTTCTAACCCCGAATTATCAATCCCTACCGAAATTGATTGGCAAAGTGACGATATTGTTCATCTTGACGATTGTCTAACTTATGGGCCGGCTTGAAAGCTGGCATTTTTCCGGCACTCTATTCTTCCACCTGATGGGAGCGCTCCCGATCCAATTCCTGATCCACTACCGGCCATGAATATTGAAATCATTCTTCAATTCCTCGTCATCCTCGGAGCCCTCGCGATGGGAGCGCGCGCAGGAGGCGTCGGCCTCGGCTTGTGGGGCGCTGTCGGATTGCTGGTGCTGGTTGCGGGGTTCGGAATCGCGCCGGCCGGCATTCCCGGCGAGGTCCTGCTGATTGTTCTAACGGTCATTATGGCCGCGTCCGCGATGGAAGTCGCAGGTGGTATCGATTTCCTAGTGCGGGTGGCGGAAAAGATCATCCGGAAAAACCCGAAGCAGGTAACGATCGTGGCACCCCTCGTCACATATATCTTCACCTTCGCCGCTGGAACCGGCCACATTGTCTATCCGTTACTGCCGGTGATCTACGAGGTGGCCCACGAGAACGGCATCCGCCCCGAGCGCCCCATGGCCGTCGCCACCATCGCTTCCCAACAGGCGATTACCGCAAGTCCGGTATCCGCGGCCACGGCGGCGATGATCGGACTGCTCGCTCCACATGGATATGGCTTGATCCAGATTCTGCTCATCTGCGTTCCCGCGACGTTGATGTCGGTGCTGATCGCGGCGTTCGTCCAACTCCGTGTGGGCAAGGAGCTGAAGGACGATCCGGAGTATCAGAAACTGCTGGCGTCCGGCGAGCTCAAGCCGCCGTCGAAGTCATCGACCGCCGAGCCGGTTCCCTTGCGGAAAGGCGCCAAAGCCAGCGCGTTCATCTTCCTCGTCGGAGTGGCGGTGGTGGTCGCCGCGGGGATCTTTCCAGCCATCCGCACGGTCGCCGGCACCGGTCCGACACCCGTGGTCATGACCATGCCGATCAGCATCGCCATCATCATGCTGGCCGTCGCTGCGGTGATTCTAACTGTCACCAAGGCACCCGTCGGCGAGGTGCCGAAATCAAAGACCTGCCAGTCGGGCATCACCGCGATCATCGGCATTCTGGGTCTTGCCTGGCTCGGCGACACATTCATCAACGCCAACCGCGAGGTGATCATCGGCGGCCTCAGCAGCATGGCGAAAGCCGCGCCGTGGTCCTTCTCCATCGGTCTGTTCCTCGCCTCGATGCTGCTTTACAGCCAGGCCGCCACCGCCCGCGCGCTGATGCCGCTGGGACTCTCGTTAGGGATTCCCGCGCCGTACCTCATCGGCATGTTCCCCGCGGTGAACGGTTACTTCTTCATTCCGAACTACGGAACCCTGATCGCCGCGATGCAGTTCGACCGGTCGCAAACCACGCGCATCGGCAAATACCTCGTGAATCATTCGTTCATGCTGCCCGGCCTCATTTGTACCGTCGGCGGGGTCGGTTTCGGACTGTTGATCGCCACCTTCTTCAAATGATAGAAAATCCAACACGTCATGAAACTCGATCCAACAACCGTCAGCAGCTTCGCCCGGCGCCTGGGCATCAACGAGGATGATTTCTCAGCCTTGATCCAACAAGGCGAGACTATCACCTATCCGGCCGGAGAATATCTCTATCACGAAAGCAGCCCCCGCCAGTGGCTTGGAATCGTTTTGGAAGGCGAGGTCGAGATCATCCGCGGCAGCAACGCACGGACGGTGACTGTTGCCACCCTGTTAGCCGGAGCATTGATCAGCGAAGGAACCATTCTCGACGATTCCCCCCATGCCGGAAGTGCCGTGACTCGCCGCGGAGCGGAGGTCTGGCAAATCACGAGACAGGCACTGGAGTTGGCACGTGTGGAGAAACCCGAGATGTTCTATCGGATCGTCGCCAGGATCGCCGCCCGCCTCAGCGAGCGCCTGCGCCACGCCTCCGAGCGGATCGCCGCGCAAAAGTCGGCGACTGTTCTATCGGGATTTCGGGTGGAGCACGATTCACTGGGAGAACGGGAAATTCCCGATCACGCCTACTACGGCACGCAGACGGTGCGTGGAGTTGAGAATTTCCCGATGTCCGGCATCCGCCTCCATCACTTCACCCATTTTGTTAGGGCCTTGGCCCTGGTGAAAAAGGCCGCGGCCATCGCGAACGGTGAATTGGGCGTTCTGGACGCCGCGAAGGCCGGGGCCATTGCCAAGGCATGTGACGAGGTAATCGCGGGTGAGCTGCACGACCAATTTGTCATCGACATGTTCCAAGGCGGCGCCGGGACATCCACCAACATGAACGCCAACGAGGTGATCGCCAACCGTGCGCTGGAGATCCTCGGCCATCACAAGGGCGAGTATCAGCACCTGCACCCGAACGATGACGTCAATTGCTCCCAATCCACCAACGACGCCTATCCGACAGCCATCAAGCTCGGCGTGATTCTAACGCTGCAAGACACGCTTTCCGCTTTGCGTGAACTGGCGGCAGCCCTCAAGGACAAGTCCCGCGAGTTTGCCGACGTCCTGAAAATGGGACGCACCGAAAACCAAGATGCGGTGCCGATGACGCTGGGTCAGGAGTTCGGCGCGTATGCCATCATGATCGGCGATGGAATCCGCCACCTGACACGGGTCGGCGAGGAGTTTCTCGCGATCAACATGGGAGCGACCGCGATCGGCACCGGACTCAACAGCCCTCCCGGTTATGCTGCGTTGTGCACGCGCCACCTGGCGGAGGCCAGCGGCATCCCGGTGACCCTTGCCGACGATCTGGTCGAGGCCACCCAGGATTCCGGCGAATTCGCCCTGATGAGCAGCACCATGAAGACGGCCGCGGTGCAGCTTTCGAAAATCTGCAACGACCTGCGTTGGATGTCCTCCGGCCCACGCTGTGGACTCTATGAAATCCGTCTCCCTGCTATGCAGCCCGGCTCCTCGATCATGCCGGGAAAGGTCAACCCCGTCGTCCCGGAGGTGGTCAATCAGATCTGCTATCAGATCATCGGGGCCGATGTCACCGTTTCCATGGCATCCGAGGCCAGCGAGCTGGAACTGAACATGGCCGAGCCGGTCATCGCGTTCAATCTGCTGTTCGGGCTCACGTTGCTGCGCAATGCCGCCATCACCCTCCGCACCCGCTGCATCTCCGGCATCGAGGCGAACCGTGAGCGCTGCATGGAGTATGTCCGAAACTCAATCGGTCTGGTCACCGCGCTCAACCCGGTTCTCGGGTATGAAAAAAGCTCCGCCATCGCCAAGGAGGCGCTAAAAACGGGAGGCAGCGTTTACGATCTGGTTCTCCAAAAAGGCTGGCTCACCCGGGAACAACTGGACGACATGCTGAAGCCCGAAAACATGATCAGCCCCCGGGCAATTCCATGAACGGAACCATGAATGCAAACGCGCGTCATCGCAGAGCAACACCAACTTTGGCCACTAGCCTCTGCTTTTTGTTAGTCCAGATCCCATTGTCTGCCCAACAGCAGACAGCGGCGGCGGAGTCGTCCCTCGAGCAGGGGCAGACATCGCTCGATGAAGCCTTCGACTGGCAGCAGTGGAGGTTGGAAAAACGCCGCGAAGCCTTGAAGGACACGACCTATAAATTCAACCTGCGCACCTACTACATGGACCGCGACCAGTTCGACGATTCCGTTAGCGAGGCGTGGGCCGCCGGCGGCTGGGCGGGAGTGAAAACCGGTTATTTCCTGGATCGCATCTCACTTGGCCTGACTGGCTACACCTCACAACGGCTCGAAGGTGCCAAGGACGAGGACGGCACGCTGCTGCTAGCCACCGGGCAGGAAAGCTACTCCGTGCTGGGAGAACTTTACGCGGACGTGCGAATCCTTGACTGCCTGAACTTGATCGTCGGACGCAAGGAGTTCGACACGCCTTTGGTCAACCGCAACGACACCCGGATGACTCCCAACACGTTCGAGGCGATCGTCCTGCAGGGCATAGGTGAACTGAAAGACGGAGCCTCCATCAAATACGGAGCGGGCTATTTCGACCAGATCAAGGAGCGCAATTCCGACGACTTCGTGTCCATGTCCGTCGATGCGGGCTCCACCGTCGAACGCGGGGTTTTCGCCGCGGGCGGACTCTATCAAAAGGGGAATTTCTCCTTCGGTGGCATCGATTACTACAGCGAAGACATGATCAACATTGCCTATCTCGAGGCGAAGCTCGAGGTGCCGATCTGCAATGAATGGAAAGTGAATTTCGCCACCCAATACATCGATCAGCGCAGCGTCGGCGAGGAGCTGTTATCCAGCGGCGAGTTTGATTCGCGCCAGTTCGGAATCAAGGCCGAGGTGCCGGTCGGCAACGCCTTGTTCACCGCGGCCTACACCACTGCCTCCGGAGATGCCAACCTGCAGAATCCGTGGAGCGGCTACCCGGGTTATACAGCCGTCCAGGTCCAGGATTTCAACCGTGAAGGCGAAGGCGCTTTCCTGCTCCGGGCGGGTTATGATTTCGCCGCCGTCGACGGATTGAGCGCCTACGCGCTCGGCGTTTTCGGCACCGAACCCGAGCAACCGGGCCAATACCGGCAGGACGAATACGACCTGAATCTCCAATGGGTTCCCTCGAAGGGGACGTTGAAGGGTTTGTCCCTGCGGCTGCGCTATGCGTTCGTCCAGCAGGATGGCGGGGATGACGACACGCTCACCGACTTCCGGGTGATCTGCAACTATGCATTCGAGTTCTAGCAAAGCGTCCATCAACTCCTAACTTTCCTCGCGACAATGCATGCCTCCCAGTTATCAATGATCGATTCAATGCCTCGGCGGATTGCTGGTGATAATTTCCCTGGGCGCGGGCAGTGACAGGCGTTGATAGATTCAGTCAGATTTCCGGCTGAAATTTTGCTCCCCCGCCTTCCGGCATCCAAGTGCCCGATTCGATCAGGTTTTCCGGTCTCAAAGCGGCGAGGCAATGCAGAAGCTGCGGGGTATTCTCAAAGCCCAGCCTTTCCCGCAGATACCCGATGCGGCGGTCGAGTGTATCACGGCGCCAGTTTAGTTTCGCGGCGATGCAGGCTCGTGATTCACCCTTCACCAAGCCGGCCAGCAACCGACCATCATTCCGGCTGATTTGCAATCGAGTGTCCACCAAGCTTATGTCGAGACAGGACATGGCTGCTAGCCGACGGGAAAGTGACATCCATAAGGTCCGCAGGCGGCGGTGTCGGTCCAGCCGTCGGCTGAGCATGCCCGCTTGTAGACCGGACAAATGCAGCAATTGGATCTCTCTGCGATTGAAGTCCCTGTGCTTGAGATTCCAGCTCAGCACGATGTTCGCATCCTCCAGGTCGGCCGCGATGTAAGCGATCTGATAGTGCGTCTCCAGATGCCGGTAAACATCACGGAAAAGAGGGGTCTCCTTGAACGCGACGTGGGACTGGTAGTCCGTCATGCGCTGGGGAGCCAACTTGCTTTTCGCGAGATGACCGGTCGCGATCACCGGATGAAACCGGATGTTGGAATTCAGCGCTGAAGCGTATTCCACAAGCGCCTGCCGGAGCTGCGGGTGATTGGCCTCGAAACTCAGGATCTCATCCATGGCGGGAGTCCATGCGTCCCACAGCATGCAGTCGGCAGGCAGGACTGATGACATTTCGCTGACGAATTCTCGCGCGAGGGTTTCCATGTCCGGGGCATCCACCAGTCGTGATGTCACGCGTTTGACCGCTCGCAGGTCTCTGGTGGTCAGTTCGGAAAATCCAGGTGGCGATTGCGACATCGTGACGGCTATTTCGATTCGCGGAAAATCAGTTGGGTCCGATTGTGAATTCCGATTTTTCGATAGAAACGGGCCACATGGCTCTCCACCGTCCGTTGGGAACACCCGAGAATGATGGCGACCTCCGGGCCGGTTTTTCCCTCGCTCAGCCAGCCGAAAATTTCAGTCTCCCGCTTCGTCAGCCGCGGTGGATCCGGAATCGACGGCCCCAGCTCCGGCTCCGCGGACCAGATCCTGATGGTATCGGCGGACAGCAGGAAACGCGCGGGAGGAACGGCGGCGAGGCAGGTGGCGATCTCGTCCCAGGTCGCGGGAATTCCTGTCTCCGGGAACAAGGGCCGGGCATTCCGACTCACGAACGGAGGCTGTTTCAGAAGCCGCAACGCCACACACCATCCCAGGCTGTCGAGAACCCTTGCCGTCGCCAGCAGGTGATTCGTCAGACGGCGGTCGTGCCTGTCGATGTGCTGGCAAACCGTTTTCAGGATCCCGTCGGGGCCGAAACTTCCGGCAGCCTGCGGATCGACGGTTTGCATAAACATGCAATTGAGCTAGCAGCCCTTCCCCCCGGCGACAATCCATTTTTTCCATAACACGACTAATTGTTCCTGACACATGACTCATTGATAATCAGATCATACCTCAATGCTCCGCCACCTGAATATCCGGATTTTCGAGTCCCCCTCAGGTGATCGAAAATTGCGTAGTTTCGGGGCTATGCAAAATCGTCCTGCTTGCCTCAGGTTCCTTCGATTCTACCTGCTAGCTCCCCCCGCTCCATGTATCCCGCAAGTCCCACTTTCGGAACCCGGCCGCCCGTTTCAACCCCGTGCCCGGTCTCTTCCCCTTCCCTCCAAAAAACCGCCCGAAATAGGAATGGCATCACCCTCGCTCCCCCTCAGGTGGATTGCATCACGGCGACGGTGAAAGCCTCCATTCCGGCTGCGGGCGGCCATCGCGGTGATGTAGCCATTCCTTGCCTGCTCTTCCTTTTCATCCATCCCTCTCCCCCCAACACCAAACCCTACCCCCAGAATCCAATGAAATACCAAATCCTCGCCATTCTTGGCTGCGCGCTGTTCACCGCCAACCTCGCTCACTCCGCAATCCTCACCGTCGATAACAAGCCAGGAGCCGTGGCGATGTTCACGTCATTCCAAGCAGCCTATAATGCGGCGCAGACTGGAGACACCATCATGCTGGCAGGTTCTCCCACGGGTTATACTGCTCCGTGGATCTATAAAAGACTGAATATTGTTGGGCCAGGCTACCTGTTTGCTGAGAATCAGATTCTCGGAATCACCAGCCATCATGCTTCTATTAGTTTAACCTTTGCAAAAAATAACCAGTTTGGAGATGCTTCCGGCTCTTCTGTTTCTGGAGTTTATTGTACAATTGGTTCAGCGCATGGTGCAGGCGAGAATATGTCCGTTCCAGTATCGCTTTCCCGATGCAGAATACAAGCCGGTGGCGGCTTTGGTCCTGGCTCATCTGTAAGCAATTCTCTATTTGATGGTTCTTTGGATATTTATGGTTCAACTTCAGTGAGAAATTGTATTTTCACAAACTATATTTATGTGAATGGCATAGGAAATACTTTTTCGAGCTGCACCATCTTTTCGCAACAGTCAGGGCACTTCCAAATACGCAGTGACACTCACGAGAGCACCTCGTGGTCAAATATCGTATTTGTAAATTCAGTCTATACCGCTCAGGCCTTCGCCAGCTTGAAAATGGGGTCGGTTACTCACAGCATTGCCGTTGGTAATTCCCTCCTACCGGGGGGGCGTGCTTCGTTTTTGCCGGAAGGTGGTGGGAACATCAACGGCTTCAATCTGACAGACGTTTTCGTTGCCAGCGGCAACTCGGAAACCCGCTGGATGCTGAACGCTAGTTCTCCGGCTATAGGAGCTGGGTTCAACGGCGTGGACATGGGGGCTTTTGGCGGAGCGAATCCTTACCGCTTGTCAGGCGTGGCACCGCGTCCTCGCATCACTCGCTTTGTGGTTCCGGCCGCAGCGACGGACGCCACCGGCCTGCAGTTCGAGGTGGATGCCAAGGCATTCTGAGCCGGGGATTTTTAACATTGTCCGAACCACGGATCATGAAATCACTCATTCATCTCACCGCCCTGCTTTCGGCGCTGGCTGCTGCGGGTAGTGCGTCCGCCGCCATGGTCGCGGCGGAATACTTCATCGATGTCGATCCCGGCCAAGGGAATGGCATTCTCGTGGCGCTTGCCAATCCCGCCGATCCGGCCGCGCTGGTGGTTGACGTCCCGGCGCCCGTGTTGGCGGCGCTGGCACTTGGCGAGCATCGGCTGGCGGTCCGTTGGCAGGACGAGCAAGGGGATTGGTCAGAAGCGTTTTCCCGCACCTTCTGCAAGGAAGTGATACCAGTGCCACGAACGCCTCCCGTCATTGTTGCCGCGGAATACTTCATCGATGTGGATCCTGGCCAGGGACTTGGCACGCCGGTAAGTATCCCCGTCGCCGGTGAATCCAAGGCGCTTCAGATCGACGTCCCGACTCCTTTGTTTGCCGCCCTATCGGTGGGGGAACATCGTTTGTCGGTGCGGATGCGGGACGATTCAGGAAACTGGTCCGAAGCGTTTGCCCGGACCTTTCGCAAGGATGACGTGACCGCGTCGCTGCCGGAAAGGTTGTTGGCGCGCGTCGAATACCAATGGTTCCTCGCCAATGTTCCGGTGGGAAGTCCCACGGCCTTGGAAGCTGCCCCTCCCGCGACGCAATCTTCCTTCATCGTGAATCCATCACTCCAGGGATTGACGGAAGGGTTCACCTATCAACTCGTTATCACTCCCATCGACAACCAAGGCAACCTTGGCGAATCGATCACCCGTCAGGTCGCCGTGCAAACCACCGATACCGACGAAGATGGATTGCCAGATCGTTGGGAAGTCGCCGCCGGCCTCAATCCCGATGAACCGGCGGACGCGGGGGTGGACTCCGACGGCGATGGACTGACGAATCTGCAGGAGTTCCTCGCAAAAACCGACCCGCAAGACAAGGATACCTCCGACGATGGTCTGAGCGACAAGTTCGCCATCGACCTCGGCCTGAATCCGCTGGCGGCGAATCCCCAACTGCGCGCCGCCATCATGGCCAATTCGCAGGAACTCGGGCTGGCGAGCGAATCGCAAATCCGAACCCTCAGCCCGGGTACGCCGATCCTGGCGAGGAACCCGGCAACCGGAAAATTCACCCTCCGCATCGGCTTCGCCGAGTCCGCCAGCCTGAATCAGTGGACCAAACTCCCGCTCGTCGCCGCAGACTCGGTTGTCAGCGACGGGTGGTTGGATTTCTCGTTTAGCTCGACCCAGAACACGATGTTCTACCGAGTCAGTGCGGGGACGAAATGATGGGCGGGAGATCTCCAATGCCCCGTGCCCCCCATTCTCAACCGGCGACCACGACTGTGTGAATCTCAAAAAATCGACGCCCCTCTGAAGCCAACGATCCCGCATCATTCCAACCTCATATTCCACAAGCTATGAATACCCAAACGTTCCGCATCTTCACCCGCCCGGGTGCGTTCCTGCAATTGACCGCGCTGCTGACGCTTACGCCGCTGCTCCCGCTTCCCGAGGCGGCCGCCCTCTCGCCGCAGGACTCCACCCACCTCGCATTTAAATTCGAGAAATTGCCGGGTGAAACCGGTTGGAATCATGTCAAGGTCGCGAATCAGCGGGTGTATTATGCTGGCACCTACTCCGGGAACCTCCGGGCTAGGAACTTCGCCGGCGACCTGGTCTTCGAGCTTGCCGATCCGCAAGCCCGGTTCAGCCTCGATTATGCCGTGTCCACAGACGGACGCCTGTATCACTTCATAGCTATGCCACAGGGCTATCAATACCGGATAGCGATCGTCGCTCCGAACGGAACCCGGCTGGGAGATTTCGGCCCCGCAGGCCAAGCGTCGCCTAACTTCAGCTTTGCCGAGAGCGCTGCCCACCTCGCCGTGTCGTCCGTCACGGGGAGGATCTATGTCAGTGACGAGTCCTCAGGATATTCCCTCGATCCCGCCAAGAAAGGTTCGGTCCGGGTGTTTGACCGCGACGGGAATTTTCTCCATGAATTCCGGACAACCGGAATTCTGGCGTCCACCTTGGAGGGCTCCATTACACGCCTTGTGGTGCGCGGCGACTTGCAGGGCCAGGACGAGTTGTTCGTCGTCGCCCCCAACTTCAAGGTGTTTGGAGGGGACGGGCAGTTCCGCCGCTTGGTGACGGGCGGGATCTTCAACGATCCCAACCTCTTGAACTCCGCCTTTGTCTGGGAGGAAAGGCTGGTGTTCGCCACGAGTCTTTCATCAGCTAGTGCTACCATTTATGTCGCTCCGGCCACGGTAGCCAACGGCAACGAAGTCTTGGCGCAGATCATTACACCCGCGCAAGGCGCGAAGGTAATCGGAGTGCACGATTCGGGTGGGTGGATTGGAGTGGGAGAGGCTACTGGGACTGACACCCTATTGGTGTATTCCTATCCAAATTTTTCCAACTTCGATGCGGTCACGCGGAATGCGGTTCCGAATCCTTGGGTGCTTGGGGTGACCCAGCGGCCAGGTGGCGGCATCGTGGATCTCGACTACCGGGTGGACGATCTGAATGACACGACGGTGACCACGGCCCTGGTGGCCTTCGCGAATGGCGTCGCCAGCCTGACCAACGTGCTGCCGATCAATACCTTGATCGAGGGGACGGCCAGCCGCGTGGGGGCAACCCAACCGACGGGGGTGGTCCAGCGGGTGACGTGGAACGCGGGTGCGGACTGGAACGTGGACTTTGGGACACTGCGGGTGATGGCCTTGGCGCGTGACAGTCGCAGCCACTGGTTCGATGTCCACCTGGTGGAGATCCCGGCGGACGGGGTGAGACCTGCGGTCACGATCAGCCGCAATCCGCTGCGGGAAGACGATTTCCTGTCCCAGTTCCTGTGGCTGGTGGCGAAGAAGGATCCGTCGGTGGAATTGATCGATGGCGTGTTGTTTGGAACGACTGGCGCAGATGACGGGGTGATCCTGGCGAACGGCAGCGTGTCAACGACTGCCGGCCGGGAGTTCCTGCTCAAGCGGGACGGGCTGCGGGTTGCGACCGCGGCGGAAGTCACGCGGGCTAGGGAGGGTGCCACGCCGGGATTCGTGGTGAGTCTGGAGCCGCCGCTGAAGATCCAGAGGACCCATCCCGCGGGCGCGTTTCCTGACAAGATCAACGAGTTCGGGATCGAGGCCGGCAACATCGGGACGGCATGGTATGTCGTGCGCGTCAGCGCGGAGTGAGCGTCGTACCACGGGTGCATTGGCAAAAGTCCAGCTTGCGTCTCCATATGAAAAATCAACGAACCGATGGTGGTGGCGTGTCCCTGCGGATGCTGGCCCGGGCGCTGTTGCCGCTGGCGGTGCTGGCGTGCATGGCCGGGCCTGCGTCTGCGGAGTCGTTTGAGTTCCGGGAAAGTTCGAATCCCGCCGGGATCATTTCCCCGTGGACGACCCCGGTGGAAGCCGGGGAGACGAAGCGGGTGCGGAGTTTTGCGGTGGTCTCGGGCGCTTATCGCTTCGGCTTCTGGACGATCAACGGTTCGCGGCAGGCGTTCCCGAGCGGTCAGGCGTATTTGTACCCGGAAGTCACGGTGAACGGAGCTATCGATGCCGTGGCCCATTTTTTCCCCGTTGCGGAGGACGGTGACGGCGACCGGCTGGCGGACTGGTGGGAGTTCTGGATGTTTGGAGACCGCACCCGCGGGCCGCAGGATGACGACGACGGGGACGGACGCAACCATGAGGAGGAATTCCGCAATGGCTACAGCGCCCAGTTCCGCGATGACGTGCGGGCCGGAGGTATAGCATCGCGGTTGTCTGCTCCGCTGCGGCTGATCGTGCGCAACCGCTTGCGCTACACGCTGCGGTCCGAGCCGTTGGGACTGGTCTCCGCAGCAGGGGAGGTGGCTCCAGGCGGGAGCTACACCACGCCCTATCTGCTGGGCGATGTGAGTGGTTTCACCTTTGTGGGCTTTGAGGTGGACGGCCAGCCGGTGCGGGATGTGTCCGGCTTTTATCGCAGCCGCATCACGGTGATACCGGCGGCGGATACCGGGATCGTGGCGCGCTATGTACCGGCGGGTTCCGACAGTGACGGCGATGGCATCAAGGATGCGGTGGAATACCAGAATTTCGGAAATCTAGCGAATGGCCCGGCCTCCGATCCGGATGGCGACAGCTTCACGATCGCGGAGGAACTCAAGCGGGGGTGGAACCTGATCGCCGCGGACGAGGTGATCAGCGGAGGGATATCGGCGCGGCTTTCCGGGCCGTTGGAGTATGACCGCGTGCGCTCCCGGTATGGAGTACGGAGCCTGCCGCTCGGATTGATTCCGACGGTGACCGAGCAAGTAGTAGCCGGTAGCGAGCGGACCTCGCCCCACTTGGGAACCGGCCTGGTTTCGGGCTACGCCTTTGGCTACTGGAGCGTTAATGGCGTGCGGGTGGCCGGCCCGGAGGGCATCGCCAGACGGCAGGTGAAGGTGAAGGTGACGGTGAACGGTGCCACGGAGCTGGTGGCGAATTTCTTCCTGCCCAACCAGGACGGGGATGGTGACGGCCTGCCGGACTGGTGGGAGTGGAACTCGTTTGGAACCCTGGCTCACACCCAGGACGGGGATCCGGATGGCGACGGGTTCACTCTCGCAGACGAGCGCAGGCTGGGATTGGCGGTGGCGAACCGCGACGTGCTGGTGGACGGCGGCATCGCCGCCAGGCTTTCCGCCCCGCTCAACTATGAGAGCGGGAGCAGGAAGCGCCTCGCGGTGAGCAGCACGCCACGTGGCATCGTGCCCGAGACGCAGCAGTATCTCGCGCCGGCGTCGCAAGTGGTCTCCAGTCACTACAACTTCGCCCAGCTCTACAGCGGATATTATTTCACCCACTGGACGCGGAATGGCGTGCGGGAGACGGATGGGACGAATGGGACGGGCTACAGCCGCAACCGCACGATTTTTCCACTGCTGGTGGACACCGAATTGGTGGCCCACTTCGTGATGCCGGGGGACGATGGGGATGGAGACGGGATCCCGGACTACCTCGAATTCCGGCTGGCGGACGATCTCGACGAGCTTGGCCCCGATGCGGATCCCGACGGGGATGCCTTGACGTTTGCCGCCGAGCGACGGCTGGGGCTATCGCCGCTTTTGCGAGACTCGATCTGTGACGGCGGGGTTTCGTCGCGGATGTCCGCACCGGTGGCGATGCAATTCAGCGTGCCGCCACTCGCGCTGGTGCCGGAACGGTTGCAAACGGTGAACGGAGCACCGGCGGGCGCACGGGTGGGTGTGCTGGCGGTATCGCCCGCCATGCCCGGGCGGACCTATCAATTCGCACTCGAACTGGGCGCGGGTGGCGACGACAACAGCCGCTTCGTAATGGCCGGGAACGAGCTGCAACTGGCCGCCGCGCTGCAGGTGACCGGACAAATTCTACGGGTTCGGATCCGAGCCACCGACGATCTGGGCGTTTCCCGGTCGTGGCAGGCCATGGTGAATGTGGCCGATTCCCTGATCGCGCCGCTGGGGTTCCGCACTGTGGCGGAAGGGACGCCGTTGGAAGTCCGGCCTGAGATCGGCGTTGCCGGAATGAGCGACCAGACATCGGTGATCACGGTGGTTTCCACGCCCGCTGGATCGCATTTCAACGCGGCGAGCGGACTCTGGAGCTGGACACCCAATGAAGCGGACGGCCCGGGTGTGTTTGCGGTGACCCTGCGTGCGGACAACGGCGTGATGACGAGCGATCGGACCTTCCAAGTGATGGTGACCGAGACCAACCTGCCGCCAACGATGGAGCCTGTGCCATTGCAGAACGCGGCGATCGACGAGCCATGGTCGCTGCAACTCGTGGCGTCCGATCCGGATCTTCCTGCCAACACGCTCACCTTTGCCTTGGTCGACGCGCCAGCCGGGGCGACGATCAATGCGGCAAGCGGTCGGGTGACCTGGACTCCGGGCAGCGAGCATCTGGGGACGACGGTGGTGTTCCAGGCAAGCGTCCGGGACGGCCTGGCTACCACAACGATTCCCTTGGAAATCCGGGTTGTCTTGGCGCTGCCTCCGGTTGTCGTGAATGCCCCTGCCAACCAGACTTCCTGGTTCACAGGTGACGGTGATACGAGGGATTTCCTAGGACTAAGCCCCGCCGGAGTCCTGCGTGGCGGAGCAAAATTCGGAGTCGGGAAAGTGGGCCAAGACTTCGAGCTGGATGGCAATGGGGACTACATCGAGATCGCGGACAATCCGCAGCATCGCTCCACGACTGGAGCTCTAACCGTCGAATGCTGGTTCAAACTGAATACCCGGCAAGAGCCTCAGGTCATTCTTTCCAAGCCGTTGTCAGGCAGCAATTCCAATTCATATTGCATCTGGTATCAGGGCGGCCAGCTTCGTGGAGGCAATGGCAATTTGAATACATTCCACACGCTTTTTAGCGGCCTGAACCCCGAGCCCGGAGTCTGGTATCATGCGGCGATCACCGTTTCGGAAACCACCAGCGCCTTCTACATCAATGGATCATTGGTATCCTCCAGTTCGTCTAGCCCTGCCCTTTACTTCGATCCTGGTGCGACAGCGAAGCCACTTCTGCTAGGATCTGAAAACGAAGGCAACAACGTTCCGACCTTTTTTATGAACGGCTCGATTGACGAAGTCTCCCTATACGACCGCGCCTTGAGTCAGGCGGAACTTGCCGGAATCCACACTGCCGGACTGGGTGGAAAGATCAAAGAGAAGACCACCCCGGCGGGGCTCAACGTGCAGACCCAACTTTCCGACGTGACCATCAGTTTCTCGGGAGTCACCACTGCCGGCCTGACCAGGCAAACCGGAACGGGCGTTCTGCATTTGCCGGCTCTGCCACCGGGCGCCACCTTCGCTGGATTGGCTTATGATCTTTCATCCACAGCCAGCTATCAGAACGCAACGCCGAACGATGTCCGCGTTGATTTCAATGTTCCGGGGCTGGCCTCTTTGAACTTTGCCAAATTGCGAATCCTGCAATTGGTGAACGGCGCGTGGCTGGACCGCACCGATCCTTCAAGCGCTGCCGGAGTACTTCATACGAGGAAGGTCGCTTCACTATCGCAGTTTGCCATTGTCGAGTCGGATTCCCCGCTCGGAGTGGAGGCATGGCGGCTGGCGGAATTCGGAGCCGCCTATGGCGATCCGTCCGTAAGTGGACTCACGGCCGATCCGAATCATAATGGTCTGCCTAATCTGCTGGAATACGCCCTCGGCCGTGATCCCTTGGCTTCAGGTGGAGTCAGCGGGATCAGCCAAGGAATCATCCAAATCGGCAATGAAAGGTATCAGACGCTCTCTTACACGAGGCCGACGGGCTTGAACGAGGCCACCGATGTCATTTATTCGCCAAGACGTTCCACCTCTCTGGGTTCGGCATGGTTCACCACCGGTATCCTGCCGGTTGGCGTCGTGCCTGGCCCGGGTGCCTTGGAAACGGTGACCGTCCGTTCGACGACTCCGATGAATGGCCAGCCCAAGGAGTTTCTCCGGCTTGAGGTGATGCTCGAGGAGAGAATCCCCGCCCCCTAACCCACGGTCGATCTTGCTGCGGGGCTCTGGAACAGACCTCCGGCACGTCGTCCATCGCCGCTACGAAGGAGGCGTTTTGTTTGGGTGGCCGGAACCCATAATCGAATTGCAAGGAGGCGAAGGGAAATCGCATCATCCGCCCATGGAAGAACCCAATCCCGCGCCTGTCGTTTTCCCCTTCCGCGCCGCGAGCCCCTCCGGCATGAGTGCCGAACTCAATGCCAACGGTTCTCTCCGCCGGGTGGACTGCGGCGACATCATGCTCAACGTGTTTCTTGGAAACGAGGCCGACGGAGGTCCAGCTAACATCTATCTACGCCGTCTCGGCGAAACGGTGGAAGCGATTCCCCTGCTCGGCCCGCTTAGCCCGGCCGCCTATCAGACCGACGAACGCGGCCTTTTCGCCAGCGGCGCCTGGGGTGATCTTGCTTTCCGCGTGCGACTGGTGCTCGCGGAATCCGCCAAGGCGTGGTTCTGGCACGTGGAACTGGAAAACACCGGGACCAGCGCCATCACCTGCGATCTCATCCACACCCAGGACATCGCCATCGCCCATTATGGTGCGACACGGCTCAATGAGTTTTACGTGAGCCAATATGTGGACCACGCTCCGCTCGAACACGCCATAACAGGAGTGGCCGTCGCCTCGCGGCAAAATCAGTCGATGGGCGGGCGCTGCCCATGGACCGTCATCGGATCGCTTGGAAAAGCCGTCTCATGGTCGACCGACGCGCTTCAGTTCCACGGCCTCGCCACACGCGCCGGAGGAGGGCCCGCCGCCCTAACATCAGGCCTTCCCGGAGAGCGTCTCCAACATGAGCATTCGCTGGTAGCCATCCAAGACGCCCCCCTCGTGCTGGATCCGGGTGCAAAATCTCAACGCGGTTTCTTCGGTTGGTTTGAATCGGATAAACCGGCCGCCACCTCCGCTGGCGACACCTGTTGGATCGATGCCGCGCTTTCCTTGCCGGAAGCGACGTGCCCGCCATGGCCCGAGGATATTTCAGAGAACAGCCCTGCTCCCGGACTATTCACCTCCGCGGAATTGTTGGAAACCGAAGTGCTGAATGAAGCGGAAATCCGTTCGTTCTTCGGCGCCGAACAACGACACTCGGAACATGACAACGACCAACCATGGTCCTTCTTCACCGCAGACCGGAGCCACGTGGTTCTCAAGGAAAAGGAACTCAAGGTGCTTCGGCCCCACGGCCACCTCCTGCGTTCCGGCGGATCGCTAACACCCGATGAATCCGCACTAACTTCCACCGCGTGGATGAACGGCGTTTTCCATTCGATGGTCACGCAAGGTCACGTCAGCATCAACCGCTTTCTCTCAACCTGCCACACCTACCTCGGACTCTTCCGCAGCCACGGGCAGCGGGTCTTCATCGAAACCGGTGGCCGTTGGAAATTGTTAGCGATGCCGTCGGCATTTGAAATGAAACAGGATTCGTGCCGCTGGATCTACAAACACAGCGGCGGCGTGATCGAAGTAGTTTCCTCCGCGCCCGACGACAGCCACGAACTTCGTCTTGCCCTTTCCGTGCTTGAAGGCGCTTCTGTCAGATTCCTGATTTCCCACCACGTCGCCCTCAACGGCGATGATGGCAGTGCCTCCATTCCTGCGAAATTCGAGATCAACGGCAGCTCGGCATTCGTCCGCGCCATTCCGGACAGCGATGTTGGCCGACGTTTCCCGGATGGTGGATTCGTGATCGAGGCAGCCGAAGGAACATTGATAGATAAAATCAGTGGCGACGAACTGCTCTTCGCGGATGGCGTCTCGCACAACCAGCCGTTCCTCTGCTTCATCACCGCGCCGGCCACCACCGCCGGACTCGTCATGCGCGGCCGGTTGGTGGATGAGTCCGTCGACCAGATTGAGAATTTCTGGGAGACCATTGACTCCGGCTTGCGGATCAACCCGCCCGAAACAAGTCAGCTCGCCTCTGCCGCTGCGCGGGCGGGCGAGATTTTCCCGTGGTTCATCCACAACGCGCTCGTCCACTATCTTTCCCCACGCGGGCTGGAACAATACTCCGGCGGAGGCTGGGGCACCCGCGACGTCTGCCAGGGACCGGTGGAACTGTTGTTGGCACTTGGCCGCTTCGAACCAGTGCGGGATCTGTTATGCCGCGTCTTCCGCCAGCAGAATGCCGACGGCGATTGGCCGCAGTGGTTCATGTTCTTTGACCGCGAGCGCAACATCCGCCCCGGCGATTCGCATGGCGACATCGTCTATTGGCCGCTGCTCGCCCTCGCCCAATATCTTTCTGCCACCGGCGACGCGGGCCTGCTCGATGAATCCCTGCCATTTTTCAACTTCGATGAAAACGCCGCCGAGGTGACAAGCATCGGCGGTCACGTCGAGCGGGCGCTGGACCTGATCCGCCGCCGTGTCATCGAAGGCACCAGCCTCGCCGCTTACGGCCACGGCGATTGGAACGACTCGCTCCAGCCAGCCAGGCCCGACATGCGTGAGCGCCTGTGCAGCTCGTGGACGGTGACGCTCAACTATCAGACCTTCGTCGCGCTGGCCGCCGCCTTCCGGCAGATTGGAAACGCGGATCGTGCCACGGAGTTCGAAGCCCTTGCCGCCACCATCCTCTGCGAGTTCCAGCGCATGCTCGTCGTGGACAACGTCCTCGCCGGTCTTGCCTATTTCCATGAAGAAGGAAACACCGACCTCATGCTCCATCCCCGCGATGCGACGACCGGATTGTCCTACAGCCTGCTGGCGATGATCCATGCGATTATCAACGACATGTTCACTCCGGAACAGGCGCAATCCCATCTCGGCCTCATCCGGGATCATCTGCTAGGACCGGACGGCGCGCGCCTGTTCGACCACCCCATGGCCTATCACGGCGGATTGATGACCAATTTCCAACGCGCTGAAAGCGCCAGCTTCTTCGGCCGGGAAATCGGCATCATGTACACCCACGCCCATCTCCGCTACTGCGAGGCGCTTGCCCGCTTCGGCGATACGGACGGCTTCTTCCACGCCCTCAGCCAGCTCAACCCGATCGCCATCCGCGACCTCGTCACCACCGCCGCCCCCCGCCAAGCGAACTGTTATTACTCCAGCTCCGACGCGGCCTTTAAGGATCGCTACGAGGCTTTCGACGATTACGAACGTGTGAACAAAGGCGAGGTCTCGCTGGAAGGTGGTTGGCGCGTCTATTCCAGCGGCGCGGGCATCGGCGTGCGCCTGATCATGCAGTGCTTCCTCGGCCTCCGGGTGGAAACCGCCTCGCTGGTCATCGACCCGGTCATCCCCGCGGAGCTGGACGGACTAGCAGCCGATCTGCTGCTGGCAGGTCACCCGGTCACCGTCGTCTATCAAATCAAGTCGTCCGGCCGCGGACCGGTTTCCATCGACCTCAACGGCGTAAAACTCGACTTCACCCGGGAAGCCAATCCCTATAGACCCGGTCCCGCCCGCGTTTCCATGAACTCCTTCACCCGCAACCTGACGGGAGCTGGCGACCGACTGACCATTTCGATAGATTGAAAATACCAATGACCCGATTCACCACTCTCACACTATCCACCGTCCTCATCCTGACTTCCTGCGCGAAGTTCAGAGATCTCGGCAAAGATCTAAAACTCCTCGATGACGATTACCGTATCGCGGGAGTCATCGAAAACGCCGATTCCCAAAATGTCCCGGTGAAGGTCGTCGTCGCGGAATGGGACCGCTCGACCAACCGGGTGTTTTCAGGCGACATCGTCGAAGTAACCACCGGCGGGGCATTCCTGTTCATGGTCAAGAGCCCGCTCAACCAATTTGTGGCTGCCTATGCCGATGCCAATCGTGACGGGAAATACAGCCCAAGAGAATCGCTCTGGATCCACCGCGATGCCGCCGGAAACCCGGCTCCGTTAGATCTCGGACCGTCCAATCGGAAGGTCCGTGTCCGGGGAAAACTTTCCCCCACTGAGCAAGTGCCCGCGGCCCTCGCCAAAGCGATCGCCGAGGCCGTCGCCACCCACGGAGTCGACAAGTTCATCACGCGTCAGGGAGTGCGTTTCGCCGTCGGGGAAAAAGCAAACCTGGATGATCCGCGCTTCGCGGCCACCCGTGGCGAGAACGGACTTTGGACGCCCGCCACTTTTGCGATCCAGAGCGGATTCGGCATCTACTTCCTGAATAATTACGATCCATCAAAGGTTCCCGTGCTGTTCATCCACGGCGCGGCCGGGTCGCCGCAGGACTGGCGCTTCGCCATGGAAAAACTCGACCGAAAAACCTATCAACCGTGGTTCTACGTTTATCCCTCCGGCATGCGTCTCGATCAGGCCGCCGCGTCGCTCAACGACGCGGTCACGCTCCTCCACCAACGCTATGCCTTCCGCCGCCTCGACGTGGTCGCCCACAGCATGGGCGGCCTTGTTGCCCGGGATTTCATCGTCCGCAACACCCTAACCGACGGACAGAATTACATCAAAACGTTCGTCTCCTTCTCCAGCCCGTGGGACGGCCACGAAGCCGCCGCCATGGGCGTGAAATACGCGCCCGAGGTCGTTCCTTCATGGCGTGACATGCAACATGGTTCCGGCTTTCTAACTACCCTTTATGACAAGCGCCTTAAGGGCCGGGTCAACCACCACCTGTTCTACAGTTACCGTGCGAGCCGCTCGCCCGTCCTGCCTCGGGAAAACGATGGCAGCGTGAGCGTGGCCAGCGAGCTCCGGAAGGAAGCGCAGGCGGATGCCGTCGAAACCCGCGGATTCGACGAGGACCACGTGTCCATCCTTTCCTCGCGTGACGCGCTCAATGCCGGCAAGAAGATTCTGGATGCTACGCCCCGCTGATCTCGTTTAGTTAGACAGGCAACGTCCGCTTTCCCAGACGGAGCTCTGCAGCGAAGGGCAGGCTGGTCACAGCGATGGATTCGCCCGCCGGGTCGATGGCCTCGTGAGTTCCGCGCTGGCATTCCACGGCGGAGATCTGCTTTCCCTCCGGCAACGGCGGGACGATGGTTAGGCCGCCCGGCGGGAGGGTGATGCCGCCGATTTCGACACGGATCGAGCTCCCGCGAACGGCCCGGATGCGGAAATCGAGCTTTCCGTAGCGGGTGGGCAAATCGTCGACGGAAAATCCGTTGTCTTCGGAGATCCAGCTCCACGGCATGCCGGAGGCGAGCACCATGGAGTCCGTGGCCTCGCGTTCCGCGGCGACCATGGAGGCAACCGCTAACAAATACTCCGCGGCGATCCAGGTGTGGGGCACGTCGCCGAGGTGGCCCGGCGAGCGCGGGTCACGCCAGGTGATTTCCGGCCATTGATTCCATTCGCAGGGACGGCGGTCAGTTAGAAAGAACTCCAGCAACTCGTTCGCAGTGTCGCGTTTACCTAGACGGACGAAGGCACCGATGATGCGGATCTCGTAGGCGGTGTAATTGGTCCACACCATTTCTCCGCGGTGCTTGCGGTTGTGGCCGTCCAGGTAGGTGTCGAGCATCGCGTGCAGCGGGCCCTCCGGCAGCGAGCCCGCGAAGTCGAGCATGGCGATGGCATTGGAGGTGGCGGTGGGATCGAAATCCGCCCACTCGACCGAGCCGGGGATATAGGCGAGTTGCTTGTCGGCGATGACCTTGTCGATCGAACGCAGCAGGTCGTTCTGAAATTGCCCGGCTTCGGATTTCCACCGGTTCGAATCGCCGGTGATTCCCATCGTTTCCGCGAGATCGGCGGCGGCTTCGAGGCCGCGCACGCCCCAGAAATCGTCCCAATAGGAATGCACATGGTGGGCGAGGTAGCCTTCGTGGCTGGCGGATTCCGGAAGCAGGCCGAAACACTCCGCACGCATCTCGGATTTGCATTCCGCGGTCATGCGTTGCGCCCGCAGCGAAATCAGATAGTCGGCGGCCTTGCGGACGTGGGGCAGCATGTCTGTCAGAAATTTCCGGTCACAGCCTTCGCGGTAGACCTCGCGCACTCCCCACAGGAACTGGCCGTGGCTGTCGTGCTCGACAAGCCAATCGACGCCGTCGCGGTCGACCACGCAGGGCACGAAGCCATCCTCGCGCTGGAACTGCGCATACCATGTTAGGAATTCACGCAACGCGAACGGCAAACCGGCCTTGGCGAGGGCGGCACCCATGATCACGCAATCCCTCACCCACGAGCGGGTGTAGCGGCGCGGGCCGGGCTGGATCGCGGGGCCGTCGCGATTGATGAGGATGTGTCCGGCAGCCGTGCGGAAAGCATCGAAGGTGGGTTCGGCGGATTCAGGAACCTGCCATTTCACCCCGCCGAGCGTCTTTCGCCAACGGGCGAGCGCCCTGGCTCTGCCGGTTTTGGAGTAGGCTTTGCCCTTGGTGAAATAGGGAACCGAAACCGTGACCTCCATCGTCGATTCGCCCCGAGGAAGGCTCCACGCCATTGCCGCAGTGGCCAAGCCGGTTGGGTCGTCGACCCGATTTGCGGGAGGCATTTCGCCGCATGCAAGGGTCCAGAGCACGCCGCTTTCTTCGAAAGCTCCGGCACCGGATGCGTCGGCGTGAGGAGTGACGAGAATTTCCCTGTCCTCCACGGTCATTCCATGATTTCCGCAGACGATCCGGTGGATGGGGCTGCGGCCGCCGAGATTGCGGAATGCCTGCCACGGTGGATTCACTTGAAACGACCGCACGGCGAGGATCAACCGCATGTCCG
The DNA here is from genome assembly GCA_040385685.1 of Verrucomicrobiota bacterium. Lineage (GTDB taxonomy): Bacteria > Verrucomicrobiota > Verrucomicrobiia > Verrucomicrobiales > Akkermansiaceae > Luteolibacter. The sequence continues at coordinate 132,910 of JAZKGW010000001.1, read as the reverse complement.
AGGCTGGCTTGGCACAGGTCAGGCGGTAGGTGACGTGCAACGTCAGCTTGCCATCCGCCCCATCGACCCATGGCATGATTTCCAGGGTGGTGTCGTGGCCTTTCCAGGTGACGGAGGGCATCGGCGCGCCCCCTTTCGGCAGCGAGCCACTGGTTTCCACATCCGCCCAAGTGATCCGCTTGCCTCCAGCTTGAATGAACGGCTCCAGTGAGAACCCCGCCTCGTCGACTTCCACCATGCCTTCCTCGTTGATCAGCGCGCGGCGTTTTCCTTCCGGGCTGCCGACTGGCGTCCAGTAGGATTGCTCGCGCAGCCAGTAGCGGGGAAACCATCCGCGCGGGTAATCGGCGGCCACGGAATGGATGAATTCGTTAGGCGTGCTGGAAAACGAGTCCGGACGAAGTGATAGGGAACAAAACTCGGCGCATTCACTGTTAGCGAAGGTGATGCGCAGATGCCGCCCTTCCACTCCGGGTGTCGGGATGTGACTCTTGAGGCCGAGCGCCGAGGTGGAATGATGGATCGAGGTCCACGCTCCGCCGTCGGCGGAAATTTCCACCTCGAACTTCCGGCGCGGCAGGGACTCGGGCCACTCGATGACCAGGCCGCCGAAGCGAAGCGGTTTTCCGAAATCCACTTCCCACCGGGGATTGGCATCGTTGGCAGCCGCCCGCCACCCTGTTAGCCGTCCCGAAGCGAACACCGCCTCGGGGGCAAAGCCACGTTGATGGCTGGAGGCGGAGATCGAGCGTGGCGTGTGAAGGCCCTGGTCTTCGTACGTCGGAGAAACGAATTCCACCACCCCCTTGCCACCGGATCCCGCGACGATGGCGAATTCCACCGAACCCACTGCCGACGGAGCGCCGCCGCCGGCGGGCCCCCAGGCAAATGGCAGGTCGCGTTCGTGAAAGCGAATGTCCGTCCAGCTGTCCGGCAATTTGACATTCTCGCGCAAGCGCCGCCAGACGTTGGTATTGCCCGGGTCGGCGACCTTGAATTCGAAATTGTTAGTGGGGCCCTCGCCGCGCAGCGAGAAACCGAATTCAAAGGTGCCCGGCAGCGTGAAGCCGATCACTCGGCGGATGACGACGAAGCCGCCACCGCCGTGGAAATCGTAATTCAAACGCAAGCCGGGGCTCCCGTCCTTGGCCTCGATCTGTATAATCACCCCTTCCGATTGGCCGGAGGCGAACACCTGCCATTGGGCCGGATCGTCGAACAACGAGAAGAACGGATGAGCTGACATGGGTAGGATTTAAGACGGAAGAATCCCGTTTTGCTAACCCTATTTTAATGCTTGTCCGGTGGTCGAAAGCACGGCGCGCCAGAGTTCGCCGTCCAGATCGAGATGCTTGCCGCCGGCGGCGATGACGTCGATGGGCACGTGCACGAACTGGCCGTTGAGGTAGCTGATCACCAGCCCGGTCCGTCCGGACATGGCGGCGTGCACCGCGTGCCGGCCCAGTCGGTCACAAAGCAGCGCGTCCTCGGTGTTGGCCGCGCAGCCTCGGATCTGATAGCTGGGATCGAAATAACGCATGGTCATCTCGATGCCGCGGGACTTGAAGTGCGCGCCTATGGCATCCCGCATAAAAAGGCCGATGTCCTGCAGCTTCGCATTGCCGGACGCGTCGGTATCTCCGCTTTTTCCGAGGAGGTCCTGCCCGGCTCCTTCCGCCACGACGATGACGGCGTGCTCCTTGCTTTCAAGCCGGCGTTCCAGAGCAGCTAACAGACTTTCGAGCGCGAAGGGTTGCTCGGGGACGAGACAGAAGTTCACATCCTGGCTGGCGACGGTGGCGGCGGCGGCGATGAATCCAGCGTGGCGGCCCATCAGTTTCACCACGGAAACGCCGTTGTCCACGCTGCGCGCCTCGGTGTGCGCGCTGTCAATGACCCGCACCGCCTCGTCCACCGCGGTGCCGAAGCCGAAGGTGCGGGAAACGTAGCGCACGTCGTTGTCGATGGTCTTGGGAATGCCGACCACGGCGAGGCGGTGACCGCGTTTCGAGGCCTCCTGATAGAGCGCGTTGCCGCCGCGCTGGGTGCCGTCGCCGCCGACGGTGAAGAGGATGTCCACCTTTTGGGAAATCAGGAAATCCACGGCGATGGCGATGTCCACCGGCCCGCGCGAGGTTCCTAACAAGGTGCCGCCCTTCTGGTGGATTTCCTCGACGAGATCGTCCGTCAGTTCGATCGGCGGCTTGCACCGCGTAGGATCGAGGCCCTTGTAGCCGCCGCGGATGCCGAGCACGGATGTCACGCCGTAGCCGCGGCGCAACTGGCGCGTCACCGAGCGGATGACGTTGTTGAGTCCGGGGCAAAGGCCGCCGCAGGTGACGATGGCGGCGCGCGTAACCGCCGGGTCGAAAAACAATCTGGACCGCGGTCCGGCTTTTTCGAAGAGCATGAGATCGTCCGGCGGCTTGCCTCCGGACCACTGGATGTCCGCAGGGACGAGGGTATTGGAAGCGTCGGCAATCGCCAGCGGGGATGGGAACCCGGCCTCCCCGAGCGTGGTGATGGTCATGGGTTTCATTGGAAAAGGATGATGGCGAGAATCTGCGCGGAGAGGATGCGCATGAGGGTGGTGAGCGGATAGACGGTGGCGTAGCCGACGGTGGGCGCGTCGGAGCCGGCGATGTTAGAGGCGAAGGCGAGCGCCGGCGGATCGGTCATGCTGCCGGCTAACAGGCCACTGAGGTCCATGAAGTTCATTTTCAAAACACTCCTTGCGAAGATGCCGACGGCGAGCAGCGGCAGGACGGTCACGCCCACGCCGGCGGCGAGCCATTGCAAGCCGGTGGCGCTGAAAACCGTTTCGAAGAACTTCGCGCCGGCATTGAGTCCGACCGCGGCGAAGAACAGCGCGATGCCGAACTCGCGGAAGGCGAGGTTGGTGTTCACCGGCATGTGCCACACCTGGCGGCCGATGCGGCCGATGCGGCCGAGGATGAGCGCGACAATCAGCGGTCCGCCGGCCAGGCCGAGTTTCACCGGCTGCGGAATGCCGGGAAACGCGATGGGCAGCGTGCCCACCACAATGCCCACGGCGATGCCGATGAAGAACGGAATGAAGTGCGTTTCGTTGATTTCCTTGAGCGAATCGCCGAGCGCCTTGGCTGCTTTACCGAGATCCTCGTCGCGACCGACGATCTGCAACATGTCGCCGAATTGCAGGCGCAGGCCGGGCACGGCGGACATCTCAAAGCCCGCGCGGGTGACCCGGGTGACCGCCACGCCGAAGCGTTGGTCCAGCCCGAGCTGGCCGACCGATTTCCCCAACACATTGCGGTCGGTGACAACAACGCGACGGAGGGTGATCCCGGACTCCGTTAGAGTGAGGTCTTCATCGCTGCGCCCTCCGATCACAAGGGTGAAGGTGTCGAGGGCGGCGGGGGTGCCGATGACGGCGAGCCGGTCGTCGCGGTGGATCACGGTCGCATCGGTGGCGATGAGGGTTTCCTCACCATGGCGGACACGCGAGATCGTGACGCCGGCCTCAAGCCGGCCGGGAACCTCGCCTAAAGAGACGCCATCGAGATTCGGATTGGTCACGACGAGCGTGCGGCGTTCCAGCGGATCGATCTGCTGGCGGTTCTTTTCGTTAAACTCGGCGGCTTCCTTGGGCGCATCGATGCGGTAAATCTGTTTGAGCAGCAGCAGCGTGCCGATGATGCCGATGATGGCCACCGGATAGGTCACGGCGTAGGCCAGCGCGGGCAAGGCGAGACGGTCATCGGAGATGCCGGGCATGGTGCCGATCGTCTGGGTGCCGGCACCGAGCGATGGCGTGTTCGTAGAAGCACCGGAAAAAATCCCGAGCACCGCCGCCGGGTCGAAGCCCCCAAGCCATCCGGCGAGCGGAGCGCCCGCCGCGCCCAGAACCACGACGGCGGTGGCTAACACATTCATTTTCACTCCCTGCTCACGCAGCGCCGCGAAGAAGCCCGGCCCTAACTGGAGGCCGATGGTGAACACGAACAGGATCAACCCGAACTCCTTCACGAAATCGAGCGTGTGGTGATCCGCAGCCTCGCCAAAATGGCCGACAAGGATTCCGGCAAAGAGCACGCCGGAGGTACCGAGTCCGATCCCGCGGAATTTGATGCTGCCTAGCGCCATGCCGACCACGCAGACAAAGGAGAGCACGCCGATCGCATGGGCGATGGGCTGGGTTTTGTGGAGTTCGAGGAGCCAGTTCATGATGTTAGGTCACGAACTGATGCATGACAGGGACAGCGACGGAGGTCCAGCCTGCGGGTTTCACCGCGCGGAAAAAAATTCCGGATCATGCGACGGATGACCGATGGTTTCCGACACGGAGAAACTCTAGGCGGTGGTTGGCCCCCGGATTCCGCGAGGATGGTCCGGCCACGAGCATGGCCACAGCCCCGAGGAGCTGATTTTCCTCCAGCCAGTCATGGGCAAAGTCGCGCCAGTTTTCCGGATCGCCGTCGATCTGCACCGGGTGCACGCCATAGGAAAAAGCCAGGCCCTGGCAGACGGCCTCGTCGCGACTCAGGGCGACGTTCCAAACCGACGGATGGAAGCGGGAAATCATCCGCGCGGTGGTGCCGGACTTGGTGGGAACGAACACGGCGACGCACGGCACGGTCTCCAACGCATGCTCGACCACCGCCGTGATGGCCTCGGTCGCCGTGACAGGCGCAGGGGACAGCGCTTTCAATTCCATCATGCGGCCCGGCGGGCGGTTGCCCTCGGTGTACGCGGCGATTTTAGCGAGCATGGCCACGGCTTCCTCGGGAAAATTTCCCATGGCGGATTCACCGGAAAGCATGATGCAGTCAGTCCCGTCGAGAATGGCGTTGGCCACATCGGTGGACTCGGCGCGGGTGGGCAGGCGGCTGGTGATCATCGACTCTAACATTTGAGTCGCGGTGATGACCGGTTTTCCGGCGAGGCTGGCCTTGGCGATGAGTTGTTTCTGGAGAATGGCCATTTCCTCGATGGGCACTTCCACCCCGAGATCGCCGCGGGCCACCATGATGCCGTCGGTCGCCTTGAGGATTTCATCGAAGTTCGCGAGGGCATCGGAACGCTCGATCTTGGCAATGATGAAGGGCTCTTTGCCGAGGGCTTTGGCGGCGGCGCGCACGGCTTCAATGTCCGCGGCGGTTTCCACAAACGACTGGCTCACGGCGTCCACGCCATTGGCGAGTGCGAACTCGAGGCAGGCGCGATCGTGGTCGGTAAACGCGCTGATTCCGAGGTCGATGCCCGGCAGGTTGAGGCCTTTGCGGGAACGCAGTTCGCCGCCGACGGCGACCTTGCATTCCACGTCGTTGCCCGTGACGCGCTCGACCAGCAATTGGATGAGGCCGTCGTTGAGAAAAAGCCTGTCGCCCGGTTTCACCACGCGTGGCAGCGGCTCGAAGCTCATCGAGACGCGCCGACCGTCGCCGACGATGTCCTCGGAGGTCAGGGTGAACGACTCGCCGGGCACGAGCAGGACCGGCTCCGGGTCGATCTTGCCGACCCGCATCTTGGGACCGGGCAAATCCGCCATGATTGCCACGCGCCGGCCGGTGGCCTTTTCCGCCGCGCGGATGCGGGTGATGCGCTCGGCGTGACCGGAAAAGTCGCCGTGCGAGAAGTTGAGCCGGGCGATGTTGAGTCCGGCGCGGATGAGGCGTTCGAGCATTTCCGGCGACTCGGAGGCCGGGCCGATGGTGGCGACGATCTTGGTTTTGTGAGTGGGGAGTGGCATGGTGCGGGCGGTTTTACGTTAGAGTCGTATCCGGAAGGAAGGGCTGGCCTTTGGCGAAGGCGGTGAGGTTGGCAACAGTTACGCGTGCGATTTCGCCAAGGGCTTCCTGGGTAAGGAAAGCCTGGTGCGCGGTGATGAGCACGTTAGGAAATGTTAGCAGGCGCGCGAGATCATCGTCGTGCAGGATCTGGCCGGATAGATCCTCGAAGAAGACGCCTTCCTCTTCCTCATACACGTCGAGCGCCACGCCACCGAGGCGGCCGGATTTGAGCGCCTCGATTAGCGCCTTGGTGTCGATGAGCGCACCGCGGCTGACGTTGATGAGAATCGCGCCTGGCTTGACCCTTTCGAGCGATTCGCGGCAGATGATGTGGTGGGTCTCCGGCGTGAGCGGCGTGTGCAGCGAGATGACTTCGCACTCGCTCGCGATTGAGCGGGGATCGGTGTATTCGACGCCGTGCTGCTGCGCCCACTCGACCGCTGGAAACGGATCGTAGGCGAGCACGCGCATGCCGAAGCCGCGCAGGATCTGTGCGGTGATGCGGCCGATTTTTCCCGTCCCGAGAATGCCCGCGGTCTTGCCGTGAAGGTCGAAGCCGACAAGGCCCTGGAGCGCGAAATTCAGGTCGTGCACCCGGTTGTTGGCGCGGGGGATTTTCCGATTGAGGGCGAGCAGCAGCGCGACGGCATGCTCGGCGACCGCGTAGGGTGAGTAGGCCGGGACGCGCGTGACCGCGAGACCGAGATCCTTCGCGGCGGGAAGGTCGATGCTGTTGAATCCGGCGCAGCGGAGCGCGATGTGCTTTACGCCGAGCTGGGCGAGCGCCTCAAGGCACGGACGGTCCGGGCGATCGTTGACAAACGTGCAGACGGCTTGCGCACCCTGCGCGGCAAAGGCGGTTTCGGCGGAGAGCCGGCAATCCATGAAGCGCCACTCGATGTCGAGCCCGGTGGAGGCGTTCTGGAGTGCCTCGCGGTCGTAGGGTTTGGTGTCGAAAACAACGGTTCGCATCATTGGGAGTATAGTTAGAGTGAACCGGGCCGCACTTTCCACACGCGATCACAATAGTCGCGGATGGAGCGGTCCGAGGAGAATTTACCCATGCGGGCGGTGTTGAGAATGGACTGACGCGTCCACGCGGCGGCGTCGTTCCACAACTCGCTGACGCGGTCCTGCGCCTCGATGTAGGCGGCGTAGTCGGCCATGACGAGGAACGTGTCGTGATAGAGAAAATTTTCGACCAAGGGACGGAAACGGTCGGTGTCTCCGCGGGCGAGCGCACCACTGGCGATGAAGTCGATGACCTCTCGCAAGCGGGCGTGTTGGTCGTAGTGATCGCGCGACCGGTAGCCGCGGGCCTTGACCACCTCGACCTCGGCGGCGGTGAGGCCGAAGAGGAAAAAATTCTCCGCGCCGACTTCCTCGCGAATCTCGACGTTCGCACCGTCGAGCGTGCCGATGGTGAGCGCGCCATTGAGGGAAAACTTCATGTTGCCGGTGCCACTCGCTTCCTTGCCGGCGGTGGAGATTTGCTCGGAAAGATCCGCGGCGGGATAGATGTGGTGCGCGTTCTTCACGTTGAAGTTGGGGAAGAAGACGACCTTCAGCCGGTCCCGCATGGCGGGGTCATTGTTCACGAGATCGCCGGTGGCGGTGATGAATTTGATGATGAGCTTGGCCATGAAATAGCCCGGTGCCGCCTTGCCGCCGAAGACGAAGGTGCGCGCCGGAACCACGGCCTGAGGATCGTTTTTGAGCCGCAGGTAGAGTGACAGGATGTGGAGTACGTTGAGGTGCTGCCGTTTGTATTCGTGGATGCGCTTCACCTGCACGTCGAACAGCGAAGCGGGATCGACCGTGATGCCGGTCCGCTCGGCGATGATTGCGGCGAGGTGGCGCTTGTTCGCAAGTTTCACCTCCCGCCATTGTTGCTGGAAGCTGGGGTCGTCGGCGAGCGGTTCGAGCTGGCGCAGTTGTTCGGGGTGTTTCAGCCAGTCGTCGCCGATGCGTCCGCCGATGAGCCGGATGAGGCCGGGATTGCCGATGGCGACAAAGCGTCGCGGCGTCACGCCATTGGTGATATTGCAAAATTTCTCCGGCCACAGCTCGGCGAAATCACGGAGTACGGTCTGCTTCAGCAAGTCCGAATGGAGACGCGCGACGCCGTTGATTGTGTGGCTGCCGACGCAGGCAAGATTCGCCATCCGCACATAGCGCGGTCCGCTTTCGTCGATGAGCGACAGGCGCGCTAGCCGGGCTTCGTCGCCTGGAAATGCGGCGCGCACTTCATCGAGGAAGCGCTGGTTGATTTCATAAATGATCTCCAAGTGCCGCGGCAGCAACGCGCCGAAGAGCCCGACGTCCCATTTTTCCAGCGCTTCCGGCAGCAACGTGTGGTTGGTGTAGGCGAAGGTCGAGCGGGTCACGTTCCAAGCGGCGTCCCAAGCGAGTCCGTGCGCGTCTAGCAGCAACCGCATCAACTCGGCGACGGCGATGGCGGGATGCGTGTCGTTGAGCTGCACAGCCCATATTTCGTGGAAATCCGCGGGCGTGCAGCCGAGCAGGGTGTGGATCCTCAACATGTCCTGCAGCGAACAGGTGGTGAAGAAAAACTGCTGCTTCAGCCGCAGCACTTTGCCCCGGTGCGCTTCGTCGTTGGGATAGAGCACCTTGGTGATGGTTTCCGATTCCATCTTATCCTCGACCGCCCGGTCATAGTCGCCGTGGTTGAACGCCGCGAAATCGAACGACTCGGCGGCCTCGGCTTTCCACAGACGCATATGATTGCAGGTGGCCGCGCGGTAGCCAAGGATCGGCGTGTCGCAGGCCACGCCCTTGACCACCGTTTCGGGAATCCACCGCACGCGATAGTTCCCCAGGTCATCGGTAAATGTCTCGGTGCGACCGCCGAACATCACGTCGACCGCAATCTCCGGGCGCGCGATTTCCCATGGATTGCCAAAGCGCAGCCATTTGTCCGTCACTTCGCACTGCCAGCCGTCGCGGATCGTCTGGGCGAAAATCCCGAACTCATAGCGGATCCCATAGCCGACGGCCGGGACCTCCACCGATGCGAGCGAATCCATGTAACACGACGCCAGCCTGCCCAGCCCGCCATTGCCAAGTCCTGGCTCCTCCTCCTGTGCCTGAATTTCTTCGAGATCGTAGCCAAGATCCTCCAACGCCTCGCGGGTTGCTTCGGTGATGCCGAGGTTGAGCAGATTGTTCGCGAGATGCGGCCCTGGCAAATACTCGGCTGATAGATACGCCACGCGCCGCGCGTTCGCGCCGCCGTAGGTCTCCAGACTCTCGACCCCGCGCTGGAACAGCCGGTCGCGGACCGTCAGGGCGAGCGCGATGTAGAGATCGTGACGGGTCGCGACAAACCGCGGCCGACCCAAGCCGCAGGTCAGATTGTCGAGAAATGCCTGTTTGATTTCACCGGCGCTGAGGCCGGTGCGGATGGAGTCGGTTGAACTCATTGGGGAGGGTGAGGAAATGCTTGGGTTCATCGAGCCACCAGCGACCCCTGGTCCTAACCGCCCGGCAAGGCGCTGCTCCCAACGGTCACTCCTAACCCGCGGTTTGCCGACAGGGATGGCCTGCCCATTTCAGAGCGCGGCCACGACCTCGGCGAGGATTTCCCGGCCCTTTGACTGGATGATGCCCATGCCTTTGTCGGGCAGGAACCAGATGCCCTTGCCAGTATCAGCGCAGTAGATGATCTCCGCATGTTCGGGAATCTCCGCTCGATAGAACTTCGCGTCCGGATGGGTTGCCAGAAACTCGTTATAGCGCATGCACCACGGATCCGTCACGATGGGGAAGCGCTTTTCGCCGAGTTGCTTGAGTTCCGCCAAACTGATGGGGCGGATGGTTTTTTTGATCATCGTGCGGCGGTTTTCCCAAGTCTGGTCGGGCCAGTCGTCATCGTAGCTCATGGAGGTGTGGTCTGATTGATGGAGTGTGTTCGAACGGCAATCACTTGGTCATAACCGGGATGGGCGTGGCCGGCGGAATGGTGCGTTTGAGTTCCGGTGCCTTGGGCGGTTGGTCCGCGGGTGGGGGTTCCGGCAAGCGGACCAGCAGCCAGTTCTGGACGCGTTCCTTGCCGAAGTGGACGGCGATGGTGCTGACGTCAAGCGTGAGGTTCCCCAAGGTCGTGGCAAAGACGGTCTCGACGTTGTCGCCGATGCGCCACGCGACGTTCTGGGTTGTCTTGTCCACCGAACCGGCGATTGGCTTTTTGTCCCCGGAGATCGTGCTCTCGTAGCCACCGCTGATCAAACCTTCGCGGCTGACAGAGAGTTGGAAAAACATCACCGGATCCCCTTTTTCCTCCTGAGCGAGGGCAAAGACACCCAACGGCATCCACTCGGCGGGTTTGCCTTGCTCAGGCGGCAATGGCGGCGGCGGTTGCTCGACGGTGGTGGCAAGAGCGACGATCGGCTCGTTGTAGGTTGCAGCGGGCATCGGCTTGTTGTCCACATAGACAGTCTCGCCCTCGTAAACCACGGTGGCCCCGTAATCGATGTAAACCGGGGCGGGTGAGACGGCGTGCACGAAGTTGGTCGCCGCGGCAATCGTGACGGGCGCCCACCACCACCAGGGATTTCCGGGATAGTGACCGCCATAGCCGTAGCCCCAACCGCAACTGCCCCACCAGTGATCGTCGAAGCAATCGTCGTAGAAGTCTCCGCAGTTATCCCAGATTTCGTCGGCGCGGTCGGAGCGGTAGTCCCACGCGTCCTCACGATGGTCCTGCCAGTCCTCACGGTTCTGGTCGCGCCAATCCTGGCGGTCGTTGCGGGAATTTTCCAAATTGTTCCAGCGATCCTCGCGATTCTTGGAGAAATCATCGCGGCGCTGCTGGCGGTTTTCGTTGCGCATGTCCATGCTTTCGTGGCGATTGTCTACACGCTGGTTCCAGTTGTCGTTGCGGTTCTGGGAGCGCTCGCTCCAGTTTCCGCGTTGCTCGGGCCGCTCACCAAGGTTACCGCGATCGCCAAGGCCGCCACGATCGCCGAGTCCTCCCAAACCGCCGGCAGCACCAATGCCGCCGATGGCTCCGATTCCCGCGGCGGCTCCGATACCCCCGATTCCACCCGGGCGACCAGCACCACCAACCCCACCGGGGCGACCGGCACCACCGACTCCGCCGGCACCACCAACGCCACCGGGGCGGCCAGCACCACCGACTCCGCCGGGGCCGCCGACTCCACCTGGACGGCCGGCATCACCGACTCCGCCGACGCCACCGGGACGACCGGCACCGCCCGCGCCGCCGACTCCGCCGGGACGACCGGCATCACCGACTCCGCCGACACCACCGGGACGACCGGCACCGCCAGCGCCGCCGACTCCGCCGGGACGACCGGCATCACCGACACCGCCGACTCCACCAGGACGACCGGCACCGCCAGCGCCGCCGACTCCACCAGGGCGACCGGCACCACCGGCACCGCCGACACCTAGGAAATTATTCACGTCGCCGGTACCAGGCCGGTTTGACGTTCCCGCACCCGGACGATCTGCTGCGCCGCCGCCTGGACGGCCCGCCGTGCCGGCCCCCGGACGACTTCCGGCACCGCTGCCGCCTCCTGCGCCTGGGCGCCCAGCGGAGGGAAGCTGTGATGCACCACTGTTGCCCATCGACGCACGATCCCCGCCGCCGGGACGGGTGGACGGCGACGATGGCACGCGGCCGCCGGTGCTCGGTCGCGACGCGCCGGAGGAAGGCCTGGAACCAGAACCAGAGGATGGCCGAGAGGCGCTACCGCTCGATGGGCGCGAGGCACCTCCTGAGGATGGTCTGGAGGCCGAGCCGCCGGAGGACCGGGAAGGACTCGAACTGGATGGGCGGGAAGAACTTCCTCCTGACGGACGGGAGGCGGAACTGCTGCGTGAAGAGCTGCCACCGCTGGGGCGCGAAAAACTACCACCGCCTCCACCGCCGCCACCTCGGGCTCCGCCACCACCACCGCCGCCACGCGAGCCACCACCACCGCCACGCCCGCCACCGCGGCCCTCGGCAATGGGAGTCGTCTCCACCAGCAGGGCGAACATCGCCACGAACATTGGAATGAATGCAAATTTTGAGCGCATGGCCTTATTCTCCTTTCACACGACGGATTTCAATACGTCCAATGCCCGGCAGCGGATCGCCGTCGAGCGTACGGTTGCCGGATTCCCAGTAAAAGCGGTCGTCAGCGGCCTTGGTGATCGATTGGTCGGAACTGGTGCGGCTGCCGTCCGCGGCGTAGCCGGTTTCCCGCGCCAGCCAGCGTTGTCCTTCGGACGTCCAAAGACCCTCCGTGTGTCCGCCCTGGTCATCGAAGGTCCAGGAGCGGATGGCTCCCTCCACGGGATCCCAACCGATAATCTGCCAACCTTCCAGCACCGGATCGTCACCACGCTTCACAGTCACGTTGCGGGTGATGAAACTGCCGCCGCGTGCCCATTGGTAGTGACTTTGTACGGTCAGACCCGCCTCCTTGTCGGCTTCCTCCCATGAACCTATCAGCCAGGCGAGTTCCGCTAGGCGGACACCCGGGGTGATTTCCGGAACCGGGGTTTCAACCAGTTGGCTGATCCGCCATTTGCCGTCTTTCTTGACGTGAACGGCGGTGTAGAGCGCCTCGACGCCCTCCCCGGTTTTTGCAACCACGGTGGTCGAGCCTTTCTCGACGGCCACCTCAGGGGTGAGTGACTTGACCGAATCGACGTTGATGGAGATCTTAGCGCCCTTATTTGTGCGGAAGGCCTCGCTCAGGCAGGCTTTGATGGCGGCGTTTCCGTTAAAGGATCGGCCGTCGTCGGAGGTGTATTCGGCATCCTCGGTGAAGTATGCCGCGAGGGCATCGACATCCCCCTTGGCATAGGCCTCCTCGTAGGCGCGGTCATTGGCGACCAACTCGGCCATTTCGGGAGACACGGCGGGGGATTTCTTTTCAGAATCCTGACCGGGGCTGGAGCCGACGGGTATCAGGGTAATCAAGACGGCAGTGAACACAGTTTTCATATCTATCGGGTAGGGTTGAAATGGTTTCTGAATAAGCGAGCGACATGCACAATTACACATGCGGGCACTTCTGGCCATCGGACTAAAGTCCTACAACCCATCCACAATGAACTTGACCCGTCCACTGGTTCCAGCGGACTCTATCGTGACAACTCTGGCAAAAAGATGATCGCGGAATTCGGCAACACTCCTTTACCTCAAACTCCACCGCCCCCGGATGATTTGGTGTGCGTGGTCGATGATGACGAGGCCGTGCGGTGCTGTCTCGAACGGTTGTTCCGTTCCGCGCGGCTCTCAGTCGCAACCTTTGCCTCCGCCAGCGACTATCTCGGGCGCAAACCGAATCCGGGACCAGTGTGCCTCGTCACCGATTTGTGGATGCCCGGGCTCAATGGACTCGAGCTCCAGCGACTGGTCGCGGACCGCGACGAACAAGTGGTGTTCCTGACGGGGCACGGCGATGTGCCGATGTGCGTCAAAGCAATGAAGGCGGGGGCCGTGGATTTCCTCACCAAGCCGGTGGACGACGAGATCCTGCTATCAGCCGTCAGCCGGGCTCTCGACCGGGCCCGTGAAATTGCAAAATCCCGCGCCAAACGAACCACCGCCCGCGCGATGATTGAATCCCTAACTCCCCGCGAACTCGAGGTGATGCGGTGCGTGGTCGACGGGCTGTTGAACAAACAGATCGCCGCCGAACTCGGAATCGCGGAAAAAACCGTGAAGATTCACCGTGGCCGGGTAATGAAAAAAACCCACAGCGTTTCGGTGCCGGACCTGATGCGGCTTGCCCTGATTGCGGACGACGCCAAAAAACCCGTGCGCTCGCAATTCGCCTGATTTTAGACAGTCGGAGCATTGTGAAAGCCCACGGTGGCGGCATTGATGTTAGCGACCTGCTGCGGCAGTCATTTCACCTCATACTCGGCATGGACGATGGTGATGATGTCCATGTCCGCGTGAAACGCTGATGGGACCTTCACCGATTCGCGGAGCCGAGCCACCGCGGTGGATCCGGCTACCATGTAAGACCTAAGTCCAATAGTTGCCGCAGTTTTCCCTCTTGTCCGGCCAAAGGCAAAATCCAAACCTTACCTTCACCATGCCCATCATGAACCGTTGTCTCCCGCTGCTTCCCGCCGTTTTTGCTTTCGGCCTAACCGCCACCCACGTCCGCGCGGATATTCGCTTCGGTCCGGTGCTCGCGGGAGCCGGCCAGAGCGTCCGGCTTGTCAGCCACACCACCACGTTAGGCGCCACCGTCAAGTTGGAGAAAGACGGCAGGACCAGCAACGGCAAGATCCAATACTCACGCGATCGCGATCTCACCTGGACCTTCCGCAACCCCGCGGCCGACGGCAGCCTGCGCGGCATGGTCACCGTCGCAAAAATCAACACCTACGCCACCACGACCCTCGACGGGAAAACCGAAAAATCCGACGAAGCCAGCCCGTTGAACGGAAAGATGTTTGCGATGAGCAAAGCCGTCAAAGGAGACTGGAAGTTCGAATTGGACGGCTCCGTGCCGCTGAAGGAGATCGACAGCGAAATCTCCGAACTCACGCTGTATTTGAAGCGCCAGTGGTATCCGCATCGCACCGTGAAAGCGGGCGAGTCATGGGAATTCGATCCCGCGTGGATCCGCATGTTGATCCAGCGGGACCTCAAGGACGCCCAAACCATCGGCACCATGAACCTGGCCCAGATCATTCATTCCACCGACGGCAGTTCCGCCATCATCAAGGTCTCCGTGCGCAGCACCGGCAGCGACTTCCGTCCCGACGGAACCGAATCCGCCGCCCAGATCGAACTTAGCGGCCAAGTCGTGGTGAATTTGAAAACCATGTTGGATGAATCGCTCGAACTGAAAGGCACGGTGATCTCGCGCACGGGAAAACCCGGAGAAACCAGAACGGTCACCCTGCCGGTCCACCTGGAAGTCACCAAGACCCTCGTCAACAACTGAGCACCACCGCGGTGCGGACCGCCACCGGCACGTAAGACCTAAGTCCGATGGTTGCGGACAAGACAGCGTGATAGAAATTTTAGTCCAACCCTCCCATCCCATGATCAATCCAAAACTCCTCAAACAGTTTCACGTCGAACCCGGCAGCGAGGTGAATCTCAAGGATTACCTAACCGACTGGACCGACACCGACGAGGCGAAGGAACTCGGCAAGGACGTGATCAAGGAGCGGGCCAAGGTCATCCTCGAGGAAAGCCGCAAGCACCTCAATGACGCCCAGGAACTGCTCTATGCCAGTGACACCCACTCGGTGCTGCTGATTTTCCAAGCCATGGATGCGGCGGGAAAGGACGGCACAATCCGCCACGTGATGTCCGGGGTGAATCCGCAAGGTTGCCAGGTTTTCAGTTTCAAAAAACCTTCCGCCGAGGAGCTCGACCACAATTTCCTGTGGCGCTACATGAAGTCCCTGCCGGAGCGCGGCCGCATCGGCATCTTCAACCGCTCATATTACGAGGACGTGCTCGTCGTCAAAGTCCACCCGGAATGGCTTGGACCAGGCCAGCCCGCGAAGCCGGACGCCAAGTTCTGGGAGAAACGCTACGAGGACATCAACAATTTCGAAAAGCACCTCGCCCGCAACGGCACGCTGGTCCTCAAGTTTTTCCTCCACCTTTCCAAGGACGAACAGAAGAAGAGGTTCCTCGAGCGCCTGACCAACCCGGAAAAGCACTGGAAATTCTCCGAAGCGGACCTGGCGGAGCGCGAGCACTGGAAGTCCTATCAGAAAGTCTTCGCCGATGCCATCACTGCCACCAGCACCAAACGCGCGCCTTGGTATGTGATTCCGGCCGATCGTAAATACGTCGCGCGCGCCATCGTGGCGGACGTGGTGACCAATGCCATTCAGGATCTGGACCTGAAGTTCCCTGAAGTCTCAGACGCGCAAATGGCCAAGCTCGCCGCCGCCCGGGCACGACTCGAAGGAAACAAAAACGGCGACGAAACTGAATCCTAACGGAGGCTACATTGATTTCCACCACCCATCGCCTGCGTTTGCAATTGCCTCGCCAGGGTGGGACTGCATTCAGGACGCGCCAGCGATGTCTATCAGGGACATCGCAGATACCGAGCGGAGCCGGACACGCGAGCCCTTGCTTGATTGCTGTGATGATGATCCGAAAATGCCGGGCTGAACCCACTCCGCGATTTTCTCACAGCTGACGCGGGACGCGATTCCCAATCCAAGTCGTAGAGCGCCCATCATGGAACAGGAAACTCCTTCACCCGCTGGGGATCCGCTCGCCGGCACACTCCCCGAGGTGCGGAACTTCTCGCTGGTGCTCGGCGGCCCGCTCTATCAGCTCTTCCGCCGGGCACATCTGGATGATGACGTCACCAGTCACGTGAGGTGGCGCATTCTCATTATCTGCGGCATCATCTGGCTGCCGTTGTTCGTGCTCTGCGCGATCAACGGCACCCTGCTCGGCAGCGTTGGCATTCCCTTTCTGCACGACGTCGAAACCCACGCGCGCTTTCTCGTCGCCGTGCCGTTGATGATTTTTGCCGAGCTGATCGTTCACCAACGGATGCGCGGCATCGTGATGCAGTTTGTGGAGCGGAAGATCATTCCCGACGGGGCGATGGAGCAGTTCCGCAAAGCAATTGTTAGCGCCATGGCGTGGCGCAATTCGATCCCCGCCGAGCTGGCCATCATCGCGCTCGTTCTTCCGCTTGGTTACTACGTCCGCACGCGGCTCTTCGCGCTGGAGGCATCGACATGGTATGCGACGGCAAGTGCCGGCGGTGCCACACTCACACTTCCGGGGATCTGGTTTTCCTGGGTCAGCAATCCGATCCTGCAGTTCCTCCTGCTCCGCTGGCTTTACCGGTTGCTGATCTGGGCGCGATTTCTTTGGCAGGTGTCGCGCATCCACCTCGACCTCATCCCCTCGCACCCCGATCGGAATGCCGGCATCGGTTTCCTCGGCGGCAGCGCCTATGCCTACACCCCGCTTCTGGCTTCCTTCAGCGCCCTGAGCGCCGGTCTGGTCGCGAGCAGGATCTTTCACCAAGGCGCATCGCTTGCCGACTTCAAGCTCGAGATCGTGTCCCAGGTTTTGCTGGGCCTGCTTCTCGTGCTCGGGCCGCTGACGATCTTCGCACCACAAATCCTAACAGCAAAGCGCCGGGGCAAGCGGGAGTATGGGGTCTTTGCCGCCGATTACACGCGCGCGTTCAACCAGCGCTGGATTCACTGTCCCGGCCACGACGCCGAGACGCTTCTCGGAACTAACGACATCCAGTCCCTCGCAGACCTCGACAACGCCTATTCCGTCATCAAGGAAACGAGGGCGGTGCCCTTCAATCGCGACATGTTGCTTCAATTGGCGTGGGCGACGCTCGTGCCATTCGTCCCCTTGGTATTCACCATGATTCCCTTCGAGGAGTTGCTCGATCGGATCATCAAAACCATATTCTGAAAATTCACCTATCTGATTTCCCATCACCGTCTCCAATTGCCATGAAAACTCGAAACTCACCAATCGTCCTCGTCGCGCTGGCCATCGCCGCGACCTATCCGTTGTCGCCGCTGCTTGCCCAGGTTCCGGGCGATCCCGCGGCGGCAGCGCCCGCCGCCCCGTTGCTCTCACCGGATCAGTTGCAGGAACTCGTCGGCCCCGTCGCCCTCTATCCGGACGACCTGTTGGCCCTGGTGCTTCCAGCCTCCACCACGCCACTGGACGTCATCAAGGCCCAGCGGTTCCTAACGGCCAGCGCGAAGGACAAGAATCTCAAACCCGACCCCTCGATCTCCCAACCGGTGCTCACCCTGCTGACCTATCCGGATGTCGTCAACTTCATGGGCGACGATCTTGACTGGACCGAATCCCTCGGCCAGGCGGTGGCAAACCAGCAGGGCGACGTGCTCGACGCCATCCAGATATTCCGACGCAAGGCTCAGTCTGCCGGGAATCTCAAGTCCGATGACAAGCAGAGGGTCGTCGTGAATGATGAAACGGTGCAGATCGTGCCGACCAAACCGGAAGTCATTTATGTGCCGCAATACCAACCCGCCACCGTCATTGTTTCCCAACCGACGCCGGCGGTGTCCTACGCTCCAACCGCCTATCCGACGTATTACACTCCCGGCGCGGTGGTGGCCACCGCCGCGGTCGTAGGGGCTGTCGCTTATGGCCTGAACTGGGGCTCACATTCGGTGTATTCGGCTCCCTACTCGTCCTACTATGATCATCTACAGGATGAGCGCATGGACTATGCCGAAGACGCCCGTGACGATTGGCAGGACTATGGCAAAGCATCCCGCGAGGACTGGCAGGAACACTCCGAGAAAAACCAAAACCAGCGACAGGACGCCGCCAAGGACAACCAAAACCAGCGGCAGGACGCGGCCAAGGACAATCAGTCCGCACGACAGGACGCGGCCAACGACAACCAGGCCCAGCGCCAGAACGCGGCCAAGGACGCGCAGTCGTCCTCCCAGCAGGCCCAGTCGCAACGCCAGGACGCGGTCAAGGGCGCGCAATCCTCCTCGCAACAGGGTCAGGCGCAGCGCCAGAATGCCGTGCAGGAAAACCAAGCCCAACGACAAGGTTCCGCCCAAACCGCGAAATCCTCCGGCAACATGCCACAAGGAGCTCAAAGCTGGCAGGGTTCCGCCCAAAACCGCCAAGGTTCCACTCAAACCCGCCAGACCGCCGGGGCTGGGAAAGCCGCCACCACTAGCAGAACTCCCGGCGCGGCCGGCGGCAACCGTCAGGCCGGCCAAGCCGCCACGTCATCAGGACAATTCGGATCCCGCCCAACTAACAAGGGTTCCGAGGGTGCATACGGCAGCGCGTCCTCCGGGGCGCGGACGGAAAAAGCAAGTTCACGCGGTGCCCAAAGCGCCCAGTCCATGGAGCGCAGCAGCGGAAAAAGCCGCGAAGGCGCTGCTGGCCGAAGCGGCGGCGGCGAACGTAGCCGTGAAGGCGGAGCAGCTCGCGGCGGTTCCGGTGGAGGCGCCAGCCGGGGCGGTGGTGGAGGCCGCGAAGGCGGAGAACGTGGCCGCCGTTAACAACCCATCTATCAACATCTACTGACATCATCATGAAAGCCTCACTCAGACTTACCATTCTATCGGCCATCGGCGGTTTCGGAATCGCTCTCGCCCAAGAGACGGCTCCCATCCCGCCGAAGACTTTTGAAACCCCCGTCGAAGCCTCGGACGCGTTCATCACCGCGGCCAAGAGCGGCGAACAAAAAGCCATCCTCGAAATCTTCGGGGACAAACAGAAAGACCTCATCGGCACCGCCGATCCGGAACGCGACAAGGAGCACCGTGCCAAAGTCGCGTCCATGGCCGTCGAGCGCCGCCGCTTCCGAACCAACGATGATAATTCCGTCACCATGGTCATCGGCGCTCAGGCCTGGCCGTTTCCCGTGCCCATCGTGAAGGACGACAAAGGTTGGCATTTCGATACCGACACCGGCATCGGCGAAATCATCAAACGACGAATCGGGGAAAACGAACTCGCCGCCATCGATTCCATGAAGGACTATGTCCAAGCCCAGCGCGCTTATGCGAATCAGGCCAAGGAGAGCGGGATTCTTGAGTTTGCCCGCAAGTTCCATAGTTCGCCCGGAAAACACGACGGCCTCTATTGGCCCACCGATGCGGCAAAGGGCGAGATACCCAGTCCCGCCGGCCCGGAAATCAAAGGACCGGAAACGTCCCATGTCGGTTATCATTTCAAGATTCTAACGTCCCAGGGCAAGGACGCGCCGGCCGGCAAGTATAACTACGTCATCAACGACCATCTGCTTGCCGGCTTCGCCCTGATCGCCTGGCCCTCCGATTATGGAAAGACCGGCGTGATGACTTTCATCGTCAACCACTATGGTGTTGTCTATCAGCGGGATCTCGGACCGGACACCGCAAAGACCGCCGCCGTCACCAACGAATATAACCCTAACGACCAATGGGAGGAAATAACAGAATGAAACATGCGAACCACCTGCGGACTTGCGCCGCCCTGACATTACTTGTGCTGCCCGGCATCGCCCGGGCGGAGAGAATTTCCGGACAAATGTTCGACAACTTTTCCCAGCACGCCTGGCTGGAAAGCTACGATCCCACGCTCATTTCCAGCCGCGTGTTCTCCGAATTCATCTACGAGAGCTATGACAATGACACGGATGTGTTCAAAATCGAAAACACGCTGCGCTGGGGCATCCCGATCAACAACGACGTCGCGTTCGGATTCCAAGTGATGCTTCCGACCAAATGGGTCGAAACCGCCGATGATGACGCGTTCGGCCTCGGTGACCTGGAAGCCCGCGCCGGCGTCGTCGGCCGCATTTCGTCCTGCCTGCGTTATGGTGTCGGCGTGAACGCCGCCATGGACACCGCCACGGACGACCTGCTCGGTGATGACGCGTTCGTCCTGCGCCCGATCATCGCGATCCGCTGGGACGTCACCAACCGCATCACTATCGGCTACAACGTCGAATACAACGTCACGCCCAGTGACGAGGGAGACAGTGACGTGAGCGCGCTCGAGTTGAAGTTCCCCGTGGTATTCAAGATCGCCGACGATTGGTCCGCCTTCGTTTCCTACAATCCACGGTGGAATTATCTCGATGAGAGCGACCGCCAGCGACTCGAACTCGGGACAACCTGGATCTGGGGACCGGAGAAGCAGTATGCCCTCTCGCTGGGCACCGAGGTTCCGTTGGACTCGGAAAGTTTCGAGTACAAGCTGGCCGCCGGATTCCACTGGTATTTCTAACCTAACATCCAAAGCCTCTTCGCCAGCACCCTTCATGGCCCGCAGCATCCCGTCTCGTTTAGCGAGCATCGTTCCCGCCACCGGCTGGTTGCGCGGCTATCAGCCGAGCTGGTTGCGCGGGGACATCGTCGCCGGCATCACGCTGGCAGCCTATCTGATGCCGGCCGGCATTGGCGACGCCTCGCTGGCTGGCCTCCCCCCCGAGGCGGGGCTTTACGCGTGCTTGTTTTCCGGGCTTGTTTTCTGGCTTTTCACCAGCTCCCGGCAAACAACGGTCACGGTCACTTCGGCGATCTCGCTGCTCGTCGGATCCACGCTCGGCCCCATTGCCGGGGGCGATCCGGCGCGTTACGCGGCGATGGCGTCCATCACCGCCGTGATGGTCGCCGCGCTCGCTCTGCTCGCCCGGTTGTTCCGCGGCGGGGCCATTGTGAATTTCATCTCGGAGTCCGTGCTGATCGGGTTCAAATGCGGCGTCGCGCTCTATCTCGCCAGCTCACAAATGCCGAAACTCTGCGGCGTCAAGGGCGGCCACGGGGATTTCTGGGACAAATCCGCCACGTTCCTCAAACATGCGGGCGAGTCCAACCCGGCGTCTTTGTTGATGGGAGGAATCGCGTTGGCGGTTCTGTTTTTGGGCAAACGATTCATCCCCCGAGTCCCTTGGGCCTTGGTCGTGGTGATCGCGGGATTATTGTTAGGTGCAAACCTGGATCTGGCAGGACGCGGAGTAAAAATGCTCGGCGAGGTGCCGCAGGGATTGCCGCATTTTGGCATCCAGGCGCTGGAACGGGGCGATTTGAACACTCTGCTGCCGCTGGCGATGGCGTGCTTTCTGCTAGGTGCCGTGGAAACGGCAGCGATCGGCCGGATGTTCGCCCGCAAGCACGAATACCGGCTCGACTGCAACCAGGAGTTTCTCGCGCTCGCGGGAGCAAACCTCGCCGCCGGTCTCGGCCAGGGATTTCCCACCAGCGGCGGCATGTCTCAATCGCTCGTCAACGAGTCCAGCGGCGCGCGCACCCCGCTGTCCGTATTCATCGCATCGATCCTGATCCTGCTAGTCATCTTGTTTCTATCAAGCCTGTTGAAGCATCTGCCGCAGCCGGTACTTGCCGCCATTGTGCTCGTCGCGGTGACCGGGCTGTTCAATATCGCAGCGCTCAAGAAGATGTGGCAGTTCAACCGCGGCGAATTCACCGTCGCCATCACCGCGCTGCTGGGAGTGCTCGGCTCGGGCCTGCTGATGGGCGTGTTGATCGGTGCCGTGCTGTCGATCGTGCTGCTGCTCCACCGCGCGATGCAGCCGCCCACCACCGAGCTCGGCCGGGTCCCGGGAACCGATTATTTCGCCGACCGCATCCGCCACCCCAAGAACGAGCGCATCCCGGGAGTTTTCATCTTTCGCAGCGACGGAGGGATTTTTTACTTCAACGCGGAACACGTCAGCGACCGCTTTCTCGAACTGTTAGGAGGGCGCGAGGACGAGGTCAAACTCGCCATTTTCTTCATGGGAACCGTTCCCATGCTCGACATGGCCGGCGTCGAGTTCCTCACCGAGCTCCGCGAAACCCTCCACAAACGCGGCATCGGACTGCGCCTGGCCGAAGCGCGCAGCACGGTCCGCGAGACCCTGCGCCGCGGTGGATTCGAGCAGCACTACGGTCCCATCGAACCGGACCAGACGGTGTCCACGATTCTCAGCAAAACCTCCATCTCGAACAATCCGATTGTTATCTGAAGATCCAATCATCAAACTGAAAGCCATGTTCAAAACACCATCCCGTATCCTGATCGCCATTGCCGCCGCCTGCCTCGTTTCCTGCTCGACCAGCGTCGAGATGCCGAAGGGCACCAGCAAGGGCTATACGTCCGCCCGCCTCACCGTGCGGGATCCTAACGCCCCCGCCATCACCGGTGGTACCGAAAAGCAGGTCCATGGCATGATCCAGAAGTCGATCGCGAAGCAGTTCACGTCGAGGGGCATGGCCTACGGCAACAGCAACGCGGAACTCGTCGTCGCCTACCTGGTGATCTATCAGGAGCCCGGCATGACAGCCAACTACGACCAGTACTTCGGCTACGGCCGCGATTCCGAGACGATCGCGGACCGGGCCCACACCCGCGGCGTGATTGATAGCAAACGCCCGGATTATTTCCGCCAGGCGGGCATCGTCATTGACGTGATCGACAGCAGCACCAGCAAGCTGATCTATCGGAACTTCGCCAAGGGCGACGTGATCAAGGGTGCCTCCGAAGGCACGCGCTCCGCCCGCATCGACGCCGCGGTCGGACAGGCGTTGCAGCAGTTCTTCGGAAGCAGGTGACCGGCCGCCCGACACGGCGGCCAATCAGGAAAGGAGAAATCATGACTCTGAAGGAATCCGCCGATGTTGTGGAAAAAAAACGTTTGAATGCCGCCCGCGAGGAGGGCATCCCGTGGAAAAAATGGGGGCCTTACCTCAGCGAGCGGCAGTGGGGCACGGTCCGCGAGGACTATAGCGAGAATGGCGACGCGTGGAATTTTTTCACCCACGATCACGCGCGCTCCCGCGCCTACCGCTGGGGCGAGGACGGCATTGCCGGAATCTCGGATGACAAGCAGCGGCTGTGTTTCGCCCTTGCCCTGTGGAACGGCAAGGACCCGATTCTCAAGGAACGCTTGTTCGGCCTAACCAACGGCGAGGGCAATCACGGCGAGGATGTGAAGGAGTATTACTTCTACCTCGATTCCACGCCGACGCACTCGTACATGAAGTATCTCTACAAGTATCCCCAGGCCGCCTTTCCCTATGGCGACCTGGTGGATACCAACCGCCGGCGCACCCGCGACGAGATGGAGTATGAACTGCTGGATACCGGCGTTTTCAAGGACGACCGATATTTCGACGTTTTCGTGGAATACGCCAAAGCCGGACCGGAAGACATCCTGGTGAAAATCACCGCCGCGAACCGCGGACCGGAGGCGGCGGAGTTGCATCTCCTGCCCACGTTGTGGTTCCGGAACGACTGGTCGGCGTGGATCGCCCCGTCCAACCGGGCCGCCGAAAAACCGGTCATCCGGCAAACCGCTGGAGCGGCCGGCACGAGCGTAGCCGCGGCAACCCACCCGTTGTTAGGTGGATTTATTCTTTCCTGCGAAGGCGAGGTGCCGTTGCTTTTCACCGAGAACGAAACCAACCACGAACTGCTTTTCCCCGGGCAACCGAACGAAAGTCCCCACGTCAAGGACGGCATCAACGACTGCGTGGTTCACGGGAAGCCGGACACCGTGAATCCCGCCAAGCAAGGCACCAAGGTCGCAGCGCACTATCAGCTCATGGTCGGCGCCGGTGAGACCCAGGTGATCCGCCTGCGAATTTCCAACAGTTCATCTGACGGAAAGGGAGAATCTTTCGGCAAGCCATTTGACGACGTCTTCGCCGACCGCTTGCGTGAAGCTGACGAATTCTATCAATCGGTCACTCCGCCGTCGGTGGGCGAGGACGAGGCCAACGTGATGCGTCAGGCACTGGCGGGCATGCTGTGGAGCAAACAGTTCTTCTTCTTTGACGGCGACAACTGGCTCGACGAGCATCACTCCAACCCCCTCCATTCCGGTTATCGCGCCTCGCGCAACTCGGAGTGGTTCCACATGCTCAACGAGGACGTCATCTCGATGCCCGACAAGTGGGAATATCCTTGGTACGCGGCTTGGGATCTGGCGTTCCACGCGCTCCCGCTTTCCATCGTCGATCCCGACTTCGCCAAGGAGCAGATGAAATTGATGCTGCGCGGGAACTATCAGCATCCTAGCGGCCAGCTGCCCGCATACGAGTGGAACTACAGCGACGTGAATCCTCCGGTCCACGCCTGGGCGACCCTGTTCATGCATCGCACCGGGCAGGCCCTGCATGGCAAGACAGACTTGAATTTTCTGAGGGAAACTTTCAACAAGCTCCTCTTGAACTTCACCTGGTGGGTGAACCGCAAGGACCGCTTCGGCAAGAACGTCTTCGAGGGCGGCTTCCTCGGGCTGGACAACATCGGCGTCTTCGACCGCAGCGCGCCGCTCCCCACCGGCGGTCATCTGGAGCAGGCGGACGGCACCGCGTGGATGGCGCTTTTCAGCCAGAACATGGGGGAGCTCGCAATCGAACTGGCCGCCCATGACCCGAGCTATCAGGACATGGTCCTGAAGTTTGCCGAGCACTTCTTCTACATCGCCTCGGCCATGAACCGGCCCGGAACGGACAGCATGTGGGACGAGGAGGACGGGTTCTTTTACGACTTGTTGCGACTCCCCGACGGCAGCGCCACGCGGCTCAAGGTGCGCTCGATGGTGGGGCTGCTGCCCCTGTGCGCGACCACGGCGATCGAGCAGTGGCAGTACGAGTGCATGCCGCAAGCGTTTGCCCAAATCCAGGAACGCCTGCGCCGGATGCCCGAGCTCAGGGAGTCGATGCATCCCACCGGTCCCGGACATTTCGGCGTGGCGGGCCGCGGACTCATGGCCATGGTCACCCAGGACCGGCTGAGGCGGATCCTCACGAGGATGTTGGATGAGGATGAGTTTCTGAGTCCTTACGGCATCCGCGCGCTGTCCAAGTTCCACGAACGCCACCCCTACATCTTCCACGTGCAGGGTCAGGAATACCGCGTGGATTACCTGCCGGCCGAGTCTAACACAGGAATGTTCGGCGGCAATTCCAACTGGCGCGGGCCGGTCTGGATGCCGGTCAACGTGATGATCATCCGGGCGCTCGTGAATTTCTATCTATACTACGGCGACAACTTCAAAATCGAGTGCCCCACCGGGTCAGGTAACATGATGAACCTGTTCGATGTCTCGAAGGAAATTGCGGATCGCCTCTGCCGAATCTTTCTGCGCGACGAGAATGGCCGGCGACCGGTCCACGGCGGCACGGAAAAGTTCCAGAGCGATCCACACTGGCGCGACCACCTCCAGTTCTACGAATACTTCCATGGTGACAACGGCGCCGGGCTCGGCGCAAGCCATCAGACTGGCTGGACGGGACTGGTGGCCAAGCTGATCGAAATGTATGGTTTGCTGGATTCCAAGCGAGCCTTGGAGGCAGGCAAGCTGTCGATGTTCAATCAGGGCAATCCGAACGCAGGGAACACGAAACCATGAATGAGATCCTTACCACGACTATCAGGATCACGACCTTGGTGTTCCTGATTTCGTGCACCTCCGGAATCGGCATGGGTCTCAAATGGCAACAACTCGTCACTCCATTCAAAAGCGCGAAGCTCGTGGTCGTCGCTGTGACCGCGAACTTCATCCTCACGCCGTTGCTGGCGGTGGGCATCGCCCGGTTGCTGCGCCTGGATGAACCGATCGCGCTCGGCCTGTTATTGTTAGGACTGGCGGCCGGCGCGCCGTTCATGCCGACGGTCGTCGGGATGGCGAAAGGCGATCAAGCGCTTGCCGTGGGGCTGATGGTGCTGCTGATGGTCGGCACGACGATCTCGCTGCCGGTCGCGCTGCCGCTGCTGGTCACGGGCGTGCGGGTCAACACCTGGGAAATTGCCCGGTTTCTCCTGCAACTGATGCTGGCCCCACTCGCCGCCGGCTTGGTTGTCAAGGCGTTCGCGGAGTCCGCGGCCGCGCAGTTGCGGCCGGTTCTCGAACGGGTTTCCAATCTCGCCCTGCTGGTGTTGGTGGTCCTGATCGTCGCTGTCCATTTCCAAGGCGTGTTGCGCATTTTCGGCTCAGGCGCCATTCTCGCGGCCATGCTGTTCACGGTCCTGTCATCACTAACAGGCTGGCTGCTCGGTGGATCCAACGCCGCCCTGCGAACCGCCCTCGGCCTCGGAACCGGGCTCCGCAACATCCCCGCGGCACTGATCGTGGGCGTGCAAAATTTCAAGGATCCCAACGTGCCGGTGATGATCGTCGTCACCACCCTAACCGGAATTTTCATCCTGCTCCCCGCCGCACGGATGATCGGCAAGCGCGCCATCGCCAGCCACTGAACTCACGAACCACCCCTCACTAACACCATCTCAAAACCATGAACTGGAAAAGCCGTTACCGCCTCAGAAGCTACCTTCGGTCCTCGCTGTGGATCATTCCCGTTTGCGCAGTGGTGCTTGAACAGATCTTCGCGGCGATCATCCACGCGCTCGACGCGCGGCTCGGCTGGGGCGGGATGGGTTGGGGCCTCGAAGGCACCAAGGTGGTTTGCAACACGGTGATCACGTTCTCGCTTTCGTTCATCGTCTTCACCTTCGGCTCGCTGCTGGTGGCGATCCAAGTGGCGAGCGGCCAGTACACGCCCCGGATCATCGCAACCACCCTGCTGCGGGACAACGTCATCCGCTACACCGTGGGCGTGTTCGTCTTCACGGTCCTCTTCGCCATCAAGGCCCTCAATCACATCGAGGAAACCGTCCTGCCGCTCGTCACGTTCGTCACCGCCATCCTTGGGTTTATCTGCCTGGCCGCCTTCCTGTATTTGATCGACTACGCCTCGCGCCTGTTGCGCCCGGTGAGCCTCGCCCGGCGGGTCGGCGAGGCCGGACTCACGGTCCTCGAAAGCGTCTATCCCGAAAAACTCGAGAACATGCAAACCCAAGCAGCGACACCGCGGGATGTCGGACCGGTGGAACGGACGATTTTACATCAGGGAACATCGGGAATCATCCTCGCGGTGAACGTCAGCCAAATGCTCGCCATCGCGGAAGCAGCGAATGGCGTGATCCAGTTCGCGCCGCAGGTGGGCGATTTCGTGGGTGCGGGTGAACCGTTGTTTCTGCTCCACGGCCGCGCGGCGGCAGTCGATGAACAGGCCCTGCGCGACTGCGTCATCTTCGGCTCCGAGCGCACGATGGAACAGGACCCCCTGTTCGCGTTCCGCATCCTCGTCGATATCGCGATCAAAGCACTGTCCGCGGCGATCAACGATCCGACGACCGCCGTGCTGGCGATCGACCAGCTTCACCGGCTCCTTCGCAGCTCGGGTAGGCGCAATCTCCGGACGGATTTCGTCGCCGGCCGGGAGGGACAACTGCGGGTGATTCTGCGCAGGCCGGACTGGGATGATTTCGTCCACCTCGCCTTCACCGAGATCCGCTTCTGCGGCGCCGCCAACATCCAAATCGCGCGGCGACTGCGCGCGATGATTGTCAATCTATCCAACACCCTGCCGCCCGAACGCCACGCCGCCTTGCGTCTCGAACTGGATCTCCTCGACCGGATGCTCGAACGGCTTTACGTCCTCCCGGAAGACCTCGCCCTCGCCCGTGTCCCCGACCCGCAGGGCCTCGGCGGATCAACCAACATTCGAGCGAAGTGGGATTCTCCAACCTGACCCGGCACGCCACACGCGCTCCAAGCCCAAACGCGATCGAGCTCGTAATGCATACCTTCTCGGCATACTGGCCGGGGCACCACGCCCACCATCGTCCGTTAGGATCACCCGAATCCCTGAAATGACAGCCACTGGTCTTCCCGCTCAAAACCTCGCGTCCGCGGAAAATCCTTCTCGCCCCGCCCCTCCACCTGTTGCTAGCCTCGCGCAAGCGACGCGGACAAACCGTCACCCATCCCATGGCCACCGAGCCGCTTTTCCGAACACTGATTCCCATGCGACCGATCCTCATTCTACCAAGTGCGATCTTCTTCAGCTCCTGCATGCTCGGCCCGGAACCCGGATCACCCGAGGTCAGCATCCCCCCGAATTTCCGCGGTGACACCGCCCCCCATGGCAGCTCGTTCGGCGACAAAGCTTGGCGCAAGGTTTTCACCGACTCCACCCTGCGGAATCTGATCTCCCGGGCCTTGGCGAACAACCCGGACCTCGTCGCCGCCACCTACCGCATCGAGGAAGCCCGCGCCCTCGCAGGAGCCTCACGCGCCAATTGGTTTCCCACGATCGATGGCAATGCCGGTGCCGCCGCCAACTACAGCTCACGAAATCTGAACAAGGGACAATCCAGTTCCCATCGCCATTCCGAAACCTACAACCTAACCGCCCTGCTCAGTTGGGAACTCGACCTGTGGGGCGGCATCGCCCGCGACAACCAAGCCGCCCGCGCCCGCCTGCTGGAATCCGAATATCAGCGCGACGCCGTCCAAACCTCCCTCATCGCCGCCGTCGCCACCAGCTACATCGACCTTCAGAACCTGGATGAGCGCCTCGCCATTGCCCGTCGCACCGCGGAAAGCCGCAAGGGATCCCTCGATCTCGTCATCGCCCGCAGGGACGGCGGCGTCAGTTCGGATTTGGAAACCGGCCAAGCCGAGGCCCTGCTCTCCCAAGCGCAGATCCTGATCCCCACCACCGAGCGGGCGATCTCTGAAAAGGAAAACGAAATCCGTGCCTTGCTCGGCGAATACCCCGGCAGAATCACCCGCGGGGGGAGCTTGGACAGGCTCGACGCATCCTTTCGCATCAGCGCCGGTCTCCCCTCCTCACTTCTGGCGCGCCGCCCGGACATCGCCGCCGCCGATCAATCGTTCCAAGCCGCCACCGCGGACATCGGAGTTGCCGAGGCCCTGCGCTTTCCCTCCCTATCCCTCACCGGCCAAGGCGGCCTGATCAGCGGGGGCCTCAACAAGCTCCTCGAAGGTGGCTCGGCCGCTTACTCCATCGGCCCCGTGCTCGCCGGCCCCATCTTCGACGCCGGCCGTAGTGGATTCCGCGTCAAAGGTGCCCAAGCGCGCGCCAAGATCGCCCTCGCCGACTACCAAAAAGCAGTCCAGCAAGCCTTCCGGGAAACCGCCGACTCCCTGATCGCCTATCAGAAAACCGGTGAGATCATCGCGGAGGAAACCAAGCTGGTCGGCTCCCAGAAAAGCGTTTCCGTCATCGCCCTCGACCGCTTCCAAGGAGGAGCCTCCAGCTATCTCGAAGTGCTCGACGCCGAGCGCGAACTCTTCACCGCCGAGCTCGACCTCGCCGACGCCCGCAGCAACCGTCTCCGCGCCGTCGTCCAAGCCTACCGCGCACTCGGCGGAGGATGGAAATAGGACCTCAGGTTTGAGCTTTGAGGTTTCAAATTTTACTCATCCATGCCGCTCCCCATCCTTTACATCAAACGCAACTGCCCCTGGTGCGACGAAGTCATCGACTACCTCGAAGCGAAGAAAATCGAAGTGCAGACTTTCAATGTTTCGAGTGACCGCGAGGCGATGCAGGAAATGGTCGAGCTCTCCGGCCAAACTAAAGCTCCCACCCTCGACTGGCACGGCCAAGTTCTCGCCGACTTCGGGGTCGATGAGCTCGTCCCGTTTCTCAAAAAGCACGGGAAAAGCTGAGCCATGGTCGCCCGATTTTTCCCACTGCTCGTGATCAGCCTGTTGCTGATTGGCTGCGAGAAGTCGAAGAGAATCGCGACCGAGCCGGCAGAGCGAACCGCCGGGCCACGCGTCACCAAATCCGACCGCCCCCCGCCGGACGAACCGCCGAAATCGCGAGATCAATTGCTACGCGCGTTTAAAAAGGCGGAGGAGATCCGTTCGCCGGAAGACAAGAACCGGGCACTCGCGGCAGCAATTTGGGATGCTCTGGACCTTGAACCCGAACTCGCCCGGCAGGGCCTGCAACAACTCACTGCCGGCAGCGACGAGAAAAACCGATTGCTCCAACATGTCGCGATGCGGTTGGCGGAGCAAAACGTCGATGACGCGGTCAAGTGGGCGACGGCCCTCGAAACCGAGGACGAAAAATCCCAGGCGTTTGGCAAAATCGCCCTGGTTTTGTCGGCAGACGAACCGGAACGCGCCGCGCATTTGCTCTCGGATTCGGGAGTGGCCGGGCGCGAGTTCGATGTCGCGGTGGTGCAGGTCGTCCAACGTTGGGCGGCACAATCCCCGTCAGACGCGGCCGCGTGGGTGGTCCTTTTCGATCCGGGCGAGACCCGCAGCGCCGGCTTGAAGGAGACCCTTTCCGTTTGGTCGAGGAATGACCCGCAGGCGGCGTTTGCGTGGATCGCGGCGGTTGAGGATGAGCAAATCCACCGGGAAGCCGTGGCGGGGATGGCGGAGATTATTTTGGAGCAGCCGGAAAGCGCCCAAGAGGAACAGCTCAAGCTCGCAACTCCGGAAATGCGGGCCGCGTTTGAAAAGCTCAAAGCCGATGCGGGTGCCCAATAGGCGTCGCCTGAATTACGAGAGACGATCCAGTTCCCGGGCAACGAGCATCAACGTCTCGCGCACGCCGGGCGCAAACCCGCCGTCGGTTTGCACGGCCAGCATGACGGCGCCTTCACGGATGAATTCCAGCGGCCCGGACTCGGAGTGGAGCTTCAAAACACCGCCACCCAAGCCGAGATTGGGCAGCAATTGCTTGAGCGCCTCGACGGCGACCATGTCCTGCGAGCCTACTCGAACCACCTGGCGCAGGCCGGGAAGCGCCCGCGAGCGCTGGAGAATTTCCTCGGAGTTCAACTCCCGATCCACTCCGAAAATGGCCCGCAATTCAAGCTGGCGGATGGAGAACGAATCGGAGTTCGATTCGTTCACGGCACCCGCTGCCTGAGGAACCGGAGCCAACGCGGTCGGCACCGGGGCGGCGGCAAATGCCGCAGGAGTAAGTTGCGGCACCGTGGCGGAAACAGGCGCGGCAGCTGGAGATTCCTGCCAATTGACAACTGCCGCGATCGCCGCTTGGGTCACTGGCGATGGTCCGCGCTGGGGCTCGACGGAAAAAGGGGAGGCGAACGTCTGCTGGGGCGAAGCCGGAAATGGAGTCCCCGCGGCGGGTGCTGCCTCGAAGGCTTTCGCAGGAGCGTCAAAGCCAAAACCATCCGCGGGCTCGGCAATTTGAAACGGCGACTCCGGTTTGCGCCGTTCGGGCACTCGCGCAGGCCGGCCTGGCTCCACCGGCCGGGGAACACTGGCTTGGTCAACCACCGTGAATGGCGATTCCAGACGCCCTGCTGCCACGAATGGGCTGGCCACAGCGGCTGCCGTCGCCTGCTCGCGGACCACCTCAAACGGCGATTCGGCGGGGTTCGCCGGCTGACTTGGAAAACTTTCGAAGATTCCTCGATTCGTGTTCATGATGGAGTGCTATTGGGGGTGGGCAAAGGGCTCAACCATCACGCCTCACCCGCTGAGAAAAAAACTTAAGAAACCCGAAATGTCGAGCACCACCGTGAATTTCCTCAACTTTCTTCGTTGCCTTCCAGCAAGCGCTTGAGGCGATTTCTCATCGATACCTTGGCCACCGCCGGCAACCGATCCACGAACAGCACCCCGTTGAGGTGATCGATTTCGTGCTGCAACGCCCGTGCGAGCAAGCCGTCGGTTTCGATCACCAGCACCGATCCATCGAGCTGGGGAAGCGTTGCTTTCACCATTTCCGGCCGGCGGACTTCCGCGCGGATGCCGCGAATGCTCAAGCATCCTTCCATCCCGAACTCCTTCGCCTGACCGAACGCGAGTTCAGGATTGATGAAAATCAGCGGCATGATCGACATCAGATCCGCGTCCTCCCCATTCACCTTGAGAAACGAAACGCACTCGGGATCGTGGGAAACATCGACCACCGCCAGCCGCAAATCCTCGCCCACCTGCGGCGCTGCGAGCCCGACACCATTCGCATCCACCATCGTATCTAACATGTCAGCGACCAGCTCAATGAGATGGTCGTCCACCGCGACGACAGGACGGCAGCGTTGGCGGAGGACAGGGTGGCCGTATTGGACAATTTCGCGAATCATGGGGAACTGCCGGAATCCCTAGCGGGCGGATCGACAAAGGTCAAACCCGAGAAATGGCGGCCATTTCCCCAGTCACTGTTTCCCTCGTGAATAATCCTCAAACCCGCTCGTCGAAGGTCGCGTTATCCAACACCGACACGCTCATGAAAACCATCATCACCACCCTTGCGATTGCCGCTCTCGCCCTGCTAGGAGCCGCTCCCCGGGCCGAAGCCGGCACGCACCATTCAAGCCGGGTTTACATCAGCGGCTACCGCTCCTGCGGCACGCCGATTTACACGGAACGCTATTTCATCGGTTACGATCGCTGCGGAAATCCGATCTGGGGCACCCGCGTAGTTCCCCGGTATTACCGTCCCGTTGTCCGCCAGTATCACCCGGTTCCCTGCCCCGCCCCCGTTAGATACGGCAGGGGTTACCGCGCGGGCGGCGGCGTCATCCAAGGCAGCTTCTACCGCTGACGGTCGGGGTCGGTTCGGAAGCTCGCGCGGCGCATGGTGCCTGGTTCCAGATCCGCATTCGGCCGAAGCCGCTCCGAACAAAATCCAAGTGTTGACAGGGCACGCGGATCACCGTAATCACTCGCCCCCGCGCCATGCGAATGGCGGAGTAGCCAAGTGGTAAGGCAATGGTTTGCAAAACCGTCATTCGAGGGTTCGATTCCCTCCTCCGCCTCCATCTAATCAGCTTGAATAAAGCGACTTAGAGCGAATCAGTAACGTTAGTCGGAAATCTGGAAGCGTATTGAAATGCCCCGATTGCACCGAATACGGGCAATAAACGGGCAATGCGTTTTCCGATCCGGTTCCCATCAACCCCGCGCGCCGCCGCGTGCGCGATGGACGGAGCAGCCGCTTTGGGGTATCCTCCACACCATGGAACTCGACTGGAAGGGCTCAGTGATCCTAACAAAACTCTCCGAAGGATGCACCTACTCGGAAGCGGCAGCAGCGGCGAGCATCTCCCGGCGCGGACTCTTGAAGCGGCAGCATTCGTCACCCGAGTTCGCCGTCGCCGTCTTGGCAGCTCGCGAAGCCGGCAAGGCAGAGCGGACGTTCCGTCTGTGGCTCCGTCACCCGTTCCGCGGGAAGCGTCCACCAACGGGCAAGGGCCACGGTGGGAAACCTCGGTTCCGCTATGGGCGGCGTTAAGACCCGGGCGAGTAGCTAATTCTCCAGTCCGCTTACATCATTCATTCCTCTACCGGCCACCCATCATCTTCCTCGATATCGACGGCGTGCTTGTGCCATTCGGTGACAACGTGCCGATGTAACCGGTGTTCCTGCCCCGATGCGTGGAAGCTCTGAAATCCATCCTCACGGCCGTCCCATCGGCAAGGGGGTGTTCTCGTCCACCTGGCGGCTTCCGGCGCACGTCAACCGGCTTCACGAGCAATGGGCGGAGCATAGCTTCCCCGAGTCGCTGGCGATTGATTGCACCCCTGATCTGCACGGTGAATCTGATCTGTCCCGACTGCATCGGCGCGGACTTGAGATTCAAGCTTGGCTCGATGCGGACCCTAGTGTGAGCGTTGGGTGGTGATCGATGACGAGAGAACGCCGATCGAGGAGACGCTCGATTACGCTCGGTGCGTGTTCGCCGATCCGGCGCGAGGTCTGATAGACGATGATGCGGAGATCGCGACGGACTTGATGAGGTATGTCAACCCGCCTGCTGTAATCGAGTAGCGGCTTCCGGCTACATGGCCCCGACATTCGGCGCGGAGTTGGAGAAGGTCTAGCCGGCGGGGAAATGTCACCCCGCTCTGGACAACGGGATCCGTTTCAGGTTCACATGGCGCCATGGAAAACTTGATGGATCTAGACGAGCAAAACCGGGTGCTGACTCTTTTGAACGATACCAGATTTGAACTGCAAGACCTCAGCCGATTGATCCCGAAATCCAACCGGGAGGCGCACAAGGTAGTGGAGCGGGCTCTCAAAAACGTGACTGTGAAGGTCGATGAAATGTTTGCCCGGAAAATGCCGATCAGTTGATCGGACACGAGAGACAGGCGAGGATGCGCTCATTCGCGGGTCTTTCCTTAGCTGTGCCCTACGCGGATTAATTGGCCCGTCCTCGTTTTTGACGAGACGGCGGCGCGCGGGGCCGCTCCGAGAATGGGGCGAGCCGTAGTGATCCACGCGGTGGAACTTGCGGTTTTCGTATGGGCGACGTTAGAGCGCTTGGGGCCGAGACGAAATGAAAAGCACGTCAGCTTCGCGTTGCAGCCGGGACTTGCGGGACGGCACCCAACCTGTGAATCGTTGGCGCGATGCAAGTATTGAGATTCGACCTGAT
This sequence comes from Verrucomicrobiota bacterium, assembly GCA_040385685.1. GTDB lineage: Bacteria > Verrucomicrobiota > Verrucomicrobiia > Verrucomicrobiales > Akkermansiaceae > Luteolibacter. The sequence continues at coordinate 98,425 of JAZKGW010000001.1, read as the reverse complement.
CGATGCGAGAGCGCAGATTGGAATACGTCGAGCCACTGTTTTCCTAGGGCTCGGGGTTAATGCCGCCAATCGTCCAGATATTCGAGATTACCATCTCAGCGATGACACGACGCTGAAAATGTTGCCAGATGTTTCGGAATCTGTCGTCGACGCATGGAAGCCCGAATTTCGAACGTGGATTATCGCTGGAGGGTTCCGCGAACTCATCGAGCACCTTTCCCTATTTTTGGACGGAATATTCGGCTGTGTGGTCATGGTTCCGCGATCCACCAAGAAAGATTCTAACGCACAGTTCGAAAAACGCGGACTTCAAGGGAAGCTCAAAGTGCTGGCCGACGACTTCGGCATCACCAGCGGGTTTGACGATTCGCTGTCGTCTTTGGCACCTGTGAGAAATTGCCTGGTCCATAGGTTAGGGGTGGTGGGAAAAGAAGATATGGCACGAGGGAAACTGGTGCTCAGATTCCATGCCCCTCGAATTTTCGTTTCCACGCCCTCGGGAGACATCGAAGTACCTCAAGTGCCGGCCAATTCATTCCCTATCGAATTTCCCGATGGAGGAGAAATGAAAATGGAGCCGTTCAAGCTGCACGAGAGACGGTTTGAAGTCGGTGAAGCGATCATTCTGAGTCCTCATGAGCTGCATCAAATCCTTTTTTTCTCGCAGCAATGTATGGGCCGGATTCTCTCTTCAGCATTGGCCTACTGCACTTCCAATGGAGCACAGATAGAAGTGACGGGGCACGGCACTGACTGAAATCGTCAATCCCGTCTCCTGTGTGTGGCTCTATCCGCCTGCGGACCCCTGATCGCGCGCCATTGTTGGCCAGCGGGGCAATCACCTCGCCGCCGCCAGCCTCTACGCAGACAGCAACCCGTCTCTGTTCCATCACCATCTTAGGTCGAGTTCCCGCTTTCCGATTTTGGCGGACTTGGCCAGATTCTCTTTCGCCGGGATTGCCTCCAAGTTGTAAAACCGGCCGGCAAGTTCGGGGACTATGGCGGGGGGCAAGACGTGATCCAAGGCGATGCCGGTTCTAGCGTGCTCCCCCTTCGTGATCGTCGGCGATCCGCCTTTGCGGAGTTCCGCCGATGCGCTGGCTTTTCCCGTGCCGGGCCTTCATTTTCCCTCGGGCCGCTAGTTTGTGGACATCCAAACGCGCGCGCGCGAGGGCGGGACTTTGCTGTGAAGGAATGTGTCGCTGGCGGTGATCAAGGAGCATCCTCTTCCACGCGAAAATATCGCTTGGGGACATTGAGGGTGGAATAGAATCGCTGGATCTGCCCGCCAGTGCCGGCGATGCCGCTTTCCACGGTTCCCCAAGTGTCATCGATCACGCGGCTGGTGGTCTGGGCGGCTCCATTATAGATGAAGATTCCCTTGCTGCCTGCACCGCCGAGGGCGACGGTTCCGCCGGTGGCGGAAAACGATGACATGCGGACGGTGCCATTCTGGACGCCGATGCCACCCGTGAATGTGTTGGCTCCCGAACGCAGCAGGGTGCCGCCACCGGTTTTGGAGATGCCTAAGAAGCCGCTGACTCCGCCGGTCACGGTGGTGGTGTTCCCGATGTTTCAGGTTTGATCCGCCCCAAGAACGATGTTGTTCTGGATATTCAGCGCCTCCCACCGGACCTCGGTGATACCCGATGAACCGAGTGTGATGGCAGCCCCTGTTAGGGTGAGCGCGCCTGATGAATCCTCATGCCTCAGGCCCAGCCATGAAACCGGGCTGGCCAGGGTGATCAAACCGCCACGGGATTCCTGACCGCCGGCGGTGATGGGATCTCCATCCGTCAACCATGCGGCGATGTCCGAAGCCCCGGGAGCCACGCCGCCGGTCCAGTTCACCGCAGTGGTCGCCTCCGCCGTGGATGAGCTATCTCCGCGGCAAGCGCGGCGTCGGAACCGCAAAGGACGACTCCTGCGGCCAGGACACGGGTAAGGAAGCGGTTAAAGGGGCGAAGTTTCATGTTAAATTCTACAGAGGGAAGGGATTGCAAAAAAGGGAGGATCCTTGCGGATCCTCCCTTTTCATCAATCAAGGTTTCACGAAGTTGAGGCGGACAAAGTGCGCCCCCGTTGCCAACGGGACTCGGACTGTGATACGATCCACTGCGTCACCATAGAATCCGGGATCCGTGATGATCAAAACCTCGTCGATGCCTGCGACAGCCTTGGTCCATGAGTCCAAGGCGACCGAGTATTCAACGAATGGGGAATAGCCTGCGGATTCCGCAGTACGGCGGAACTCGTAGTTGATGTAGGTGGAATCCACCATGACAGGCTCCAGCAAGTCATTGGAATCCGAATCCGGGCCGGAAGGATCTCCACCGATGACGAATTCGATACCGTTGGGAATGCCGTCGCTATCGGAGTCTTCCGTGGGACCTGCATCCGGGATTCCGTTGATGTCCTCCCAGTTGGCATAAGGGTCCGCGGGAGAAACCGTGATGGTGCCATCGCCGATGATGTATTCGACCTCATACTGGGCTCCGGACTCGAACGCGCCATAGACACCTTCTGGCTGTTGCTCGCCATCAAGCAGGAGCTTGGCGACGACGTCCGTGGTGCCGGTATTGAGCTCCAGGACGGCCCCGGAGGTCACGAGGAGGTCCGAGTTGTTCGGGAGATAGGCCGTGGTCATGGCGAGGGTTCCGGCGTCAACCGTGGTCGATCCGGTGTAAGTTTGAGTGCCTTCCAGCGACAGTCTGAAGAATCCTCCCTTGAACAGGCTGAAGTTGTTGTCGTTCACGCCGACTCCGCCGAGCGTGCCGGTGAAGGTTTGGTCCGCGTTCTGGTAGATCGAAAGCGTGACCGTCGTCGGGCTGGTGTTGATGATTGATCCCGCGCCGGAGAGCGTGGCGGCCTCCTGGATGAAACCATTTAGGATCAATTTAGCGCCGGATGAGACAACGAGTTCGGAGTTGATGCCGATCGCGTTGTCGATGCCGGTGATCACGGTGCCGGCCAGGATTTTCATGCCCGAGTTCGCTGCGGTCGCCACTCCATTCAGGGCCAACGACCCGGTTCCCCGCTTGTAAAAGCCGAAGCTCGAGCCCCCTTGAGCGCCGTTCACATTCAGCGGTCCGTTGATCACGAGGTCGCCGGTGGCCGTGGCAGCGCCCGCAGGAACATTCACGGACATGCCGTAACCACGGCTGACCATCTGGATGTTCGCGTCGATAATCGATCCGGAGGCACCGGTTTCCAAGGTAAGACCGTCGCGATTGATATCAAACGTGCCCAAGGACGCCAACCCCGTACCATACTGCCGGATGGTGCTTGGGAAAGTCTTCAGTGTGATGCCGCCGCTGGCGTTGTAGCTTGAGCCGCCTTTCAGATACAGGCCGCCTGTGGACCCGGTCCCGAGACCTATGATATCCATCTTGGTATTCGCGTAGTTGGCCCCCGTGGTGTAGCCGATCTTCAGGATCGCGCCCGCCGCCAGCGCATAGGGAGCATCCGCCGCCCTCGCCGTGACTTCCAGCGAGCCGCCGTTCCCCGTGACGAGCCCGCTGGAGGTGCTCGCACCCGACATGATCAGCGAACCCGCACCATTCTTGACGAAAGCCAGATTGTTTTCATTCGTTCCGGCACCACCCAGGATACCCGCGAAGGTCTTTTCCAGTCCGACGTAGTTGACTGCCAGGGTGGACAGCGTGGCGCTTTTTCCAGTCACGCGGTTGGTCGTTCCGGTTCCCACTGTGCTGATGTCCGTGAATGTCTGGCTGATGCCATCAAGGACCAGCTTGCCGCTGCTGGTACCGTTGCCAAGGATAAGGCTCGAACCGGCGGCGAGGCGGTTGTCACCCCCACTGAGGATGATGCTGCCCGCGCGGATGTCCATGTTGTTGGTCGCCGTGCTCGCACCTGTGAGCAGCACCGAGCCCGTGCCCAGCTTGCGATAGGTACCGGTCGTTCCGGTTAGGAGCCCTGGCACGATCACATCTCCGGTGGCGGTGTTGGCACCGGCCGTGGGACTGAAGACATAACCGAACGAGCCCGGTTGGAAGTTGATCGTTGAATCGAGAACCGTGCCGGATGCCGCGGCGCTGGTCGTCAGGTGAATTCCGTTGGTGTCAAACCCGGAAAGACTTACGTTGCCGGTTCCATAGGTGCGGATGGTCGTCGGCGCGTTGACGACACTGATACCGCCATTGTTCTGGAAGTTGATGGTTCTGCCGCCTTGCAGATAGAGTCCCGTGGTGGCGTCAACCCCGGTGCCCGCGATTGAGACGCCTGCGGTGTAACCATTTCCCACCGCATAACCGAAGCGCAGCGTCGCGCCCTTGCCGAGCGTGTAGTTCGCCGCACCGGCACCTCTTGCCTGCACTTCCAATGTGCCTTCAAGAACTGTGGTGCCAGCAGTATAGACGTTGGCGGCTGTCAGGACGGTGGTGCCAGGCCCATTGACCAAGAGACTGTTGTTGCTGGCGAAGGTGAGGGTTGGTGTGCCGGTGGCCGTTGCGGCGGCGCTGAGAGTGATCGTCGTGGCGTCCACGATTGTGGCAATCGTGGTATTTGCGGGAACGCCTGTTCCGGTCACTGTCATGCCGGTGTAGAGCCCCGTCGTGCTGACGACCGTCGCGATGGTGGAGGCGGTGGTGGTCGCACCGGCTTGGGTTCTATTAGCCAGACCCAGAACCGATCCAATCGTGAGGGTGCTGCCGACCGCATTTTGCGTCACAACAAAACCACCGCCAGCAGAACTCGTCACGAGGCTGCCGCCGGTGATGGCGATAGCATCGGTTCCGACGGTATCTGTGAGCAGGATACCTCCGGAGGAAAGGGTGTTCTGACCGGAGAGGGTCACAGTCTTGGCAGCCGCTTCGTTGAAGCGCAGGGAGTTCGTCACGGCGTCAGCGGCGGGATCTGCTCCGGCGGCGGTGACATCCGTGTTGTTGCCGGCCGCCCATGTGTCGCTGGTGTAGCTCGCGAGACCGGTGATCGGGCTGGCGCCATTGGTCACCGCCCATGTGTTGCCATCGAAGACCGCCCAACTTCCCAGAATGCCATTGGTATTGGCATTGGAGGGTGCGACCGATGATCCCGAGGCGACCCTCAGAATGCCGCCGGTGGTAGGACGTGTGAAGGTGGTCGCGGAAGCGCTGGAGCCGGCTGGGAAGGATACGATGCCTCCGTTGACATTGAGGGCGCCGCCGCCCTGGGCGCTGGACTCGGTGAAAGTCAGGGAGCCGACTCCGGCCTTGGTGATGTTCGTCAGACCGCCGTTGCTTTGGAAGCCGGGAAGAGCGACATCGCCGCTGCCGTTGAGGGTGATGCCCTTGGCTCCGGCACCAGTTGCCGTGCTGGGTCCGGTGATCGTCAGCGTGCCAAGTCCATCGCGGGTAATCGTGCCGCCGCCCGTGGTTCCGCCCAGGTCGATTCCCCGGCTGGTGGTGAGGGCAGGGCCTTCATAAATGAGGATCCCCGGCGTGGTGGTTCCACCAATGGTGATCGGGCTCCCGGTCTCCGTAATGGAGGAAGTGCGGATGGTTCCGTTTTGCACGGCGAAGGGACCTGTGAAGGTGTTCGCGCCAGAAAGCGTGAGGGTGCCGGTCCCGCTCTTCAGGATTCCAGCGTTCCCGCTGATGCCGCCGGTGACGGTCGTGGTGTTGCCAATGTTCCAAGGTTGGTCCGCTCCCAGGATCAGGTTGTTCTGGATATTAACCACTTCCCAGCGGACTTCCGTGATCCCCGAGGCACCCAGCGTGATATCCGACCCGGTGAGGATCGGAGCACCGGCCGAATCCTCGAAGCGCAAGCCGAGGTATGAAACCGGGGTGGCAAAGGTAAGGGTGCCGCCGCGGGACTCTTGGTTTCCGGCTGTCACGGCGTCACCGTCCGTCTTCCAGGAGGCGACATCACCGGTGCCGGGTGCCCCGTCACCGACCCAGTTGGTGGTCAGCGTGGCTTCGGCAGTGGATAGGGCGGCGGTCTTGTAGGCGATTTCCGCGGAGAGGGCGAACCCCTGCGACAGGACGATGGAGATGAACCCGGTGGCGAAACGGCGGGTCAACAAGCGGTTGTTCAAGGAAGGTTTCATGGAGGACGGCGACTGGTGGTGGATTGATTTTTTTTCGGACAGGGATTTGGATTGGTGGATTGCTCAGGAGAAATTTTGGTCAGGCAGATGTTTGGAAACAGGTCGAAAATTCAAAACAGCACGCTGGCGAAAGGCAAAAATAGCAGAAAACCGTCTATTATCTCGTGTCAGATTTCCTTGCCTCATCAGCAATCCCTATGCCTAATCCCCGAAACCGCGAATAAAATTTATCATGAAAAAACTGTACAACAGCATTGCCCAGCGGGCCGGATCCCAGGATTCTGGAATTCGCTATGGATATCCCGTTGCGGAAAGATCTCACTATGTCAGTGGCGCGGCATTTGCGCGAACACCTCCCGCCAATCCAATCGGTGGACCGAAATCCAGCGGCGAATGTGGCAGCGTCACCATGCGAACTAGCGATTCCGGAGGCCGCGGTCGCCATCTGCTGTGTCGATCGGCCCGTCCAGGCAGCTCGCGAGGCCGGCAAGGAGAGCGGGCCTTCCGGCTATGGCTTCGTCATCCATTTCGGGGGAAGCGCCCGCCAACGGGCAAGGGACATGGTGGGAAGCCGCGATTCAGCTATGGCCGGCGTTGAGACTTTCGGCTAGCTCAAACATTCCACCGTGCAATGCTCACCTCCCCATGGATTACGTGCCCACTGTCATTGTTGATGACGGTGATGTCGGCGGCGTTGAGCGCGGAGACCGGCAGGAGCAGGAGGGACAGGAGGGACGCGGCCGCTATTCCTAAGGAGGTATGATGGGGTTTCATGGCGATGATTGTTTGGGCAATCCCGAATCCAAGCATGAATCCCGGAGCGTGGCGTTCGACTTGAAGAAAATTGCAAATCGAACATTCCCCCACCCTGTTCGACTCGTGAAATGATGCCGAACTGGCACATCGCCCCCCTAACCGACGCAACTAACTGCTAGGAGTTGCCAAATCCTGTTCATCACCCCTCCACCCCTAACACGATTTATTGGACGCACCCACCCCGCGAAAACGCGCGGAATCCGATGCAGCCGCCCGCAATGAATGGGGCGACGAGAATGCTGGCGCACCCGCGGCCATCATGCCTAACGGATCGTTGATCGGAGAATTCCACGGAGCCCTCATCGCTGCCGGTGCTCGCAATGGCTGGCTGCAGGATATTATTGAATCGGCCGCAGCCGGGCGAAGAGTCTGCCGCAGGCGGTCAGAGCCTGAGGGATGGCAATCGCGAGGTCATCCGGGTTCTCATTCGCCTGAATGATCCTTTCACTGGCCGCAGTTCTGGAGCTGGCTACTTTCATCGAGGCTGTGAACTCATGACATCTTCCAGCGCTTGAGCCACCTCGCGGAAAGTCGATGGGTTGATGGCGGGAAACTGCCCGGCTTGGGATCCGGGTGGCAACGAGGATAGGATTTTTCGGGTGCATGGAGTTCGTCAAAAATGCGGAATGAGGCTTAGGCAATTCGTTAGGGACCGGAGATGTACCATTGGACTTTTCCACAGATCAAAAAGGGCAACCGGATTCCCAGTCCTTTACGGACTGGCTTGCATCCGGAAGAAACGTTTCGCGCCGCGTTCATCGGCCTCGTTGTGCTGGATCGAGCCGTCGATCAGATTGATGGTCTGCAACGGCTTCCAGTTCACGAAATCGGTGGATTCCTGTATCAACCATTTACTGTTAGGATCGCCTGTAACAGCGAAACTGACGGTGCCCTCATCAAGCGTGAACGCGCCCAAGGCCGGCAACGAGGCCGGCGCGGTCGAGACTGCCGGCTCGATCGGGGCTGCCGGTGCGGGGTTGCTCACGCTGACGTTGTCAAACACGCTCGCGTTCGGTGTTCCGCCCGCCCCGGAGCAGGTCGCGAGGCCCAGGCTGTAGCTGTTAGCCATGCTGATGGTCGCACTCGCCAGTTGCGTCCAACTGAGTCCGTTGGAGGAAATGTAGCTCGTGAACGTGTTGCCGCTGCGGGACAACCGCACCCAGTAAGGAGCGGCCTTGCCGGTCGATGTGGTGGTGGAGCTGTTTCCGCCCGTGTTGGAGCGACGCACCCATTGAGCTCCGTTGGTGGGAGTCAGCCCGATGAACACGGAACGCGAACCGGTGGCGGTGGACTCGCGGATCATCACACCGGCTTTGGCCGCTGAACCGGTGTTTTGCAGGCTCACCACGCGGGCCGTGAGCGTGCCGTCGCCGGACCAGGGCTGGCTCGCGAAGTAGAAGCTGTCGTTCTTGCCGGAGATGTTCGTGCCGCCGCCGGTGACATTGTAGGTGCCGTTGGAATAGGTCGCGCCCACCGCCGCGGAGACGGTGCCGACCGTGCCGGTCGTCCACGCCTCGGGAAGTGGGCCGGGACCTGTGGCGGTGAAGTTGGCGGTCACCGTGAGGCTGGCGGTCACGTTCGTGTCAGTGCGGGGATTGGCCGTGGAGTCGTCCGACCAACTCGCGAAGGCGTAACCGGAGTTGGGAACGGCGGTGACCGCGGTGCCGCTGGAACCGTGGTTGACCGTCTGCGGGGTGGGGCCGCCGACCGTGCCGTTCGCCCCCGCGTTGTAGGTCAGCGTGTAGGTGTTGATCGCGAAGTTGGCGGTGACGGTCAGGTTGGCCGTGACATCTGTATCGGTGCGTGGGTTGGCCGTGCTGGCGTCGCTCCAGTTGACGAAGTGATAGCCGGTGTCCGGGACCGCGGTGACCGCAGTGCCGTTGTTTCCCTGCGTCACGGCCTGCACGGCTGGGCCGCTGATGGCTCCTCCCGAGCCGGCGAGGTAGGTGAGGGTGTATTGCGGCGTAGAGAAGACCACCGTGATGGCGGAGTTGCTGCCGGCCCCGTTCGAAACGGCCGCGACCAGGCCGCTGCCGGAGCTGTCGTTGATGGTGACGGACGGTGTCCCCGTCAGGGTTCCTTGATAGCGGACCAGCGTGTAGGGAACACCGGTTTGCGGAATGCTCGTGACATCGACGCTGATGGTTCCTTCGGTTCTCACGTGGTTTCCGGAAACCGTGAGTGGCACGCTGGCCGGGCTGGACGGAAGGCTCATCCGCAGGGAACCACCCGATTGGGATAACGACGAGATCACAAATGTGTTGGAAAACGCCAGGGTTCCATCGGCAAGGGTGATCGCGAGCGATGGATTCAGGGAACCCGCCAACGTCAGTGAAGCAGGTCCAGCCTTGGTGAAACGCAGGTTCGTTCCAAGGTCGGCGAACAACACCCTGTCCGTGGTTTGGTTGACCGTCAGCGAAGAGGAGGTTCCGCTGCCTTGGATGGTTCCGAACTGCCCCAATAGATCGCCGATCGAGGAGGCGGCGTTTCCAAGCTGCACCAGGGGCGAGCCTCCCGTTAGTGAGAGGCTGGCGGACGAATTCGTCCACGGCTGGTTGAGCTGCAAGGTGGCGCTGGTTCCATTGAGGACGACACCTGCCAAGGAATTCAGGCCGGTGGAATTGTCGTTGATGAGCTGGGCGCGGGTGCCGACGGTGACGGTTCCGGTGCCAAGCGCTTTGGTCGCATTTGCCCGCAAGGCTGCGGACTGAGTGCCGCCACCGGTGTGATTGACGGTCCAATTCCCGGCGAAGGTGTTGTTTGAGGAGTTGACGGAAACCTGGCGAACGTAGGTGCCACCCGCGCTCGTGTCGGACAACACGGAAATCGTCCCGCTGCCAGTAAGGGCTCCGCTAAGATTTACATCATCGTCGTAGCTTCCACCGGTGAGTTTCAATGTGGTGGCGCCGGCAAAAGTAACCGCGGCGGACACGTTGTGGACCGAAGTTCCATTCGAACAACGGAATTGCAGGATCCCGCCATTTTCCACCGCGGTGGAGGGAAGATTGTAAGGGACGGTTTCGCCGCCCGAGCTATGAAGGCGGGCCAGATCCAGAACGCCGCCGGATTGGATGCGGAGCGACTTCGCCACCAGCGCCTGTGTGTTGGAGGCACTGTCATTCGAGGTGACCGTGTGAACCACTGCATATGCGTCGCCCGCGTTTTGGGTGCCGCTCGCAGGTGCCGGGTTTCCGCTGTTCCATGTGGTTCCGAGGTCCCACTCCGCGCTGGCGATGGAGGTAATGTGATCGTCGATGGTGAGGGTGGCGGCCGAGGGTGAGCTGAGGGAATAGGCGGATCCGGATGCAAGGGTGAGCGTGAGGGTTTCATTGATGCCGTCAGGACTCGCGGCGATCGGATTGACGGTGATGGTCTGCGATAGCGAGCCATCGGGAAACGTGATGTTGTTAGGAATGGCGGTGTAGTCCGTGCCGGGGACCGCCGTTCCGGTGAGGGCGAACGGAACGGTGATCGATCCGATCGGGTGGCTTCGCGTGAACGTGAACGAACCCGGAACGGGTCCGCGCTTCGACGCGGATAGCGAGGCGGTGACGGTGACCACCGGCAGGGGGGCTGGCAACGCGGTGAACGAGACCGGAGCTGAATCGATCTGATAGCCCCAATCGCCATAGCTGGCACGGGCCGTGAGCGTGTGGGCACCGGGTGCCAGCGAGGCCAGTTGCGCGGTCCACGGAGCGGCCGAGGCGGAGGCGAGGGAGGCTTCGTTTTCGACAAAATCCACCCGCGAGGTGATGGCGGCCAGGGTGTTCACGCTCGCCGCCAGGCTGACGTTCAGCGGAGAAACCGACGAGCCGGCGGTGGGTGCCGTGAATACGACCGATGGCGCATTGACCGTTTCCTGATAGAGTGACTCGACCTGCGTCGCGGTGAGTGTCGATTTGTAAACCCGGACGTCGTCCAGCCAGCCCTTGAAGTGGCGCAACGAGCTGCTTGAGTCGTAACCGAGATACATCGTGCCGTTGAACGACTCGGCAGCCAGGCTGCCGGAGTTGGTGGCGCTCAGCAGGCCGGTTGGCGTGCGGAGGTGGAGCGTGGTGCCGGTGGGCGAGACGCACATGACGGCGAGGCACCACGTGTTGTCGGGAACGGTGATGCCGGAATTCCAAGTATAGCCACCGTTGTCCCATGTGTAGCGGAGTTCGTTGTCCGTGCCGAAATGCAGGCCCGCGATGGAGGATCCCGCGCGAGAGAAGAACAGCGGCGCCCAGTCTGCCTGGTCTCCATTCCGTTTGACCCACGTGGTGAAGGTGAGCGTGTTGGTGTTGTAGCTCGGCGCGGGGATCGAGGTTTGGTCGTCCGTTCCATCGAAGCTCACGCCTTTCCGGGTCACGGCGTTGGCGCCGGACTGATTGACTACGGCTCCGTTCTGGTGGGTCCCGTTCTGCGCGGTGCGGATGCGGTTCACGGCCGTGGTGCCGGAGGCATCATCCAGCGTCCAATGATCCACGGGAGTGACGACTTCGGAGGTGGGCCGCAGCATCGCGTAGCCCACCGCCTGCATGCCGGAGGCGTCCTGGATGCGATAGGTGAACCAGTCCGCTCCGGGCGTTAGAACCGCGGGCGGGGTGTAAATGATCTCGTCACGTCCTCCGGGTCCGGTGCCGGTCGAGCGGCTGAGGGTTCCGCCGAAGGCCGAAACGCTGTCGAACGAAAGCAGCGAGAGCACCTGGCCATTGGAGTCCGAGTCATTTGCCAGAACGTCGATCTTGGTTGTGCCGGTGACGAGGTAGGGGACCGCGTCCTGGTTCGCCCGCGGCGGGAGCGGGAACGAATAGGTGCCGAGATTGTCGAGGATCGCGGTTTTGGAATTTCGGTGGACGATGATCTTGGCGAGTTCCGAACTAGAGAAACGCGAGAGCGAGTTGTTGGACATGATGGTGGAGCCCTCTGGATTGCCGCCGCCCTCATAGTGATCCGATCCCCAATTGTGTCCGGCCTCGTGGCGCCAGACCACGGAGAAGTCGCCGTTCGCCTCCGAATCATTGGAGGAATAACGGTTTGAGGTGCCCACCGCCCCGACCCAGGCGAGGCCGCCACCCACACCCGAATGCAGAACCGCGGCCAGATCATGGGTTAAACCCATGGGCGTGCCCGAGTTCCAAATCGGACCGATTCGGTTCAGCAGCAAACCCGTGTCCACGGTGGTGGCGACGTAAGGATCCTGAGATAGATCCGCCCGGACGATGACCTTGCCGATCCGGTGCAGGATTCCCGCGTCCCGTAGGTAAACCATGTTCGCCGACATCGCGCAGAACTCGATTTGCTCGAGCACGGCAGCCGGGGTTCCCCCACAGGCGGTGAAGTGGTTGAACGTGGAGTCGAAGCCGTATTCTGCCGCATAGACGATCGACCCCGCCCCGCCGGCCGGCACCACGGTGGTCGGCCACGCGGGGGTGAATCCGGGGCCGTCCGCGGATGCGGTGCCTCCGGTGGTGGTCCACGTGGTGCCGTCTTCGAAACCGATGCGTGCCAACAAGGCGCCGTCGGCTCGGAGGAGACCACAGGCGATCGCGCCGGGGCGTCCTTGCACGGTGCCGAGGTAGGTTCGCGCCACAGCGGGAGTGAAGGTTGAGAAACTCCCGTCGGACTGTTGGACCAGCACCGCGAAGTTCGTGCTGCGGATCGGGTGAAGTGCGAAGTCCACGGGCAGCGATTGGGAGCTGGTGCTGATCACGCGGGTGAACGTCGCCGGTGGCGACTGCGCAACGGCCCGATTGACCAACATGCCCGCGAGGAACAGGGCGATGAGAACGAACGGGCGACAGATGGGGCGGGTGTTAGTCAACATGGTTGGAAATCCATGGCAAGAGGTGGAAATACGGAATTCAAGCTGGTGGCGCTGGGGACGTCGACGGTGTCGCGCACCACGAGTTGCAGACTCAAGGCAAACCTTCGGGCAGGGGTGAATCGGGAATGATGGGGTTTTGTTCATGGGTTTTGGTTCGGCTCGGATGGCGATAATGGGTTCTGCCTGGAGGTCATAATGACACAGCCCTTTAGAACGGGCGCGCTCAAGGCATGTTATTGATTTCAATGGGCTAAAAAACAGGTCAGTTTCAGACCCGCAACGCATGGAGGTGCGACGTCTGATTCGGAAAATCGGAGCCGCCGCTCCCCCCGGTGCGGCGGCCCCTTTGCTCCCGAAGAAAACCCATTAACTTCGGAGAATGGTTGGCGTCCGGCGGCGGCGCAGCAGGCCGGCACCGAGCAGCAGGCCGGCCACGGCGCTGGTGGGCTCGGGCACCGCGGACCAGGTGAGCGTGGTGCCGCTGATGGTGAAGCCATATCCCGAATTCAGGAGGTTCTGGTTGAAGGTGGCCCCGTTCGTATCCACCACTTGCAGCAGGCTGTTGGTGAAACCGGCTCCGGATAGGGTGCCGCCACCTCCAAATATGTTGCTCCAAGTCTGAGTTTGCTGCCAGAAGCTGTCGGCAGTGACTGCGGATCCAAGCACCACCCGGAAGATCGCCCCCGTGATGTCGGCGGACGCCACCGATAGGGTTCCGCTCACGTCGACGGCGTCGAAATCGATGCCGCGGGTTCCCACATTGGTATTGGGAGTTCCGCTGTTTGAATCGTGGTCATAGCCGGCAGAGCTCTTGTTGGTGCCGAGGTCCCATTCGAAGATCGAACCTGAAGTGTAGGTGACGTTGGTGGTGGCGGCTGCCGTTTGATCAAAGGTCTGCAAGCCGACTTTGCTCTCATTCGCAATCGCGCCACCGGCCGAGTGGATGGCACCCGTGTTGACGGTGGTGTTTCCTCCGACCGTGCCCGTGCCGATCAGGCGTGTGCCGGCATTGCTTACGCTGACCGCGCCAGTGGCGGCGATTTGGTTGCCATTGATGGCAAGAGTTCCGGCGCTGATTGTGGTCGCGCCGGTGTAGTTGTTGGTGCCCGAGAGCGTCACCGTACCGTTGCCGACCTTGGTCAGCGCAAGCACGCCGCTGCCGTTATTGGCCAAAGTACCGGAGAAGGCCGTGGAGGTGTTCAACGCGCCGATGGAGACTGTCGAGGTCGACGCGGTGTTGTATGGCGCGGCGACTTTGCCGTTTCCGCTGAGCGCGCCCATGTTGAAGGTCCCCCGGTTGATGGAAAACGCGTAGGTCCCCCCGCTGTTCACGGTGTAGGTGGTGGAGACACCGCCGGTGTTGGTGCTGGCAGTGCCGTCGGATTTGGATGCGGTGACATTGCCGGCAGCGTTGTTGATCGCCATCGTGCCGTTGAATCCGGAAGTGTCGCCGTTGAGATAGAGCGACGAGGCGGAAGTTGCCGCGATGTTGAGCGTGGCGCCGCTCGCGCCGGTGATCGCGCCGGTGAGCGTGGCATTGGCTCCGAACCTGATGCCGCCGGTGGTGGGTGCGGTGGCGACGGAAATCCCGTTTGCCAGGGTCTGGCCGCCGGTGTTTAGGAAACCGCCGTTCAGGGTGATGGTGCCGCTGCCGAAGGCATTGTTGTGGCCAGCCTGCAGGGTGCCGGCGGTGATGGTGGTGGTGCCGGTGTAGGTGCTCGAACCGGTGATGGTGAGCGCGCCTGTGCCCGCCTTGGTGAACCCGTTGCTACCTGTCACCGCACCGGAAAAGGTCACGCCCGAATTGACGGTCAAGGTGCGCGTCGTGGCTCCGAGTCCGACGGAGTTCGTGAAATTGAGCGCCCCCGTGTTGGTGGCGTTTCCAAGGGCAATATCGGCTCCGATGGTTGTGATGTTGCCAATCGTGCGATCACCCGCGCCGGCGGCCGCGTTGGACGACAGGGTGCCGCCGTTGATTTTCAGGGCACCGGTACCGAAGGCATTGTTGTGGCCAGCTTGGATGGTGCCGGCACCGATGGTCATGCCGCCGGAGTAGGTGTTGTTGCCGGAAAAGGTGAGAGTGCCGGTTCCTGTCCCCGCCGTAGTGATGCCGAAGCCGCTGCCTGAGATGTCTCCGCTGATCACGCCTGAGCCGCCGCCGATGGTGGTGTTACCCAGCAGGTTGACCGATCCGGAGAGCGTGGAGCCGTTATCGAGGCGGATGGCGCCGCGGTTTTCGTTATTGCCCGTGCCTTGGACATTGATGGTGCTGCCGATGCTCGGAGCCGAGCCGCCATTCGTCGCGACATAGAGCGTGGCACCGTTCGCGATATTGATGGTGCCGCCGGTGATTGTGTTGCCGGGCGAGGCCGTGTTGGCCTTGATGGAAAGTTTTCCCGCGCCGGTCGTGTTGATGTTGACGGTGGTGAAGGTGAGGTTGTTCAGCGCGCCCTGCCAGACGATTTCCGAGATGCCATTGACTGCGATCTCTCCAGCGGAGATCGCGGACGCACCGATGGTGATGGTGTTGGAGTTGTTGGTGGTGAAGATGGCGTCGTTGCCGTTGGTCCAAGCGATATTGCCAGAGCCGTTGTTCCAATTGGTGGCGCTGAGATCCCAGGTGCCATTGCCGGAGGTGATGGTGGCACCGTCACCTTGCCCGGTGTCCCAAGTCAGTGCGGCGTGGGCGGAAGAAGCGGCGACGAGGGTCGCGGCGGCGAGGAGGAAGAGGCTGGAGGTCTTGCGTTTCATTGTGGGAAGAAGTCGAGGTTTTGAGGAGTTTAGGGAGCGGACTACTAAATCAACGGGGGGATAAAGCGGGCGTGGCTGAAGGACACAAGGGAGTTTTTTTTTGCAACTTGATCGGAAAACGACAAGGTTTCCGGGGATGACCAACCCCCTCCGCCGCCAGCCCTTGGTTGAACAAACCGCCGCCCATCTCCGCGCGGGCTTTTTTCGCGACTCGAAAACAATGTATAGGCCTTTGGAATCGCCTAATCCCGTGGGCTTGGGATGATCTAGGTCAAAGGCTAGGCAACTTGATTACAAGCCGGTAGAAGCCGCGCGGATGGCTGCTGGTCGGTAAAGGATGCGAAATTGTGCCTTCCGAGACGGGGGTGCGGGTCAGGACAGGCTGCCATGGTGCGGCGAGATCACTGGTAAATTGGAGTTCGTAGGTGCGGTCAGGGATTTCCTCCCAGCTCAAGGCAGTGCTCTCTCCACCGTGGGAAACCGCGAGCCGCGGCAGGGAATCGCCGCGCTGCGGGTCGCTGCCGGACAGCCACTCCGCAGCGGTGTCGAAGCCGTCGCCATCGGCGTCGGCGGTGCCGGTGACGACGTTATCGATTTGATAGGAGGTGCCGGCGGCTACCGGGAACTGAAGCAGCCCGTTCTTGCGGGTGATCGCCTGCAGGCTTTCTCCGGAACGCACGAATGCTCCCGGACTGGAGACATTTTCCGGCAATCGTAATTTCGCGGTGCCGGCTTGTGTCGTCCGCACTGCCAGCGTGGTTTGCACTCCGTTTTGCCAAGCGGCATCCACTTCGAATCCGCCACGCGCGCGCAGACCGGTGAACGACCCCGACGGCCACGCGTCCGGCAATGCGGGCAGCACCGAGATTTCCCCGCTGTGGGATTGCAACAACATCTCGGACATCGCGCCGGACATCCCTAGATCGCCATCGATCTGATAGACGCCGCTGGCGATCGCGAAGAAATTTTGGTAAGCATTGTAGGTGAGCAAGCCGCGCACCATGTCATGGGCGCGGGTGGGTTCGTTCATGCGCGCCCACATGGCCGCGCGCCACGGCCAGGTCCAGGATTGGCGGGAGTCCCCGCTGCTGCCGCGGTCGATGAGCGAAAGTTTCGCCGCCGCCACGTAGGCCGGGGAGTCCACGGGATTGAACTGATAGCCCGGATAAACCGCGTAAAGATGCGAGGTGTGGCGGTGTCCGCCGGAAACCCCATAGCCGTAGGTGGATTCTGTGGCAGGATTTGCCCACTCGGTAACCTGCCCTTGCGGACCGATCGCGGGCACCAGCAACCGCGAAAGGCGGTCCACGAGTTGCGCGCGGAAGGCGGCCTCGTCCCCCAGCACGTCAGTAGCGGCGATGCTGTTGTTGAAGAGGTCCCATACGATTTCCTGCACGTAGGAAACGCCGTTCTCGGTGGGACCGTGCTCGGGCGACCAGCCGTTGGGTGCGACCAGTTTCCCGTTGGCGTCCGGGATCAGCCGGGCGATCCAGAACTGACAGATTTCCTTCATCGCCGGCCACGCAGTGGCGCGCAGAAACGCCTCGTCCTTGGAGTAAAGGTAGTGCTCCCAGAAATGCCGTGCCACCCAGCCCGAGGAAGGAGTGTCCCAATTCCAGCCGTGACCGCCGAAGGGATTGACCGAAGTCCGCATCGTCCAGCCGGGAGTGGCTGCACCGAAGGAGGCCTTGGTGGCCTGACGGCTAAGCGGGGCGATGGCCGCCAGATACCGGAACAATGGCAGGTGGCACTCGCCAAGGTTGGTGGGCTCCGCTGACCAATAGTTCATCTGGAGGTTGATATTGACGTGGTAGTCCGAATTCCATGGCGGCGTGTTGCTGTTGTTCCAGAGCCCCTGCAGGTTGGCTGGTAGCGAACCTCGGGACGACGAGATCAGCAAATAGCGGCCGTATTGGAACAATAGCGACTCCAGATGATTGTCGGTGCCGCCCGCCTTGTAGGTGGTGAGGCGGTTGGGCGTGAGCGGCTGGGCAGGCGGCGCGCCGAGGTCGAGCGTGACGCGATTGAAGAGCGAGTGGAAATCGGCCAGATGCGCGGTTTTCAAAGCCTGATAGCCGGCGGCTTGGGCGGCATTCAGATGGCCGTTAATGGTCGTCGCCGGATCGATGCCGCTGCGGAAGGCCGGCGTGGTGGCGGCGTCCAGCGCGTAATCCGTGGCCGCGGCATGCAGGATGACGATGGCATCGCAGTCGGCCAGTTTCAGGGTGTTTCCTACGACGGTCATCGTGCCTCCGTCTGGAATCGCCCGCACCCGGGTGGCGTAGCGCAGGCCGTTGTTAGCCAGGGTCGCGGCGAATCCGAGTTCATTTCCCGCCGCCGCGGAGGTCTCCGAGTGAGCTCCCACCAGTTTCAGCGTGGCATTGACCTTGCCCGACTGACTCGCGGAGATCCGCGTGGCGATCACCTCGTGCGGATGTGACGCGAAGGTCTCGCGCAGGAAGTTCACGCCATCGCGCGTCCAGGTCACCCGATGAACCGCGTCGGCGATGTCGAGCACGCGCTGGACGTTGGTCGCCGCGCCCGGCTGGGGCGCGCTGTCCCGCTCCAGCGAAATTTCCGCCACCTGGAAATGGGTGGTCGCGGTGTTTGGCGCGAACACGAAGCGGTAGTGGCTGAAAGCTCCGGTGACGGAAGGAATGAATTCCACCGTCTGCCGCCGGTTAGGGAATGGCCACACCGGTGTCGAAGACGCGCTCAATGACCGGCTGTCGAGCACCGTCCAATTCGTGCCGTTGTTCGAGCCTTCGAGCGTCCACGATCGCGGGTCGCGGATCGGCACGTCCTCCGCGGAGGTCAGTTTGTAGCGGGTGAACTCGATCGGTGCCAGGTAATCCACCTGCCAGACGATGGTCTGATTCTTGTGCTCAAAGCACCACTTGGTGGTGATGTTCTTGTCCACCGAGCTGGCCACCGTCTGGCCGGCACTCGGTGCCAAATGGCTGGCGGCGCTCGGACAAGTGACGGCGCCATTTCCCGGACCTTCGATGAGTTGGATCTCCGCGACTTGAAAGTGAGTCGTGGTGGTATTGGGCGCGAACGTGAAACGATAGCGGTTGAAAGCGCCGGCGGCCGTGCAGGTGAACCCCACCGTCTGGTTCCGGCTGGGAAAGGGCCATACCGGCGTGGTCGCGCTGCCCAGCGACCGGCTGTCGAGCGTCGTCCAACTGGTGCCGTCGTTGGATCCCTCCAAGGTCCATGCCTTCGGATCGCGGGCCGACACGTCATCCGCCGAGGTCAGCGCGTAGCTGGTGAAGGTTTTCGGCTCCGGGTATTCCGCCTGCCAGACGATGGTCTGGTTGTTGTGAACGAAGCACCACTTCGTGCTCACGTTGCCATCGGCGGATTGAGCCACCGTCTGGTTGGAACTGGGGGTCGCGTGGCTCGCCGCGCTCGGCCAGGTGATCAGCGGGCCCGAAGACTCGCCGAGGTAGAGATCGCCGAAATTCTGATAAGCGCCGAAGTTGTTGATGTCGTAATTTCCGGAAGGATTCGCGCCACCGGTCCACAGGGTGATGTCGTTGAACTGCATCCGCTCCGACAGCGGATCGCCGTAAATCATCGCCCCGATGCGGCCATTTCCGACCGGCAATGCCTCCGCTTCCCAGTTTGTGGCAGGTGCCGCGAAGCGGAGTTCCAGCGGTTGGACTGCCGTGGCGGCGACAAGGCTGGCAATCCACGCCGGGATTACCGGGGAAAGAAAACAACAACGAAGGAAGAAGAATGATCGCATTTGGGGTAAGGACTAATGGCGTAACGCCCGACAGTTGAGCCAAGCAATTGATGATTCTTAGTGACGCATCCTTTTGGGACTGGCGCGCTTAGGGAATATTGGTTTTGCAGCGCGCTAACAAGCATGACGGTTTCAGTTCTTCCTGCGGCGGCGGAGCGAGTCCGTTGATGGCGTTTCAGTGGGTGACCGTGGGGTCCCAAGTGCCCGTGCTGGAAGTGATGGTGTTATCAACTGCTTGCCCGGTGTCCCATGTCAGTGCGGCGTGGGCGGAGGAAGCGGCGACGAGAGTCGCGGCGGCGAAGAGGAACAGATTGGAGCGTGTGCGTTTCATGGTGGGAAGAAGTCGAGGTTTTAAAGAGGTTGGGGAGCAGACTACTAAATCAACGGGGGGATAAAGCGGGCGTTGCAGAAAGACACAAGGGAGTTTTTTTTTGCAACTTGGTCGGAAAACGACAAGGTTTCAGGGGATGACCAACCCCCTCCGCCGCCAGCCCTTGGTCGAACAAACCGCCGCCCATCTCCGCGCGGGCTTGCAGAGCGGACGCTGGGTGGGCCACTTGCCGGGAGTTCCTCAGCTCGTGAAAGAGCTGGTGGTTTCCAATCACGTCATCAGGGCGGCGCTGGGGGTGCTGGAAAAGGAAGGCTGGATCGAGGATTGCGGCGTCGGTCGCAGGAGGAGGATTGTGCCACAACCGCATGCCACACCGGTCCACCGGACTCTCCGCATCGGTATCATGCTGTATGTCCCGTTGGTGGAGGATGACGTGCCGACGATTTCGATCCTGCTCAACGTCCGCCATGAGATCGAAAGGGCGGGACATATCTGTGTCTTCAGCGATCAGTGCCTGACGCAGATGAAAGACAACCTAACGAGGATCTCGCGTTGCGTGAAAACCGCCTCTGCGGATGCTTGGATCGTGTTTGGGGGCTCGCGCCCCGTGTTGGAGTGGTTCGCCGCCCAACCGTTTCCGGTATTTGCCTACGGAGGACGTTTCCATAACCTGCCGGTGGCCAGCAGTGCGACGAGGGGCGCGCCTGCGATCGAATCCGCGGTGAACGCGCTGGTGGAGCATGGCCATCGGCGGATCGTCTTGTTAGCCGAGACGATTCTCCGCAAACCGACACCCATCCCATCGCTGGAGAACTACCTGTCATTTCTGGAGGCGCGTGGAATCTCCGCCACCGACTACAATCTCCCCCACTTCGAGAACACTGTCGCAGGTCTGGAAAGCTGCCTCCGCGGGTTGTTTCACATCACGCCGCCCACGGCCTTGATCGTCCATCACGCGTCCCAGTGTGTGGCGGTGTTTTCCTTTCTGGCTCGTCGCGGACTGCAGGTGCCGCACGATGTATCAGTCATCTGCATGTCGATGGATCTGTCATTCAGCTTGTATGTGCCGCCGCTGGACCACTTCCATATGCCAACGGAGAAATACATCACCCGGATCACCCGCTGGGTGGGTGGAGTGGCGAAAGGCCGCCCGGACAAAGACCAGGTGATTTTTGATGCGGAGTATGTCCCCGGCGGCACCGTGGGGCGGGTGAAGAAGTGATTGCCGCCGCGTATTGCGACGGTCCCGCTGGAAGCTTGAGTGTCGGCAATATTGCCGACTATGGGGAAACCTTTCCTGTGGGTTAGCTTCTGCGTCTTGAACGAGATCCAACCATCACTACACGTCGACATTGACGCGCCGCTTGCCGACAACCACCCTGACGACGTGAAAAAGGCCGCCATCGTGTCGACCACCGTTGCCATTGTTGAGGACGACGAGCGAATCCGCCGCAGCCTCGCCACCATCCTCAGCAGTGAGAAGGATCTGAAACTGGTGGGAACGTTTTCTTCCGCCGAGGCTGCCCTGGAAGAACTGCCGACACTTCAGCCGCGGGTGCTTCTGATGGACGTGAACCCGCCCGGCATCGACGGCGTCGAGTGCGTGCGCCGTCTCTCCGGCCAGCTTCGTGCCACGCAGGCTCTCCTGGCGTTGTGTGCAGAAGATATCCTCACCTCTCCCGTTCTAGAGTTGAGAGTTGAGAGTTGATGGAAAGAACCCGCTCACTTCAACAATCCAAAATCAACAATCATCAATCGGCAATTCTTCCGACATCTTTCCCATTTCCCCCCGTCCAATCATCCGCTAGCGCCTCCGCCAACTTCAGCACCAGCACAATCGCTTCCTCACACCCCTCTGGCGGATACTTATACTTCCTCAAAAGCGGTCGGATCAAGATCCGCATATTCGCCCGCACGCTGTTGCTCCGGTCTTGTCTGATCACTGATCACTGATCACTCGGCACTTCTTCTTACGCGTCTATAGCGTCGGTCTGCGATGGTCGCTAGCTAACGGCCTTTTACCGCCTGGCAGATAGTTATATTTCCTCAATAGCTACCGGATCTACGGACCCCCCTTATCCAGGGAAATCCCAAGCGCCTCGGGCGGGTAATTTCCCTTGCCGCCACATGTTCCGTGTCTCGCTGATGGGGAATGCATAAAGCACGCCTCCACGCTATTTGCCCTCCCCCAGGCTTCTTGTGGAGTTGCAAGAGCTTGCAATAACGGGCGCACCCGTGCTGGCACACCGTTTGCAAAGCTGGAACGCCCTCGGTGAACTCATTCACTCCGTCTGATTTCAATCCCGGGCACAGACTCCGCTAACATCAACCACACAATGGAATTCATCTGGATGCTCATCATCGGCCTCATTGTCGGGGTCGTCGCCAAGTTCCTCATGCCCGGCAAGGATCCGGGTGGTTTCATCATCACCATCCTGCTCGGGGTCGCCGGTGCGTTTGTCGCCGGATTTCTGGGGCGGTCGTTGGGCTGGTATCAGGTGGGGGATCCAGCGGGGTTCATCGCCTCCGTGGTGGGAGCAATTCTCCTGCTGTTGGTTTACCGTCTGGCCACCCGCAAATAATCCCACCTACCCTCCTTCTACCATGAGCCTATTTAAAACGATTCTTTCGAAGATCTTCGCAAGTCGCGATGCGGCGCAGTCCTCCACCCCATCGCAACCGACTCCGTCTTCCCCACCGGCAGCGCCTGCGGAAGCGACACCGGACACCGGCCGGGGTTCGCAAAATACTGGCAGCTCCTTAGGTGTCGGCCCGCCCGCCCCTGCTCCGGTAGACGTCGCCGCGGTTATGAACGGCCTCGCTGCCGCGCATCCCGAGAAACTCGACTGGAAGCGATCCATCGTCGATCTCATGAAACTGCTGGATATGGATAGCAGTCTCGCATCACGCAAGGAACTGGCGGCGGAGCTCCATTACCCGGGTGACACCAGCGACTCCGCCAAGATGAACCTTTGGCTCCATCAGCAGGTCCTCAAGAAGCTCACGGAAAACGGCGGGAAAGTCCCCGCCGAGCTGTTGGACTAGACGGGTGCACTTGTTCATCCTCCACTGACCGCCTCCCATCCCCGGACAGGAAGCGGCCTCTCACTCGCCGTCGCTGAGGGGCCTCGCCTCCGGCTCAAGACGTTTCCAAGTGCCGGTATTCCAGAGATTCTAAATTCCAATGGGAAAAAATGAACCACGAGAAATTCGACCCAGTGGCGTCCCCCACTGACGAAGGCAAGCGATCGACTGCCAGCATGATCGCATCCTTGATGGACGATTTTATTCGGATTCCCGGGACTGATATCCGCTTCGGCCTCGACCCGATCCTGGGACTTGTCCCAGGCTTGGGAGACACGGTGGCATCACTCGTCGGGCTCGCCATTGTTGGAGAAGCAAGCCGTCGCGGCGTTTCGCGCATGTCGCTTGTCACCATGGCCCTCAACATCCTCGCCAACGCCGCCGTCGGCTCGATTCCGATCCTCGGCGACGTCTTTTCGGTCTGGTTCAAATCCAACCGCCGCAATCACGATCTGCTGCAGAAGGCGCTCTCCGCTGAAGTGTCCCCCGCTGAGCGCGAGCTGGCGGTCCGGCGCGCCAGCCTCTTCGCGGTATTGCTCATTGCCGGGGTAATCGTTTTGGTGGTCCTCATCATCATGGGTGGCCTAGCTCTGCTTAAAGTGCTCTTTGATTGGATGGCGGGTTAATAGTACAAGCATATCCAGCATTCCCGCAGCCCCGGAGTTCTTCGGCATAACCGCCTCAGATCCCTCCGGAGGATACTTGTATTTCCTCAAACGCTGCCGGATCCGAATCCGCATCTTCGCCTTGACCCGGCGTAGCATCGTGAAGACGGCCTTGGCCGGGGGAAGCTTCGCGAAGCCAGCCCGCACTCTGTCGCCCCTCTACCTCTTCCTGATCACTGAAGAACTGATCACTTGGCACTTCGGCGAAGCCGGTCCTAATGTCCCGGCTCATCGCCAGGACCATCGCCTTGCCTCCCAGCACGCTCTCTCAGATGCCTGCAAGGCCGAGTTGTTGCGCCATGATGGAGGACTGGTTGTAGCAATTGAAGGATGTAATCTTCCCACCCTCCAGGTGATAAACATCGCAACCCGGCACATCGATTGTCTTGCCTGTTGGAGCTACAGTTCCGGAAGCAAGGGCCAGCTCACCTGTATGCGTACCCCGAATCGCAATTTCGACCATGACGACGTTATCTGCGACGTAGATGCTGAGTATCTCACGGTGGACGTCGGGAAATCCATTTGCAAGGCTGGCGATAGATTCTCCTATGGCCTGTCCGCGGAACTTCGTGCCTGAGGCCATATCCCACATGTATCCTTCTTCCGAAAACATGGAGACAAACTTGTCGGGATCCAATCCCGGCCCTTCTGCGACGGCGTAGAGTTCCCTGATCATTGTTTCATGATCAGTCGTGGGATTCGCGTCCACCTCGGAGGCAAGCGCAAGCGCCTGCGTGTCGATGTACTCCCGGATGTTCGTCACCTTGCCATGGTTAACGGTCATGGCGAAGATCCAATTGTCCTCAAACGTCTTGTTGGTGGCCAGGACTTTGCCCCATGCGTAGCCGACGACCAGAACCCGGTCTCCCTGCCCTACGAATTCACGGGGCTCTGTTGATGTTTCCAGCTCCTCGGACTTTTGAAGCAGTTCCGCCAATCCCGCGTGCCCGCGATGCGTGCCGGCCAGCGGCCAGTCCTTGCCCGGAATGATCCATTCGATATCTTCTGCACACAACGCCAGGACAGCCTGCATATCGCCCCTGCCAATTGCTGCAAAAAAGTCCTTCACGATCTGTACATTATCTGGTGCGCTCATCTGATTTGTTTTGTATTTTTATATGTTTAATTTCCACCATTACTTCAAAATTATGTCGTCATCGACTACTGCTCCTTCTTGAACAAATCCTCGAAGATGAGATCGCCCCAGAAGGGGCCGCGTGCGTGCACCAGCGCGCCACCCTCGTTGAGCTTTCCCAGCTCGACAGGAGCAAACCCGAGTTGTTTGGCCAGATCCGCCACGGGAGCGATCGCGTCTTCGTCGTCGCTCGACAGAAAGACGACCCGGTGCCCTCCCTCGACGACTGGATCGGTCGCCAAGGTTACCGCAGCCAGGTGATTGAAACCTTTCACCAGCTTTGCACCGGTGAACGCCCTTGCGACAAAGGCGGAAGACAGGAGGCCATCCAGTTCCTCCAGAGGGGCTTGCGAGTTCATGGCATCGATGACCGTCTTACCTTCCCAACTAGGCAGGGCCTTCGCAACGTTGCCATGCTCCTCGAACCGGACCGCCAGGATGATGGTATCAGCCTCAAGTGCATCCCGCAGCGACTTGGCGACGATCGTGGGTCCAATCTCCCGCGCCCGCTGCGCCAACTCTTCGGGCGGCCGACGGCTCGCGATGGTCACGTCGATGTTTTTACGGGCAAAGGCGTGGGCAAGGGCCTGGCCTATTTTTCCAAATCCTATAATTGCATACCTCATGATATTTTTCCTATTTTGTGTTAGATTCAAAGTTGGAGAAGCGTGGTCCCGCGACTGGCAAGCACCAGCCACGAGACCGCTCCAGGATCAAACTTGCGCCATGCCCCCATCGACAGCGAGATCCACGCCGGTAATGTAAGAACTTTCATCGGAAGCAAGGAACACGACGGCAGCTGCGACTTCCTCAGGCGTGCCTCTGCGACCGAGCGGAACTTGCGATGCAAATCCCTCTGCCGCTTGTTCCACCTGTTCTGCGGTGAGGCCCGCGTTCTCCAAAGCCGGAGTTTCGATTGGGCCGGGGCTCATCGAATTCACACGAATCTTGCGATCCTTCAGTTCCACCGTCCAACCGCGGGCGAAACAGCGCACAGCCGCCTTGGCCCCGGCGTATGCGGTGAAAGCAGCATCTCCCCTCACATTCGCAACTGACGAGGTCAGGATAATCGAGCCGCCATTCTTGAAAAGCGGAAGGGCCTTTTGCACGGTGAAGAACGTTCCCTTCGCGTTCAGGTCGAAGGTCTTGTCGAAATGAGCCTCTGTCGCCGTTTCGAGCGGCGCAACTTCACCCCAGCCGGCGTTTGCGAAGAGGATGTCGATGTGGCCGTGCTTCTCTTTCACGACTGCATAGAGCCGATTCAGGTCCTCCAGGCGCGAAATGTCACCCGCGACTGTCGTGACGTTTTTCCCTATCAAGTCCGCGGCCTCTTTCAGCTTACCGTAGCGCGTTCTCTGCGGGCCTTGGCCTGTTCGTCGGTTTCCTTAATCATGTCGATGTCCACGCCAATCACAGCGGCGAGGTGGCGAAGGATTTCCGGATAGTTGAGCAACGGGTTGAGCCGTTGCGCTAGTTGAATCACTCCGCCGGAAAATCCGCATGAACATTTCGCCATCGGGATTTCGTTGCGGCCGTTGAAGATCGCGAAGCTGGGATTCCCATCGGCGTGATCGGGCAGCGGGCAAAGCATCTTCCATCTGCCGCGACCGTCAGATCGGACATCGCCTAACGTTTCGGCGTATTGGACAAATCCGCGTTGGATGGCGATTACGCAATCCTCCGATATTCTGAGTTTGGCGGCAGTCATTGACCGTGAGCTTTTCTCTTCAAATTCCTGTTTCCGCAATTCCTCGACGAGCGCGTCGTCACTACGGTCAATGGCGTCCACACCGCGATCATCCACGATTATGGAACGGACGAAATGAAGGTGGTCGCCGGAGGCTTGGATCCGCTGATGCAATGGAACAGGTTGCTCGATTGCCGTCGCATCGACTTGGGCTTGGCTGACGACATTGCGGTCGCGGACGCGGGCTTGCTGGTTGATTTTCATAGCGAGCCTCCCGCATTGGCGGTGGTGTTGCTCTTCGTGGCGTTACGAACAACGCGGCCAGGATTGCGGCGGGTGGCACGGGCATCGATGAAGCTTTCAAGAGCACTTGGCCGGATGCGGACACTTCGCCCGATGGCAACGATTTCAAGGCCGCCGGAAGCAATCGCTTCGTCAACGGTGCGGAGACAGGTGGCCAAAGCAACGGCGACATCTTGTCGGGTGAGCAACGACGCGGTGGCGGTCGCTGAATTCGGCTGTGGGTTGGGTGGCGGAGTCGAGTTAGCACGCATGGTGCTGAACAAGATTGCCAGAAAGCAGGCTCCGTCACGACAATCGCTGTCCGGGAAACTTCCAGAAGTTATTCGGCAACAACTGTTGGTGAATCAGTTACGAATAGGAGATTTTTTTGAGTGAGTCGAACAGCTACTTGGCTTTCAGTCGCGATTTGCCGAATTTGAGGGTGGAGATATTCCGGCGAACTTTGTCGTAGGCTTCACTCATTCCAGCCGTTTTGTCGGGATCTAGAATCGCGACAATTTGGCTGTCTGATAGGCACCACAGCGCGCCGGGTACCCACAAGAGTTTGATGAGGTGGATGAACTCCGCGTCTCTCTCCTCGACCCCGGCCTCCCGCCTTTTCTTTTCGTCCCGTGCGGCTGCTTCGGCTCTCAAAACCTCGTTCGTAAGTGCCTTGTTGAATTGCGCGATGTTCTCGAAGCCGCCCTGGCAAGCGTTCTGCCAAAAGCTTGCTGCCGGGTGTTCTTGCGCGACGAGATTGCGATTTACCCACCTCAGATCCTTTTTGCCATCAAACGGCTTGGTCAGTTCGTTGCATATCCCCCATGCTTCCAGTGCTTCTAAGAATCCATGAGTTCGGGTGGATTTGGAAAACGCTGCGAAGAATTGAGGGATGCGTGATGCCAATCCAGCGGCATGAGCAAGGGCAAACCCAAGCGGATGCTCCGCTGCGGTGTAGAGCGCCTCATGAACGCCTTGGTCGTAATCACCGCCAACAAGGGCAGAACCAAGGATTGCCGTCTCGTAGTAAGTCTGGATGAGCTGCTGACTAACAACAGGGTCCAAACTCAGCGATTCCAAGACTGCATAAAACTCGCCCTGCGGTAAAAATGGCATGGTCGGTACTGTTGTGGAATAGAACCACGTGCGAATCGTGGGACACAGAGGGTGCTTTTCGAGGTGGCCCACAGCCACCCTGTATTGCTCAAGCGCTTTGCCGAGTGAATCGAGCGCCTCATTGCTCGTCGCACCCTGTCCCTTTGCATTGGGGAACTGTGTGGATGTGGCGATGAACAAATTGCCTTCGTGGCGGACTTGAGCGGAGATAGGTCCGGGATCGTTCATGGTGTGGCTCTCTCGGGTGATTGTTTCAACCAGTAGCCACGCGGCGGCCTTGCGAGTCCATGCTTTGCGGCGTGCTTCACAACGGCCGCGTCGGAAACGCCAAGGTCACGGGCGATTTCCACAACCGGTTTTTGCCATAGCATCGCCTGCAACTTCTCCGGGCTCGGCCAATCCACGACGCTCTTGGGCGCAGGCTTGAAAGGCACAAGGTTCTTCGGCCCAGCGGTGGGGTGAATCTCCCACAGCTTTTCGGCATCCCGCTTCTTGATGAGCTTCCGGTAATGCGTGTGAATCATGGCAACAGAGGTTCCCGCCTGCTTGGCGGTTTCATCAATGGATCCGTGTGTTTCGTAGTGGCAGGAAATGAAGGTTTTCCGCAGGGCGTTCTCGGGCCATTCGCCAACGGGCCATCCGGCGAGGGCACGGGCATCTTGCAAGCGGCGGGTGTATTCGTCGAAGTCGCGAAAATCGGCAATCTTCCCGCGCTTCTTGGCGTGAGGGCGAAGCCATTCCAAGGCATTCGCGGGAATGGTGACATGCCGAGCGTGCCCTTCGCGTTTTCCCTCTTCAGCGGTGATTTCAAGAGTGCCATCCTCCCAGTCCACACAGGACCAATCCAAGCGGGACATTTCGCGGTTGCGAATGCCACAGAGAGTCATCAGGACCAAGGCGGGAAGGGTTGCGGCCGGGCTGGCGTTGAGCAGCTTTTCCACTTCCTCGGGCGTGAGAATCACGGCCCGCTTGCGGCGGGACTTCGGCGGGCTGGTTGCCGCCACCGGGTTGACCGAGATGTTTCCGGCACGGACGGCATAGGAAAACAGGTTCCCCAAAACGCGGCGGAAGTTGATCTTCGATTGCGGGGCAAGCGGGAGGTTATTCAACCAGGCGGCAAGCCCGTTGCGGTCAATGCCGGCAATGGGAGATTCCCCGAAAGTGATCTCGAAACGGGCAATCCGGTTTTTCAGATCGGCACGGTGAACTTCGGAAAGCCCCTTCCGTTCCTTTTCATCCAAGAACCGTTTCACCACGGTTGAAAGAGGCGTGGCGTCATGCTTGGCCATGGCGGCGAGGTGTTGGACGTAGAAGCTCACGGCATCTGTCAGCGTCTTGCCATAGGGTTGAAGAGCCTTGTGGGCAGCGGCGGCTTCCGTGAGCAGGGCTCCATCGGTGGCGAGGGCGCGGTCGCTCTTGGCCACGGCGGCAACGCGGGCGGTTTCGTCGGCAATGAACTTGTCCCGCTCTTGGGAATCGTCATGCCGGAAAAACTTCCGGCTTCGCCTGCCCCCGATTCGGGTTTCCACAATCCAGCGGTATCCTGCTTTCCTTTGCGAATGCTTCTTGGAAAGCTCCCGGCATTTCACGGGATCGCTGGCCTTGGCTCGTTTCATTGCGGCGGGTTGCATGACGGCGCAAGAGTCCGTGAAAATCCGCTCCGATTCAAGCCAATTCGGGCAATTTTCGGGCAATCTTTATTGCGATCCACGTTTATAAATGCAAATCATGGTTTGCAAAACCGTCATTCGAGGGTTCGATTCCCTCCTCCGCCTCCAGCGCAGGTTTTCAGTGGGTTAGCTCCCGGGAAAAAGGTTGATCCTGCCAAATGGCAACGTGACTGGCAATGGCTCCCGGCTACTCGGATTTCAGCGACGCCATGTCGATGGAGAAGCGATACTTCACGTCGGACCTAACCATCCGCTCGTAGGCTTCGTTGATCTTCTGGATCGGAATGACCTCCACGTCGGAGGTGATGTTGTGCTCGCCGCAGAAGTCGAGCATCTCCTGGGTTTCGGCGATGCCGCCGATGGCCGAGCCGGACAGGCTGCGGCGGCCGAAGATGAGGCCAAAGGCGGAGACGGGCAGTGGTTTCTCGGGCGCGCCGACGAGGGTGATGTTGCCGTCGCGGGTGAGGAGCTGGATGTAGGCATTGATGTCGTGCTCGGCGGCGACGCAGTCGAGAATGAAGTCGAAGCTGCCCGCGTGCTTCGCCATTTCATCCGCGTTGCGGGAAACGACGACCTCGTGCGCGCCGAGGCGGAGCGCGTCCTCGATTTTGTTAGGCGAGGTGGTGAAGACGACCACATGAGCGCCGAACGCGCGGGCGAACTTCACGCCCATATGACCCAATCCACCTAGCCCCACGACGCCGACCTTTTTCCCCGGTCCAACGTTCCAATGGCGCATCGGCGAGTAGGTGGTGATGCCGGCACAGAGCAGCGGAGCGGCGGCGGCGGGTTCGAGGTTCTCGGGAATGCGCAGCACGAAGCCTTCGTCCACCACGACACTGTCGGAATAGCCGCCGTAGGTGACGGCTGCCGTTTGGTGTCGGTCGGGTGATCCGTAGGTGAGCACCATGCCCGGGCAGTATTGTTCGAGGCCGGCCCGGCAGTTTGGACAAGTGTGGTCGGAATCGACCAAACAGCCGACACCCACAAGGTCGCCCTGCTTGAATTTACTAACACCCGCCCCTACCCGGGTGACGCGCCCGACGATCTCGTGTCCCGGTACGCACGGATAGACGGTGGGCATGACGTCGTGCCACTCGTCCCGGGCGTAGTGAAGGTCGGAGTGGCAGACCCCGCAGAACAGGATCTCGATCTGAACGTCGCGGTCGGTTGGATGGCGGCGTGGGATGGTAGAAGATGCCAGC
This sequence comes from Verrucomicrobiota bacterium, assembly GCA_040385685.1. GTDB lineage: Bacteria > Verrucomicrobiota > Verrucomicrobiia > Verrucomicrobiales > Akkermansiaceae > Luteolibacter. The sequence goes on along the minus strand of JAZKGW010000001.1, from coordinate 68,074 downwards.
GGCGAGGTGGCGCTGGCGGCGGAGTAGGCTTTGGTTTGATACATGGCTTGTGGTTTCTATCGATTTGGTTTCAGTCGTGATATTCCTCGTCGGTGACATGTTCCATCCAGTCAACGGCTTTTCCGTCGAGCGCTTCCTGAATGGCGATGTGGGTCATGGCGGTGGTCGGCGCCGCACCGTGCCAGTGCTTCTCGCCCGGCAGAAACCAGACGACGTCGCCAGGACGGATTTCTTCTATCGAACCGCCCTCGCGCTGCACCCGACCGCAGCCGGCGGTGACAATCAGGGTCTGGCCAAGCGGATGAGTGTGCCACGCGGTGCGGGCACCCGGCTCGAAGGTGACGCTGGCCCCGCGGGCGCGGGCGGGTGCGGGTGCTTCGAACAAAGGATCGATGCGGACCGTGCCGGTGAACCAGTCGGCGGGGCCTTTGGCGGAGGGTTGTGAGCCGTTGCGTTTGATTTCCATAGGGAGTTTTGGTGTTTGAGATGTAGTGGTTTGGGCGCGGACGATCGCCGGGAAGGCGAGCGCGGCAGCGCCGGTGGCTTTCAGGAATGTACGACGGTGTAGCATGATTCTAAACAGGTAATTCGGTTTAGACGGTTTGGCCACCATCGACGACCATGGCGTGGCCGATGACAAAAGCCGCTGCTTCCGAACACAGCCAGACCACCGTGGCGGCGATCTCCTCGGGTTTGCCCATCCGGCCAATCGGCTCCTGCGCGATGACGCGCTGCTCACCCTCGCGGGTTCCTCCGGTGAAACGATCCATCATCGGCGTGGCGATGATGCCGGGGCAAACGGCGTTCACGCGGATGTTCCGCGCGGCGTAATCGAGGGCCGCGCACTTGGTCATGCCGACCACGCCATGTTTCGCGGCGGTGTAGGCAGCCTGACCGGCGAAGCCTTTCACCCCCGCGCCCGAAGCGGTGTTGACTATCGCGCCGCCGCCTTGTCTCAGCATCAGGGGAATCTGGTATTTCATACAGAGGAAGACGCCGGTTAGATTAATGCGGATGATGCGGTCCCACTCGTCCTCGCTGATCTCGGCAGTGGGCGTGATGGGCTGTTCGACACCTGCGTTGTTGAGGGCAAAGTCGAGTCGTCCGAACGTTTCGAGTGTCTTGTCGAGCGCGGCTTTTACGTCTTCCGCGCGCGACACATCGCACCGGACCGCGAGCGCGCGTCCGCCGAGTTCCCCGATCATTCGTGCGGTTTCCTGATTGCCTGTTTCCGATACATCGGCCACCACCACGTTGGCACCTTCACGTGCGAAGGCCAACGCCGTGGCGCGTCCGATGCCGTTGGCGGCTCCGGTCACAAACGCCACTCTGCCGGAATAGGAGTTGTTATAGTTCATTGTCTTTGTGGTTATTTCCTAACTGCTTAGTGGGTGGGTTCACCTCTCCGGCTCCAGCTTGAAAGTTACCGTCACATTTCCCGAACCGACTGCGGCGAACAACCCGGCGGGGTCATGGATTCGACCCAGTCTCGTATAGCTGTAGGAGGTCGGGAAACTCTTGTAGAAGAGAACCAGGCTCCGGGATGCCCAGATCATCAAATCGCCAGTCTGGATGTGCTTGGGATTTGAGTCCTCTGTGGGCAGGTTGGCTGAAAGACCGGAAACCTTTTCATTATCATTCACGTCATCCATATTCAGCTTGAGTGGCAACATCGCCTTGAAGGCAGCGGCCGTTACATTGTCTTCGAGTGTTGCCTTGAATGTCTTTTGGCCGATGGTAATCTGCATCTGATTTTGCGTTTTGCCTTTGCCCGGATCCTTGGCCTGGAGCGCGGACAAAGTGCCGCCCAGCACCATACCGATGAGTGCGAGCGGCAGTATAATGTTACTCATGATTGAATGTATTATCTTGGGTTGCTTCCGGAGATGATGGACGGGCGATTTCATCGCAGATTCTTCGTGAAGAAATCCGTCAGCTTGTCGAAGGGAATGAGGTTCACGCGGTCGTAGAGATCCACATGGCCGGCATTGGGAACTATGTAGAGTTCCTTCGGATCTGACGCTTTTTTGAAGGCGTGCTCACTGAAGATGCGTGAATGCGAATGGTCTCCTGTAATGAACAAAACCGGCCTCGACGAAATCCACTCAAGGTTCGCAAACGACCAGAACAGCATCATCTGAGCGCCACCCGTTCGCCAAAACGCGGTCGAGGAGCGCGGGTGCTGGCCACGCGGAGTGCGGTAGTAGTCGTAGAACTCTCTATCAATTTCCGATGATTTCTCGCTGAGGGTTTGCGGCGTTCCAATGGCCATCGTCTTCTCCGCGCCATCGACTTCGGCCCAGCGTTGCTTGGATACCATTTCCGCGGATGTCCTGATCGCGGCGGGGTCTGCCACCTCGGCCAATCCCTGACGATGCGCCTGCCCGATGTCATACATGCTCACCGTGGCGACGGCCTTGATACGCGAATCGGTTTCGGCGGCCGCCAATCCGAAGCTGCCACTGCCACACACACCGATGACGCCGATGCGTTCACGATCCACGAATGATTTCGTACCGAGAAAATCCACAGCGGCGCTGAAATCCTCAACCAATGCCTCGGAGGAAGCGGTGAAATGCGGCTGGCCGCCACTCTCGCCGTTGTAGGAAGGGTCGTGGGCGATGGTGACGAAGCCGCGCCCGGCCATGGTCTGGGCATACAGGCCGGCGCTTTGCTCCTTCACCGCGCCAAACGGACCGCCGACCACGATGGCCGGATGCGTTTTCGAGCGATCCATGTTTTTCGGGATATACAAATCCGCGATCAAGTTGATCCCCAGCCGATTAAAAAATGAAACCTTTTGGTGGGTGACGTTCGCGCTTTGCGGAAAGGTCTTGTCCCATGCCAGGGTGTCCGCCGCTGCGGCGACTCCGCTCATGGATAGAAGCGCTCCGATTGCCATCGCTGCCGGAAGGCAACGATTCGGCGTCGCGGCGCCGTGAACCCAGTTAGTCATTTTTGATAGATTGTTCATCGTGATGTGAGTTGGTTTTCATGCGCCGGAATCCATTTCCAGCGCGACGTGACCCTCGCACATCCTACGCGGGGCTTCTCGCGTGATCCTGCCCGGCCTAGCCCGATCTTGCTCCAAACGCAGCGAGCGCCTCCTCAAAGGGTGCCGCGGAATACCATCGGCGTCACCCCGACCACCCGCCGGAAGACTTTGCTGAAGTAGCTCGGGCTCGTGTAGCCAACCTCCAAGCCGATGTCGATGAGGCTGCGGGAGGTCTCCCGGATGAGCTGCTGCGCGAGGGTGATCCGCTCCCTCGTCACGAATTGCAGCGGGGACAGCCCCGTGGCCTGCTTGAACACCCGGGAAAAGTGCAAGGGACTCAAACCCACCAACTCCGCCAAGCCCTCTACGGAAATGTCCTCATCGAGATGCTCGCGCACGTGATCCTCAATTTTGCGGAGCTGCCGGATCGGCAAGCCACCGCGGAGATCCGGCTTTTCCGCTGCGGCGTCCGTGTATTTCTCCACCAGAAATGAAGAGATCAGCTTCGTCACATCCGCAACGCGCAATGACTTGCCGGGCGTCCCTGCCGCAAGCATCTCGGCACATGCGAAACAGACGTGAGCGAGCGCTTCGTCACGGCCGAAAAAGTCGATCACATCCACCTCATCAACCCGGCCGGGGAACGCCGCTTCCAGGGATGCGAGCCATTGATCCACCGCAACGTGGATCTGGATGATCTCAAGCTCCTGGCCGACAGGCGAACGATGGCTCACTTCATACGGCGTCTTCGAACGCGTGACAAAGATGTCACCCCGCCCGATCTGCCGTGTGACCCAGTTCCCGCCAACCTCGCGCTCGCGGAATTCCGCCGTCCCGGCAAGGCCACAGGAGATCAACGGCTCCGGAGTCGCCGGCACGAGGAATCGATCCACCACGCGTGGAAACCGGTAACGCCGCACATAAAGGCCCGGCCATTGGAGGGAGGAACTATCAGCCAGTGCCTCGCCTGCCGCATAATGGCGGAATGCCGCTGCGGTCGTTCGGTCGGGAGTCTTCACTGCCGCCACTGAACGCGAAAGTCACCTTGAACGCGACCAGAAATCCGGTCATGAGTGCGGAGCCTCCCCAGTTGATCAATCGCCCAGTTCGACATCCTTCATGAATTTTTCCGCCATCCGGCCACCATGCACTTTGATGTTGGCGAAAGCGGTTTCGATCTCGCCGAGATCCGCAGGGGTTAGATGGCAATGAACCGCTCCCAGGTTTTCTTCCAGGTGATCGACGTTGCGGGTCCCGGGGATGGGAACAATCCACGGCTTTTGCGCGAGAAGCCATGCCAGCGCGATTTGCGCGGGGGTCGCGTTCTTCCTTTCCGCAAACCGTTTGAGCAACTCCACCACCGGCCAATTCGCCGCCAGGTTTTCAGGAGAAAAGCGTTCGAACCCGGCACGGAAATCGGTCGCCGGATCGAGCTTCGTCCGGGCATTCATTTTTCCAGTTAGATAGCCCATTCCCACCGGCCCCCATGGCACGAAGCCGATGCCAAGCTCTTCACACACCGCCAGCACGCCGTTCCGCTCCGGACTTCTTTCCATCAGCGAATACTCGCTCTGGATGGCGGCGACCGGTTGAACCGCGTGCGCCCGGCGGATGGTCTTCGCATTGGCCTCGGAGAGTCCGAAGTGCAGGACTTTCCCCGCAGTGATGAGTTCCTTGATCGCGCCCGCCACTTCTTCGATCGGCACCCGGGGATCCACGCGGTGCTGATAGAGGAGATCGATGCGGTCGGTGCGGAGGCGCTTGAGTGATTCCTCCACCACTTTCCGGATGTGCTCCGGCCGGCTGTTGAGACCGCCGGCTTCGAGGTTGAATCCGAATTTCGTGGCGATCACGACCTTGTCGCGGAATGGCGCGAGCGCTTCGCCGACCAGATCCTCGTTGGTGTAGGGACCGTAAACTTCCGCGGTATCGAAAAAGGTGACGCCTTTTTCATAGGCACGGCGGATGGTCCCGATGCCCTGATCCCTGGGGGCGGGAGGGCCGTAGTTGGCGCTGATGCTCATGCACCCGGCCCCGATTTCCGAGACTTCCAGTGTTCCGAGTTTACGCGTTTTCATTTTGCTGGATTGCGGTGGCTGATCCGCCGGTGCTCGCGATCCCACGGCCAATCCCGCCCCGATGAGGGCGGCGGTAGCTAGAAAGTCGCGGCGACTCGTGGCGATGGGATATCGGGCATCTGATCCGGTTGTTTGCTGGTGATGGTTCATAATTGGTTAGTTTTGTTGTGATCGGTTTAGAGGCAGTGCTTTTCCAGATGCCGCTTGTAGTCTTCAAGCGCGCGGGGGATGTCGGGGCTCTTGAAGATGTCGAACACGCCGAAATCCGGAATGATGTCGTAGCCGGTGAATCGATAGTTCGCGCTGATAGAGAGGAACAGGTCCGCCGTCCCCTTGCCCGCCATCAAGACGCCATTGGGATTGTCGAAGGCGTCCGCCGGAGCATTCCACGTCGCGGAGATCATGAATTTCCTGCCCTGCATTTTTCCGCCGGTGCCATATTGGCGGCCGGGATCCGAGCGGGTGCGGCCGTCATCAGTTAGTAGAACCTTGGTGGACAGGCCGGCATTGAAAACCTCGTCCACGTATTTCCTGTAGATCCACGGGGCGGAGAACCAGTTCACCGGTGTCTGGAGGATGACGAGATCGGCGGCCGCGTGTTTTTCCACTTCATCTTGCGGGTCGTAACCGCGCTCGACAAAGGTCTCGGCGACGCCATGTCCGCGCTCGGCGAAAAACTTCTTCGCGGCGTCCATGAAGGTGAGATTCAGTTTCCCCTCGGACCAACCGGGGTAGGTGAGATGGGTGTTGATGATGAGCAGGTTCATTTGATTTGTTAGTTCGAATTGGGCAAGGCTCACGCCAGGGGTGACGGATGCACGAGTGTGTTTCAGTTCTGTTTTTGATGCGCGGCACGCCATTCGGCGGGCGTGGTTCCCTCCCACGAGCGGAACGCGCGGTAGAACGAATTCGGATCCTCATAACCGACGAGGAAAGCGGCTTCGGTGATTTCGACCGCCGGGTCGCCGAGGTATTGCCGGACCAGTTCGTGGCGGGTTTCGTTGAGCAGTTGCCGGAAGGTGGTGCCTTCGTCGGTGATGCGGCGTTGCAGGGTGCGCTCGCCCATGCCCAGCTCTTTGGCGACCATCAGGAGGTCGGGGCGACTGCCGGATAGCAGGCGTTTGAGCACCCATTTCACCTGATCGAGAATGCCCTGTTTCGTCCGCCCGTCTTCCAGCGCATTTTCGAACTGGGGCGCTAACATTTGCAGGAGCTCCTCGTTGTGCGTGAGAAAAGGGAGTTCGAAATCGGCGGCACGCAGAACCAGCGCATCGCGCTTGGCGCGGTATTTCACCGGGCAGCGGAAGTATTCCTCGAATCGGTTTTCCGGTTCCGCCGGGCGCATGAGTTCGATGCGCTTGGGATTGAGCTTCGACTTGGTGCCGCGGCGGCCGAGTTCTGTTACCAAGGCGAAAACCGCATCGATCAAAAGCGCGGGTGCCGGCTCTCCCCCGGCGAACGGCCAGCAGACCTCTATCAGAACTTCATCGCCCTTCTGCGTGATGCGGAATTCCTCGGCGCTGCAAAGCTTTTTGTAGCGTGCCAGCCGTTCGATGGATTCGCGATAGTTGCGGGCGTGCAGGGCGGCGAGGAGTGTCGGGTGAAACTGATCGGTCTCGACCAGGCTCATGAATTTCCAGCCCATCGTGGGGTCGTTGGAAAGCTCGCGGATGGTCCGCCAGATCGCGAACATTTGCGCCGTGGTCACATGCGTTTCCCCGCTGTGAACCGTGGGTGGTAAATTGCTGCGGCGAAGAACCGTCCCGGCAGAAAGGCCAATGGATTTCAACCCGGCCCAGAACACTCCCGGGATCTTGATACGATCCTGTGCGTTGCTGCTTATGCGGAAATGGTCTGCTTGAGCCTTCATGGTTTCGTTGCTTGTCGGGCGGGCCGAACGTGGAAACAAGCTACCGCAGAAAACCGCTTTTGTAATTGGCGGAAGGCGTCAATCCACTTGCAGAAGACGACATTCACCGCTGCCGCCGATACTCACTCGGCGACAAGCCGGTTTCCTTGCGGAAAAGCTGCGCGAAGTGGCTGGGATTCGCGTAGCCCACTTCCATGCCAACCTCGACGATGCTCGTCTTGGTTTCCCGCAGCATCCGACACGCGGCTTCAATCCGCAGGGTGGCGTGGTAGCGGGATGGCGTCGTGCCCATGGCGGTTTTGAAGAGCCGGTGGAAATGGAACTTGCTGATGCCTGCCTGCGCCGCCATCCGGTCGAGATTGAGTTCTTCGGATAGATTTCCCGCCATCCAATCGGTAACCTGCTTGAGCTTGAATCCGGGAAGCGACGGACTGCCGGTTTGCGGTTCGCTAACCGTCTCGGCATGGTTCCGGGCAAGGTGGATCGCGATCGCCTGGGCAATGCCCTGCACATAGAGAGGGCTCGCCTGCCGCCTCATCAGTTCGACATGCAACTGCTCCATCAACGTGTTCAACTCGGGGTCGATGAAGGCGGAGCCCTCCTTCAGGCGGGCGTTTGGCGCATCGGCACCGAAGACTTCCTCAAAGCCGCGCTGAAGAAGCGGAAGCTCGATGAACACGCCCATGGTTTGAAGTGTCTCTGCCGTGACCGCTTTCCAGCGGCAATCGTAAGGCGCGCCTCCCGCAGTTAGAAAAAATGTTCCTTTCCGGATCCTGTGGGTGATCCAAGGGCCGCCGACCTCCCGTTCCTGGTAATCGGCCTCCCCCGTCATGGTCCAGGCGAGAAAGGGTTCGCTGACGGCTGGAAGGTTCAACATGTCGACCTCGGATGGAAACGCGATCACCCACGCCTTGATTTCCCGCCATGCTTCGCCCCGCCCTTCGATCAGGCATTTACCGCCCACATGGTGAATCAAGCCGTGAGCGGAGGTGGTATCGGGGGTCGGCATGGGAAGGAAGGTTGAAGATCGGAGAAGGCGTCCGCACCGCACTTTCAAGCAATTTCACGACAGATCAAACGGCGTTTCCGCAGGATCGCGACGGGCGCTCCTGACGCACTTTCATGCCGCGGGATGGTTCCCCCGCGGTTTTGAGCAATAATAGAACAGGTGGAGCAAGATCGCGGGAGTCCGTCTCCTGGGTTCGGCGGGAATCAGCTTCACTCCAATAAAAAACGTCACTTTGACCGCGTGTGCCAACCCGGGGCCGGTTCCTGTAGGACGATATTCCGGAGCCGCTCCATGAAATCGAATACAACCATGCCGCCAAAAACATGAATGGGAATTGTGGAAACAGATGATGCGGCAATCATCGTCACGAGTGACTCGACTTGCATCACTAACGAATTCCCACATGGAACGCCGGGTGCTCAGTTCGTTTCCGTCTTCCTCCCAATTGCCCGGCCCGGTTCGTTCCGGGCTTCGAGTCATCAGACGTGTTTTTGTTAGGTGGACGCCTCACGCACTATTACCTCCAAACCCCAATCCACTATATGAAAAGCAATCCATCCCCCGACAGGAATTCCCCGCCCACATCGAGATTGACCAAGCAATCCACCACAGACCAATCGTCTCTAACGCTATCGAGCGCCGCATGCCGGTGGTTGATGCGGGCCAGTGCATGCGCCGTTCTAACCACCGCGTTGCCATCCACCGCCTCGGCGAAACAGATTGAAGCAAAATTCGACCTTGGAACGGCCACTTTGGAGGAAGTGCAACAGGCGATGGATTCCGGGGCGCTGACCAGCGTCAAGCTGGTGAGTCTCTACCTCCGCCGGATCGCGCTCTATGACGATGCGGGGGCGGAGCTCAACTCGATTCTGTTTTTCACCCCGGACCTGATGGAACAGGCCGCCAACTCGGACAAGCTTCGGGCCGAAGGCAAAAAACTCGGACCGCTTCACGGGATCCCCTGCCTGGTGAAAGGATCATACAGCGTCAAGGGCCTGCCGACATCGGCCGGCACCACCGCGTGGCAGGATCTGATAGCTCCGGATGATTGTTATCTCGTCGCGAAACTCCGTGAGAGCGGTGCCATCATCATGGGCCAGGCCAACATGGATACGTGGGCGAACTCCGGTCAAAGCTCCACCTCACAGATCCAGGGCACCGTGAAGAACGCCTATGTGCTGGGAACCACCGCCGGCGGAAGCAGCGGCGGCTCGGGCGTGGCGGCGGCCTCAAATTTCGCCTTCTTCACGTTCGGCGGCGAAACCGGTGCTTCCATCCGCGGACCGTCCGACCGCAACGGCCTCGCCGGCCAACGTCCGACCGCCGGCGCGATGCCTTCCAACCACATCGTCAACCTCAGCCCCGAGCGGGATGTGGTCGGCCCGATGGCGCGCAATGTCGCTGATATCGCAGCCATCCGCGACGCGGTCTCCTTCGAGGATCCCGCCGATCCGTGGACGCCGATCCGGCCGTTGTTCCAGGACGGGCGGCCGTTTCCGAAAGACTTCCGCGCGTCGATATCCGCAGCCACCCTCGCCGGCAAAAAGCTGGGAATCGTCGGCACCTACGTCGGCCTGACCCATCCGAATCCCGGCGCGGGCGCGACGACTATCACCACCGCCTTGCAGACGACCCGGCCGGAGATCTTCGCCAATCTTGAGGTATCCAAGGCCGAGATGGAAGCGGCCGGAGCCACGGTGAGTTTCGTCTATTTGCCTCCGGAGGTGAGCACGACTTATGACCGCGGCCCCGGTGCGCCGCAGCGGGTGCTTTCCACCAATCCGTTCAGTGGTCGCTTCAACGCGCACGCCCACAAGGGCATGATCGAATTCCTGGTGAAAACGCCCGACGACACTCCGGAGACGCTGGCGGCCAAAGTCATGGACAAGGCGAAGCTGCCAACGGGTAACACGGGAGCACGGACCATCAACGACACCACGATCAGTTATATGTATACTTTCGGCCCCACCGGCCTGGTCACCGGTTCTAACACGCTGTCGTTCTCGTCACCCGAAGCGACGGAGCACTACACCGCGTTGCGCGAAATCCGCCGCAAGCTGGAGGCATGGATGGACGCCGAAGGCCTGGACGCACTGGTATTCCCGGTGGACTCCGGAAAGACCCCCACGGTGGGTTCGGTGAATGGTCGCGATCCGATCAACGCCATGCATATTCCCGGCACGGTCGTGCCTAACGGCTCCCTTCCCGATGGCGAGCCGACGTGCGTGATCTTTGTTGGTCGCGGCTATGACGATGTGGCGGTTTACAAACTTGCATATGCCTTCGAACAAGCTTCCAAAAAGCGTTATTCGACTCCGCTTGCCCCGGCGCTGCCGGAGGAGAGCTTCAGTTATGTGGTGAAGAAAGGACCGCCGATCCTCACCGGCAGTCCGATCATCACCATCACCGGCAAGCCCAAGATCGTGGAATCCAACGTGGTCATCACTGGCAAGATCATCAGCAAGGCTTCACTCGCCCATCTATCGGTGTTCGTGAATGGCAAGCGGGTCCCCGCGTCCTTTACGGCGGCGGCCAATCAAAAGGATTGGACCGCCAGCTTCCCCGCTTCCGCGGTATCGGCGGTGATCGGCAGCACGGAAACGGTGGCGATCACGGTCGAAGCTGTCGATGCCGACGGCCACACCGAGATCCTGGTCAAAAAGGTGAAGTTCGATCTCGATTGATCGGCTGACCTAACACAACACCAGGGGGCGAAGGATGATTTCATTCTCCGCCCCCTGGTTCCCCAACTATCAAAACCATGTTTAACTTTTCAAAACCCCGTACTCTGGCAATTGCCGGAGCCCTTCTCGTGGCAGTCGCTCTGGTGGCCGTGATCGTCCACCGCCTGACATCCCGACCGGATCGCTCGACCCAATTGGTTGAGAAAGTCGAGCCGCCCCCCTCGGCAAGTCCGCCTGCCACCGCTGCGGTTCCCGTCGTTTCGGCCGCGGAATGGATGGAAAAAATCCGACGCACGCCCGCTTCCCGCCGCGCCGGATTGATGCGCGAAATTCTATCCATCGCCGATGAAGCCATGCGCAATGAAATCGCCACCGCGCTGGCAGTGGACTGGCTCGCCACCGACATCCAGGGCTACCTTGCATTCCTGGACTCGATGCGGGTCGATGAGGGACTGACCTCGGAATCGATGCACCGGTTGTCGGTCGCGCTCATCGCGAGCTATCAGACCGTCGCGGGAAAAGGACCTACCGAAGGCACCATCCGCTATGTCGCGGAATTGATCGTGGATTACCTGATCGCGACTGACATCACCCGCGCCGAGCGGTGGGCCCGCGAATTTCAAATCGGGCTGGAAATGGATATGGCTCTCGCGAAGATCGCGCCGGCCTTGGTCCCGACGTCACCTGGAAAGGCCTTGGAGATTTTCGCGAGCATCAAGTCGGTATCACCGCGGCTGGCCGGAGCCACCGAGCTGGGAATGGCCCTCGCCAAGCGCGATCCCGTCATGGCGTTGGAATGGGCCAACTCGCTCACCGCCCACAGCGAGCGGACCATGGCCATGGACAGCGTGACCGCGACGATCGCCAAGACGGATCCGTCCCTCGCCGCTTCGCAGTTGAAGTCGTTTCTTGAGCGCATCCAGAACGAGTATCTCCAGCGCCGCGAGAGGGACCGCCAACAGGTCGGAATGAAACTTGCGGATGAATTCCAAACGCCGGAACTCTACGAGGAATATCTCGAAACCAACGGCTACGTTCAGATGCAACCCGACACTCCCGAGGCGGACTACCTTCTGGCAGCCAGCGAAAAAATCGCCTTTCAGTTGGCGAAGTCGGATCCGCAAGGCGCAATCCGCTGGGCGGAATCATTGGCGGTCGGAATTGCCCAGGCCCATGCCATCAGCGGCGCGCTTTCCGGTTGGAGTCTAGCGGCACCGCGCGAGGCCGTGGACTATTATGTCCAACACTATGGATACGATGTCGGTATGCCCCTGTCCTTGTTTGAAAACTGGGCGGCCAAGGACGCTCTTTCCGCAGCCGGAGCCGTTCAAAATCTCCAGAACGACGGCCAGAAAGCATCGGCTATCCAGGGAGTGACCAACGGCTGGCTGGAATCGGGGGATAACCTCCGCGGCTTGATCGACTGGGTGGATCAACTGCCAGCCGGAGCCGATCGGGATACGGCGAATCTCGCGATCATCGCGGAGACCAGCGAAACAAATCCAGCGGTGGCATGGGAGCTCGTCACGAAGATCACGGAACCCGGCAGCCGCAGGCGTTCGGCGAAGGAAGTGTTTGCCCAGATCGCTGTGGAAAACCCAGGCCCGGCCAGATCGCTGCTTGCCAGTTATGAAGCTCCCGCGGAAGAAATCGAAGCCCTCAGCCGCATTCTATCAGTCGCTGAAAACGGCAGGTAAATTCTGAGACTGCACGTTTCCACCCGAAATCTCTCACTCGAGTTCAGGCAGTTCGTCGATGAGCTTGTCGAGGGTGATCGGGTAATCGCGCACCCGTATGCCGGTGGCATTGTAGATGGCATTCGCGACAGCGGCGGCCGCGCCACAGATGCCGAGTTCGCCCACGCCCTTCGCTTTCATGGGCGATGAAATGGGATCGGTCTCGTCCAGGAACACGACTTCCTGGTGCGGGATGTCCGCATGCACCGGGACTTCATAACCCGCGAGATCGTGGTTCACGAAGAAACCACGCCGCTTGTCCACCGCCAGCTCTTCCATCAGTGCGGCACCGGCACCCATGGTCATCGCGCCGATCACCTGACTGCGGGCAGTCTTGGGATTGAGGATGCGGCCGGCCGCGCAGACGGCAAGCATGCGCCGCACGCGCGTCTCCCCGGTAAAGGCATCCACGGCAACTTCGACGAAATGGGCTCCGAAGGTGGATTGCTGATACTTTTTGTCGAGATCGCCATATTCTATCAGGTCCTCCGCAAGCAGGCCTTCCTCGCCCGCGGCCTCGCCAAGTGAAACGCTTTTCCCTGCCGCGCTCACGGTGCTATCGGCGAAAGTCAGCTCCCCCTGCAAGCCCGCCTTTTTCGCGATGATTTCGCGCAGCTTCGTGCAGGCCGCATAGACGCCGGACGTCGAATTGTTACCGCCCCATTGGCCACCCGATCCGCAGGACACGGGAAAGGTTGAGTCACCCAAACGCACTACGACTTTGTCGAGAGGCACCCCCATCATCTCGGCGGCGGTCTGGGCGATGATGGTATAGCTCCCGGTGCCGATGTCCGTCATGTCGGTCTCCACGGTAACGACACCTTGGCCGTCCACGCGGACCCGCGCTGCCGACTTGGTCAGCAGGTTGTTTCGAAACGCCGCGGCGACTCCGATGCCGATCAGCCACTTCCCTTCCCGCACTTGGCCGGGCTTTGGATTGCGTTTCTCCCAGCCAAAACGCTTCGCCCCGTCACGCAGGCACTCGACTAGCTGGCGCTTCGAAAACGGTGGGTGAGGATTGGGTTTCTCTTCGTTTTTGTTCTCTCCATCGGCAGCGGGTTTGCTCGGATTGTCCGGGAGGACCTGGGTGTCGTTGGCGATTCGAAATTCCACGGGATCCATCGCCAGCTTTTCGGCCATCTCGTCGATCGCGATTTCCAGCGCTGCCAGACCCGGTGCTTCGCCGGGAGCCCGCATTGCATTTGCTTCGGCCAGGTCGAGCACGGCTACCCGGTTAGACGTCATGCGATTTTCTCCCGCATACAGCCCTCTAGTTTGCATCGCCCCGGCTTCGGAGCCGCCATCCGGCAGGTTGCCCGACCAACATTCGTGGCCGATGGCGGTGATTTTCCCCTCCTTCGTGGCACCGATCCGGATCCGCTGGATGGTCGCCGCGCGGTGGGTAGTGTTGTTAGGCATCAGGGCGCGCTGCAAGGCTACCTTGACGGGCCGCTTAGCCGCCTTCGCACCTAGCGCGGCCATCAGGGCGTCGGCGCGGATCCACAGTTTGCCGCCGAAGCCGCCGCCGATGTAGGGTGAAATGAGACGCACCTTTTCCTTCGGGATGCCGAGCGTTTGGGCCATGTCGCCGACGCTCCAATCGATCATTTGGTTCGACGTCCATAGGGTAAGTTGGTCGCCCTCCCACGCCGCGATCGTCGCGTGGGGCTCCATCATGCAGTGCGATTCGTCGGCCGTCGTGTAGGTCGCGTCGAGCTGCACGGGTGCCGCGGCGAACGCTCCCGCGAAGTCGCCCACCGCGGACTCGGCCGGGGTGCCGAAAACTTCGACGGCTTTCGCCGAGTCTTTCACCGCGGCGAGATCGTAGCTGCCCTTCTCGATTGCATACTCGACGTGCACCAAGTTGGCCGCCGCACGCGCCTGTTCGAATGTTTCCGCCACGACCACCGCAACGGCTTGGTGATAGTGCTGGATTTCGGGACCGCCCAGCAGCTTGGCGGTGTTGTATTGGCCCTTGCCAAGCTTGCCGGCACTTTCCGCGGTGACGACCGCGAGCACACCGGGAGCGGCTTTGGCGGCCGCCAGATCCATAGAGGTGATGCGGCCCTTGGCGATGGCCGAACCCACGATGTAGCCGTAGGCTTGGTTTGCCACCACGTCGTGCCTTTCATAAGCGTAGGGCGCGGTGCCGGTGGTTTTCAAGGGGCCATCGATGCGATCGACGGGCTTGCCGACGACCTTCAACTGGTCGATCGGATTGTGCGTGGCGGGAGTGTCGAATTTCATGGCTTATGCTCCTTTTGCTTCCATCAGCACCGATGCCAGGGTGCGTTCCACGAGTTTGAGTTTGAAAGCATTCTCCGGAGTCGGTTTCGCGCCTGCCAGCAGTTTCGCGGTGACCGCCTTCGCTCCTTTCGGCAGCTCCTGTTCGGCCTCCTCGACACGCCACGGTTTGTGCGCCACGCCGCCGAGAGCGACGCGCCCTGTACCGTCCTTTTGAATGATCGCAGCCACCGAGATCAGTGCGAATGCGAACGACGCCCGATCCCTAACTTTTCGATAGATATGGGTGCCGCCGACCGGCTTGGGCAGCGTGACCGCCGTGATCAGCTCGCCCGCCATCAACACCGTTTCCACATTCGGTTGATCGCCGGGCAGGCGATGAAATTCCGCGATTGGAATGGTCCGGATGGAGCCATCGGGGCGGATGGTTTCGACCTCGGCGTCGAGCACGCGCAAGGCCACCGCCATGTCACTCGGATGGGTGGCGATGCAGGCATCGCTCACGCCGATGATTGCATGGGGCCGGCTGAACCCGCCGATCGCACCACACCCGCTGCCCGGCGTGCGCTTGTTGCAAGGCTGGTTGGTGTCGTAGAAATAGGGACAGCGGGTTCGTTGCAAAAGGTTGCCCGCCGTGGTTGCCATGTTGCGGAGCTGCCCCGACGCACCCGCCACCAAGGCGCGCGAAAGCACGGCATAGTCCCGCCGCACCCGCTCGTCGGCCGCGAGGTCAGTGTTGCGCACCAGCGCGCCGATTCGCAGGCCGCCTTCGTCAGTCGGTTCGATGGTGTCGAGCTTGAGGCCGTTCACATCGATCAGATGCGGCGGCGTCTCGATTTCGAGTTTCATCAAATCCAGGAGATTGGTGCCGCCGGCCACGAAGCGGGCACCGGGATGGCGGCCCGCCGCAGCGGCAGCCTCGGCGGGGGATTTTGCGCGTTCGTAGGTGAAGGGTTTCATACCTTGTTTTCTGCGACTTGGGTGATGGCTTCGGCGATGTTGGAATAGGCTCCGCAGCGGCAGATGTTGCCGCTCATGCGCTCGCGAAGTTCCGCCGCGTTCAACCTGGGAACTGCCATGAGATCGGCGGTCGCGTGGCTTGGGATGCCGGCCTTGATCTCACCCAGCATCGCCACCGCGGAGCAGATCTGGCCCGGCGTGCAATAGCCGCACTGATAGCCATCGCATTTCACGAAGGCCTTTTGCAGCGGGTGCATGTTCTCGGGCGTCCCGAGTCCTTCGATCGTGGTGATGTTGTCGCCCTCGTGCATCACCGCGAGCGTGAGACAGGAGTTGATGCGGCGTCCGCCGACGAGCACGGTGCATGCGCCGCATTGGCCTTGGTCGCAACCCTTCTTCGTGCCGGTTAGATGCAGATGTTCGCGCAGCGCATCGAGCAGCGTGGTGCGCGTATCCAGTTCGAGATCGCAGGACTTGCCGTTCACGGTGAAGGCGACTTTGACCGGCGGCGAGGGATCGGCGGAAACTGCCGGAACTTGGGCGGCAGCACTCGGCGGCAGCACCGAGGAGGCGGCGGTGGCGGTTCCGAGGATCAGAAATTCGCGCCGGGTGATTTCAGACATTTCGGGTCGATTCATCGGGAGGCTGCGGTTGAAGTTCTTCTTTCAATTCCAGCCTGACGGGGTCGCCACCTGGAAAACGCATGACGAAAACCGTAGCACAACAAATGGATTTTGCGCCGGGAATTTTTCCCGGGCTGCCGACTCCAACGAGCGTCCGTGCCCGTCGGAAGTCGGCGAACGATCAGCTTGCAGGTGAATCCCAAGGTGCGAGTATGAAGCGGTAATTCAGAGACCCAAGAATCAGTTCAACAATTGCGCTGCCACACAGCCTCAGTTTCATATCCCTAACTGCGAAACCCATAGACCCAAATGAACGCCTCCACTCCCTTGATCTGCTTCGCGCTGGTCGCCTCGAACCTGTTTGCGGAAACTAAAGCGACCTTCGATTGGCCCCAGTGGCAAGGTCCTGACCGAACCGCGATTTCGGCCGAAACCGGACTTCTCAAGGAATGGCCCGATGGAGGGCCACCGCTGAAGTGGCGGATCGACAAACTCGGCGGTGGCTATGGAGCCCCTGCCGTCGCCCGCGGCCGGATCTACGGCATCAGCCGGAGGGGTGAGAACGAAGTCGCCTGGGCACTGTCCGAGGCCGATGGCAAAGAACTGTGGGCGACGACCATCGGAACCCCGCCGGAGGGCGGAATGCAGCAGGGCATCGAAGGCCCGGGCTGCACGCCGACGGTGGATGGCGACCGGATGTATGTCCTCGGCTACGGGGGCGACCTTGCCTGTCTGACGATCGCGGACGGAAAGGTGGTTTGGAAACGCAGTATGACCAAAGACTTCGGAGGGCACCTCCCGACGTGGCGCTACAACGAATCGCCCCTCATCGATGGCGACAAGCTCATCTGCACTCCCGGAGGAAACGACGCGACCCTGATCGCTTTGAAAAAACTCACTGGCGAGGTGATTTGGAAGAGCGTGCTGCCGGGCCACACCGACGACAGCAAAGGTCCCGAGGTGATGGCCACAATTCCGGCGCTGGTTGCGCTCGACAAAAATAGCGATAAGGAGATTTCGGAGGCCGAAATCGACGGTTCACCGGCTGTCCTCGCCGGGTTGGACAAGAACGCGGACGGCAAACTGGAGGAAAGTGAATTGCGTGGAGGAGAGGCTGGCGGCGGAGGCGGCGGGAACGATCGCCGGAACCGGCGGCGGGGCGGCGGCTTGATGCAGTCGCTCAAGCTCTATGTTGGCTTGAACGCGGATAAGAATGGCACGATCGACGAGGCGGAGATCGCCAGCGCGCCGGCCGCGTTGCGGACACTCGATAAAAACGGGGACAAAAAGCTCGTCGAAGATGAGGTGGGCCAGGCCTTTCAGGATCCCAAGCGTTCGGGTGCCGGCTATGCCTCGGCCATCGCCATCGATGTCGAGGGAGTCCGTCAGTATGTCCAATTTACGGCTCATTCCCTTGTCGGGGTGGCGGCTTCCGATGGGCGGCTGCTCTGGCGTTTTGACAAGCCGGCGAATCGGATGGGGATCAATTGTTCATCTCCGATCTATTCCGATGGAACAGTCTTCGCAGCATCTGCCTACGGAACCGGTGGCGGGCTTGCAAAGCTGAGCAAGGAAGGTGACACCGGCTTCCGGGCCGAAGAGGTCTGGTCCTCGAAGCAAATGGAGAACCACCACGGAGGGATGGTCGTCGTCGACGGTTGTCTTTACGGAGCCAATGGCGGGAACGGAGGCGGCTACCTGATCTGCCTCGATTTCAAGACCGGTAACATTCTGTGGAACGAGAACGACGGCGACAAACGCAGGGCGAAGAAGGGTTCGCTCGCGATGGCGGATAACAGAATTTACTATCGGACCGAGGAAGGTGTAGTTTTGCTCATTGAGCCGAACCGCGAACGGTATGTCGAGCGCGGGCGCTTTGAACAACCGGATCGGACGTCGAAGCCCGCCTGGTCCCATCCCGTCATCGCGAACGGCAAGCTCTACATCCGCGATCAGGACCTCCTGCTCTGCTACGACGTGAAGGCCCAGCGCTGAGGTGCCCCTAGTGACCTGGCTGGCAATCCAACAGATTCTAAAATGAGCGACTGGCCTTTCCTCTTCGACTTCGCCCGCAGCCACCGCGGCGACCAACTCGCATTGGCGACCTTGGTCGCGCGCGAGGGTTCGAGCTACCGCCAGCCCGGAGCGCGGATGCTGATCGGAGGAGATCTTTCCTTCTGCGGCTCCATCAGCGGCGGCTGTCTTGAGGAAAGCATCGCGAACACTGCTGGAAAGGTTTTCGCCGAAGGAAAACCGCAGCGGATGATCATCGACACCCGGCCGCACTTTGGTTGCCCGGGGAAACTTCACGTGCAGGTTGAGGAAATTTCCATCACCTTGATCGATCGGATAGAATCAGAACTGCGGGAGCGACGGTCGTTGCTGTTAGCGACCGATTCGCACGGCACCCGCTTCGCCGCCGGGGAAACGGGCGAGCTGTTGGAGAAAGTTTGTCCCCCACCCCGGCTGATCGCGGTGGGTTGGACTCACGACATGGACCCGCTGCTAGGCTTCGCAGCGAAGCTGGGCTGGGAACTCCACCGCGTCCTGCGCGACCCACGCATGATCGCCGAAACGCCGAAGGTGGCCGGAGAAACAGTGCGGGCGCTGGCGGCAGACGAGCTAATCCGTGAGTTCAAGCCCGACTCCACGACGGCGGTCCTCGTCATGACACATCACCTCGCCACCGACTTCGCGTATCTCCGCGAAATCCTGCCCGCTGGCTACGGCTACGTCGGATTGTTAGGATCGAAGCGGCGCCGGGAAACCTTGCTCGCTGAACTGGGCGAACTTGGGCTGTTGGAAAATCCCGAGGTCACCGATCGTCTCCATGCGCCAGTCGGCCTCGACCTCGGCGGCCATCACCCCGCCACCATCGCGCTGGCCATCGTCGCGGAAATCCAAGCGGTGCTGGCCGGAGCCGACGCGGGATTTCTTCGCGACAAAGTCGGCACCATCCACCCGCATACGCTGTCGATCGGATGAGGATAGGAGCAGTGGTGCTGGCTGCCGGGAAAGCGAGCCGGTTCGGTTCGCCAAAGCAGTTGCTGGAAATTAGCGGAGAAACCCTGATCGACCGCGCCTGTAGGACAGCCCTGGAAGCGGGATGCGATCCGGTGCTGCGACTGCTCGGAGCCCACGCGGACAAGATCCTCGAGCGCACCTGCCCCGCCGGCGTCGATACGTTCGTTCACGCAGGCTGGGAAGACGGCATGGGCAGTTCACTGGCAGCCGGAGTTTCGCGACTGATGGAGCTTTGCCCGGAGCTGGATGCGGTGTTCGTGTTGCTGGCGGACCAACCGATGACCAGCGCCGTCTTGTTAGACAGGATGAAGGCCGATATTCTAACATCTTCAGTGGTTTGGTGCAATGGACCTCCCGCCCTGTTTGCACGAAAGCATTTCCAAGAGCTAACGGCCCTGCAAGGGGATCGCGGCGCGAAAGCAATCGCAGCAAATCACCATGCGGCAATCGTTCCGTTTCCAGATGCCGCCTGGGACATCGATTCCCCCGAGGCATGGCAGAAATTTCAGGCGGCACGCATCCAATGAATGCCGTGCCGGAGGGCCCTACCTTGCGATGAGAAACGTCCGCCTAACTGGCCCGGCGGACTTGAGCTTGGGTTCCGGCCGAAACGCTTGAAGGCGATGTCGGTCGGTCGGGCTTCGAAAATGACTAAATGAATCCTTGGCACCACGCCGCGGCCTGCTAGTCTGGCAGGTGCTTATTCTCGCAGGCATCCTGATGCCCCCTCGCTCCCCCGATTCCTGTTCCCGGCGCTGACTTTTCCTCGCCCGGACTTTCTGAAACGCGAACACCTGGCAGCCATGAAATCCCCAACGACTTCCCACCAAGATCTCACCGACGCACATTTTCTGACCGATAGCAGGCGATCGGAAACAACCACGGAAAAGCCTTCCGGCAGGTTGGCAGCGATCCTGTCGCAAGCAGGGATCCGCATCAATCCGCCGAACCCCGAGCCCTGGGACCTCATCGTCAGGGACGAAAAGCAGTTTGCCCACCGGATCCTCTCGCCCTTCAAAAACGGCCTGACCGAACTCGGCGACATGTATGTCGATGGCGTCTGGGAGTGCGAGGACATCGCGGGCTTTTTCCACCGCTGTCTGTCATCCGGCCTCAACGCCCGGTTCTATCATGCGATGCCCAACGTCCTTCAATATTGGGCGGGCAGGTTGTTGAACCGGCAGACCAAGCCCCGCGCCGCGCGCGACATCGCCAGCCACTATAACCTGGGTCCGGTCTTCGAGATCACCCTCGACCCGACAATGGCCTACACCTGCGCTTACTGGAAGGAAGGCGTGTCAAATCTGGCGGAAGCCCAGTTCGCGAAATACGATCTCTGCTGCCGCAAGCTCGGGCTGGAACCGGGCATGAACTTGCTCGACACCGGCTGCGGTTGGGGCGGGCTGTTGAAACACGCCGCCGAACACCATGGCATCGGCAGCGGCTTGGGAGTCACGCTCTCCAAGGATCAGGTCGCCATCGGCATGGAGCGCTGCCAAGGCCTGCCCGTCACGCTGCTTCTGAAGGACTATCGGGATGTGGAGGGAAAATTCGACCGTGTTTCATCGATCGGAATGACCGAGCACGTGGGACCGAAAAACTACCGGGCCTATTGTGAAAAAGTCCATGACGTCCTGAAACCGGGCGGGCTGTTTCTTCTGCATACCTTCGGAAATATCAATCCGTCGCCCACCCTGCGGACTCCGGAAGTCGAGTGGGTGACCAACCACATTTTCCCGGGTCTCGTGAACCCCAGCTACGGCCAGATCGCCGCCGCATCGGACGGGCTGTTCACCCTGCTCGACGTGCAGGAATTCGGCGCTTACTACGACCCGACGCTCATCGCCTGGCACGACAATTTCGTCGCCGGCTGGCCATCGATCAAGCACCTCTACGACGAGCGTTTCTATCGGAAGTGGCGCTACTATCTGCAAATCTGCGCCGGGGCGTTCCGCTCCGGGCACTTCCGCTTGTGGCAAACGGTTTTCGGGAAGGACTATGCAGGGGTTTACCAAGCGGTCCGGTAGCCACTTTCCAACAACCTTGATTACGGTCGCGTGGAAATCTAGCGGATCCGCAGCAGGCACCAGTCCGAACCTCAGTGGACGAGACGTTCATTCCGCTCACCGAGCAATTCAGATAGATGCGCGGCCAAGTCCGGGCGGGTTCCGGCCCATGGGAAAGCCGCATCGATTTCACCCGCCGTGGAGAGTTCTTCCAGCGCCTCCAGCCGCAGGATCACGGCCACCAGCACCTTTGAGAAAAGCCATCCATCACGGCCGAGGCAAAAATCCATGACCTGCGGCGGTCGGCCGGCCGAGCCCATTCGCAACCGCATGCCGTGGGTGTAAGGGCTAAGACCGAGCTCCCAGCGGCCGCCTTCGCTCAGCAACCGCAGTGCGCGGAAATGGCCGTTAGGCGTGACGCGTCGGAAGGTCATTTCTCCTTGCGATCGGGGTGGCCCCACCAACTGTTCTCGCGCTGGCCGTCGTAGTGTTCCTCGAAGGCTTTCACTGCGTCCTCCATCGTGCCATCGGCCTTGGCCCACTCGGCGACGTCCGGAAAGTCGATGATGGCGTTGTTGTTTTTCGCGTCGTCACGGAAGCGGATAGGACACCAGAACGACTCGATGTTACGCAGCATTTCGCTGCCCAGCGCCCACAAGCCGGTCATCCAGTCACAATACCAGCACCACAGGAGATCATAGCCGATCAGGCCGTCGTACTTGTGGCGCGAGAGATTCACCCATTCCCCTTGCCGGTATTGCGGCATTTTCGCGAGCCGGGCGACGACCGGATAGAGGAAGATTTCCGTCAGCCGCGCGCCGACAAATACCAGCACCGCAGGAACCGTGGCGAACAAGGCCAGCTGGTTGCGCACGGGGCCCAGCAGCTTGTTCTGGGCGTCCGTGAGGGTGCGGCCCTTCTTGCCCCGGATGATCCGGTCCGTCAGGCAGAAGACATGGATTCCCACAAACTGGGCGACCAGCGCGGCGACCACTCCAAGCCAACCGTCGAGCCAGGCACCGGCCGCCCACGGCATCCAAGTAAAAAGGCTGATGAAAATGTCCAGCAACGGAGCCCGCGTGATCTTTTCCGAAATGGCAAACGCCACGCGGGACAGCAATCCGGCCACGACCAACCCGGCGAAGATCAATCCTGCGGTGTAGATGAAATTTTCCATACGATATCGGACCAAGCCTAAGGCACTGGAGGTTCGTATCCGATGAATCAGGATTGGGGGAGTTTTTTTGCTGCAAAGGTTTTCCACCCGACCGTGCCGGTCGATGTTCCTCCGCTTCCCTCTAAAACCACGTGGACACATTCTCCAGCGACTTGATCCCGAGCTTCATCTCCCTCACCTGGCGTCATTGCGACGTCATTGCCACCGATGTCCGCCCAGAAAACGTCATCCTCGCCGAGTCGACGCGCAGATCTATCACTTCGATTTCATCCTCGTTCGCGAGAAATAGAACTCCGGGCACTTGGCTTGATCCCGGAGAATCCGCGGAAACAAGACCGCATTCCCCGTCATTCGATGGAAGTGGAAATTGTTCCCCATGCTTGTTAGTAGGGCCTCCGATGACGATGACATGATGAGGCAACCACCCATTCGGGAACGCAGCTCAACCCCGGCCCCATTCCGACACCCGGATCACTTCAGCTCCTTGATGCGCAAGTTGCGGAACTTGTAGGTGGCGCCCTTCTCGCCGTGGTGCTGGATGCCGATCACGCCGGTGGCGTCCTTGGAATCCTCGACCTCGGTGGTGACCACTCCGTTGACCTCGATCTTGATCTTCGTGCCCTTGCAGGTGATCCGGTAGGTGTTCCAATCATTGCGTTTGAACGCGGAACCAGAGCGCTTGCGGAATTCCGCCTCGCTGCCGGCATCGCCCTTGATTGGACTGGCGAACCATAACCGGCGTCCTTCGTCGTAAAGTCCGCCGGACCACATGCGCTTCGGATCACCGTCCACTTCGGCTTGATAGCCAAACACCTTGTTCGTCTCGGCATGGGCGCGGAACATGAATCCGCTGTTGGCTGTCCCCTCGGGCAGCAGCACCTCGCCTTCGAACACGAAGTCGCCATAGGTCTTCTCGGTGACGAGGAAGAATTTCTTGTCACCCTTGAGATGAATCTCGCCATTCACGACTTCCGCCTGGCCCCATGAATAGGGGTTCTTCCAACCGGCCAAGGTCTTGCCGTCGAAGAGCGGAGTGAAGTGGGCATCGGCCGCGAAGAGCGGCGAAAGAACAAGGCAGGCAAAGGCGGCAACAAGCCGGAGAGGAGTTTTCATATTGGGGCGATGGAATGATGTGTCGCCGATTACGCGCTTGCGGACGAATGATTTTCAAATGGATTCATTTAACGGGGTCAGTGAAAGCGCCGTCGATAGGGTCCCGGAAATCGAGCTCAGCATTCACCCAAATCTGGGACGGCCCCTAACCTGGCGTCGCCGCGACGTCACTTCCACCGATGTCCGTATGGAAAATGCCCTCCTCGCCGAGTCCGACGGGCAGATTCATCCCTTCGATTTCATTCTCGTTCGCGAGAAATAGAACTCCAGGCACTTGGCTTGATCCCCGAGAATCTTCGAAACCAGACAGCTTCACTCCGTCATTCCAAAGAAGTAAAAATTGTTCTCAAATATTGTTAGTCGGGCTCCCGTCGAGACCCAGTCTATCGGATTATGCTAATTCGCGAGGATCCATTGAATGCACGATTGTCGGGACCCTATCGACTCTCAATTACTCAATAATCTCAACAGCCTTAAAATTGAGCCCGGTTAAACCGTACTCGTCGTAAGCATCCTTAAAGTCCTGTGTACAAAACAAATGCACTGAACTTTCTGGCACTCGAAATAGCCATGTATCCTTGGGAGGCATTCTGCGAAACACCGTTCTTCCTGAGCTTAGATTGAATATTTCCCTGCCGGTTCTTTCCGTCCAGTACCGTTCTACGCTTCCGTCAGACAACTCACGATTCAAAATCCCGCCAACCCAGTTTGCGCAGACAAACACATGTATTCGGTAGCCTCTCAGACAGCTCGGCTGACAAACAAAGTAGTCGGTCCCGCTCCACTTAATCCTCACACAACCACTTCCAATGTTTTTCAATTTTGGCCATTTCTTGAGATTTCTTTCGTCTATCAACCAATTATCCAGATTTCCAAGTTCAAAATCAAAAGGGGTAATCCACCATCACTCCCTCTCGCTTGATGTGCGCCGCTACCTCAGGGGCCTTTTTCCAAAGCTCATTCGAAATTGCCCACATTGCGTCTGAATTCACAAAGGGAACACAGTCCGCTGGTTGCCTCGGAGGAGCTAATAGCTGCATTTCATTTGGGTGCGCGGCAATCAGATCCAGCATCATTGAACCTATGCGCTCCTCCTCCATTGCTTCTCCTTGACCAAGGCTTATGTATCTGTATCCAGCTGAAATAATTTCGGACCACTGTCGGTTTATCGTTTGACCTCGTTCCATCGCAAAATCCCCAGTCGTGAAAACGGATTGCGCCACTCCGGCGTCAGGCTTTACTCTGTAAATGATATGTATTATGGGTCTATTTCGGAGAACGTCGATAGGGCGCCCGGAGACCGGGCAGAAACATTCACAAAGGCCTAGAGCGAGTTACCGCCATGAGTCTTTAGAGCATTGAACACGACTGGATTCTCTGAACTGGCTAGATCAGGAGGGAAGCTT
This sequence comes from Verrucomicrobiota bacterium, assembly GCA_040385685.1. Taxonomy (GTDB): domain Bacteria; phylum Verrucomicrobiota; class Verrucomicrobiia; order Verrucomicrobiales; family Akkermansiaceae; genus Luteolibacter. Next base: position 43,149 of record JAZKGW010000001.1, on the reverse strand, counting down.
GGAGGTTGAGCGCCTCGGCGGTTTTTCTGACGTGGGCCGTGTTGAATTTGCGCTCGCCACGGAGAAGCCGGGAGGCGGTGGAGCGGTCGACGCCGATGAGCTTGCCCCATTCGGTGGCGTTCATGCCGATGTTTTCAAGGTGGGCGGCGAGGAATTCGTGCGGCGGTAATGATATCGGCACTTCGTAATTGGCGGATTCGTAGGCTTCGGCCAGCTCGGCGAGGGTTTGGAGGTAGTCTGCTTGATCGGCGGTCAGCGGGTGACCGGCCATGAGATCGATGATCGCGGTGACGGCATCGAGTTCGATTTCATCGTGCAGCGTGCGTGGGAGGTGCAGGCGGCAGAGGGCTTCGTAGGTTTTCGGCAACTTGTCGATGCCGGGCAGGGTTGGTTTGGTGGCGTTCATCGGCTTAGAGATCGTTTTTCCAGCGGTCTTTGCTGTAGTCGGCGTGGATGAGGATTTTCAGGATGAAAATGCTGCGGGTGTTGTAATGGATGGCGGTAATCAGGCGGTGGCGGTTGCCCGCGATGTTGAAGATGGTGACGGTTTTGGAACTGCCGACGGTGGCGAGATCCGCATGAGGGAAGACTTTACGAACGTCGGCGACGCATTGCCACTTGGCGGCGGTGGCCACGGAGATCCATGCGCTGAGGTTGGCGGCGGCGTTCGGGTGCTGCTTGGCATAGTCGAGGATGCGGCGCTTGGTGATGACTCTCATTCAACTCTGTTGTCAGATTAGCAACACGGATTCAGACCGTCAAGGGGCAAGTTGGCGCAATGAGACTGCGAATAGGCGAGACACCTCCGCAACGCTCTGGCGCGAGACGCGCCAGCCACTTTCCTGCCGAGGCATCTCCACAAGCCGCCATGCGCGGCTGATTTTAACGTAGCATCAGCCCGGCTGAGGCAGCGGGTACCCGCTCTATCAGGCTTCGATCCCGTGCTTCGTTTTGAGGCGCTCGATCTCCTCGGAAAGCGCGCCCCAGCGGGAATAGCTGACTTCTAACGATTTCGCCAGCTTGTCCACGGCGTTGGTGACTTCGCGGAGTTTGCCCGGGTTGTTAGTGTGGTCTCCGCTGGAGAGTTGCTGGGTGAGCGTGGCTTGCGCGCCTTCTAGTTCGGCGATCTTGGCTTCGAGCGCTGTGAACTCGGTTTCGAGCGGCTTGAGGACTTTGGAGCGGATTTCGCGTTGCTCCGCTTCGATCCGGCGTTGTTCCTTGCGGTTGACGCCGGGGACGGATTGGCGGGACGAGCCGTTGTTCTGGGCAGGAGCGCCGAGCGTGGCCAGCTTGGGCATGCCTTTTTTCGCGGCTTCGTCCTCGGCGGATTTTTCCAGATAGTAGGTGATGTTGCCGGCGTAGAGGACCGGCTGCTCGCCGGGGCGGAATTCGAGGGTCTTGGTGACGAGCGCGTCGAGGAAGTTCCGGTTGTGGGAAACGATCATCACGCTGCCGGGATAGTCGATAAGCGCGCGCTGGAGCACGTCCTGCGATTGCATGTCGAGGTGGTTTGTCGGCTCGTCGAGGATGAGGAAATTCGCGGGGCGAAGGAGCATGCAGACGAGGGCGACGCGAGAACGCTCACCACCGGATAGAACGCCGATCTTCTTGAAGACATCGTCGCCGCGGAAGAGGAAACAGCCTAGCAGGTTCCGCGCGTGCGGCATGGCCTCGCGGGAGGCGGCGGCTTCGACAGTTTCGAGCACGGTGAGGTTCGGATCGAGTTCGTCGGCGTGGTTCTGGGAGAAGAACGAAGTGGCGACCTTGTGGCCGAAGTTGTGGGCGCCGGTGTCCGGTTCCTCCTGGCCGGTGATGAGGCGGCAGAAGGTGGATTTGCCCGCGCCGTTAGGGCCGACGATGGCGAACTTCTCGCCCTTGTTGATTTCGAAATCGAAGCCGCTGAAGATGTTGAGCGCGCCGTAGCTTTTCGAGACGGCGTCGAGTTTTGCGACCGTGTGGCCGGAATTTGGTGGCGGCGGGAACTTGAAGTTCATCACCGCGTCGTCGCGCTCGGGCTGGGGGATGCGCTCGATCTTCGCGAGCATCTTGATGCGCGACTGGACGAGCGTGGCCTTGTTAGCGGATGCGCGGAAACGGTCGATGAAGCGCTGGATCTCGCCGATTTCGCGCTGCTGGGCCTCGTATTGCTTGAGCTGGATTTCCTTGCGCAAGACCGACTCGCGCTCGAAGTAGGAAAAGTTTCCCGCATACTCCTCGGCCCTGCCGTTGGCGAAGGCGATGGTGCGGGTGCACAGCGTGTCGAGCAGCGCGCGGTCGTGGGAAATGAGCAGGATCGCGCCGGGGTAGTTGATCAAATATTGCTCGACCCAGATCTGGGTGCCGATGTCCAAGTGGTTCGTCGGTTCGTCGAGCAGCAGGACTTCCGGCTCCTGGAGGAACAGCTTCGCCATCGCGATCCGCATCTGCCAGCCGCCGGAGAACTCGGAACAATCGCGGGTGAAATCCTTCTGTTGGAAACCGAGGCCCTTGAGGACGGACTCGATCCGCGGCTTCATCCGCGCGGGGTCGGTGGCGTCGAGCTGAAGTTCCAGTTCGCCGATTTCCTCCAGCAAATCGCCATACGGCGACGAACGCGGATCGAGCTTGGTCAGCTCGTTGGAAAGGCGGTCGATCTTTTCGCTGAGCGCCATCGTTTCGCCGAAGGCGGACTCCGTTTCCTGCCAGAGCGTGCGGCCCTTCACGTGGATTCCTTCCTGAGGCAAATAGCCGATGCGCGTGCCTTTCGGCGCGTGAATTTGTCCCGAAGTCGGCCGGATCAACCCCGCCACGCATTTCATGAGCGTGGACTTGCCCGCGCCATTGTGACCGGCGAAGGCGATGCGCTCGCGCGGCTGGACGGAAAAGGCAAGGTCGTTGAAGAGGACGCGGGCGCCGAATTCAACGCGAAGTGACTGAACGGAAATCATCGGGGGCGGAAGATGCACGCCACGGCGGCCGGGTCAAGCCTCGGGGCGGGATTGCCCCGGCAGGGTTCCTACGCCAGGGAAAATCATGGACTGTTTGACCGCGGATTTCACGAATGAACACGGATCAAGACCGACGATGCCGTTAAGATGAAAATGGACTATCCCTCTTAATCCGCGTAATCCGCTGTCAATTCTCAGTTCTTCGATTGTCTCATGCCGAATGGCGGAGCCTTGGACAGGCGCGCTCGCTTCAGTTCTCGCTCTCCACGCAAACCCGCAGTTGTCGGTCAGTCTTCGGCTGATCGCGGTCCCAGGCGGTGAGGAACGCGTGGATTTCCGCGAGCAGCGTCTCGCAGTGTTTGTTCCACTTGGAAGCGCCGCGCAGGACCATCGCGCTCTCGCGCAAGCCGGTGAAGCGGATCTCCTCGGCTCCGGCGGCACGCAGCTCGTTGAGCTCCGTGCGCAGCGTCTCGAAAAACCCAAGCTCGAAGCCGTTTCCCGATTCCATCGCCGCCCTAACAAGCGAAACCGTGACCGGAGGGGCCAGCGGCACCAGCTTCTCAGCGATGCGCTCGCAGCCGATTTTCACCAGCATCTTCCGCATCCGGTCGAAGAGGTCCTCCAGATGCAGCAGTTTGAGCGGACACTTGGTTTCCAAGTACTGGACAATCCCGCTGCGGATCTCCGCGACGAACGGGAAATCCTCGTGATCCGCCGCCACGGCCGCCCGCCGCAAGGCGTCGTCCAGCCACGCGGTATCGTACTCGATCACTTGATAGCGTCCGATTTGCAGCGCGGGCCGATTGCCGATAAGTGCGATCACTGGGTGGCTTTGGGGAGGGGGAAAGAAAAGCTGGGTGAGGGTTAGGGGGAGTCAGCGAAAGGGGATTTCTGCTAGTCCTTGAACAGGCGGCGCTGGAATGGATCGCGGGCCGCGCGGCGCGACAACGATTGGATTTCCGCGATGAACTCGTTGACGTCCTCGAACTGCCGGTACACCGAAACGTAGCGGACGTATGCGACCGGATCGATCTGATGGAGCTTGTCCATCACCTTGCCGCCGATGATCGCGGACGGCACCTCGCTGAGATGGTCCTTGTGCAGGTCGGTTAGAATCTCCTCCACCGCGCGGTCGAGGCGGTCCATCGGCACCGGGCGCTTCTCGCAGGCTTTGATCAGGCCGCTCATCAGTTTTTCCCGGTTGAGGGCCTCGCGCATGCCATCCCGCTTCACCACTCGCAGCTCGGTGCGCTCGATCTGCTCGTAGGTCGTGTAGCGGTAGTTGCACTTCAAACACTCGCGACGCCGACGAATCGTCGTCCCGTCCTTCGATGACCGGGAATCGAGGACCTTGTCTTTGAGAGAACCACATTGGACGCAACGCATGGACGGGGATGAAAAGCAACGTCGTGCAGCCTACGCATACAGGTGGTAGCGTCAATCCGAAAACTATGGTACATTTAGTAGGTGAGAGACAAATGGTCTGCAAAGACGAAGAGAAGATTTTTGAAATTCTGACGTCTGGGAAATGCCCGCGCATCCTCGCTTGCATGCTTGGAACCTAACGAATATTCCACCTGCCAATGAAGCCCCCCGCAGCCGCGCTGATCTGCTCCTTGGTAGCGGGACTCGTTGTGGCTGGTTATTCCACGCTCTTCCACGAGGGAGCGGCGGCATCCTACCGCTTGTATTACTACACGCCCGCTGCGATGGCCGCGGGTTCGCTGGTGATGGAGCGCATCGGAAGGCGACAGGAATCGAACGGTGTTCGCTGGCTCATCGATGCCGCAGTGACCGTCCTTTGCCTTTCCCGTCCCATATGGGGCTGGCCGCCCGCATCCGGCCATGCCCTCTTCTTTGTCCACGCGTTGCTGACCGGTTCATCGCGGCTTACGCGCATCCTTGCGATCCTACTAGGCGTGATCACCCTTTATGCCAAGATCTGGCTCTGGCACGGTGATCCCACCCTCTTGCCCGGCTTGGGCTGCGGCCTGATTTCAGGAGTGCTATGGCGGAAAACGGTTGGAAAACAGCCCACTTGAAGCGCTTTTCCGCTCAGGCCTCCACCGCCTTCTTGGCCTGCTGTTCGTCGCGGATGCCGCCAATGAAAAGCAACACCGCGGCAATGCAGATGCAGGAGTCCGCCACGTTGAAAGCGGGCCACCAGCCGCCGCTGCTAGGGACAAGCTTGTCGTACAGCGGCAGCTTGATCGCGATGAAATCGACCACGTAGCCTTTGGACAAGCGCGTCCACCAGCCGGCATCGGCGAAGTCGGAGAGAAGAAATCCTTGGACCAGTCGGTCAGTTAGATTGCCGAAGATCCCGCACAGTAGCAACGCGACGGCGATCTTGGAGAGCGGGTGATTGAAGACACCCTTTTTCCAAAAAATGCGGATCATCGTCAACGCAAGGACTGGCACGAACAGGAACACCACGGGAGCCCACGTGGTGCCATTGCCAAACCCGAAGGCGACTCCCTGGTTGTGGACACGGACGAGGTGGAAAAAATTCTCAACGACCGGCATGTCGAAATTCTCCGGCGACCACGGCGGCGGGAATTTCCCCACAGTCCAGAACTTCGTGATCTGGTCGAGCACGTAGAGCGGGAGCGCGAGGAAGAGGATGAGGTGCTTGAAATTCATAGGTCCTATAGGGCTTATGGGTCCCATGGGACTCATGCGCAAACTTCCTCACAACGCCCGCAAAGCCCGCTCTCTAGCAGAGGCTCGTGCTTCCGACAGCGTGGGCAAAGACAAAGCTCCGTCTTGCGGGCAGCGGCCGCAAGTTCCTCGCCCGTCGCGGCGGTTAGACCGGCGATGATGAAGAACTCGGTGGCGAAATCGCGGTCGTTGAGCATTTCCAGCAACGGCGCGTCGACGCCTGGAATCGTCAGCGTAACATCCGCCTCGTTGTTGCGGGTGAATTCCTTCGCTTGGATGCGGCCTTCGATGGCGGTCTGGATGGCGTACTTGATTTCGAAGAGACGGTTCACTTGTTTCGTCGCCTCGCCGGGCGCGAACGCCGGATTTGGCTCGGGGAAATCCTGTTCGTGCACCGTGCCGGCGGTAAAACCGGCATGCTCCCACGCTTCATCCGCGGTGAAGGCGAGGATCGGCGCTAACAATCTGGCGATGCCGGTGAAAACCTCATGCATCGCGGCTTGCGAGGCACGGCGGCGCGGCGAATCCGCGGCGTCGCAATACATGCGGTCCTTGGTGGCGTCGATGTAGATCGCGGACAGGTCGTGTGTGCAGAAGTTGTTGAGCGAGTTGAAGACCTTGCGGAATTCATAGGAGTCATAGGCCTTGCGGCACTCGGCCACGACTTCGTGGAGACGTTCGAGGATCCAGCGGTCAAGCAAGGTGTATTCCGGATTTTCGACGGGTTTGAAACCGTCGAGATTTCCTAGCAGGATGCGCAGCGTGTTCCGCAAGCGGCGGTATGGCTCGGCGACTTGCTTGAAGAGATCCTCACCGAACGGCACTTCATTCTGCCAGTCCACGGAGGAAACCCACAGGCGGACGATGTCGGCGCCGTATTGGTTGTAGAAATACGCGGCATCGGTTGGTTTGCCGGCTTTCCCGGCATCGGATTTCGCGAGCTTCTTCTTGTCCTTATCCACGACGAAACCGTGGGTCATCACCGTCTTGTAGGGCGCGAATCCGCGGTAGCCGGTGCTGAGCATGAGCGAACTCTGGAACCAGCCGCGGTGTTGGTCCGTGGCTTCCAAATAGAGATCGGCCGGGCAGTGGAGCTGCGGATGCGCGTCTAACACAGCAGCATGCGAACAGCCGGAATCAATCCACACATCGAGCGTGTCGCGGCACTTTTTCACGCCGGCAGGCAGATCTAGCAGAGCGGCAAGCTCGGCGTCGGATTTCTCGAACCAGACGTTCGTGCCTTCCTTCTCGACAAGATCCGCGACTTTGAGCGCGAGCTCGGATGACAGGATGGTCTTGCCATTTTCATCGAAGAAAACCGGCAGCGGCACGCCCCACGTGCGCTGGCGCGAGATGCACCAGTCCGGGCGGGATTCGACGGTGCCGTAGATCCGGTTGCGGCCCCACGATGGCAGCCACTCGACCTTGTCGATTTCCGTCAGCGCCTGGCCACGGAGGGTTTCCAGCGAGATGAAAAACTGTTCGACGGCGCGGAAGATGATCGGCGTTTTTGAGCGCCAGCAATGCGGATAGGAATGCTTGTAAACTTCCTGGCCTAGCAGGTGCCCGCTCTCCTTGAGGATTTCAATGATGCGGTTGTTCGACTTGAAAACGTGAGTGCCGACGAGTTCCTCCAGACCGACTTCTTCGGTGAACTTCCCTTCGTTATCGACCGGCGAAAGCACGGCGAGGTCATTTTGTTGTCCCGCCACGTAGTCGTCCGCGCCGTGACCGGGGGCGATGTGAACCGCGCCGGTGCCGGTGTCGGTGGTGACAAAATTCGCGAGGATAAGCTTCGAGGTCCGGTCGAGGAACGGGTGCATCGCCTGGAAGCCCTCGAAATCGCGCCCCTTGCGCTCGTCCAGTGTCTCGGCCAGCGCGTAGCCGGTCTTTTCCGTGAAAGCCCCGATCAGTTCGCGGACAATCACGAAGGTTTCATAGGCGTCATCCTTCAGGAAACTCCCGACCACGTAGATGAGTTCCGGATGCAACGCGATGCCGAGGTTCGCCGGCAGCGTCCACGGGGTGGTGGTCCAGATGACCATGCTGGCCTTCCCGGCAAACTCGCCGGAAGACAGCCGAAATTTAACGAAAATCGCCGGACTTTCCTTGTCCTGATACTCGACTTCGGCCTCAGCCAAGGCGGTCTGCGCGCCGTAGGACCATTGGACGGGCTTCTTCGATTGATAAACCGAACCGCTTTCCACCAGCTTGGCGAAGACGCGCAGGATGCTCGCCTCGTAGCTCGGATTCATCGTGAGATACGGGCTTTTCCAATCGCCGAAAACTCCGAGCCGGCGGAACGAACCGCGCTGGATATCGATGTATTTCAGGGCGAAATCCGTGCATCGGCGGCGGATTTCCGCAGGCTCCAGACCCGCGGCTTCCTTGACAACCTTGAACTCGATCGGCAGGCCGTGGCAGTCCCACCCAGGCACGAACGGCGCGGCAAAACCAGCCATCGTCTTCGATTTCACCACCAGATCCTTGAGCAGCTTGTTCAGCGCGGTGCCCATGTGGACGTCGCCATTCGCGAACGGAGGGCCGTCGTGGAGAATGAATTCCGGAGCATTCTGCGCGCGGCGGCGGGCGAGGATTTTCTCGTAAAGTCCCTCGTTTTCCCATTTTTCCAAACGGCCGGGTTCGTTCTGCACCAGATCTCCCCGCATCGGGAAAGTCGTTTGCGGAAGCGTAAGGGTGTCTTTGTAATTCGGGGCGGCGCTCATGACGGGGCGCGGACGCTAGCAATGGCTCCGGGTGGGGTCAACCACGGGAAACGGGCCTGAATTGTGGGGCAAGCTCCCCCCGGAGTGCGCGACGCTCTGCTCGCGCCCGTGGCAGATCCGGCTCTGCCGGATGCGGTGCGGAACTCTTCGTGTGGCCGCGAAGAGGAACAGCTCCGCGCCACATGGAGCAGAGCTTCCATCCGCCACTTGGCGGCAGCCGAGCGTGCCGCACTCCGGGAGGACGGAACCCCTAGCAGAACCATGACAATGAATTGCTGAATCCATCACCACATTCAAAAGTATAATAAAACACAAATATTATATTGACGGATCCATGTCATCTAATTACTCGTTTTGAACCTTCAGCAAGTCATGCAAACCACCACACTCCATCCCAACCCGACACAGCCGACCCAGTGGTCGCTCGGCATGGGCATGTCCGTGTGCGTTACGGAGATCCGATACAGTCTCGAGTCAGGGACCGGAAAACTCAAGTTAGGCTTTGCGGACAACTCCCTTACCAAGGAGGCAGGCAGGTAGTTCACGATCTGATTCAGATCATCGATTTTTTCGAGAACCCCGCCCGCTCCTGTAGCCGGCGGGGTTTTTGTTTTCCTGATTTTTCCCAATGATTTCAAGGGCTGCAGCATGCAGCCATCATTCAAACCAAACCAATTCCATTCACATGATTTCCAATTAACAAACCACCGGGCGTGAAAAACCCCGCCGTCAGCGGCAACTGACGACGGGGCGGAATCGGCCGACAATCCAGAGTAGTCCCTGAGAGAGACGGACTGTGAGTGATCAACCGCAATGACGGTCGCCACTCGCGAATCCCCTGTCAAGTGAGTCATGAAATCATGACTCGCTGAAGGACCTGCATTGTCCCGATTTCCCGCCCTGGAAGATATACAAACCAGAGGCTTCGGCATGACTGTATTATATATAGTTCGTGTCATGGGAGGTGTGCCTGAAACACCGAAAGATCCGCCGAGAAATTATCCTGCGGGTGCGAGTCCATCACCGGACTGGCAGCGGTGTTTGTTTTCATTTTTCACAATGCGGTCATCGTCCAACAGCAGGATTCCTGACTTCCACTCAGGGAATGCCGGTGCAAGTCCGGCTGGCCGCACCATTTTTCCAAGTATACACCACACGGCGGGTGCCAGCTTGCGCAGCGAGGCCTCCAAATCCTCGCGGATCCGGGGCAGCACCGGGACGCCGTGCCAATTTTCCCAACAAAAGCGGAGTAGCCAAGTGGTAAGGCAGCGGTTTCATACGCCGCGTATCGCCGGTTCGAATCCGGCCTCCGCAACCCATTTCCTGGGTTGGTAGTCACGTAAAGATCGTGTGCTGCCTGTAAAGCAGCCGTCCTTCCGGACCATTGTCGGAGCATTACCGACACAACCCACCATTGGCCTGTTAGCTCAGCGACGAAGACCAACCGTTTGTCGAACGGAAGGTCGCGGGAGCAATGCCCGCACAGGCCGCCATTTTCAACATCACGCGCGAGGAAGACAGCAATCCGCCTCGCTTGGGACGAGGAGACACCCGGGGCAGCACCGGAACGCGTGACCGTTTCATCCCATTCCTTCGTAGCTCAATAGCAGAGCAATCGGTCGATAACCGATAGACCGCGGCGCGATACCGCGCGGAGGGACCATTTTTCCATTCCCTGGTAATGTCAAAGCAGCATGCCCGTCTGTTAAACGGGACGTCGTGGTGCGAGTCCACGCCGGGGAGCCACGGCTGTGTAGCTGAGACAGATTAGCGCCTCGCTGAAGACGAGGAGAGTCCGGTGCGATGCTGGACGCAGCCGCCATTTTTTAGAAAGCTCCATTAGTGTATCAGCTAGCATGGCGGCCTTTCACGCCGCAGAAGCCGGGGCAGCACCGGCATGGAGCGCCATATTTCCCAGCTCCCGAAGTGTAAGAGTTCTACACGCCGCCGTGCGAAGGCGGAGATTCGAGGTGCAAGTCCTCGCGGGAGCACCATTTCCCAATGTTGATCATGATGTAACAGTAGCATCCCGCCCTGTGAAGGCGGCTGTGCGGGTGCAAGTCCCGTTGATCAACCCAACTTCCAACCGCGCACACGGTGAAGAGACGAACCGTCGGTCTGCAAAACCGATTTACCCGGTGCGAGTCCGGGGTGCGCGTCCATTTCAGTTAGCCCCGTAGCTCAATCAGCCAGAGCATCCGACTTTGAATCGGAAGGTTGACGGTGCAAGTCCGTCCGGGGCCGCCACTTTATATGATTTTTCCGGAGGTTGATCCGGCTGCGCCCGTGCGGCGCAGCCCGACCAGCCTCCGGCGGATTTCCCCACACATTCCCGGCGTAGCCCAATGCAGAGGCAACGAGCTCAGACCTCGTCCAGTGCAGGTGCAAGTCCTGCCGCCGGGACCATGGAACGTGAACCGGACGAGCGCGCCGGGATTCTTTGCTAAAGAAATCGTCCCGCATCACGCGGGATGGGGAGCATGCCCTCCACGTTCCGCCAATTTCCATCAGATCGCGTAGCCCAATTGGCAGAGGCACGGCGTCGAGAACGCCGCAAGTGCTGGTTCAAATCCAGCCGTGATCACCATTTTCGGACCCGAAGCTTAGACAGCGAAGCATCCGGCTTTTAACCGGACGAGCAGGGCGCACATCCCTGCGGGTTCACCATTTTCAACTCCAACCCCAAACCACCATGAAACAACGACCGGCCAACTTCATTCCAATTTCTAACATTAAACATCATTTCATCCCACTTCGATTATGAATCCCGATTCCATTGCGAACCACTTCGCCCGCATGGGCGCGAGGTTTCGCCTGGTCCAGCCTGACCTGAATTGGTCCCGCCGCTGGACCCTCGACTACACCCTGGATCTCGCCCATGACAAACGCGGGCAGATCTTCGAACTGTGCGGCGTTCCGGCCCGATTGGCCGAACTCGACGTGCAGGTCCTCCAATGCGGCAAGGCCGAGCGCCACCTGTTATTGCTCGTGAAAACCGGGGAAACGAAAGACCGTTTCCTCTGCGGACACGACGAGCGCGAGTGGTTCGTGGCCGCCGTTCCGGGCAATGCGAGCAACGTCGTTCAGGCGAAGCTCGCCCTGCAACCCGATGGCGTGCGCAACGCCGCGGACCACGCCGGACTCAGCACGCGCGAACGGATCCGCCGTCACAACCGCGCGTTTCTCCGACAAGGAGAATGGTTCTTCGTGCCGGCTAACAGCCTGCACGTGGATCCCAAGCTCATGTTGAAGAACGAACCGATCCGCCGTGGCGCGGGCAAGCCCCACATGGTTGCCGAAGTCTTCCGCTCGGGAGGCGAACGCATCCTCATCTGCAACCGGCATCCGAACGGTGTGAGCGAGACCGAATATAAAAAGATACTCGCGATCACACCCGGTGCCGAACGCTGGGGCTGGCAACGCCGCGTCCGCAATGCCGCGGTTTATGCACGGGGTTCCGTGCGTCACCGCGACCACGCCACGCTGACGCTGCACGATTGGCACCAAGTCCTCATGAATACCGAAAGCAACACCCGCCAAATGGCGAATGTCGCTTTCATCGATTGAGCACTCCCCCCAGGCCGGGGAAATCATTTCCGGTTTCCCCGGCCTCATTCCTTTCCGATATTATTGATGAGAACAAACACCGCTCCCGGTCCACCCATTCCTTTTTTCTAACTAACTATTTCATGAATACCAAAGACCTGATTTTCCTCGGCGTGCCTGCGGGCGAGCCGATCCAACACGCGCACGAATTCATCCAACGCTACATCGCGGATGGTAACGAAGGCGCACGTCTCGGCGAGGAGATCTTTCAAATCGTCGCGGATCCTTCTGCGTTTTTCGCGGACCCGTTGCGTGCACCCCTCGCCCGATCCATCTACCGACCTGCATTCACGCCGCGGTCGGAACTCGCGCCTTGGCGTCAGTGGGGCGATGACCTGGAGGCCGATGCCGTGCGGCAAATGGCGAATTCCTGTGCATTGCCCGTCGCCGTGGCGGGCGCGCTGATGCCGGATGCGCATCCGGGATACGGTCTGCCGATCGGTGGCGTTCTTGCCACAGAAAATGCCGTGATTCCTTATGCGGTCGGTGTCGATATCGCCTGTCGGATGAAGCTCACGGTTTACGATCGCAAGGCGAACATCATCGCCGGTCAGCGCGACCGGTTGGCTAACATCATTGAGAGCGAAACTCGCTTCGGGATCGGTTGCACTTTCAAGAACCGCCGCGATCACGATGTGATGGACGACGACTGGACGGTTTCGCCCGTCACCCGTCGTCTCCGCGACAAGGCGTGGACCCAGCTCGGGACCAGCGGTAGCGGAAATCATTTCGTCGAGTTCGGAGCGTTCACCGTGACGACCGATGAACTGGGTTTGCCCTATGGCGAATACCTCGCGTTGCTCAGCCATTCGGGTTCGCGCGGGACCGGCGCGCAGGTTTGCGATGTCTATAGCAAGCGCGCGATGGCCCGCCGTTCGAATTTGCCAAAGGAACTCAAGCACTTGGCATGGCTCACGCTCGATGAGGAGGATGGGCAGGAATACTGGAACGCCATGAACCTGATGGGACGTTATGCCGCCGCGAACCACGAGCTCATCCACAAGCACATCGCGAAAAAGCTCGGTGCCCGCGTCATCCTCGACATCGAAAACCACCACAACTTCGCCTGGAAGGAGCGCCATGTCGTGAACGGGCAGAACCGCGAACTCATCGTTCACCGCAAGGGCGCGACGCCGGCAGGCAAAGGTGTGTTAGGGATCATTCCCGGCTCGATGGCATCGCCCGGATTCGTCGTCCGCGGTAAGGGACAACCCGAGTCGTTGAACAGCGCATCGCACGGCGCGGGCCGCGTGATGAGCCGCAGCAAGGCGCTGCAATCGTTCACCTGGAGCGGCACGAAAAAGCTCTTGGCCGAACGCGGTGTCGAACTCCTGTCCGCCGGTCTCGACGAGGTGCCGGGTGTTTACAAGGACATCCACTCCGTGATGGCCGCGCAATCCGATCTCGTCGAGGTGCTCGGCCGGTTTGATCCGAAACTCGTGAAAATGTGTCCACCCGGCGAACGCGCCGAAGATTAGAAACTAACAAAATACATGAAATCCGTCCTCCACAAATCCACCGTGCTCGTGCTCAACCGCAACTGGCAGGCCATTCACGTGAAGACGCCTGCCGAGGCGTTCTGCATGATGGCGACCGGCGCGGCCAACGGACTCGACGTGCAGGGGGATGATTCCATTTCCCCGCTGAAATGGGACGATTGGCTCAAGCTGCCGATCCGCGAGGAAGACCATGTGGTGAACACGCCGCGCGGTGCGGTGCGGGTGCCGACGGTGATCGTCGCTTCTAACTACTCGAAGATCCCGCTGTGTCGCCCGCGCTTCGGCGCGCGCGGCATTTGGGAACGCGACGGCGGCATCTGCCAATACACCGGCCGGAAACTCGCGCCCGGCGAGGGCAATATTGATCACGTCGTGCCGCGTTCGCGCGGCGGGGCGTCGTCGTGGGAAAACTGCGTGCTGTCCCACCGCTCGGTGAACGAGAAAAAGGCCGACCGTCTGCCTCACGAAGCCGGACTGCGCCTGTTGCGGAAACCAAACGTGCCACGTGCTGTGCCCGCCATGATGACGATTCGGAACCTCCACGGCATCCGCGATTGGCAACGATTCCTCGCGCCGTTCAATGGCCGGGCGGCGTAAGGAAACAGGCATCCGCCGCGCTATTGCCAAGCGGGCGGATGTCTGACAACCCTGCGTCATGCATTTCCACCGCACTTCGACGCTCGCCGGTTTTTTGCTCATCCTTAGTCCGGCCGCGCTATCCGCTGCGGAGGATTTTTCGTTCGACGCACTGCGCGAGAAGGCCCGGAAGCTGGCGACTGTTCCATATGCCGTACCGAAACAGGAGATGGCGGATTTCTGGAAGAACCTCAGCTACGACGAGCACCGGCTGATTCGCTTCAAGATGGAGTCCGGCTTGTGGGCCAAGGACAAGGCACCGTTTTCGATCGACTACTTTCACCCGGGTTGGACTACGAAAAAAACCGTGGCGATTCATGAGGTCGCTGACGGAAAATCCGAGCGAATCAACTTTGACGTGGACCTATTCAAATACGAAAAGCTCAGAATCCCCGCCGGAACTCCGCCGCCACCTGGCTACGCGGGTTGGCGCGCGCGGACGCATCTGAACAAGCCGGACTACATGGATGAGTTCCTCGTCTTCATGGGAGCGAGCTATTTCCGGGCGATTCCCAAGGACGCCCCATATGGACTTTCCGCCCGCGGACTGTCGATCAACAGCGGGCTTCCTGGCGTGCCCGAGGAGTTTCCCGATTTCTCGGAGTTCTATTTGGAAAGGCCCGGCAAGAATTCCAAAACACTCAAAGTCAACGCCCTGCTCAGCGGCGAAAGCGTGGCGGGCGCGTATCAGTTCACGATCACGCCCGGTCCGGAAACCGTCGTCGAGGTAGTGGCTGAAATCACCCTGCGACGGCCGGTGACCCAACTCGGCATAGCGCCGTTTTCCAGCATGTTTTGGTTCGGCGAAAGCACCCATCCCAAGCCTTACGATTTCCGTCCGGAAGTTCACGACAGCGACGGCCTGTTGATGGAACTCGGCAGTGGAAATCTCCACTATCGCCCGTTGGAAACCACCAAAGGCCAGTTCCGGCACTGCGTTTTCACGATGGAGAAACCCCGCTCGTGGGCGCTCTTGCAACGTGATCGCTCGTTTACCTCCTATCAGGATCCGGAGGCGCTTTACCACAACCGCCCGAGCGTCCGGGTCGAGCCGATCGAGGGATTCGACCTTGGGAAACTTCACCTGATCGAGATGCCGACCCGCGACGAGACGGACGACAACGTCATCCTCGTCTGGGAGCCTCAGCCGACGTTGGAAGTCGGGAAAACCGCCCGCTTTCATTACCGCTTGCGCTGGATGCGCGATCCCGCGCCCTCCGGAATTTTCACCGTCCGGGCCACCCGCTCCGGAACGCCGGTGCAAAAGCCGGATGAGGTGTTAGTGGCCATCGATTTCGCGAAGCCTCTCGAGCCGGAGCTCAAGGTCGGCGATCCGAAATGGGACGATATTTCGAAGCTGAAGCCGGTCGTAACCGTGAATCAGAAGTCCGTGAAGATCCTTCACGTCGGGTTGAGCGACGTCAGCATGCCGAATGTCGATGCGGTCCCTGCAGGCCTGGGCCGCAGCGACAAACTCCACATGCCTCAGGTGTTGCGGGCGTTCTTCGTGCTCGATCCGCCGAAGGATCTGGCGGATATCGACATGACTTGCGAGCTGCAGGACGAGACGGGCAAGGCGGTTTCGGAGCGGTGGGTGTATCTGTGGAAGAGATAGAAGTGCTGGCGGGGAGGCGCTGGGAGCGGGCGTTCTGTGAGACCGGATAACAGGTTTCCAACAGATAAGTATCGTTGCGTCCGCCGCCCGCATTAGCGCTTGCGGAAGGATGGGCGGGGAGTGGGAATCGCTCCCCGGCTTCCGCTTTGTTCTGGATGACCTAGCAGGAAATCCGCAGTGGCACCCGTCCGATAGCCCGCTTGCCTCGCGGAAACTTTCTTCGCCTCGGATGATACGGTTTGTGAAGCCACGGCGCATGATTGGTAAAGAGCCCGCATGACGACGGCGGTGGCACTTCGCAAAAACTCCCCACAAGCGGCTCGACCGATCGCGCCATGAAAACGTTCCCCATCGTTCCTTCCCCCCTCGCCAAGCTTCTTTCGGCGGTTTGCCTCATCGCCTTGCCCGCCGCTCCGTGGGCGCAGGCGGCTGGCGTAACTGATGATTTTTCCTATCCAGACGGAGCACTCACCGCAGTCTCCGGCGGGGCGTGGCAACCGTGGGAGGCGGGCGCGCAAGATGCGGCGGTGTCCGGCGGCGCGATGCGCTTCCAAGGCAATACCGATGTCATCCGCACCTTCCCGCCGGTGCTCACGGCAACCGGCGACAGAGCCTCGATCTCCTTCACCATCCTCGTCAACATCGCGGACACCACGGAAGGCTTTGCGATGGACTTCCTGCCGGCGTCCGCCCCGTTTGCAGATCCTGGTGGCACCAACTATGCAAACCAGTTTTCGCTGGGCTTCGACTACCGCAACTCCACCGGCAATTCCTTCTTCACGGATCGCCGGGCATCCATCGGAAATTCTTACCCCATGGATCATTCGGCATCCATCGACATCGCCACCGGGAACGGCAGTGGTTCGCCGGTAACCCCGCTCGGCGAAATCATGACGGAAAACGTCACTCACCTGTTCCGCATCGACCTGGCGCGCGGGGCGGACAATACCTCCTACTCCCTCTTCATGGACGGCAACCTCCTGCATCAAGGGACCTTCGTCCTCACCGATCCCCGCGGAATGAATGCGGTGGAGCTGGAGCAATCCGGAGAGCAATCTCCCAGCACGGCCGCCTTCGCCGTCGTGGACAATCTTAGCATCGTTCCGGTTGTTAGCGTCACTCCCGTGCCGGAAATCGTCGTGGAGCAACTTGTAGGCAGCGATTTCGCCAGCGGCGACATCCAAGGCTTCAGCAGCACCGCCACCGGTGCCAGCACCAGCGTGACCTTCTCAATCCGCAATGACGGATCCGATGATCTCACGGGCCTCGGCATCACCATCGACGGGACCAACGGGTCCGATTTCGAAATTACGACGGCACCGGTTGCTCCCATATCGCCCGCTGGAGTCACTAGCTTCACCGTCAAATTCGCGCCGACGACCGCCGGAACAAAAACCGCCGCGCTTCACATCGCTAACAATGATCCCGACGAAGCCCCTTTCGACATCAACCTGAGCGGATCCGCCTATGTGCCGGTCCCGGAAATCGCCATCCAGCAGCCCCTTGGCACGGAGCTGAATGACGGCTCGACACGAATCAGCTTCGGCACAGTCGTCATCGGAAAAACCGGCCGCAGCAAAACATTCACGATCAAAAACACCGGCACAGGAAAACTAACCGGTCTTTCGATCACCAAAAACGGGAGCCAGGCGAAGGATTTCATCGTTGGTTCACTCAGCAAAACGAGTGTTCTTCCCGGCGCATCGGCCACCTTCAAGGTCAGTTTCAAACCAACCGCCAAAGGCACCCGCAACGCGGCCATTCACATCAAGAGCAACGACTCTAACGAAAGCCCGTTCGACATCAAGCTGACGGGTGCGGGAAAATAAATATCCGCGAGCGGGTGATACGATTTTTCCGCTCAAATCGCATGTAGGGAAAGACAGGCGGCTTTGAACTCCAGTTCGTGGCCCCGGTGTTAGCAAAAGCAAACAACAAAAAAACCATGAACACGTTAGTCCAACAATGGGTTACTCGTCCGCTCCGGACGAAAGCCAAGAGAGTTATTCTAGCCTCGCTGATTGGCGGGCTGCTAAGTCCGGCGTGGGGGCAAAACCTCTACACCACGGGCTTCGAGAAACCGACCTTTCTTCCCGGCTCCATTCTGGCCGGACAGGACGGCTGGGTCGCGCCTCCTCCGTTTAGTCCCGATGCCGCGGTGATCGCCGCAGGTAAAAAGAACAGTCCGCACGGGCAAACCCTGCGCGTCGAGGGAGCGGATTTGGAACATCAGGATTTCATCGGAGAGGCCACAGACGGGTATTACGATGCCATCGGCTCCTACCGGCGCGCCGTGGATTACGACACCGGCGGCACCGCGACCATACGGATCTCGGTGGACGTGCTTCTGGACGGCAGAAAAACGCCTGGAGGCGACTTCTTCTCGGCCAGTCTCTCGGGCATCGCCCAGAGTGATGAGGGTGCCGAGGGCATCGGACAACTCACCATTTCGTCGGACGGGCACGTATATGGTTCGTCCGGCCAGGATCTGGTGCCGACGTTCATAGCCAGCAAGCGAGTGGCGCTGGGGAAATGGCACCATCTGGCGATCGAAATGGACTTTGCCGACCGCACCTACTCCTTCTATGTGGATGGCAAATGGCTGGGCACTTTCGACTTCGAGCAGAGGGAGACCTACAGCCTCTTTAGCCGCGCCTCGCTGATCACACTTACCGGCCCGGACACGGCTCAGGACAAGAAAGCGGATCATGCGGTAAATTTCGATAATTTCAAAATCGAGGTTGTGCCGGACTAGCATCCATCCGCGCCGGCCTTGTCGCCGAGACCGGCGGCCCTCAAAAACAGTAAGAACCAAAACTCAATGAACTCCATGCTACCAACGAAGACGGCGCGTAATATTCTCGCACCGACAGTGCTCAGTTTGTTTCTGGGAATTCCCGGGCTCGTGCAAGCTCAGTATCTATTTACCCAGGTCGGCGTACCGGGCTCCACCTTGACGATCGTCAACGCGAACAGCCCCCACCAAATCGCTGGAGAATTCGACGGTGCCGACGGAAAAAGACATGGTTTCGTGTCAAACCACGGCACCTTCACCCAAATCGACCACCCCGATGCAGTCGTTACCGCCGTGAACGGAATCAACGCAAGCGGCCAGCTTAACGGAACCTTTGAGGACCTCGCCGGCAGTACTCACTCATTTTTCCTCGGCAAGGGCGGCTTCGTCACGCTCGACCCTCCCGGGTCGGTCCGCACGCAGGGCGGCTTCATCAATACCCAAGGGACGGCCGTGGGGACCTACCGGGATGCGACTCAGAAGCGTCACGGCTTCTTGTGGAGAAGTGGAGTCTACACTACTTTCAACGTTCCCAATGACCATCCGGTGTTAGGGACGGTCGCGTTCGGGATCAATGACCGCGGGGATGTGGTGGGAAACTACGTGGATGCGACCGGAAACCGGCACGGCTTCCTGCTTAGCAAAGGCGTATACACCACGCTCGACGCACCCGGGGCGGTGATCACCATCGCCGAGGGCATCAACAACTCCGGCGAAGTCGCGGGACTCTATCTGGATTCCAATTTCATCGCCCACGGCTTCGTCTGGAGCGACGGCGTTTTCACGACCGTTGATGTCCCCGACTCGACCTGGACCGAGATTCACTCCATCAACGCGACGGGCGAAATCGTGGGCACCTTCGACGATGAGAATGGTGTCACCCGTGGTTTCATCGGATCCCCCGTGCCCTGAACGGGCAGTTTATGATCGCAGTGCTTTCCCCCTCGTTGCGATCATCCTCCCCACATCCTCCGCGGCGACCACGCCGGGGGGATGTGGGCTTTTTGGTGAGGTGGACGATGCCTCGACGGTCAAAACACCCCGGATTCCTGCATCGCCTCAGGGCCTCACGTTTTCATCAATCAGTAATTGGAATAATTCTTGATATTGATCAGCACGGACCTACTTTCCCGCCGCGATGGTCAGCCAAAACCCCGAAATTCCTGCCGAAATCGAGATCCCCGATGAAATATCGGGTCTGAGAATGACGCGCCAGCGTCAGGAGGTTTACCGCATCCTTCAGCAGGAACGGAACCACCCGACAGCAAACGACGTCTTCATGCGGGTCAAGGACCGTCTGCCAAACATCTCACTGGCTACCGTTTACAACTGCCTCGAGGCGCTCGTCCAGCACGGCATCATCCGGCAGGTCAATTTCGAGCGCGAGTCCTCGCGCTACTGCCCGAATCTCAGCGAGCACGGTCATTTCCACGACGAGGTGACCGGCGTGATCCACGACATCGATTTCAAGCCGGGTGCCTCCTTGGTCGACGTCCTCAACCTCCCGCCCGGAGCGGTGATTGAAGATGTCGAAATCACCCTGCGCGGCAAATTCGCCAACTCCTGATTCCCTCAAATTTTCAAATTTCCAACACATGAGCCTGTACATCCAAGACCTCCACGCCACTCTCGAAGATGGCACCGAAATCCTCAAAGGCGTCACCCTCGACATCCCGAAGGGTGAAATTCACGCCATCATGGGACCCAACGGTTCCGGCAAGTCCACTCTCTCGAAAGTGATCGCCGGCCACGAAGGGTACATCGTGACCGCCGGTTCCGTCGAACAAGACGGCGAGGAAATCCTCGGCAAGCCCGTGGACGAACGGTCGCGCGGCGGCATTTTCCTGGCCTTCCAATACCCGTCCGAAGTCCCCGGTGTCTCGAACGCCAACTTCATCCGCGCGGCGCTGCAAGCCCGCCTGCCGAAGGGCGAGGAAATCGACGCCGTCGCCTACTACAAGAATCTCTATTCGAAAATGGATCTGTTGGAGATGGACCGCAAGTTCACCGCCCGCGCAGTGAACGAAGGTTTCTCCGGCGGCGAAAAGAAGCGCAACGAGATCCTCCAACTCATGATGCTTGAGCCCGAATATGTCATCCTCGATGAAACCGATTCCGGCCTCGATATCGACGCCCTGAAAATCGTGGCCAAGGGTGTCAACGCCATGCGCTCGCCCGACCGCGGTTTCCTCCTCATCACCCACTACCAGCGCCTGCTCGACTATATCAAACCCGACCACGTCCACGTCATGGCCGAGGGCCGCATTGTCCGCTCCGGCGGCCCGGAACTTGCTTTGGAGCTTGAGGAAAAGGGTTATGAGTTCCTCAAGGAGCCCGCCCTCGCGTAATCACTAACAAACTTTCCACCATGTCCTACGACACCACAGACGTTCTCGATCTGGAAACCCGCGAGGCGATCGACATCGACCGCACGAAGGGCGATTTCACGTTCCCGGAACGCAACAAATTCGACGCCGGACGTGGCCTCACTTCCGCGACGGTCGATTATATTTCCGACGTGAAAAACGACCCGGACTGGGTCCGCGAATTCCGCCACAAGGCGCTCAAGGTGTTTCAAGACAAGCCGATGCCGACCCACTGGGCGACCAAGGATCTTGAGAACATCGATTTTGACGTCATTCGTTATTATCTATCCGATGGCGAGAAGCCTAAGCGCTCGTGGGACGATGTACCCGCCGACGTTTTGGAAACTTTCGAGCGCCTCGGCATTCCCCAACAGGAGCGTGCGTTCCTCGCCGGCGTGGAAGCCCAGTTCGACTCGGAAGCCGCCTACTCGAACGTCAAGGAAGAGCTGACGAAACAAGGCGTCATCTTCTGCAACTCCACCGAAGGCCTCAAGGAGCACGAGGAAATTTTCCGCCCGTGGTTCGGCAAAGTCATCCCAACCGGAGATAACAAATTCTCCGCTCTCAACTCCGCGGTCTTCTCTGGTGGCTCGTTCATCTACATCCCGAAAGGCGTGAAACTGAAGCAACCGCTCCAAGCCTATTTCCGCATCAACTCGGAAAACTTCGGCCAATTCGAGCGCACCCTCATCATCGCCGATGAAGGTGCCGAGCTGATGTATATGGAAGGCTGCACCGCACCGAAATTCGAGACCGCCACCCTGCACTCGGCCGTCGTCGAACTCGTCGCGCTCAAGGGCGCGAAAATCCAATACGTCACCGTGCAAAACTGGAGCAGCAACGTCTTCAACCTCGTCACCAAGCGCGGTCTCGCGATGGAAGATGCGGAAGTTAGATGGATCGATTGCAACATCGGTTCGCGCCTAACCATGAAATACCCCGGTGTCATCATGAAGGGCAAGCGCGCCCGTGGTGAGGTTATTTCCATCGCCCTCGCCAACACCGGACAACATCAGGACACCGGCGCGAAAATGATCCACGCCGCCGATGACACGACATCCAACGTCGTTTCGAAATCCATCTCCGTCGGCGAAGGACGTTCCACCTATCGCGGCCAGGTCCACATTCCGAAGCATCTCAAGGGCTGCAAAAACAACACCGAGTGCGACGCCCTGCTCATCAACAGCCACAGCCGCACGGACACCTATCCGGCCATTACGGTCAAGGGCAACCGCCACGCCACGCAACACGAAGCGTCTGTTAGCCAGGTTTCCGAAGACATGCTTTTCTACATGCAACAACGCGGCCTCAGTGAAGGTCAGGCTATGTCGCTGGCCGTCAACGGCTTCATCAACGACCTCGTCCGCGAGTTCCCGATGGAATACTCGGTGGAACTCAAGCGCCTCATCGATCTGGAAATGGAAGGCTCCGTCGGTTAAGCCGCCCCCGCTCCGTCTAACACCCACCTTGTCCTTCTCCCATGCCCGCCGTGCTCGAACAAACATCTTCCCTTCTCGAAACCGCTCCGGAAACACCGGCTTACCTTCCTGCCTGGTTCGCCGAACGCCAGCAAGCCGCTTGGCAGCGTTTCCTCGCCACTCCCGCTCCCAAGCGCGGTGACGAAACCTGGCGCTTCTCCAGCATTAAGCAGCTCGATTTCTCAGGTTTCCAAAAAGCTCCCGCAACCCGCGTGAATGAGCTGATCGAACGTTCCACCGGCCTCGAATCCCCGGCCGCGAAACTGATCTTCGTGAACGACGAACTCGTCCATGTGGAATCGCACCTGCCGGAAGGCGTGATCTGCCTGCCGCTCGCCGAAGCGCTCGTTTCCCACAGTGATCTGGTGCAGTCGCATTTCATGAAACAGGAAACGCGTCTCGGCTCCACCAAGTTTGCCGCGTTGCATGAAGCCTCTCTAACGAACGGTTTGTTCGTCCACGTTTCCGACAAGTTGGAAGTCGAGGGCACCATCGAGGTCCACCACTGGATCTCCGGTGAAAACACCGTCATCTTCCCGCATACGCTCATTGTCACCGGCAAGAGTTCGAAAGTCCGTGTCGTCGACATGTTCCGCTCCGCGGATGATTCGCAACCCGGCCTCGCCATCGCCTTCAACGACCTTTGTGCCGGCCAGAACTCGAAGTTAGATTACGTCGCCATCCAGGCTTTCAACGAAGTCACCCGCGTCATCCAGATCAACGAAACCGCAACGTTCCGCGACGCTTCCGCCATCGGATTCATCCTCAACACCGGCGCTTCGTGGGCGCGCAACGAATCGCTCTCCCGCCTCGAAGGTTCCGGCTCCCGCTCGGACATGCTTTCAGTTTCCATCGCCTCCCACGAACAGGAATACGACCAGCGCACCTTTCAGCACCACGTGTCGGAAGGCGCTTACTCGGATCTGTTGTACAAGAATTCCCTCTATGACGAATCCCGGACGATTTTCTCAGGACTCATCTTCGTGGACAAGGAAGCGCATCACACCGACGCCTATCAGACCTGCCGCAACCTGCTGATGAGCGACACCTGCGAGGCAAACTCGATGCCCGGCCTCGAGATCAACGCCGACCAGGTCAAGTGTTCGCACGGCAGCACGTCCTCCCAGATCAGCGACGAAGAAATCTTCTACCTCTGCGCCCGCGGCATCGATCCAGCGAACGCCCGCCAGCTCATCGCCCGCGGCTTCTCAGTGGATGTCGTCGAGCGGCTGAAGAATGAACCTCTCGAAGAATTGGTCCTGAAATTCATCGACGACAAGTTCGCCCACATCGCCACACGCGGAGCGTAACAATCCTTCGACGTCGGCGGCGGCACATGGTATCCATCGCCCGTGATTCGAAATCCGGGCATTTCCCTGCTACTCGCGGCATCGCTCTCTGCGGCGGAGAATCCCCGCTTGGATTTCGCGCTCGGCGTGCTCGCCGCGACCCGCGGTGATCCGGCAGAAGCCGCGCTACGATTCGAAAAAGCCCGGGTTGCCGATCCCACCGCCCTGCCTCTCGTCAGCTTTGCAGTTAGATCACGGATGGCCGATGGCGACCGCTCGGCTGCGATCAAACTCTACCGCGACCTCGCCGCCGCGCGACCGGAGGTTCTTGAAATCCAGCTCGCCTACGCCGATTTCCTCGACCAACAAAGCAACGGCGACACCTTGGCCATTCAGCTATCGAACGACACGCTCGAAGCGGCGCTCGCTCTCTATCCAGGACATCCCGAACTCATCCGCCGTTTGTTCCAACACGCGCAGTCGACCGCTAACAAGTCCCGCCAGATCGAGCTTTTGGAAACACTTTCACCGGACGATCCCGCGTCGGTCCTGCTTCATGCATCGCTTTCCCGGAGCATGGCCGCGGCCGAAGATGCCGCCGCCCGCGAAAAGGTGGACCGGCGGTTTCTTCATGCAGTCGAATCCCATCCTGAAATACCCGAACTCGCCCGCTCAGCTTCCGATCATTTCCGCGACACGAATCGCCCGGACCAGGCGATCGACATTCTCAAACGCCATGTCGCGGCCGCACCCGCATCGCTGGATTTGCGGACGCGGTTAGGTATTCTTTATTTCGCCGCCAAAACGGATGCGGAAGGTGAAGCCGTGCTCAAGGAAGTGCTGGCGATTCATCCGCGCCAGGCGCTCGCCCATCAGACCCTGGCAAAGTTCTATCGGTTGCGCGACCAACCCGAGCCCGCCCGTTTCCATGCCGGCGAGCTGTTACAGATTCGTGGCGGCTCTCCCGCGGAGTTTGCCAAGCTCGCGGACGAATGGCTGGCGGCCGGAGATCCGCGACAGGCACGATTATTGTTAGAGCGCGCGATCTTCGATCATCCGGCGGACTACGGGCTGGCTTGCAGGCTCGCGATCGCCACCCGTCGCGATCCCGAAACGAGCGCTCTCGCCTCGCGGCTTTTCCGCGAAGCCGAGGCGGCCCGGCCCGCCGATGTAAAACCCGAACCCACATTTCTCCTCGAGTCCGCCGAGGGCCTGCTCGGCCAAGGCCAGACCAAAGCCGCGGAGGAACGTCTGCGCACCGCCATCCGCGCTTTCCCGCCGGAGGCAAAGAAGGAAACCGCCGCCGCTCTCCGACGGTTGGCACAGTTGTGGGAAACGGAGAACCGCAATGGAGATGCCGCACGGGCTCTCCGGCAGCGTGCGGATGCGCTTGATCGTTAAGATTTACGAGGAAATCCGGTGCTGCAAAAGGCTTGCACAAAGCAGGGCTCCCCACTAACTCCACCCGCATGAGTTCCGAAACTTCCCTCATCCTTTTCAAGCCCGACGCTGTTACCAAGAGCCTTACGGGCACCGTTCTCGCCCGCTTCGAAGCGCAAGGCTTCAAGATCCGCGGCATCAAGATGATGCGCCTGAGCGACGAAATCCTCGCCGATCACTACTCGCACATCGCGGACAAACCGTTCTTCCCAGCCGTCCGCGGCTTCATGCAGGAATCCCCTGTCATCGCCCTCGCGCTTGAAGGTGAAAATGTCATCGCCGCCGTCCGCGATCTGCTTGGACCGACCGATTCGATGGTCGCTCCCGAAGGAACCATCCGCGGCGACTTCGGCTTCAAGGATGCCGACGCCAAGATGCGCAACGTCTGCCACGCCTCCGACTCCGTCGAAGCCGCGCAAGCCGAGATCAAGCGCTTCTTCAAGGACGACGAAATCTTCTCCTACTGAGAAACATGCACGTCGAACGCGTCAAGTATGTCATCTGGGCAGCCGACTTGACGCGGGCAACGCGGTTCTATCAGACAGTTTTCGGCGCGGAGGTCACAAAGACCAACAGCGTCATGTCCGAAGTGGAAGTGGCCGGTGCCATCATCGGCATCCATGGCGGCGGTGAAGGAAAACGAACTTGGACGGGCATCAGCTTCCAAGTCGCGGATGTGGTTTCCGGGGCCGCCGAGGTGGTGGCAAACGGAGGCGGCTTGGTCCGCGAGCCTGCCGATGAAGATGGCGAGGCCCCGCATCTGGCGATGTGTCATGACACGGATGGAAATGAGTTCATGCTCATCCGCAAGCGCTGAAGAGACAGCCGGTTCCCATGTCCACTTACAGCCTGCTGCAAGTTTCCCAGGACCAGACCATCGACCGAAGCTCGCTTGAAGACGCCTCGGTGGTGGTTAGATCGGTCGCCCGCGGGGACTGTGCGAGGCTGCATCGCGAACTGTTCGGCATTCTCATTTCGGGACTCGCTAGGGAGGACGCCGAAATTTTCCAAGCGGAGCTGAAACGCCGGGATTTCCCGACTGACGTGGTCGCGGACCAGGATTTGCCGCAACTTCACGAGCCGTTCACCGTCCAGCGGTTCGAGGTGAAGGGAGATGTCCTGCTGTTTACGGATTTCATGGGACGAATCCAGACGCGGCCGTCGACGGATCTGGTTTTCCTGGCAGGAGGATTTCTAACACAAGTCGAGATCAAGACCGATTGGGAAATGCACGTGAAGGGCCCGAGGTCAACGCGGGGTGGCGCTCCAACGATTGAAATTGAGAAACACCGCTGGGAGGAAGACGAGCTGGAATTCCGTCTCGATTTTTTCTTTTGGGCCGCGCCAAACCGGGTCCGTCTGGCCCTAACCGGAAGCACGGCGATTTTCTATCAGGGCCAACCGCTGCGCCTGCGGCACCCGGACGGCCTGCTGCGGATGATGACGGATCTGCTCAAGCTTCTGCCCAAGGAACGCGTCACAGCCGGACTGAGAAGGGATGATGCCAGACCGTATTACCCGAGCGTTCACTGCTACGAGGAAGAAATCCGCTGGCATTTTTACCACCTGAAGTCACCCGCCTGAAGGCTTGTTGAAGGCGGATCCCGCAGTTAGCTTGAGCCGATGTTTTTCCCCGATTTTGAGTTCAACACGTGGCTGGGGATGGTGGCTCTGGTGGCATTCTATCTGGTGGGGATCCTGCACGTGCTGCACGCGCTGATGCATGTGAGAACCTCCCAAGGGACGATCGCCTGGGTGGTTTCCCTGCTCACCATACCGTTCCTGGCGATCCCGATGTATTGGCTGTTAGGGCGGACTCGCTTTTCAACTCATGTCGGCGGGAGACGGGAAAAGGACAGCCAGTTGGGCAAGCTCGCGGAGACCATGCACCGCCGTTTGCGCCACTGCGAGGTGGAGATCCCGGATGACGACGCCTTCGAAAGAGCGGCGCAGGTGTTAGGAGGGCTTCCTTTCACCCGAGGCAACGAGCTGGAGCTTCTAATCGACGGCGATACCACCTTCGAACGGATTTTCGAAGCGATCCACGAGGCAAAGAGCTACCTCTGCGTGAATTTCTTCATCGTGAAAAATGACACGCTCGGCACCAAGTTCCAACAGGCGCTCATCGCGCGGGCCAAGGCCGGGGTTAAAGTCTATTTCCTGTTTGATGAAATTGGTTCGCACAAATTACCCCGACGCTATCTCAAGGCGATGAGGGAGGCGGGCATCGAGTGCATGTCTTTCGGGATCAACCGCTATTGGTGGTCGAGATTTCAGCTCAATTTCAGGAACCACCGGAAAATCGTGGTGAGCGACGGCGAGACGGCGTTCATTGGCGGACTCAACGTGGGTGACGAATACCTGGGTCGCGACCAACGCTGGGGCGGCTGGCGGGACACCCATTTGAAAATGCGCGGTCCGGTGGTCCAAGCGGTACAAATGGTGTTTCTCGAAGATTGGTTCTGGGCATCCAACACGGTCCCCGACTTGCATTGGGATACCCGGTCTGAGGCGGCGGATCAGATCGCCGCGATCATTCCCACCGGCCCCGCTGATCCGGTGGACTCATGGCAACTGCTGGTCGCCGAAGCGGCCAACACGTCCCGCAAAAAACTTTGGATCGCCTCACCTTACTTTGTTCCCGACGAAGGAGTGCTCACCGCATTGCAAGCCGCCGCGATTCGCGGGGTGGACGTGCGAATCCTCATCCCCGAGCGGGCGGATCACCTGCTCGTCTGGCTGTCGGCGTTTTCCTACTATGAGCAATCGATTCCGTTCGGGGTGAAATTGTTCTCTTATCACAAAGGCTTCCTGCACCAAAAGGTGATGCTGATCGACAACCGGCTGGCTGCCGTCGGCACCGCAAACCTCGACAACCGCTCGATCCGACTGAACTTCGAAATCACCGCGTTTTCCACCGACCGCAAATTCGTCGATGAGGTCGAAGCGATGCTGGTCACCGATTTCACCAACGCCAGCGAGGCGAAGGTGGACGACTTCTGCAGCAAGCCGTTCCTGTTCCGGGCGGCGTGCCGGGCGGCGAGATTGTTCGCGCCGATCCAATGAATGAAAAAGGCCCGGTCGAACGAACGACCGGGCCTTGGAAATCTTCGGGCAATTAGTTTTTCGCGACGCTTACGAGATCGGGACGCTGGCGGACGATGTTTGCCAGCATTTTGCGGCAGTGATCATACTTGGTGCGCTGGCTGAGAAGCTCGGCACTGCGGGTGAAGGAGCCCCACTGGACGATATTGAGCTCCACATTCCGGCGGCCCCAGAGGTTCATGATGTCCTTGGTCGGCTTGTAAATGTCCACGGTGCCGGTGCCGAGAAGCGCGGAGCCGTAGTCATCGACGACGTACAGGTAAGGCAGCCCCTTGATGCGGAAAGTGGTTCCAACCGGGTAGAACGACCAGTCGGCGGCGGCGCTGCGGACGCGGTCATTGTAGCGGAGAACGGTGCCGGTGGCGTTCTTGTCGCCGTAGATCAGGTGGTCGGACTCGGTGCTGGTGTAGGCGGTGGTCCGGACGATGCGGGTGCGATCGGCGAACGAGTAAACCGGCATCGAATGCTTGTCGCGGGGCTTGCCGGTGGCGGCGGCAACAGCGGCCGAGGACGCCGGAGGGAGAGCGAAACTCTCTCTTTTAGCATAAATCCCCGACCCGGAACGGATCGAGGATTTGGAGATGACGTCGGGGCCAGAGCCTCCGCAACTGGTGAAAAGCGCCGCAAATAATGCGAGCGAGGTGAGGGAAAAGATTCGGTAAATCATGCAAAAAAGCCTTTTTATTTTGGTTATGCGTGCAAAACAACGCGCGCTTTCCATAGCTGGCACGGCAGTTCGGCGCAAACTGAAAAAGTCATTGTTAGGTGATTTACTTTGTATTCCAACTTAAAATAAGCAGGTTACATAAATTCGATAGAAAATTAATTTGTATTCGTTTCTAAAATTTTAAGGAAATTGATCCGATTTACCGCATCGGCGCCGTCAACCATGCGCGTGCACCGGCACTCCGCTCGGCCGCGGCTCGGAAAAATCCCTGCAGGCCCCGTCGCCCATGGAGGTCGGTCACAGCGTCCACGGCCCGGTTCCACCGCCAACGGAATCCCGCGTCCCTCAACCGCAGCGGTTCGGCCCACCGGCTTTTCAAAATGAGCTCGGTTTCGGTGCCCATCAGCCGCGCGCCGATCTTCAACATCCATCGGGCCGCCGGCAGACCCAGCGGCATCCCTACCGCCTCACGGAAGATTCGCATCCACTCGCGGTTGGTCGGGAAGTCCGGTGCGGTGACGTTGATCGTGCCGTCGAGGAACGGATCGTTGATCACGAAATCCACCGCCCGCAGGAAATCCTCCATGTGGATCCAACTGATCCGCTGGTTGCCGTTGCCCATCGGTCCGCCGAGCCCCCGCGCGGTGAGCTTGCGCAGCACGTCGTAAACCGTGGCCGGCTCGTTCGCCAAGACCATGCCGATCCGCAGTGCGAGCTTGCGTGTCTCAGGCGGCACGGCGGCATTGAAGAAGGCGTCTTCCCACGCCTGCGCCACCTCGCAGGAAAACCCCTCGCCCGGTTCACCGAGCCAATCATTCTGCGGCTTGTCCTCCGCGTGGCGATACCAGGTCGCCGTGCTCGCGTTGAACCAGTTTTTCGGCGGCACCTTGCAGGCATGGATCGCCTCGCCGATGACGCGGGTCGCGTTCACCCGGGAATCGATAATTTCCCGGCGGTTCTTTGGCGTGTAGCGGCAGTTCACGCTGCGCCCGGCCAGATTGATCACGGCCTCGGCTCCCTCGAGTGCGAGGGCCCACGGTCCGAGGGTTTTGCCGTCCCATTCGAGAAACATCCCGTCGCCACTCCAGCCTTCGCGGCTGCGGGCGATGGCAACCACTTCCTTGCCGTTGCGGGTGAAGTGGCGGGTCAGGTAGCGGCCAAGAAATCCATTGGCTCCGAAAATCACGATCACGGGGTTCATAAAAAGTCTTTCAGTGTTGGTTGAATCAAATTCGGCAAAGGTTGTTTTCGCATCGCGCCTCGGGGAACGCCTGGATTGCGGTCGCGAGCTCGGCGTCATTGCGGAGTCGCATCAGCCGGGAAAGTGTCAGGCGGTTTTCGGAAAGCAGATGCACGGCCTTTTTCACGAAGGGTTGGAAAACCGGAGCTGCCAAGCGGAACGCCCAGTCGTAGTATTGAATCGTCGTCCACAGGCAGGTCAGCCAAGCGGCGCTGCCCTGCCACCAACGGCCGTCATCGGCAAGCACCACCACTTCGCGGTCCGCCCCCAGCCCTAACAAGCCAGGGAACCGTTCACTGGCTTCCGCCGAATCGAAGGCGAGAAACTCGACGCCCACCCGCTTCGGCTGTGCTTCGAGCCACACCCGGAATCGGGCGCACAGCCCGCAGTGCGGATCGTAGAAGATGGTGAGCGTTTTCACGGAGGAGCGCGGTTAGGCTTTCTTGAAAATGGTTCCGGCCGGTGGCAGCGGCGGCGGGGCTTGTTCCCAGGTCGCCCGCTTCCGCATTTTTGTGAATACCAGCAGGTTGAAGAAGTGCATTCCGCCGAGGACCAGCAGCACCACGCCGAGCTTGCCGCTGAGCGCTTCGAAAATCCCGCGCACTTCCTGCACCTCGTCCGCCAACTTCAGATAGAGCGCGACGAAGCCGAAGTTGATCAAGTAGAAGCCCATCACCAGCAGTTGGTTCACGCTGTCCGCCAGGGATTCGTTACCGTGGAAGCAATCCACCAGGAAGATCCGGCCGTTCCGGAACAGGTTCCGCGCCACCCACACGGTGAGCGGTAGCGCGATGGTGAGATAGAGCCCGTAAGTGGTGACTGTTGCATTCATTTCCAGCTTTCCTTTCTGATTTTTGTTTTTCGTTGATTCCGATCTTTCAGAAAATTCTGAAAGACAGGTTGAAATTTTTTTACCCTCAGCCCAGCAGTTTGGTCGCCAGTTGGACGGCGAATCCGTATTTCAGGGATGAGATCCGATCCGACATTTTCGAAGCAAATCCGACGAAGTCCTCAAGCGCCCGCATCTGATCGTAGAAGGCCTTGCCCTCCGGCGTTTGGATGTCGCTGCTTTCCTCCGCACACTTGGCGAGAATCGCCAGCGCCGGCTCGATTTCGCGGCGCTTCCGCTCGCGGGCGACGATCGTGAAAATCTGCCAGACGTCTTTCTCCGCCTCGAAAAACTCGCGCCGCTCGCCTTTTTTCACGACCACCTTGATCAACCCCCAAGCTACCAGTTCCTTGAGGTTGGTGTGGGCGTTGCCGCGGCTGATTTCCAGATCTTCCATCACCTCGTCGGTGGTCATCGCCTGCGGCGCGGTCATCAGCAACGCGTGGATCTGGGCCATCGTCCGGTTGATCCCCCACTGGGTGCCGAGCGCACCCCATTGGGCGACGAATTCGTCCCGGGCCTGTTTGAGCTTTTCCATCTCCGCGTTCACGGTTTTCAATAAATACTGAAAACTCGAAATCGACAAGCAAAATTATTGTGGCTCAGGAATTGCTTAAACCGATGGCGAAAGCGGCACATAATAGAGAGGGACAGATCTCTTTCCTGTGCCATTTTCGAGCTGTCGATTCACTACCACACTGACAAAATGAGACTTCATACCCAATCCCCATCCCCCGACAGGCTTTCCAAGCCCGTTCACTGGTCGCGAGCCGTGCTCGCGGTTTGCTTCGCTACCATCACCTCCTCGCAGCTAGGAGCTCAGACTTATTTCAACCTTGCAGCCGGGAATTTCTCTGAGGACTTTTCCACGGTCTCCACTTGGACAAGTCCGGGGACAAATTCATGGTCGAGCGTTCCGGTATTGACTACGGGTTCGATCCCAAGTGCCACCAAGACAACGGTATCCAGCGCAAATTTTACAACTGGATCGTCCGGGGGAGTACAGAGGAACATTGTAGTGGGGGCTGAGAGTCTTCAGTTCCTTTCGACAGGAGCCGACAACGCAAATTCCGTAGCTTTGGATCTCAACCTCAATGCCACGGGGCGGGATCTAGGGAACCTTTCGTTTGATGCGGCATGTGTATTTAATTCCACTGGGAATCGCGCCGCCCAATTAAAAGTTTACTGGTCGGCTGATGGAGCCACTTGGACTGAATTGACCGGAACAAACCTTCCTTTTTCGGCAACCAATAATGTCGCCGGGTCAGCGTCAGTGAGCGTTGCACTTCCGTCTGCTTTGGACAATCAGGGAACTGTCAAACTGCGGTTCTATAATTACAACGGGATCGGCGGCACCACGGGCAGCAGACCCAAAATCTCACTCGACAACGTTGCTGTTACCTCTGTGCCAGACGGCTCGCTCGACACCACGCCACCGACGGTCACCACGCTTTCTCCCACCAATAACGCCACCGGCGTCACTGGGCCCGCCAACCTCGTCGCGACTTTCAACGAAATCGTCGCCGTCGGCACAGGCAATATCGTCATCACGAAGACAACCGGTGATGTCGTGTTCGCAACCATCCCCGTCGGCGATCCGCAGGTCAGTTTCAGCGGCAACACGGTCACCATCAACCCCACGGTCGACCTCGATCTTGGCACGAGCTATTACATCACCATCGATTCGCAAGGAATCAAGGACGCCGCAGGGAACTTTTTCACCGGTATTGCCAACAACTCGACTTGGACATTCACCACGATCCCACCAGACCTCACCGCGCCTACGGTCGTCTCATTCACGCCAGCTAACAACGTGGTCAACATTGCTCCGCCGTCGAGTCTGAGCATCAATTTCAGCGAGACCGTACAACTGCCGTTCGCCATCGGCCCCGTGATCAAGGTGAAGAAGCTGGACGGTACCGTGGTGGCAACACTCGACTCTTACGCATTTGGCAATGGTGTCTCGACAACCGGTTCCACAGCGACTCTGACCCTCCCTTCCGGCTTGGATTACGGTCTTACCTATTATGTGGAAATTGATCCCGGTTCGTTCGAAGACGAGTCCGGTAACCCATTTGCAGGATTTACCGGCGATACCACTTGGAAATTTTCAACCGTCGATGTTCCTGGCCTTACCACCACCCCATACACCCAGACCTTCGCCACTTACACATCTGCCGCGACCCTGCCTACCGGCTGGTCATCCTCGGGCCCTCCCGGCTACGTATCCGACTATCGGGGCGACTGGGGAACCGTTACGGTCGATCCTGGCAACCCTTCGGCAACTTTAGGTGGATTCAAAGGCAACGCGAGCGTCTTCGGATATCATCACAACAGCGCGACCGGAACCAGCCTCTCACCGCTAGTCCAGATTTTAACCCTGAGAAATGCAACGCCTGCGCCCATCACCGATCTCACGGTCGCCTACAAGGGACGCGTAAGCGTGCTTGCCAACACCCGGATCCCGGTATTTACCGTCACTGTGAACGGCGTGCCGGTCACCGCACTCGGCTACTCGACAACGGACGGCGACAATGTCCAACGCAATGCTTCTATTTCAGGTCTGAGCATTCCGGTGGGTGCGACCTTCCAAATCAAATGGAGCTCCCTTTACGCAGCCGGCTCCGGGTCCGCGCGCCAAATCGGCATCTCGGATGTATTGGTGAGTGCGACGAGCACGCTCTTCGCTCCGACGGTGGCCTCGCTAAGTGTTCCGGTTGCGACCATCGGTTCGCTGACAGCTGCGGTGCAAGCGGATGTAATTGGTGATGGCGGCCAAACCGTCACTGGCCGTGGCTTCGTCTATTCGGTGACTTCCACCAATCCGGCTCCCCAAATCGGTGGTCCAGGTGTGAGCACGATAGTGGACGGCTCTCCGGCAACGGGTGCATTTTCGGGCACCCTGACCGGACTAACGCCGGCCACCAATTACACGGTCAGCGCTTATGCGAGCAATGCCACCGGCACCAGCTACACCGTGTTTGCGACCTTCACCACGCTGGCGAGTTCCCCAACGTTCACGGGCAGCTACACCCAAGCATTCAACAACTACGATGGAACCAATCCGGCCGGATGGACCGCGATCTCCGACGCCACTCCACCGCTGCAAGCTTACGCCGGGACATGGGGACAACAAGCGAGTACCGGCGGCTTCCTCGGCGGTGTCACCCCGGGGGTTCTCGGTTATCGTCACACCGGCAGCAGCGGCACGCTCACGGTCACCCTTCGCTTGATCAACGGAACTGGAGCGACATTGACCAGCTTTGACGTCTCCTACTTGGGACGGGTGAACGACATCGAAGAGGGTCGCAACCCCATATGGACGGTCGCCGTGAATGGCTCGGCTCCCATCGCGGCACTTGCCTATGATACCGCAGGACATGTGGATGCGACCAAGACTGCGACCGTGACCGGATTGTCAATCGCGCCGGGCGAGGAATTCTCGATCACTTGGAAATCGGACCGCGGCGCGGGCGCCGGATCCTCCAAGCAGATCGGCATTGGCGCGGTGGCGATTTCGGTCCCGGCCACTCCCTATCCTTACGCCTCCTGGGTTACCGCCAACAGCGGTGTCGGTGGACCGAACGGAGATCATGACAACGATGGCGTAAGGAACAGTCTTGAGTATTTCATGCAGGCCACGGGGTCGACCTTCACCGCGAATCCGACCATCGTCGGAGGGACGATCACCTGGCCGAAAGACCCGGGATTTGTGGGATCCTACACTGTGCAAACCTCACCTGACCTCGCGATCTGGACGGATGTGTCCTCAACCGTGATCGGAAACACGGTTACATACACTCCGACAGGTCCGGGTAAGGTCTTCGTCCGACTGCAAGTGGTCGTGACTCCCTGATCCGGCAAGTTCATTCACATCATCAAGGCGGCCTTGCGAAATGCAGGGCCGCCTTTTTTGTCGGCAAATCCAATGCCATCGCGCTCGACTCCATCGTCTCGCTTGATCAAAACTCCCCCCATGAAACCTCGTTTCTCCCCTCCTCACGGCGCGCAAGGTAAACAAGCGCGCGAGAACCGCCATGTCCAGGCGGTGGAAACCATCACGCCGTCGCTCGACGAGGATGACCTGATGGCGATCGTGGCGGAGCAGAAGGTGCCGTTCATTTTGATCCTCGATTGCGTGCAGGACCCGCACAACCTGGGAGCCATCCTCCGCACCGCGGATGCGGCGGGCGTGCACGCGGTGGTGGCGCCGAAGGACAAGGCGGTGGGCATCACCGAAACCGTGCGCCGCGTCTCGGTGGGCGCGGCCGATCATGTGCCGTTCGCCCAGGTGACCAACCTCGCGCGGACGATGGAAAAACTAAAAGCCGCCGGGCTGTGGCTCGTCGGCACCTCGGACCACGCGGCGTCCAAGTCGATTTACGAACTCGATCTCAAAGGGCCGCTCGCGCTGGTGTTAGGGGCCGAGGAAAAAGGCATGCGCCGCCTCACCGAGGAGAACTGCGATTTCCTCGCCAGGATCCCGATGGCTGGCAAGGTGGAATGCCTCAACGTCTCGGTGGCCACCGGCGTCTGTTTGTTTGAGGCGGTGCGCCAGCGCCGGGTGGACCCATGAATGAACCCGTCCGGGTTCTATCCGATCTGCATCTGGGTCACAGGATTTCACGCGTCGAGCGGGTCTCCGCGCTCCGGCCGTTGATCGCGGGGGCGGGCACCATAGTTTTCAATGGCGACACCTGGCAGGAACTCGCCGGAAAACTCTACGGCGGCGCGAAGAGAATGTTAGGCGAGTTGCAGGAACTCTGCCGCGAGGAAGGCGCCGATGCGGTTTTTCTATCAGGCAACCACGATCCAGGCTGGCCCGGGCCGGGCTGGATCGAATTGGCCGGCGGGCGGATCGTCATCACCCACGGTGACGCGTTGTTGTTCGACGGTTCGCCGTGGAAGCGGGAGATCCTCGTCAACGGCGAGCGGGTGATGGAGCTGTGGAACCAGCACCCGCGCGCCGATCACGACATCGAGGAGCGGCTGCGGGTGGCACGGAAAATAGCAAGGGAGTTGTGCTCCCTCGAGTATCCGACGGGCCGCCATTTCCTGCAGCGGGCGTGGGACGCGGTGTTGCCGCCGGGCCGCGCGGTCAAGATGATCGAGGCTTGGATGATCCAAGCCTCTGTCGGCGCGAAGTTCTGCGAGACCTATTTCCCACGGGCGGAAGTGCTGGTCATCGGCCATTTTCACCGTGAAGGCTGCTGGCTCAGGAACGGTCGCCGGATCATCAATACCGGCTCGTTCACGGCTCCGGGGCGGGCCGATTGGCTGGAATGGAATGCGGGCGTGCTCAGCCGCGGCGTCATCGATGAATCGCCGGAAGCCTGTCGCATGGGCAGGACGCTGGACGTCTGGCGGCTTTGAAGATGGTACACGAGGACGGGATCGAACCGCCGACCAATCCGGTGTAAGCGGACCGCTCTACCGCTGAGCTACTCGTGCCGGGCAGGGCGGCAAGCTGCCGTGAGATTTCCCGAAGATCAAGCTCCGAGTGTTGCGGGCTTGCGGGTGGGCCGCGGTGGTGGTTTGTTCGCGGCACTAATGCATTTGCGCCTCTCCGATCAAGAACTCGCCACGCTGGTGGAAATGGTCAGCCTTGCCGCCAACGTGGCGTCGTGGAACCAGAAGGAAACCGCGAACGACCAGGTGTCCGCGTTTGAGACGCTGGAAAGCAAAATCCTCGAAAAGGCCGGACACTCGGGGCTGAGTGACTGGATCGAGTTCGACGAGGAAAGCCAGCGCTTCCGGGTGAAGGCGGAACGCGAGGAAAATCTTTTCTATCACGAATGTTACGAGGAATTCCGCAACGAAAGCTTCTGGGACGAACTGGCAGTTAGACTCGCCGACCGTGATCTCGCCCGCGCGATCGGCTTCGCGGAATGGGAAAAACTCAGTGAGGAAGACCGCCGCGCCCGCACGGTCGCTTGGGAGAAGCGCTACTGGGAGGAGTTCTCCAAACGGGGCGTCGAGCGGGTGGTGGTCGTCACTCCGCCGGGGGAAGGGTGATCTCATAAGGAGCATGGACGCCTCGTCCGTGCATGTAGGGACGAGGGCGTCCCTACTCCCCATCACTCCGGCATCATGTAGCCTAACAATGTGCCCAGCCGCTCGCGCAGTTTCGTCCGCGGGACGATGGCGTCGATCAACCCGTGCTCTAACATGAATTCGGCGGTTTGGAAACCGGGAGGGAGATTCTGGTGAGTCGTTTCCTTAACCACCCGCGGGCCGGCGAAGCCGATCATGCACTTGGGCTCGGCCAGGTTGATATCGCCAATGGTGGCGAAGGAGGCCGTGACGCCGCCCGTGGTCGGATGCGTTAGAAGGGAGATGTAGGGCAGTTTCGCCTCGGAAAGCCGGGCGAGCGCGCCGCAGGTTTTGGCCATTTGCATGAGCGAGAGCATGCCTTCCTGCATCCGCGCACCGGACGAGGCGGATACGATGATCACGCCGCGCTTTTCGGCGATTCCCATCTCGATCGCGCGGGTGATTTTTTCACCGACCACCGAGCCCATCGAGCCGGCGAAGAATTTGAAGTCCATCACCGCGATCATCGCGCGCTGGCCATTGATTGTTAGACGGCCGCAGATCACGGCGTCGTCGAGCCCGGTCTTTTCGCGGAGTGCCGTGGTCTTCTCGGAATACCCCGCAAAGCCGAGCGGGTTGGCGGAGATCAGGTCCGCCTCGGTTTCCTCGAACGAATCCGGATCCGCCAGCATCGTGATCCGCTCGCGGGAATCGACGAGGAAATGGTGGCTGCAATGCACACAGACATGAAGGTTCTGCTTGAGTTCGAGGGTGTGGATCAAGGCGCCACAATCGGGACACTTGAGCCAAAGGCCCTCCGGCATCTCTTCTCGGCGATCGTGGCTGCGCAGGCGGGGTTTGCTGAAAATGCCCATGGAATTGGAAAGTTGCGGTCTGATAGAATCCGCCGGGGCGGATCTCTCGTGACCGCGAAGCTAGTGGCCGGGAGGGATGACGACAATCCTCTTTTGAAAGTTCTCCCCGGCAAGCCGCGTGATTGTGATTGCTATTTTGCCGGGATCGAAGCAAAACCTGCCAGCAGGAATAGTAAACATTCCCTTATTATTAGATGAATACCCGTCGTTTTGTAAGTGGTTCGTCGATCCTCCTCGCGGGGTGGCTCGGAGCAACGTTTCTCAACGACGTGCCGTCCCAACGATATCCGAAACTGGATAAAGAACCGGCCACCGCCGCGGCGGATCAGGAGAGCAACCCGGCCCTGATCGCCACCCAAGTAAAATCCGCGGTCTTGCCGGATTCATTCTCGCGCTAAGAGGAGGATGCCGGTTAGCCTCACGGCATGGCTGCCGAACCGATTATTTGCGATACCAAACCGCTGGCGCTTGAAGTGGAGGCCGGGGTTCACTGGTGGTGCTCCTGCGGTCGCTCGGGTCATCCACCGTTTTGCGACGGTTCCCACAAGGGCACCGGCTTGCAACCGGTGAAATACGAAGTGGCGGAGAAGAAGACCGTGTGGTGGTGCCAGTGCAAACACACCGCAAATCCGCCACTCTGCGACGGCTCGCACAAGAGCTTGCCGAAGCCGGAGTGATAGATCGGTTCGCTCAATAAGTTTTCATCCACTCGACAATGTCGGCGACATCCTGAGCGGTCATGCCGAGTTGATCGGCGTTGAGCATCAGCGAACGGTCCATTTTATTGCGGCCGGCGATCTGCTTTTTAGGAACTCGTTGGACGACACCGCCGGTCGCACTGATGACCACGGGATCGCCATCGGAAATGATGCGACCGTCGATCCATTTGCCGTCCTTGAGATTGATGGCCGTGCCCTCGAAGCCGTGGGAAATATCGAACGATGGATCCACCATGGATCGCGCGACGACTTCAGGCGGTTGGCGGCTGCCAAATCCCTTGAGAGCGGGCCCGTATTCAGGACCGGCCTGGTCGATCTTGTGACACATCACGCAGCGCCCGGCGGCGACCTTGCCGCGTGCGGCATCGCCCTTGAGAGCCATCACGTCGGCGACGGTGAACTTGGTGCTCTCCGGTTTCAACGGGACAGTCATCTCCACCAGCGGCACGGCTTTTTCGATGAGACCGCGTTTCAAGAGATCGGCACCAAGACCGAAGGAGGCCCACTCGCCTTCGCTGCGGTTCTGAAGCCACCACAAGCATTGCTCTCTAACCGGCGAACCTTTGGCAGCGAGATCCATCAGAGCCTCGGCAGAGTCCTTGGACTTGATGAATGCGATGGAATCGACCGCGAACTTGCGTTGATCCTCGGTGAGATTGGAGGCGGTGGCGCGGGCTTTCAACGAAGCCACCGCGGCCTCCGGCATCAATCGCCAGGTGAGCCGAGCAAACGTGTCCGACCACCCGGCGGGTGGGCCTGGCTGCATTTTTTGACCAATGGCTTTCCACAGCGCTTCGGTGTGATGACCGGCACCAATGCCGAAGGATTCCAGATAGGAACGATCCTTGCCATCATACTGGAGAGCCACGTTGACCAGCACATCGCGGGCTTCCTCGAAGCTGCGGCCTCGCACCGCTTGCGCGGCCTCGGCCCGCACCCCGGAATCCGGGTCGGTGGAAAGTTTACGGGCGTATGGCAGATCATCGATCGCGCCATCGGTGCGGCGGATCGCGCGAAAGGCGGTTAGACGGGTGGCGGCGTCCTTGCTGGCAATCAAGGTATCGAGCTTGGCTCGTCCTTTTTCACCGAGATAAGGCATCAGCCAAATCGCCCGGGAAGCAACATAGGGATTGGAGTCATCAAGGACCTTCGCCACGGCATCATAGGCCGCGGCTCCGCTGGATTTCAGTTTCTGATAGCCCAGCGAACGGACGTTCACGGCGGGTGATTTCAACGCGAGAACCGCGCCCTCCACCGTGCCGAGATCGATCTTCGGAACGCCGGCTTTGAAGCCCTTGGGAGCGATCCGATAGATGATGCCGGATGCCGCGTCGTCCTGGGTGTCATGGCCACCAACCCGTGGATCGGTCCAGTCCGCGACATAGAGCGCGCCATCCGGCCCGACGCAGATGTCCGACGGACGGAAGTTATACTTGATCTTGGCATCCTCCGCCATGGCCTTCTGCTTTCTGACACCACCCGTGAAATCCGCGCCGTCGAAGTTCTTCTCGGCATTGGTGGTCACGAAATCCGTGCGATCCAACTTGAAACCCGCCCCCTCCACGACGGGTTGATACCCGAAAATCACGTTTCTGCCCGGCTCGCAGGACAACAGCGTGCCGATGAGTTTCTCACCCAGCGCGCCGTTCTCATAATAGGCAACTCCAGTCGGCGAGCCGCCACCATAGACGTCACCTGCAGGCATGGTGCCGGGATTTTCCTGACGCCATTCGGCCACCGGCGTGTCTTGCCCCGGACGCTTGTCCGCATCCCAGAGGCGCGTCCCGTCGTTGGAGAAAAAGCCGGCATTGCCACGTTCGAGAACGTGTGTGGTCCGGCACGCCGGCGGATCATCGTTGTCGTTTTGAAACACGTAGCCCCGCGAGTTGATGGTCTGCTCGTAGGAATTCCGGTAGCCGTAGCCGACCACTTCGGCATGGGTCGCGTCCGGGTTCATGCGGATGGTGAATCCGCCGACATAGACAAACCCATCATCACTTTTTTGACCGGAGATCGCCTTGGTATCGACGGGCCATTCACCGCCGCCACTCTTATAGTAGCCCCCGCCGATGCGGAATGTCTTGCCGGATTTGTCCGTGAAGACGCCACAGGTGTTTCCCTGGTTGAAATACCATTTCCCGTCCGGACCAGCCGTTAGAGAGTGAAGCGAGTGGTCGTGATTCCGGCCGTTGAAACCGGTTAGCAGAACTTCCCGCGTGTCTCCGGAAGCCGGATCGAATTTCGAATCACGGTTGACGTCGGTAAGCTTGAGCAAATTCGGTGGCTGCGAAACGATGACCACGTTATCGAACACCGCGATTCCAAGCGGAGAAACCAATTCGGGATCCTGCCAAAAAACTTGCGAACGGTCTGATTTGCCATCCCCATCGCTATCTTCCAGAATCACGATCCGGTCACCCCCAGGTTGGCGTCCCGCCTTGCCCCGGTAATTCACGCCTTCAGCCACCCAGACCCGGCCGAGATGATCGATGTCGATATTAGTCGGATTGAAAAGTGCCGGAGACGCAGCCCACGGAGTGATTTCCAAACCCTCGGGAAGCACAAAGGAATCGAGTGGCATCTTCGGGGGCTCTTGGCTTGGCGTCCAGGCATGGGCGGCGGGAACAGTCGCGAG
The DNA here is from genome assembly GCA_040385685.1 of Verrucomicrobiota bacterium. Lineage (GTDB taxonomy): Bacteria > Verrucomicrobiota > Verrucomicrobiia > Verrucomicrobiales > Akkermansiaceae > Luteolibacter. The sequence continues at coordinate 1,949 of JAZKGW010000001.1, read as the reverse complement.
GATCAGGAACCGGTGGAGGAATTTCATGGGTCGGGTTATTCGTGCGGATGCTATTACCCGCTTACCCGTGGTCAACTATCAACAAATCCAGGGACCTTCTTTGACAAGGTCCAAGCTGCTGGCTATCCAAGTTCATGCGATCACTGATCAAGCATGTCCTCAAACGCGTTGAGTCAACCGATGACCTCCACGTCGCCGGCTGGGTGCGAACCCGGCGCGATTCGAAGACATTTTCATTCCTCGAACTCAACGACGGCACTTGCCTCGGAAATCTCCAGATCGTCGCCGATGCGGGGATTCCCGGCTACGAAGCGATTTCAAAAATGACCACCGGAGCCTCGGTTGAAGTCCGTGGAAAATTGATCCCTTCCCCTGCCGCCGGACAAGTATGGGAAATGCAGGCAAGTTCTCTGAAATTACTGGGAGAGGCGCCGGAGGATTATCCGCTTCAGAAAAAGGGTCACGGGGCAGAATTCCTCCGTTCGATCGCCCACCTCCGCCCGCGCACCAATCTCTATGGTGCCGTCTTCCGCATGCGCAGCCGGATGGCCTATGCCGTGCACAAGTTTTTCCAGGAGCGCGATTTCATCTACGTCCACACGCCGATCATCACCGCCAGCGATTGCGAAGGGGCCGGGGAAATGTTCCGTGTGACGACACTGCCTGGTGATAAAATTTCCAAAGACTCCGAAGACTTCTTCGGCAAGCGCGCGTTCCTCACCGTCAGCGGTCAATTGGAAGGCGAAACGTTTGCCTGCGCCTTGTCTAACATTTACACCTTCGGCCCCACCTTCCGGGCGGAAAACTCGAATACATCACGCCATGCCGCGGAGTTCTGGATGATCGAGCCTGAAGTCGCATTCTGTGATCTTGAAGGAGACATGGACTTGGCGGAAGCGCTGGTGAAATTCCTGGTCAACGAGGCCCTATCCAACAGCGAGGGAGATTTGGCAATTTTCGAAAAGTTCGTGGACAAGGGACTTCGTGAACGCCTGGAGTTCGTCGCCAGCCGTGCGTTCGAACGCCTCACCTATACAAGAGCCGTCGAACTTCTGAAGACGAGTGGCAAGACATTCGAATACCCCGTCGAGTATGGTTTAAACCTCCAATCAGAACACGAGCGCTGGCTCACCGAAGAGTATTTCAAGAAACCGGTCACGGTCTTTAACTATCCCAAGGATATCAAACCGTTTTACATGCGACTCAATGACGACGGCAAAACCGTCACTGCAATGGACGTCCTTGTTCCCGGCATTGGCGAGATCATCGGCGGCAGCCAGCGCGAAGAACGGCTCGATGTGCTATTGGGCAACTTCGCCAAACACGGCCTCGATCCAGAGGCCTACGATTGGTATACCGACCTCCGAAAATATGGCAGTGTTCCCCATGCCGGTTTCGGTCTCGGCTTCGAGCGGATGCTGATGTTCGTCACCGGGATGGCGAACATCCGCGATGTTATTCCGTTCGCGAGGACGCCGGGGAATTGCGAGTTCTGATCGGGCTTGGGCCGCCGAGTCCCGGTCGCATTACCCGTGACCGGGATTTTCTGGTTCCTCATTTCCCGCCCGCATACAAAAAAAGAGCCCGGCTCCCTGTTACAGGAGCCGGGCATATACCTGGCGACGACCTACTCTCACAAGACCTATCGTCTCACTACCATCGGCGCTGCAGCGTTTCACTTCCGGGTTCGGAATGGGACCGGGTGGTTCCACCGCGCTCTGGTCACCAGAGGGCAACACCGGTTTGCGGTGCTGGGACTCTGGGGATCTGAGCTATGTATTTTGACGGACAAGCGGGCTTTGTTTTACCTTTCGGCGGCCCGCTCCCTGACATCCACACGGAGTTTTCTAATTTTAAAACCTGACAATCTCCAAACCATTCACGGTCACTTGTCTTCACTAATTCAAAAATAGGAATCAAGCCAAACGGATGATTAGTACTTCTCGGCT